>JAKVKH010000003.1 GCA_022486625.1 Butyrivibrio sp. | reverse complement strand
TGCTGCTTATTGTATGTGCAGGAACGCTTGTATACCGTCTTTTTGACCTGCAGATTGTGAATGGTGAGAATTATCTTAATTCCTTCCAGCTGAAAATCAAGAAGGAAAAGGACATTCCCAGCACGAGAGGAAACATCTATGACAGAAACGGCAATCTGCTTGCCTATAATGAGCTTGCCAATTCCGTTACCATTGAAGATGTATATGATACAGGTTCGAATCGCAATTCCGAAATTAATGCAACCGTGAATAAACTGATCGATATGATCGAAAAAAACGGTGATGAAGTTGTCAGTGACTTTAATATTGCCCTTGATGAGAACGGAAATTTTGAATTTACAGTGGAAGATACGGCAAAACTGCGCTTCCTGGCTGATATTTATGGCAGGCTGGCCATTACTGATCTCAAATATGAAGAGAAAACAAAAACAGCAACAGAAGTAATTCAGGATCTGGCCACTAAATTCGGAATCGGCGGTTATACCAATCCGGCAGATAAAAAAACTTTTGTTCCGGGTCTGGGGTATTCAAATGAACGGCTGCTCAAGGTACTGACCATCCGTTATGACATGAATCTGAACAGCTACCAGAAATACATTGATACAACAGTTGCTACAAGTGTCAGTGATAAGACAGTTGCAGATGTTATGGAAAACAGTTCCGAACTGAAGGGCGTTTCCATTGTTGAAGAAACTGCACGTAAATACGTAGATGCAGAATACTTTTCGCAGATTATCGGATATACCGGCAAGGTTTCACAGGACGAACTCTCTGATCTGCAGAAGAAAAATCCAGACTATGATCTGAATGATACGGTTGGAAAAGCCGGTATTGAGCAGTCTATGGAAACGACGCTTCAGGGGACGAAGGGCTCTGAAACGGTTTATGTCGACAAAGTCGGTAAGGTAATCGAAACAAGTGATTATGTGGATCCGGTTGCAGGCAACGATGTGTATCTGACCATTGATAAGGATCTTCAGGAAGCAGCATATGATATTCTTGAAGAGCGTCTCGCCGGAATTTTGGTATCCAAAATCCGTGACACCAAAACAGCGCCTCAGGTAAAAAATTCCAGTGATCTGACCATACCGATCTATGATGTGTATAATGCACTTTTTAACAATTCCGTTATTGATACAACACATTTTACGGAAAAAGGTGCCGGTGCAACTGAGCAGTCGGTTTATAAGCGTTTTCAGCAAAAGCAGGCAGCTGTCCTTGCCGAACTGAGCACAGAGCTTACGGACACCAAAACGCCTTATGATAAACTGCCCAAGGAATATCAGATTTATGAAAGTTACATTGCATCCATGCTGTATACAGACGGTATACTGGATTCAGATGCGGTAGATAAGGAAGATAAAACCTATATTGCCTGGACAAAAGATGAAACTATTTCTCTGAATGAATTCCTGCATTATGCAATTTCAAAAAACTGGGTTAATATTTCAGGACTTGCACTTGATAATCAGTATTCGGATTCAGAAGAAGTCTATACACATATTCTGTCCTATATTTCTGACAAGCTGTCACAGGATGTGACTTTCAGTAAAAAACTTTATAAGTATATGATTGATGACGGAATCATATCCGGTTCTGACTGCTGTAAGCTTCTTCTGGAGCAGAAAGTTGTCACCCTGAGTGCAGCTGAACAGAAACAGTTTGAAGGCGGCGCTGAATCTGCCTATACATTCATACTTAATCGTGTCAGAAAACTGGATATTACCCCCGCCCAGTTAAATCTGGATCCGTGTTCGGGTTCCATGGTCATTACAGATGTCAGAAATGGTGACGTTCTGGCGCTTGTTTCTTATCCAAGCTATGACAATAACAAGATGGCAAACGGCGTAGATGCGGCATATTACGCAAAACTCAGAAGCGATCTTTCCAAACCGCTTTATAATTATGCCACGCAGCAGAAGACAGCTCCAGGTTCCACATTCAAGATGGTGTCTGCAACTGCGGGTCTGATGGAAGGTGTGATTACCACCACCTCAACAATCACCTGCGTCGGACAGTTTGATAAGATCACGCCAAGTCCCAGATGCTGGATATACCCGCGGGGTCATGGTTCTCTGAACGTCAGCGGCGGTATTAAGAATTCCTGCAACTATTTCTTCTATACAGTCGGATATGGGCTGGGTCTGCAGGGCAATACCTATTCTTCGGATGTCGGTCTTGCCAAGCTGAAGAAATATGCAGATATGTACGGACTTACAGAAAAATCCGGGATTGAGATTGATGAATCTGATCCGCAGGTATCCACACAGGATGCTGTACGATCGGCAATTGGTCAGGGTACCAATGCATATACCACAGTAGGCCTTGCAAGATATGTTACCACAGTGGCCAACAGCGGAACCTGTTATAATCTGACTCTGATTAACAAAACGACAGATTCTGACGGAAACCTGCTGAAGGATTATTCTGCATCCGTTCGTGATAAGATCAATATGCCTCAATCAGACTGGGACGCAATTCATACCGGTATGAGAGGTGTTGTAGAGTCAAAAGCCTATTTCAATAATATTGGTGTTAATGTTGCCGGTAAAACAGGTACTGCTCAGGAGCGTACCGATCGTGCAAACCATGCTTTATTTGTCGGATATGCACCGTATGAAAATCCGGAAATAGCCATTGCGACACGTGTTGCCTACGGTTATTCATCCAGTTATGCAGCACAGATCACAAAAGATGTATTTCAGTATTATTACAACGAATCCAAGAGAGACGAGATTCGTTCCGGTGTTGCCAAGGAACTCGATGGAACTTCTGCAAATGCCGACTGATCCGTAAGTAATCTCCAAAGGAGTCTTATGTTAAAACGTTACAGTGTAAAAAATTATGACTTTTATTTGATCATACTGACCATAGCGCTTTCCATTGTCGGTGTACTGGCAATCAGCAGTGCAGCAGATGAGTCTCTGCGGAATAAGCAGATTCTCGGAATTGTTTTGGGCATTGTTCTGATGGTTTTCATTTCACTGATGGACTATACACAGCTGATCCGTTTTTATTGGGTATTTTATGTTTTGAATCTGATTTTACTTCTGCTGGTTATTTTTAACGGCAGTTCCACAAATGGTTCACAGCGTTGGCTGAGGCTCTTCGGAATCACTTTTCAGCCTTCGGAAATTGCCAAAATTTTATTGATTTTATTCTATGCGCAGTTTATTATGAAGTATAAGAATAAAATCAAAAATATGCGTTTTGTATTTCTATGTCTGTTGTTATTACTGCCGCCGCTGGTACTGATCCTGCGACAGCCGGATCTATCAACAAGTGTTATGGTCATGGTCATATTCTGTATGGTCATGTTCGTCGGAGGAATCAGCTGGAAACTTGTCGCAGGTGTTCTGGCAATATCAATCCCTTCCGTTGCTGTCATTTTTTACAGTGCAATACAGCCAAACAGTCCTTTTTTACATGACTATCAGCAAAAGAGAATTCTGGCCTGGCTCCATCCTGAGAATTACGCCAATGCAGAGGCTTATCAGACACTGAATTCCATGATGGCTATTGGCTCCGGTCAGCTTCAGGGAAAAGGTTATAATACCAATGAAATCAGTTCTGTTCTGAATGGTGGCTTCATTTCCGAATCACAGACAGATTTCATTTTTACCGTTGTGGGTGAGGAGTTTGGATTTATCGGTTCCGTCATTGTGGTGGTACTGATCCTTGCAATTGCAATTGAATGTCTCCGGATTGCAGCGAAGGCAAAAGATGTCGCCGGGGCTGTAATTGCAACAGGAATGGCATGCTGGATCGGATTTCAGGGATTTATGAATATCGGTGTTGCAACCGGAACGCTGCCTAATACGGGTATTCCGTTACCACTGGTCAGTTCCGGACTGACCTCGCTTGTCAGCGTATACATAGGAATAGGATTTGTTCTGAATGTGAAATTGCAAAGCAGAAAATACTGATTGTGGATGATCTGTTCTGAAAATCTTCACTTTCAAAAATATACAGGAGGATGTTACAGATATGAATATTGCACTGATTGCGCATGATGCGAAGAAGAAGCTGATGCAGAATTTTTGCATCGCATACAGAGGTATTCTCAGTAAGAATGAGTTATATGCTACAGGAACAACAGGAAGACTGATTGAAGAGGTAACCAACCTGAATGTTCACAAGTTTCTGGCAGGACATCTTGGCGGAGAGCAGCAGATCGGCGCTGCAATTGAACACAATGAAATCGATCTTGTCATTTTCCTTCGTGATCCGCTGACGCAGAAATCTCATGAACCGGATGTCGGAAATGTCATGCATCTTTGTGATGTGCATAACATTCCTGTTGCTACGAATCTTGCTTCTGCTGAACTGCTCATCAAATCACTGGACAGAGGAGATCTTGAGTGGCGTGAAATGTACAAATAAATGTAACAGTAAAATTCATTACAGCTGTCAGCTGATCTCCGTTCTGCTGGCAGCCGTACTTGTGTTAACAGGCTGCGGTGCTACAACATATTCAATGAAATATTCACTTTCTGCCTATAAAAACGGCGGTTCAACGCAGATGCTGGATACATTTGCTTCAAATCTCTGTGTAGTGAACTCGGATATTGCAGATTCGTCTGTCTCCTTATCTGAAGCCAGCTGCGCAGGGCTTTTTGACCTGAAGAATAAAAAAACGCTCTATGCGGTAAACGTAAACAAGCAGGTGGAACCTGCAAGTCTTACCAAGGTCATGACTGCACTTGTAGCGCTTAAATATGGAAAACTGGACCAGATGCTTACTGCTTCTTCAGATGTTTACATTTCAGAAAACGGTGCACAGCTGATTGGACTCAAAGAAGGCGATCAGATGACATTGGATCAGGCACTGCATATTCTTCTGATTTATTCAGCAAATGATGTCGCGGTCATGATTGCAGACAACATCGGCGGTTCTGTCGATAAATTTGTAGAAATGATGAATGCAGAAGCAGTTGCCATTGGCGCAACCGGAAGCCATTTTGCCAATCCGAACGGACTGACTGCAGATGAGCACTATGTTACACCCTATGACATGTACCTTATGTTCAACGCAGCAATGCAGTATAAGGAATTTCAGCAGATCATCAATCAGCCGACCTATACAACTTCCTATACGGATAAGAGCGGTACTGCGGTAAAGGTAGATATTCATTCTACAAATCTGTATCTTAAGGGAGAAAAAGAAGCGCCTACTGATATTACCGTCATTGGAGGCAAAACCGGCACCACGAATGCAGCAGGACATTGTCTGATTCTGTACGCACAGGACAAGTCCGGGAACCCGTATATCTCTGTTGTCATGCGGGCAGAGGACAGTGATACACTCTATAACGAAATGACTTCTATGCTTAATAAAATCACTAATTGAGGTTGTGTTTTACATGTACTTAACATATAATTGAATCAAGATGTGACAGTATCTTGATTTAGCAATGAAATTACACAAGGAGGATACCGATATGGTTCAGCTGATTGTAGGCAAAAAGGGGAAGGGCAAGACAAAATGTCTTTTGGACAAGGTAAATGCCGAAGTAAAAAATATCCTTGGTAATATTGTTTTTCTGGATAAAAATACAAAACATATGTATGAGCTTAATAATAAGATCAGATTAATTGTTGCTCCGGAATTTATGGTATCCAATGCAGACGAATTTATCGGTTTTATCAGTGGAATCATTTCTCAGGATCACGATCTTCAGCAGATGTATTTCGACAGCTTCTTAAAAATTGCAAATCTCGAAGGAAAAGACATCACCCAAACAATTGAAAAACTGGATAAGCTGAGCGAAAAGTTTAACGTTGATTTTGTATTAAGTGTATCAATGGATGAACAGGAACTCCCGGAAGAAGTAAAATCCAAGGTTGTGATTTCTCTTTAATTTAAATAATAAAGTAAAGCCGCGGCTGTTTCTTCCGCGGCTTTCTTTTTGAGGGTAGGTTATCGGATATGCCAGGAAATAGAAGGAATAAGGTCACAAAATATCCCAGAAGTCTTAATATAAATATCGGTATGATTATTTTTGCAGTCATTCTGGTGTATGTAATTATCTGTGTCTTTATCTATTTTAATTCAAAGCACATTGTCGGATACGAAGTTATGGAAGGTTCTCTTTCTACAGATAACATTTATGAGGGAATTGCGCTTCGTGACGAAGAAGTGGTGAAAAGCAAGCTTGCAGGCTATGTAAATTATTTTGCAACCGAAGGCCGAAGAGTAGCCGTAGGCAACCTTGTTTATACTGTAGATGAATCCGGACAACTGTTGGATGAACTCAAGGCACAGGGAACAAATGACGTCACATTATCTGATGATGACCTCAGTGAACTACGTTCACAGGTTGTAGATTTTTCTTCTGGATTCCAACCTGCTCAGTTCAGCAGTGTCTACGACTTCAAAACAAGTATGACAGGTACAGTTCAGAAGCTTGCCAATGCCAGCATTCTTAAGAATATTCAATCTTTGAATGGCGGTAGCAAATCCCAGTCCATTAATTATTGCAATGCAGAAGACACAGGAATCGTTGTTTATTCCACCGATGGTTTTGAGCAGACCAAGTTGGAAAATCTCACTTCCGCAATGTTTGATGATTCAAAATATGCCAAAACACAGCTGGTAAACAATGCACTTGTTTCCGTAGGTGATCCGGTGTATAAGCTGTCTACCAATGAGACCTGGTCAGTTGCCATCAAAACAGATGCCAAAAAAGCAAAAGAGCTGACTGACCTTGGATACATCAAGGTTCGTTTTCTGAAGAATCAGGATGAATCCTGGGCTGCTGTTACCAGCTATACCAATAATGCCGGGGAAACTTTCGTTGATCTGACCTTTACCAATTCCATGCTGACTTTTGCAACAGACCGGTATCTGAACATTGAACTGATCACTGAAGATCAGAAAGGGCTTAAAATTCCCAATTCTGCAATTGTAAAAAAGAATTTCTTTATTGTGCCCAAGGAATATGTTACAACCGGTCAGGATAATAAAACCGGAGTCATGAGAGATACCTATACTGAAGATGGTAAGGAAACGACTGAATTTGTTCAGACGCAGATTTACAACGAAACAGATACTGAATACTATCTTGATGATTCGACGCTCAGAGCTGGTGATATACTGATCAAACCTGAATCAACTGAAAAATATACGATCAGCAAACAGGATTCTCTGATTGGCGTATATAACATTAATAAGGGTTATGCGGACTTTAAGCAGATCAATATTTTATATCAGAATAATGAATATTCAATCGTGCAGTCAAATACACAATATGGTCTTAATGTATATGATTACATTGTTCTGGATACCTCTACTGTAAATGAAAATGAACTGATTTATGAATAATCATGTTATCCATAAATTGTGATAAGGCAAAAGGCATTGACACAGGCTGAAAAAACTACGATAATATCTTTGTATAATTTTAATTATAATGATGGCGGTCTATATGAAAATTTTTCAGATCGTTTAAATATTGAGGAGAAATGAAAAAATGAGCATGATGGATAAGTTCTTAACTGCCATGAAGTTAAACGGAGAAGATGATTATTACGATTCTGATGAAGAAGCCTATTATGATGAAAATGGTGCCGACCAGGTTCATAAGGCTCCTGTCGGAAAAGATGATCCATCGATTGAAATTCCGGAAGATAAGCTGAAAAAAACACCAATCAAGCAGATGCCCGCTACCCGTACCAGAAAGTCCATGACAACTGCCGGCATGGAAGTATGTGTAATTAAGCCGACTACGGTAGAAGATGCCAGAGAGATTACTGAAACCCTTCTTGCAAATCGTACTGTTGTCCTTAATCTCGAGGGACTTGATGTAGAAATTGCACAGAGAATCATTGATTTTACATCCGGTTCCTGTTTTGCCATTCGTGGAAATCTTCAGAAAATTTCGAAATACATTTTCATTATTACCCCTGCAAGCGTAGACATTTCCGGAGACTTTCAGGATATTTTAAATGGAACATTTGACGATAATGTAGGCCAGCATGATGGTCCACAGCAGATTGGTTGATTTTTATCATGTCATCTGAATCAGCAGAAGCATCAGTTTTGCTTCTGCTTTTTCTTTCAGGATACGTAAGAAGTTTTCTGAGTGCATATGATATTATATCTGCACTTAATCATATTGATATAAGCGGGAGAATATTTTTCATGAGTGAAACAATGAATGTAAGTTATAATGGAAAACCCTGTTATGATATTCTTTTCACACAGAGTTTTGATGAGCTTAAGGATCAGATTGATTGTCTTGGCTTTAGAAATCGCCGGATTGTCATTATTACAGATTCAAATGTGCAGCCCGTTTATGGAAAAACAGTACAGGATGCAATTCAGGATGAACATCATCCGGTTTTAGTTTATGAAATTCCTGCAGGAGAAGACTATAAAAATCTGAATACGGTTCATGATATTTATGCGTTTCTGATTGCGCAGCATCTCGACCGGCATGATCTTCTGATTGCGCTTGGCGGCGGTGTTACCGGAGATATTACCGGCTTCTGTGCTGCAACATATCTGCGTGGAATTTCCTTTATTCAGATTCCTACCACATTACTTGCGCAGACAGACAGCAGCGTGGGTGGTAAAACAGGTGTTGATTTTGAAGGTTATAAGAATATGATCGGCGCTTTTTATATGCCATCTCTTGTTTATATTAACATTTCTGTTCTCAGTACCCTGGATGCCAGACAGTATGCATCCGGATTTGCCGAAGTAATGAAATACGGATTGATTAAAGATCAGGAATTCTATTCATGGCTGGTAGATCATATTTATGAGATTAATGACCGTGATGCTGAGGTTCTGCTTCCCATGATTCGCAGGAGCTGTGAAATCAAAAAAGAAGTGGTTGAAAAAGATCCAACAGAAAAAGGTGAGCGCGCACTTTTAAATTATGGACATACGATAGGACATGCGATTGAAAAAGCCCGTAATTTCGAGCTTTTTCATGGCGAATGTGTCGCACTTGGCAGTATTGCAGCAGCTTACATTTCCTGGCAGAAGGGGCTTCTGAGTGAGGAAGATTATTATGAAATCCGTGATATGTTTGTACCATTCGGACTTCCGATTTCAGTAGAAAATATTGATCCTGATG
The DNA here is from genome assembly GCA_022486625.1 of Butyrivibrio sp. Classification (GTDB taxonomy): domain Bacteria; phylum Bacillota; class Clostridia; order Lachnospirales; family Lachnospiraceae; genus Butyrivibrio. Next base: position 159,128 of record JAKVKH010000003.1, on the reverse strand, counting down.
AAATCATGACGCTCATGAAATCAGATAAAAAAGAAGATTCCGGTACCATACGCTTTATTCTGCTGAAAGATCTGGGCAAGGGAGTCATTCATACCGATGTAACAGAAAATGAGATTCGTAATGCTATCAATGAAATTTTATATGTCGAAAACGGCGATTGAACAGGAGAGTACAACCAATGTTAAAACCAAGCAATAAGAAGAAAAAGTTCATTTTATTTGATATTATTCTGATGATCATACTCGTTTTATTTGATCAGTTTACAAAATATCTGGCAGTCCTTCAGCTGAAAGATCAGCCTGCAGTTCCGATTATCAAAGGGGTGTTGGAACTTAATTATCTTGAAAACAAAGGGGCCGCATTTGGAATGCTCCAGAACCAGAAATTTTTCTTCATCCTGATTGCAATTATGATCATGTTTATTATCGCATATGTTATATATCTGTTGCCCGACGATAAGAAATACAATATCATGCACATTCTCCTTGTAATGGTATGTAGTGGTGCCTGTGGTAATATGATTGATCGACTGGCAAATAACTATGTCGTTGATTTTATCTATTTTGTACTGATTAATTTCCCGATTTTTAATGTGGCGGATATTTATGTAACAGTATCTACCGCATTATTTATCATTCTTTTCCTGTTTGTATATAAGGAACAGGATTTTGCATTCTTAAGTTTCAAACAGCAAAAAAAATACCGGGAGATTAAATGAGCGATCAGATCTACAATTATGTCATTACAGACGATCTTGAAGGAGAGCGGATTGATAAAGTAATCAGTGAGCTTTCAGAAGGATTTTCCCGTACCTATATCAGAAAAATGCTGGATGAAAAAAGGGTTACACTGAATGATCAAAACGTAAAAGCAAGTACCGCAGTTGTTGAAGGTGATCACATTAAAATGTGTGTTCCTCCGGCACAGGAATTGAATATTGAAGCTCAGGATATTCCTTTGGACATTCTTTACGAAGATCAGGATGTGCTGGTGGTCAACAAGCCCAAAGGAATGGTCGTACATCCCGCTGCAGGACATTTTACAGACACCCTGGTCAATGCTGTCATGTGGCATTGCAAGGGTCAACTATCAGGCATTAACGGTGTTCTGAGGCCTGGTATTGTACATCGTATTGATAAAGACACAACAGGTTCCATAATCGTCTGCAAAAATGATGCTGCACATCAAAGCATAGCCGCTCAGTTAAAAGAACATTCCATCAGACGAATCTATCATGCTATTGTTTATGGTATTCTACCTCAGGACGACGGTGTGATTGATGCCCCGATCGGCAGAAGCACAACGGATCGCAAAAAAATGGCAGTAAATGTACCTCATGCAAAAAATGCAGTAACACATTATCATGTGATCAAACGCTTTGAAGAGGATCAGCTGACCTATGTCAGTTGTCAGCTTGAGACTGGACGCACACACCAGATCCGTGTGCATATGGCACATATCGGACATCCGATACTTGGTGATGAAGTCTATGCCGGAAATCGAAAGTCCAGATGGAAACTGGAGGGGCAGTGCCTGCATGCCAAAATCCTGGGCTTTATTCATCCGGTAACAGGGCAGTATATTGAAACTGATGCTCCTCTGCCGCAATATTTCAAACATCTTCTGGACACCTTAAGATGATATAAAGTTTCCGTGTACTAGCGTCCGGAGCATCAATATCGGTTGAGTTTTCAGTTTATATTGATTATAATTAGCTTATAAGGATAAACTTTATTAAGTGTCTGTTATATAAAGAATTTCCGGACACCAACCAACAGGAGGAGCTTATATGGATACTGTAATTACAATTGGTCGTCAGTTTGGTTCAGGCGGAAGAGAAATCGGAGAATTAATTGCGAAGCATTACAATATCAAATGTTATGATAAGGAACTTCTTGCAAGAGTAGCCAGAGAAAGCGGATTCTGTGAGGAAATGATCGAAAACCATGATGAGCGTCCCACCAATTCTTTCATGTATAATCTTGTAATGGATACCTATTCCTTCGGATACAACTCATCCAGTTTTGTTGACATGCCGATCAGCCATAAAGTATTTCTGGCACAGTTCGATACCATAAAAAAGATTGCTTCTGAAGGGCCATGTGTCATCGTTGGAAGATGTGCTGATTATGCACTCAGTGATTTTCCTAATGTAATTAACGTATTTATTCAGGCAGATGAAGCTGCTAAAATCAAACGAATCCGTGAACGTTTTGCAGATATTTCCACAGATGATAAGGCACGTGACATGATGTCCAAGAAGGACAAGCAACGTCAAAGCTATTATAATTATTATTCATCCAAAAAATGGGGACGTGCAGACAGCTATGATCTGACTGTTAATTCTACAAAACTTGGAATTGAAGGAACCGCAAACTTTATCATGCAGTTTGTTGATGATTATGAAAAGGCCAGAAGTGCCAGATAAAGCCATTTTAGCATGGTGGAACAGCGATATAACTATTCGCAAAACACAGGTTTAACGAATAGTTAGTGGTGAAAAGATGCAAAACAGCAATCACGATAACGAAAAATACTATTATGAACAGGATAAGAAAAACATTCAGAAAATGCGGGAAGTGCTGACAACACTTCCTCATTTTTGTAAGCAATACTTTCGCGGTATAGAAGAAGTTACTTCTGCCAGGACAAGGCTTGGCTATGCTTATGACCTGCGAACTTTCTTTGAATTTCTGCATGATCAGAACAGTATCTGCTCAAAAACAGATATTACAGAATACAAGATCTCGCTTCTGGATCAGATTAGCCGTGAAGACATTGAAGAATACCTCGACTATCTGTCTCTATATGATAAAGAAGGAAAGGAAATGTCCAATCTGGAGCATGGAAAAGCCCGTAAAATGTCTGCTCTCCGCTCTCTGTACTCCTACTTCTACAAAGCTGAACTGATTGAAACGAACCCACCTTCACTGATTAACATGCCCAAGATGCATGAAAAGGCCATTATCCGACTTGAACCGGATGAAGTCGCAATTATGTTGGACCGCGTCGAAGACGGCGAAAAGCTGACCAAATCCCAGCAGAAATTCCATTATAAGACCAGGCTCCGTGACGTTGCCATGATTACGTTGCTTCTGGGAACCGGTATTCGTGTATCTGAATGTGTCGGGCTTGATCTTACTGACATTAACTTCAGCAACAATGGTCTTAATATTCACCGCAAAGGTGGTTACGATACTGTTGTTTATTTTGGGGATGAAGTTGAACATGCATTAAAGGATTATCTGGAAGAAAGAAATATGATTGTTGCAGAAACAGGTAGTGAAAATGCGTTGTTTCTGTCTCTGCAGAACAAAAGAATCTCTGTACGCGCAGTTGAAAATATGGTTAAAAAATATGCCGGAAATGTTACTACACTGAAAAAAATCACTCCACATAAGCTACGCAGTACCTTTGGTACAAATCTTTACAATGAAACCGGAGATATTTACCTTGTTGCGGATGTGCTGGGACATAAAGATGTAAATACGACCCGGAAACACTATGCTGCAATTGATGATACCAATCGCAGAAAAGCCGCAAGAGTCATCCGGCTGCGGGAAGATCTTCACGATGACGAAAATCATCACGGAAAAAATTAAAATAAAAGTAACTGCGTCACATCCATCTGTTTTAAAATTGCTTTGCAGGTTTCGTTACAAAAGCTCTCAAACCGGCTGATCCTGCTACATTCTCCGGTCTGAGAGCTTTTATCTTTTATCACATGATAATATTGTGAACAGCAGTTAATAATGAACAGAATAAATAATGGATCAGCAGCTTGGCCTGGGTTCTTTCTTTCGTCTTGTGATCTTGCGTCCTTGCGCCTTGTTGATCTTATGTCTCGTGATTATCTGATCAACTTTACTGTACAAATTCGCTGGAATAATAAGGAATAATCAGATTGGATCCTGCATTGATTTCGTCATTGGAAAGGTGATTAATCTCCCTCACCTCATCCATATAATCATTTACATTATGATAATGATTGTAGGAAATATGATCCTGTGCAATATCCCAAAGCGAATCTCCCGCAGATACTGTTATTGTCTTATAATATTTATAATCAATGGCCTGATCCTGTGTATGTGCATCTGACAGCATTCCAGCTTTCATGAAAATCATCATAAAACATGCGGTAAACAGAACTGCAGTAAGAACCATAATATGCTTTCTGAGCTGTCTCTGGCGGCGCATTCTGTTATTTCTGATACGTACTTCACTCTGATCAAAAAATCTCGGATCATGATATAAACTTGCAGCTGCCATCATCGCGTTACTCATGCCTCTCACCTCTCCTGTCATATGTTTCTGGAATGTTCGTAAAACATATCGAACGTATGATACGAACATTTGTTGCGAACGCCTGTTCTTTATGATTACTAATTATATCGAACATGCTTTCGAATGTCAATATATCAGAGAAGAAAAATCGAACAGATTTTCTGAATATATGTTTGCTTTTGCATTTCCATATGTTATAATTAGATGCAGTTGAAGAATCAGCTGCATCAGTTTATTAATGAAATATATGGTATCTACGGAGGATATGTGAATGGCAAACGGCAAGATCTCAGCAAAGCAAAAAGAAATACTGGAATATATCAAAGAACAGATTCTTGAAAGAGGTTTTCCGCCGGCAGTTCGCGAGATCTGCGAAGCAGTCAATCTTAAATCCACCTCTTCCGTTCATTCCCATCTTGAGACACTTGAAAAAAACGGTTATATTAAACGTGATCCGACAAAACCCAGAGCGATAGAAATCTGCGATGACAGTTTTCAGATGATACGCACAGAAATGGTGAACATCCCGGTCGTCGGGCAGGTTGCCGCAGGTGCACCGATTCTGGCCGAGGAAAATATTGACAGTTATATTCCGATACCGTCCTCCATGTGTCCCAAAGGAGACTCTTTTATTTTGAATGTAAAGGGGAACTCCATGATCAATGCCGGTATTTTTAATGGGGATCTGTTGTTTGTTCATGCCTGTAACACTGCAGAAAACGGAGAAAAGGTTGTTGCATTAATTGATGATTCGGCAACAGTTAAGACCTACTATAAGGAAAAGGGACATATCAGACTTCAGCCGGAGAATGATGAAATGGAACCAATTATTGTAGACAACTGTATTATTCTGGGAAAAGTTTTTGGCGTTCTCAGACTTTATAAAAATGTATGATGTAATATATATGTCGATGTAGAATAAACAAATTGCCTTTGGTTCGCTGACCAACAGAAACTTATTTTACACCTGATATTCTATAAGAAAAGCCTTTGGTTTATCATATTTGATAAACCAAAGGCTTTTCTTAAATCTACGTAAATAAAAAGAATAACAACAGTCAAAAGACAGCAGAAATTTCAATGCCACCTGAAAATTATTCTTCTGTAATCTCTGCTGTACTGATCTGCTTTCCGTCTCTCCAGATTCTTTCAAGATCAAAGAACGTACGGTTTTCACGATCGAAAATATGAACGATAAGATCACCGAAATCCATCAGAATCCAATTGGCCATTTCATAGCCCTCTACATCCTTTACCGGATATCCTGCCCTGGTAAGCTTCTCTTCTACATGATCACGAAGCGCCTGCACCTGACTTCTGTTCGTCCCGTTTGCGATGATAAAACAATCTGCAAGAGTTGATACCTCACTGATGTCAAGCACACGGATATCTTCTGCCTTTGTATCTTCAAGTGCCTTTATTGCAATTTTAGCCATTTCCTTAGACTTCTCGTACATCAAAATGCTCCTTTATAATAATCATAGGTCTGCTGTGTCATCGGATCACATTCATTTCCGATTGTCTGCAGATAAATCAGTGTATCATGCAGAATATGCCTTACACAGGTATCCAGATCCGTATATGCTTCTTTACGGATTTCATCCATATGCTGCAGATTCTTGCGGTTTGGCTCAATAAAATCCGCTGTAAATATAATTTTATCAAGCGTTGTCATCGCAGGTCGTCCGGTCGTATGCCAGCGGATTGCACTCAGAATCTCCGGATCCGTAACCTCATATTCATGCTCGGCCATCCAGGCACCAACCTTCGCATGCAAAAGAGATGGATTACGAAGTTCAATATCCGTAACCTCAATTTCATGCTTTTTGCAGATTGCAAGACGCTCCTCATGAGAAATACATTTTGCACAGTCATGAAGCATCCCCGCTGTCAATGCCTTCTGTACATCTTCTCCGTGAATAAAAGCCATGGATGCTGCAGTATAGGCAACCCCGAGAGTATGGTCAAAACGTTCTTCCGTCAGCACATTTTCCATCTGATGACGAAGCTTCTGAGACAGTTCAATCGTCTTCAAACGCGTTCCTCCTGTTGCTGTGAATACAGATTTTTCAGACAGATATATTCCACACAGTCCTCCGGTAAAAGATAGCGAACCGACTTCCCGGTTTTGATTTTTTCCCGTATCATTGTGGAAGAAATATCCATCCGACCAGTCATTACCATTCGTATATCAGCAAGGTATCTGGTTTTCATCCGTTCAGCGGCATCTGAAAGTGCCCTTTCGTCTGTATCATCACGAACTGCCACCAGAATCGCCGCCATCTGGAAAATATCTTCAAACTGATACCAGCTTTCCATACTCAGCAGACTGTCCGCACCCATAATGAAAAAGAGTTCATCACCAGGGTACATTCTCTGAAGCTGATGAAGCGTATCTACCGTATATGTTCTTCCCGGACGATCGATTTCAACTCTGGAACACGTAAAATACGGATTCCCCTGAATTGCCATTTTGACCATCTGATAACGGAATTCGCCGGAAGGAATATCTTCGTCTTCCTTCATGTAAGACTGACCACTTGGAATAAAAATAATACGGTCCAGACCAAACTGTTCTCTTGCGTTCTCTGCAAGAAGCAGATGTGCGTAATGAATCGGGTTAAAGGTTCCGCCCATAATACCGATTTTTCTGCTTTTCATATTTAAGTCATCTCCAAACATATCTGATTTTTATCAAATGAAAAATATCACAGATGATAAATGATATATCTGTAAAAGGCCTCACTTAACCGCGAGGCAGAATAATCTTCGGATCTTCATGGAACTGCTTGTAAAGAACAACCTTCCTGCCGATTACCTGTACAAGATCAGAACGGGTACGCTCTGAAATCATAACCGCAACCTCATGAACATCCTCTGTGCAGTTCTTGAGAATTGTGATTTTCACAAGTTCCCTTGTATTGAAAACCTCTGCAACGGCATCAACCACCTCAGGGGTAACGCCGCCTTTGCCAATCTGAAATACAGGATCAAGATCAGCTGCAAGACTTCTCAGATAAGCTCTCTGCTTACTGGTAAATGTCATATATTCTCCTTTTCTGTCCCGCTTACTTTACCGCCGGCAGAACAATCATATTCATTATCTGTCACTTCAATGTTTCTCCGGATTCTGATCTTCGGAATCCCCTGAAAGTTCTTCATTCAATGCCTTACGTTCCATTTCGTCCTGCATCTCCTGCTCGGCAGTTTCTCCGTTTCTGAAATATTCAAAGCTCAGCCCGTACATACGAACCGTATCACCATCATGAATATTCAGTGCTTCCAGTTTCTTCAGTATGCCATTGTCCTTCAGGAACTTCTGGAAGAAAGCAAATCCCTTTTCAGAATCCAGATTGGTGTAACCAAGCATCTTCTCAATCTTGGGTCCTTCAATGACAAATTCATGCTCCGTGCTGTCATACTGAACCGTATATGCCGCATCATTACCTGCAAGCATTGTATCCGGGAAAAATTCCTGCTCAAATACAACCGGCTTCAGATTGATTTCGGAAAGTGTTCTGCTCACATAATATAACAGCTCCTGCAGACCTTTTCCGGAAAGTGTGGAAGTGGCAAACACCTTAATGCCCTTTGGCTCGAACTCATCACGGATTTTCTGGATAATCTCCGCCTGTTCGCCCTCCGGCAGCATATCTATCTTATTCGCAGCAATAACCTGTGGCTTCTTTGAAATGTCAGAATTATAGTTCTCAAGCTCTTTATCAATTGCATAAATATCAGCAATCGGATCACGGCCTTCTGTAGAAGCCGCATCCACAATATGAATAATCATCCGGGTACGCTCAATATGACGAAGGAATTCATGACCAAGTCCGACGCCTTCGGAAGCACCCTCGATCAGTCCCGGAATATCCGCCACAACAAACCCTCTGGCGTCCTTAAGATCCACAACACCCAGCATCGGCGTCAGAGTTGTGAAATGATAATTTGCGATTTTGGGTTTGGCATTGGATACCTTGGATAAAAAGGTGGACTTGCCGACATTCGGAAATCCGACCAGTCCGACATCCGCAATTACCTTCAGTTCAAGGATCAGCTCCAGTTCCTTTGCATCTTCACCCGGCTGTGCGTATTTCGGCGCCTGCATGGTTGAAGTGGCATAATGCATGTTGCCGTTTCCGCCATGTCCGCCTGTCAGCAGTACAACTCTGCGGTTTTCACCGGACAGATCTGCCACGACCTTGCCTGTTGATGCTTCCTTCAGAACGGTTCCTTCCGGAACACGGATGGTAATGTCCGCACCGGCACGACCGGAGCATCTGCGCTTACCGCCGTCTTCACCGTTTTCAGCCTTATATTTTCCGCCGAAATGAAAATCTGCAAGCGTATTAAGGCCATCGTCAATTACGACAACCACATCACCGCCCTTGCCGCCGTCACCGCCGTCAGGACCGCCGTTTGCTACAAATTTTTCACGCCGGAAAGATACATGCCCGTCGCCGCCTTTACCGCTTCTGACAAATATTCTTGCTCTGTCTACAAACTCTGGCATTTCAAATCTCCCATTGATATTACTGAATACATTCAGTCTGATCTGTATCTATCATACCATATATTTAAAAAGGGCTCCAAACAAAAACTGTTTGGAGCCCCGAGTGATAATTCGTGATGAATTACTTGTTCTCAACCGGACGAACGCTGGCCTGAGTCTTATCTCTGCCCTTACGCTCGAATCTGAGTACACCGTCGGTCAGAGCGAATAATGTGTCATCGCTTCCGATTCCAACGTTAACACCAGGATGAATATGTGTTCCACGCTGTCTGTACAGAATGTTTCCAGCCTTTACGAATTGTCCGTCAGCTCTTTTTGCTCCAAGTCTCTTGGATTCGGAATCTCTACCGTTCTTGGTAGAACCTACTCCCTTTTTATGAGCAAAAAATTGAAGGTTCATATTTAACATAAACTTACACCTCCTTGATCTTAATATTTAAGAACTTCTTACCGTACTGTCTGTAAATACTGTTGACTCCGAGTTCAAAGGACTGCATCAGCAGCTCTGTTTTCTCTGATATATTATTGGTAAAATGACAGGAAATAATTCCTGCATTCTCATCCGCAGACTCATCAATCCGGTCATCGGTCAACTGATCGATAGAATTGATGGTATTGATCGTCAGAACTGAAAGTGCTGCACATACAACATCTTTGCCGTAAACGGCAAAATCTGCATGTCCGTTGCATTCAAATCCTCTGTACTTTCCTTCGGGTGTCTTCCAAATCGTAATATCTGTCATGTATTATTCACATTCAGTAACTAAAATTTCGTGCATCTGCAGATTGATCAGAGATTACATTGTAATCTTATCGATCTTAACCTGTGTGAAAGCCTGTCTGTGACCATTCTTCTTATGGTAGCCAGTCTTTCTCTTGTACTTGTAAACGATAACCTTCTTGCCACGGCCCTGATCCATTACAGTAGCGTCAACCTTTGCTCCTGCAACATCTCCTGCAACCTTAAGTGCAGAATCGTCGTTTACTGCGATAACCTGATCAAATGTGATCTTCTTGCCAGCTTCAGCTTCAAGCTTCTCAACTTTGATGACATCGCCTTCGGAAACCTTGTACTGCTTTCCACCTGTTACAATAATTGCGTACATGAGGTACCTCCTTCTCTCAAAAACTCGCTAACTACGGCGGGGTTCACATATAAACGAACCCACTTATGCCTCGTTAAGCGGCATACTTGATTATAGTATCACTGGATATTCTGATTGTCAATAAGAGATTTACCTTTTTTCGATCTTGTCAGCTCTGCAATTCCAAGCCCCGTAAAGTCAGTGAACTGCACCCGGACAGGATCCAGAAGCGCCAGTCTTTCGATTTCCGCCTGCAGTCTTTCATAAGCATCCGGATCATCCATATTGATGAAATCAATCATGATCATTCCTGAGAGATTTCTGAGTCTGATCTGGCGCAGACTTTCGGCTGCCGCCTCCAGATTGATCTGTTCGAAAATATTCTTTTTCCCGGTAATGCTCTTCCCGGTATTTACATCAATGACATTCATGGCTTCCGTCTGTTCAATGACCAGATAGCCGCCGGATTTCAGCCATACCTTTTTCTGCAGGCATTCCTCCATTTTGGAACCGAGTCCGTACAGAAGTTTCAGATTTGACTCTTCCGGATTATGATATTCCTTTTCCAGTTCCGGATGCATGCGGATCAGATCAGTCTGCATGATCATATTCAGCATTGATGAATCATCTGTCAGTATCTTCCCTGCTTTTGCATCTGCTCTTTTACAGAAATGATAAAGGTTCATCAGATGATCATTGACGGCCAGAACATCATCTTTCCGGTACAGGACACTGTACAGACAAAGTAACCGGCCTCTGCCGAGAAGTTCCTGCATTCTGTTTAAAGCGTCATGAATGTCTGCATAAACGTCGTCAGGTGATGTTCCTTCATTCCCGGCTTCTGTCCGCAGAAGGATTCCATAATCCTCTGAAAAGACAAGTTCAGGACCATGTTCTGAAACCTTCGGAGTTTCTGATCTCAGTTTCTCCCGTACTTCACGGATCAGGCGCTCACGTACCTGCCCGCTGAGTTTTAAAGAGCAGCCGACTCCTTTTTTACCAAGTGTCAATACACAGTATCTGCCGGCAAACGCAAGCTGACAGGTCAGGTGCGGCTGCTTGGTTTTAAGGGCTGCAGACCTGATCTGCACTGCCACATCATCGCCGCAGCGAAGACGGTCTCCTTCATGGAATGTACGATTTAAAACGGCCTTCGGCACAACATCCTTCAGCGACAGATATCCGGTCTGTTCCTTATCATAGCGGATAAATGCCGCATGAATGTTCTCTACGATATTTTCAACCCGGCCGATCCGGATTTCATCCGTATGGTCATCCGCTTCCCATTCCATATATTCCAGATGATCGTTAATCAGTGCGCAGTAAAGCCATTCCTGATTCTGCTGCGTCACAATGATCTGATTCATATATACACTCTTTTCCCGGAGCCCTGCGCATCACAGATCAGGGGTTCAATATAGGTGCCCCTGTCATCCTCTGCCTGCAGATAGGTATCCATCCGGTGTACCTGCAGCGCAAACGGCTTAAGCTCCTCATTCTGCGTATGCAGAAAGCTTTCAATTACCAGCGCCGGCTTGATATGATTGATACTGCCGGCCTTGACCAGCATGTGAATCTGATGCGCCGGCGTAACCTCCATTCTGAAGATCAGCGGCTTCATATCGATGACGTGCTCCCCTGCCTTGCCTTTTTTGGTTGCTTCCAGATGGTCCTGCGCATAGTATTCCATCAGAAGTTTTTCCCAGTCACAGTCCGGTGCCTTGCCTTCACGGAAAGATACCATGTATTCCGCAGCAGCGACCACGGTCATGGCCTTTGGCGTTACTTCCGGAAGCTGCCTGCCGTCCAGAATCACGATGCCCTCGTTCATCGCACCGTTCAGACGGCTGATCACGTCTTCAAGGCTCTCCATACTGTTCAATGTCATATCCAGATATTCACCGTCACTGGTCGAACCAACGCCCAGCGGCAGAGCAAAAGACAATACCTGGTGCGGGCTATAGCCTTCTGAATATTTAATGTCAATTCCGGCTCTCCGGTTCACCTTCTGGAAATAACGCATGACGTCCAGATGACCGATGAAACGGATCGGACCGTTCTTGGAAAATTTCAGTCTGATCTTGATCATTTCTTTTCCTCCATGCAGACACCTACGCCATAATGTCCTGCTCCGCATCCCATACATTTCTGTCTGCAGTTCGGAGATACTGTTTCTGCAATGGCATTCTGCCATTCGCGGTACAAAAACTTCTTATTCACGCCGCAGTCCAGAATGTCCCATGGAAAGATTTCATCCTCATACCGCTGTCTTGTCGTATAGAAAAACGGATCAATACCGTCCTCCTTAAAGGTTTCCATCCACGTGTCAAAACGGAAATATTCGCCCCAGGCGTCATAAATACAGCCCTTTTTATAGGCATCCAGAATAACCCTGCAGAGTTTTCTGTCACCGCGCGCCAGGATTCCCTCCATCATGGAAGCATCCGCCTCATGCCAGTTATATTTGATGTGCTTCTGATTCAGCTGCGCCATGATGCCGCGCCTTGTCTGATTGGCCTTATCCAGAAACTGCTCTTTGGTATTCATCGGTGCCCACTGGAAGGGTGTAAACGGCTTCGGAACAAAAAATGAAGTGCTGGCTACAATTTCAATGGTTCTGCCGCCTCTTTTTTCCTTGGGAAGTGTATCAAAATACTCTGCTGCGACCTTGTTGGCGATGTCGCCGATGCCCAGAATATCTTCCTCTGTCTCTGTCGGAAGTCCCAGCATGAAATACAGCTTTACACGGTTCCATCCGCCTTCAAAAGCCTTCCGGGCACCGCCCAGAATATCTTTCTCCGTCAGTCCCTTGTTGATAACATCCCGAAGCCTCTGAGAACCTGCTTCCGGGGCAAAGGTCAGTGAACTCTTACGGACATCCTGCACCTTACTCATAACATCAAGAGAAAAAGCATCAATTCGCAGTGACGGCAATGAAATATTGATTTTGCGATCTCCGCATTCTTTAATCAGAAAGTCTACCAGTTCCGGCAGCTGTGAATAATCACTGGAGCTTAAGGAACTTAAGGAAATTTCCTCCTGGCCTGTACTCTGCAGCATGCGAAGTGCGTATTGCTCAAGTACCTTTACGTCACGCTCACGAAGCGGACGATAGAGCTGGCCTGCCTGGCAGAATCTGCAGCCGCGGATACAGCCGCGCATGATTTCCAGAACCACACGGTCCTGTGTTGCCTTGATAAACGGTACTACAGGATCCATCGGATAATATGCTTCTGAAATATCCGTGCACATTTCTTTGGTTACATGGGAAGGAATACCAGCAGTATTCGGCGTCATCGCCCTGATGGTTCCATCCTCTTTATAGGTCACGTCATACAGGGAAGGCACATAGATTCCAGGCAGTTTTGCGCACTGAACAAGGAAATCAAAGCGTGATGTCCCGTCTTTTCTGGCCTTCTCATACAGGTCAAAAAGTGTACGGTACATCGTTTCACCTTCACCGATGTAGAACAGATCGAAAAAATCTGCAATCGGCTCCGGATTATAGCTGCAGGGGCCTCCGCCGATGACAATCGGATCATCCCATGTACGCTCCGCGGTAAGAAGCGGAATTCCGGACAGATCCAGCACCTGCAGAATATTCGTATAGCACATTTCATACTGAAGCGTAAATCCCAGAAAATCAAATTCTTTTACCGGATCCTGTGATTCCAGCGTAAAAAGCGGTATATGCTTCTCCCTCATGATCTTATCAAGATCTACCCAGGGAGAATAGACTCTTTCGCACCAGACATCCTGATAGGAATTAAACAGTCCGTACAGAATCTGTATGCCAAGATGTGACATGCCGATTTCATACACATCAGGAAAACAGAATGCAAAGCGCAGCTTCACATCCTCTTTATTTTTTACAACACTGTTGATTTCACTTCCGATATAGCGCTCCGGTTTGTCGACACTCAGCAGTATCTCATCCGAAAGCGCAAGTTTTTCATTCATGCATTTTACCTTTCCAGAACAGGCTGACTTCACCCATTAAATGTAGCATAGCCTGTGTCAATCTGCAAATTCTGATCTGTTTTCAGCACAGGTCAGCCTTCTCATAATACTTACATCCCGGCTGCTTCACCAGCTTTTTCCCCAAGGTCATCGCCTTCAAGCATCTTCAGATAATCCCCTTTATCAATATGCATCATGGAAATCCGGTTCATATATCTGCGGAATCCGTATACACAGTCCACATTTCGGATCAGCGACTGCAGCCGTTCGTCCGGAACACATACAATGAGCTGCAGATCAAGCTTTCGTGCATATTTAAGACATACTGCGCTTCGCTCCTGATCCATCTTGGAAAAGGCTTCATCCAGAAGCACGAGGCGGATTCTGGAATCACGGTTACTCTGCTGCATATACAGCATGGCAAAGCCTGCCAGAAGCGCTACGTATTTCGGGTTCTGTCCCTCACCGCCGGAATCTCTGCCTGCCATATCATCGACCATATTCTGCCGGAGGACATTTCCGTCTGCATCATGTACTTCCTCATACATGCTGAAATTCAGGTAGTTACGGTAATCCGCGTACTGTTCCATATCTCTGCGGCGCTGTTCGACAGCTCTGGCATCATCACCCGGCTGTACCGGCATGAATTTCTCTGTCAGAAGCTGAATCTTCTGCTCATATTTATGGTAAAAAGAATCGTCTCCGAAGCTCAGCTGTCCGTCAAAACCTTCGTTATTGATGTTTTTGCTGTCAAGTTCGGGTGCCATCAGCATCTCGTAGAACTGTCCGTTCTCGTTTCTGGCTGCTTCCACGCGGATCTGATACATGCTGTCGGAGAAATTTGTATCCCGCAGCATCCTGTTAATCTCCTGTGCGTGCCGCTTTGCAGCCTTGATGTCGCCGTGAATTGTGGCGATCACATTGTCCCGAAGGCTCTGGTATACCACCTTGCACTGATGTTCAAAGTCAGACTGATACCTTGGCTCATAGTTCTGCCTGTAGTCCTGCAGCAGCTGATCATACTTCTCATTGTCCTTCTCTGCTCCGGAAAGGTCCACGGGGTTGAATTCCTTGATGTAGCGGTTTCTGGCCGTCTGAAGCTTTTCTGCTTCTTCCTGCTGCTTTGTTTCAAGAATTGTGATCTCATGCAGCTTTCGGCTACGGACCGTCTGCCCGTTCGCCTTCGAAAGTTCAGCCTGCACCTCTTTTTCAAGATCTTCATTGGAAACATAACCGATTTTCTTTTCTGTAAGAACCTGCTGTCTGCTTTCAATTTCTCCGTCAAGTCGTCCCTTCAGACCGGTCTTTTCATTAAAGAGCTTCTGATTCTCGTGAACTTTTTTCTGCAGCTCATTTTTCTCTGCTGTCAGGCGGTTTCTCTTCTCCTCAATTTCGTGATACTGGCCTTCCTGAAGAGAACGGATAACTTCTTCAAGGTCTTCCCGCTCCGCCAGCACTTTTTTCAGCTGTCTGCCTGCATCTGATATGGATGCATAATATGACGCATCATTTGTGCGAAGGCTTTCAAAATCACGTGCGTTTTTCAGCCTTGCCGTTGTATTTTCAAGTTCCTCTGTCTGTGTCTGCAGCTGTCTGCATTCTTCTTCATATTCCGAAAGCTTCGTTCTGGATACTCTGCTGCCGATGCATGCAAAATTGATATAGTCCCTGCTGCGAAGGTGACGGAAAATAAAGTTACTGTAGGAATAACAGTCCGGTGTCACGCCGTCATGCACCTGTTCAAGTTCTTCGACGCTGCGGCATTTGATGATGTGCCCGAGGTAACGCTTTAAGCAGATATCCACATAAGCGTCTGACGCAGAAACCGCTTCATAAAGCGAATGCTCTGCCGGGTGCGGATCGCTGTCCCTGATCGCGGCAGAATTGATCAGATTTACTTCTTCAAACTGCTTCATTTCACGGAAAATTGCAGCCGCACGATGGGCATACTTCGGCTCAGTAATCAGTGACGTCTTGATCTTTGACAGGCGTCCTTCAATTGCATTTTTCCATTCTTCATCTGTAACTTCAAACAGATCGGCAAAAATATGAACATGAACACTGCCGTCAAATGCAGCTTTCAGCTTATCTTCAAGAAGCATTCTTGCCTGCTGGAGATCTTTGCCGTATGGCTTACGGTTGTTTTTGATATCATCAACCATTTTCTGTCGATCAGTAAGCTCATTCCTGATTTCACGAAGCTGTGTTCTTGCATCGTCGTATTCCCCGTCGATGATTTCGCGTACATCAGAGAGCTTTGTCTGAAGCTTTTCAATCTGTTCATTACTGACGTTACCGTTTTGCAGTTCATCGATGCTGTTAAGGAGCGTATTGCTGACATAATCTGTTACAACTTCATCTTCACTCCATTTTGAAAGCCCGGTCAGAATATTGATCCATTGCCCTGAACGCTCTGAAAGAAGACGGCTCCGGTCGCTCAGTTCCTTCAGATGCTCTTTTTTCCTTCCAAGGTCAGTGGCATTTAAATCTGCCTCCACCTGAATCAGCTGTTCATCAAGGTCTGCTGCATTTTCCTCAAGTTCCTGTCTGACATGGTCCAGACGGTCCAGCTCCTTCTGCAGATTCCCGCTTTCTTCCTGTCCTGCTTCAATTTTTGACAGCAGGTCCTCGATCTCGATACACTGAATCATGCGCTCTGCATGCAGGATGTCTGCTTTTGTTTTTGTAATTTCAATTCCGGAGACATGTACCTGATCCAGCAGTTCGATCCTTTTACGAAGGTCTTCGATTTTTTCCCGGATACTGCGGTAGCTTCCGAGCTGTTCACTTATTTTTTCAATGGTCTCGCCGCTTGCACGCGGGAACATGTAGTCCCGGATGAACTGCCCCGTACCGTTTGTCATTTTCAGTGCAATTGCACTCTTTTCCATGGTAGTGAAGCGGTTCCCGTCAATATAGCCCAGAATCTGGTCATAGAGGATGCCAAGATAGGCTTCTCTTGAAGAATACACTCTGCAGACAGCAGCTTCCCTTGCTTCTGATTCTGCTCCGCGTACATTTACGAAATCACGTATTTCTTTATTTGTAAAAGGAAGTCCGTTGTCATTGATATAATGATTTTCCGGCATTCTGCCCGCATGGGAGAAAAAAACATATTTACGGATTTCAGAATCATTTTTACCGATTTCACATGCAAGTCCGGCGCAGGTATATGTATCTTTCCCTGTGTCTTTGATTTCCAGGACAATGGCAGCGCAGAAATCCTCTCCTTCTCGGTTTGCAGAACCGTCCTTCTGTTCCCCTCGAAGGTAGCTTAAAACGCTTCGCTTGTTTTTGGAATCATCCGCCGCACGGTTCAGAAAATTCGGTGAAAAGCTTCCGTACAGAATGACCTGAATGGCATCCATAACGGTTGATTTTCCGGATCCGCTTTTTCCGCTGAACAGATTTACATATTCATTGAATTCAAGAACTTTTGTATCGATTCCGCCCCAGTTATTCAGACACATTCTCGTGAAGATCTTCTTCGCCTGTTTCACTTTCTTCCTCCTCTGCCCTGTATTTTGCTACCACTTCTCCGATTTCTGCCGCAGGACAGAATATGTTGATCGTATGGTAAATATAAATCGGTGTATCATCTTCCATGTTACCGATTGCGCCCGGCAGTTCGATGATCTGATGCGTTTTTAATAAAGACAGCGCATCCGTCCATTCCGTCCCTGTCAGCTTCTTTGTTATGAGATTGGTATTTCTGCCATATTCACGGATTTCCATCAGACTCGTTGTGGTAGCCCGGAGTCCGTCTCCCATCATGCGGTCACGGTAGATCAGCTTCAGCAGAATAACGATTCTGGTCGCAACCAGAGACAGCCGTTCCACCGGGACCCCATCACCTTCAATCCGGAAGAAATGCTCCTGCGCATCATGCAGCAGGGTGCAGTCAAGCACGGAAAGATAATCTGAAATAAAATCCCGATGTCTTTCACATACGCCATAGCGCGGATTGTCCCTTGCTTCAAGCGTTGCAGGATCATATTTCACCTGCAGAATACAGGTCTGCCGGAACAGATCCTGAATGGTCTTCCTCAGTGCCTCCTGCTCACCGGCAGAAAGCGTTTCCATATATTCAAACATTACCTGTCGTCCTTTCCTGTTCTGAAGATTCATGTGCAGAAATTTTCAACTGTGAAAATGTAAGACCCTTTTCATTATGCAGATCGTCTCCCAGCGTAACACTTTTCCCCTCATCTGCATTTTCCGTTGTTTCCTGCCATACGAATAAAAGCTTCTCCAGATCCTCCATGTTCTGTACGGTATCCTTATCTGTCATAAAGATTCCGTTTCTGCTGTTCTTCTGCCGGAAAAGGCGCAGCTCCTGCCCGGTATACAGCGGCCTTGGCACAAAATCTCCCATCTGCGATCCGGTTTCCGTACGTACCTGTACGGCAGCAGGCGCAAAGGCCTGATCCGTCCTGTCTTTTTTGTTATAGAAACTGTTGTTTTCCAGATGTGAAAAAGGCTTCGAAAACTTCATTCTGCCGCGAAGTCCGTCAATGATCTCCGCTGCGTCATTTCTCTTGTTACACAGTCTGATCAGGTATTCCAGATTGTTCTCCTCATCTGCACCTTCATTCATAATGTAGTGCATTCTGGCCAGTGCGCGTTTTGCAAAAATGGATTTCTGCTCAATCAGACGGTTGTATTTACGTTCAATCATATTAAATTCGCGTTCAATCGCATATACGGTATGATTCACTTCATCACAGGCTTCTTCGCCGCGCTGCGCCCGAAGGCTCTGCAGGGTGTTGTTCCCGGCATTTTCTTTTTGCCTTATACAGGCAAGCTTACGTTCATCGTTTTCATGCAGAATCTGACTGATCAGTTCCTTCACTGCCTCTTTATACCGGTAAAAACTGTCCGTCGTCGTTAAGATCGCATATTTTCTGCTGTCGCTGTTATTGATCTCATTGACCAGTACCTCCTGAATGCCCAGAAAATCCTTCTGCCCGGACAGCTCTTCAAAATAACTGCGCATGCTGTCATGCATATTGGACAGAAGCTGGCTCAAATTCTGTGAAGTAGTCAGTGCATTGGCAAGAATATCGGCGTTCTGATCCTGATCGGCATGATAGGTAAAAAGTGCGCTGTAAACAGACAGAATACTGGCACGTTCCCTGCTGTCATCTTCGCTTCGAAGCTTTCTGAACAGTTCAATGTACAACTGGCTGTATTCCGGAAAGGAAACAATATAGGTATTGAGTTTCTCATCGTAATCTCTGACGAGCCATCCCCACCTTTCAAGACGAAGCAGAATCCCGGATGGCGATGCCCCCTGCAGCGACAGATCCGGCATCTCTGCGTCTTCCTCTGCATCCTCCATCCAGTTCACACGAAAAAGAGCGATCGTGTCACTGATGATGGATCTGCATTCCTCCTCAGTAAGTCCGAGCGCTGCAAAAACCTCCTGATCTGCATCATAAACAGCAATCAGAAGCATTTCATAAGAATCCCGGTTCTTCGTACGAAACAGCTTGTAGAAGTCCTGCGGGATACGGTTTTTTAAAATCATTGATAAAGTAATCTCCAGTTATATCAGTTTTTATCTTAAACGCATATCTGATAAGGTTATCATGCAAAACACACGTTCGTCAAGAACTTCCTGTTGACAGTTTCTGATGCCTTACTGTATTATAGCATTCTCTCTGACAAAGATTTTCCTTCTTTGTACACTGACCGGACTATCCGGATCAAATGGCACCTCGCCACATATTCCATTTATCAGATTCATCTGCAGGCACTGATTGCAGAAAAAGACATTATTATTTATAATTAAGGAGAAACAGACAGATGGCACAGCGAAATTACAAAAGTTATGAGGAACTGCAGTTTGCAGATGATTTCATGTTTAAAAGGGTTATGGCAGACCCGGAGATCTGCAAGGGCGTATTGGAAAGACTTCTCGGGATACAGATTGAACATATTTCGTATCCGGAAACGGAAAAAATATTTGAAAACGCTCCGGATTCCAGAGGCATTCGGCTTGATGTATATCTGACCGGTGACAGTACAAAATATGATATTGAAATGCAGGCAAAACTGCAGACAGCCATCGGCAAACGATCAAGGTATTATCAAAGCAGCGTTGATCTTGATGCCATCGGAAAAGGCGATTCTTTTCTGGATCTGAATGACAGTATGATTATCTTTATCTGTACCTTTGATCCTTTTCATGCAGGATTGCATCGTTACACATTCCGGCAGCAATGTGAAGAAGCATCAGATATATATCTGCAGGATGGCACCAGTAAAATTATCTTTAATACACAGGGCACACAGAATGATGTTGCCCTTGAAGTGATACACTTCCTTAAGTTTGTTGAAAATCTGGATGCTGCCGGAAATGATGAATTTCTTCTCAGCATCCGGAATAAAATAAAAGCTGAACGAATGAGCATTGAAGGGAGGCAGGAATATACAATGTTTCAGATGGTATATAATGATATGCTGATAGAAGGCAAGGAACTTGGCAGAACGGAAGGCCGAACAGAAGGCCTTGCAGAAGGCCTTGCAGAAGGTCGTGCTGAAGGCATTGAAACAGCAAAAAAAGTGCTGATAGAAACCTGTCAGGAACTTGGACTTTCCAAAGAAAATGCAAAAAAGAAACTGGTTGAAAAATTTGACCCGGAGAACGCAGAAGAAACGTTAAACAGATATTGGAAATCAGATCTTTAATTTTCCTTCTTCTTTTGCTGATCTTCCCTTTCCTTTATGGCATCCTTCACATCATTAATGGAATCATCCGTTCTGGTTATCAGTTTATCCCATTCTTTGAGTGTGAAACTCTGTGCCCCGAACTGAAAGCTCTGCTGTGTTTTGCCACTGATGACCTTTTCGGCGATTTCTGCAGATGCCTTATGCAGAATATCTGCATAGGACTCGTTTTCAGCACTGTCCATTCTGACAGTATCTTTTGCAGGTGACTGCGCATTCTGATTCTGTGTTCTGACGGGTTCTATATTCATGATATAATCCTCCGGATAATTTATCGGAAAAAACGCACATTTTCTTAACTTAAGGCAATGGCCGGTGCTGCTCCCGATACTGTGAAGGCGAACAGCTCATATATTTTCGAAATACCTTTGCATAATAATTTGCATCTGAAAAACCTGCAGCTTCTGCGATTTCTCCGACGGACAGATCAGCGTTCCGAAGAAGGTCAAGGCTTTTTCGGATACGGTACTCGCTGATGTAATCAAAAAGCGTGCATTTCATATACTTCCGGAACATTCTGCAACATTCCGCCCGGCACAGATGAACCTCATCCGCAATACGTTCAAGCGTCAGATCATTGTTATAATTCTCGCCGATAAAAGAAAGTATGCTCCGCATCCTGTCATAGTTTTTTCCATGGGCCTGTTCCTGCATGGCATCACCTGATACATCCAGTACGTTCTTCCACAGAATCATTAGCAGCGCATTTATTTCCAGCTCATAACCTGCAGCCTTCTTTCCGTATTTCTGTATGATTTTTTTCAGGATACGGATTGTATTTTCATGTGCCGTGCAGGATCCGTTGAACCACATGGAATCGAAGGCCGGATTCTGAAGTACAGGTGCGACATACTTTTCATATATAATATTCTGCCCGGATCCATACAGCATCACAGGATCAAAAGTGACCGATATATATCGGCAGTCGTGACCGTTCTCCATTTCACCTGAATGAAGTACCATGGTGTTGCCAAAAAGTGCCTGCCCTTCCTGCAGATGATAAGTTCTGTCATTGATCCGGTAGCACATACACCCTGAAATGATCAGTGTAAACTCAATTTCTCTGTGCCAGTGCCACAGGAAGTGGCCGCCTTCATATGCAGAAATTGTTTCTTCACTGACTGATATGGGGAAAAAATATTCCCCGTGCTTTTTTATTTCTTTTCCGGCTGCATCTGTCCTGATTTGCATTTTTCCCGCCTTCTGAATGCCTGATATTACACTGAGTTTTTTGATCGTCTCAATATTTTACCTGTAATACGCAAAATAATCAAGGCAGGAAGTCTTTGATTCATGCTATATTCATTTCAGAATCAAACGAATGGAGATATAAAATGAAACTCTGGATCTTTGCCGCATTGATCGCCTATTTCATCAAAGGCCTCTGCGGTTTTGCAAACACACTGATCTTTACTTCCATACTGAGCTTTGGCAGCAGCAATATCAATATTTCACCTGTAGAACTGCTGCTTGGTTATCCGACCAATCTGATCATCACCTTCAGGGAACGGAGAAATATCCGGTGGTCTGTCTGTCTTCCGGTTACCCTGCTCGTTCTGATTGGAAACATTCCGGGGATTTTTCTGCTGAAAAATGTAAATTCGGACCATCTGAAAATTCTGCTGGGATTTGTCATTATTCTGGTAAGCATTGAGATGCTCATGGGAACTAAGGATAAAGGGAAAACACGCCAGTTTCCGGCGTCCAGACTCCTTCTGATCATTTTCGGTATCCTGACCGGCATTATCTGCGGAATGTTCGGTATCGGTGCACTTCTTGCTGCCTACATGAACCGGATCACAGAAGACACCGACTCCTTCAAGGCAAACCTGTGTTTTATCTTTATTGCTGAAAATACCTTCCGCATCCTGCTCTATACCATATCCGGCATCATCACCATCTCTGTTTTGAAGCAGGCTGTCCTTCTGATACCCGTCATGCTGGCAGGACTTTTCCTCGGCATGAAATGCAGCAGTATTCTGAATGAAAAGACGATCAGAAAGGCGGTTACTCTTCTGCTGATCTTCTCCGGTATCATGCTGATTATCAGCGTGATCTGACCCTGCGGTAAACGGCCACTTTATATTTCTGCTTCAATCCGGTCAAGTGCCCTGCCAAATTCCTCATCATTATGGTCCATTACATTCTTACGGAATTCATGAAACGGCACGACCTTTACCGCATTGACTTCATACGGGTCAAAATGACATCCCTCTTCCGGTACCTTTACGCGGCATGCATAAACATACAGGATAAGTCCCGTTCCATCCTCCCAGTCAGCGTAATATCTGTGATACTCCTGCAGCTGCGAAGCATCCACCTGTACGCCAAGTTCTTCATATGCTTCCCGCGCTGCCGCCTCCTGCGGTGTCTCTCCGGCCTGTACGCCTCCGCCTGTCACATCCCATTTACCTGCAAAAAAGCGCGCTTTAAGCGAGCGCTGCTGCATGATATAGGAGCCCTCGCCTGTTCCGGGTTTCGGGCTTCCTTCCGTTTTGAGTACAATAATTGCATGAAGGAAATATTCTCCGGGATGTTTTACCTCATGCTTCTCAACAATCCTGCCGCTGGGGATTCCGTCCCTGCTGTAGATCTCGTGATATTCCTTAGCTTTATCCTTTTCCTGTTTCATCAAAAAGACCTTCTCTCTGAAGATATTCAAGTACAAGTGCTTCGCGCTCCAGCATGATCTGATCTTTCGGTCCGTGATTCACATTCCTGTTTACATGAATCGCATGTTCCGGGGCTGTCCATTCCAGTGTGAAGTGCTCGTCTGCTTCATAAGCATCCAGCTTCTGGGCTACAGGAGTTTTCTCCACGCTGCACAGGTAGTAATAATTATCCTGAACAAAAATGTCTGCGCCATCCAGATCACTTTTCTGAATCCGGTGTACATAGCCATATTCTGTGACAGACTCCGGCAGTACGATGAGCCCTGCTTCCTCCAGTGTTTCACGGATAAGCGCATCTTCCGGCGTTTCTCCCTTTTCTATCCCGCCTCCGGGAAATTTATAATAATCATATTTCAGACTGTGTACCATGGCAATTCTGCCATGCTGAATCGTAATGCACCTTGCGGAATCCCGGATAAAACGCCTTCCCTGCGAATCATAATTCCGGGGATCAAGTTCAAATAAAAGCCGCATGTTTTTCCTGCCTCCTCATGCCCTGCTGCATCTGAAAAATATAAAATCAGGTCTGTGCCGCGTCCCGCCAAACATCGCGGGTTCCTCTTTCAGAAGCTCCGGCGAAGCAGCAGACTCGTGGCATTCTTCAATGCGAAAACCGGCACTGATCATGCCATTGATCATGCTGGAAAGAGTCCTGTGATACAGTTCATAGCCATTTACCATCCAGTAGATTTCTCTTCGTCCCTCGTCCGCATAATCACAGATATTCGCATAAAGTCTTTCCCCCGATTTGTTTCTGGTAAATCTCGGATATTTTCCATTATACGCTGTTGCCATCGGATGTGATGTACTGAACACGAGCACTGCATCGTCGTTCATCAGACGATGTATTTTTTTCATCAGGTCTTCAAAATCTTCAATATAATCAAAAACAAGTGAACTGGTGACCACGTCAAATCTGTCTTCAATCTGATCAAGATCTTCCATGGCCATATTGCGATAGGTAATACATTCTGCACTGTTATTTTCTCTGGCATAAGCCAGCATTTTCGTCGAGATATCAATTCCGAGGACACGCTCTGCGCCAAGCGTTGCATACTGCATGGCATGCTGCCCCATACCGCATCCGATGTCCAGAACTGATCTGCCCTTTAAATCCGGCAGCATCTTCATCAGCACCGGTGTTTCCAGAAGGTCATTGAAATTCACCCTGTTTCTTCTGATCTTTTTAAAATCTGTAAAAAAAGTGTCATTATCATATATGTTCTGTTTTGGCATGATTCAGCATTGTTCCTTCCCCGCCATTTGAATAAATTCTTCAATCAGTCCATTCACTTTCTCCGGGCAATCCGTGTTGGAATTATGGCCTGCACCGTCCACCCATTCCAGCGGAATTCCGGACCTTTCGTGCCATGCCCTGTTATAACGTCTGACAGAGCCAGCGCCGTCCCTGCTTCCGCAGATCAGAAGCGCCGGACAGGTAATCCGGTATGGAAGATCTGCTTCCATGGCTTCTGCCAGCATCCTGAAGCCGTGCCCTGACAGCTTCGCATAACGCGCCTGGTCGCCATCATAAGTCATCATCATATCATACATCAGCTTTCTTCCGTATGCAGAAGTCGCACAGCCCTTTGTACCCGACTTCAAAAGCCATTTCCAGGGATAATGGCGGTAGACCGGTTCCATGCGTTTCAGAAACCATAGCTCGGCACCTGTCACATACTGCCGTTGAAGCGGAGCTGAATCAATGGAAATAAACCCGCAGGCTTCTCCCGGAAAGCGTTCCATGTATGCCTGTGCGACATACCCGCCCATGGACTGCCCGATAAGAACCGTTTTCTCCATATGTTCGCGTTCCACGATTTCGTGCAGCCATTTTGCCTTATCCATCAAGGTAAAACTGAGGTCAAAAGGCCATGATGATGCATGCCCCGGTGCATCCCATACGAACACATTTGTACGATGTTCAAAATAAGCAATCTGTCTGTCGAAAAGTCTGTGATCCGCAGTCAGGCCCGGTAAAAAAATCAGTGTATATGCCTCACGGATCCTGTCTTCATTTATCAGGTAATGAATATTCCCTTTCGGTGTTTTATAAATGTATTCTTTCATCTGGCCTCCGGAATGTATTTCTGGTTTACAGTTTTATTCTCGTATAGAAGCAGGTATCATCTTCTCTGGCAATATAAGCGCCGTTATGAAGCTGCGCCTTCAGAGACGCCGGATTATCTTTATGTACTGACATATAGATTTCATCCTCCGGAATAATATCTCTGGCTTTTTCAATGACAAGGCGAAGGCCTTCTGTCGCATATCCGCGTCCCCTGCATTCCTTCTTTATCCCCATTCCGATATGTCCGTGATATTGTCTCAGCCAGTCATTCAAATACTGGCGAAGGCGGAACATACCGACGATTTCATCGTCATTCCAGAGAAAATAGGTCGTCATCGGCACCCAGTTCTCCTGCAGATTTTTCCCCTCTGCCATACCGATCAGAAATGGTAAAACCTCCTTACAGAAGCGTTCCTCTTCAACGCCCGGATAATCATTGATAAAACCGTTTTCATCTTCAGGCAGTGCTGATACATACTGCCACTCTTTTTCTGCATCGGCCATGTTCGCTTCTTTTAATTTCAGCATATACTTTCCTCCAAACCTGGATTTTTTCTGCATTACTGGTTCATATTATGCATTGCACTCAGATAAAATACAATCTATATTGAATATATCAAAATTTTAATCAAGCGGAGACCAAAATGAAATATACTGATAAGCTGATTACACTTTTTCTCACGACAATCCTGTTTTTGAGCGCATGCGGATCTGCAGGTGCATCCGCTGCCCACAATTCACCAGCAGGTACAACTGCAGACAGTTCCCCTGCAGCTGCCACTTCCTGTCAGCCTCAGTCAGAAGCATCTTCTGCGGCAGCTTCCACAAACGATGCATTTACGCAGAGGGTACAGGCTGCCATGAGTACTGTCACCAAAGATCCGGTTTACATTACCTGTACCAATGACTATGATCGTAATGGTCAGCCGGAAGCCTTCGTCGTTACCGTTGCTGCGCAGGATGCACAGACAGAGGAAGACACTGATTTCTGCACCGGAAACCTGTACTTTGTGGCCGCTGACCTTACGGTGATGAATCTGGAAAAAGATATACCGATCGAATATGATAAATCATCTCCCGATCCCGCATACTATCATATTCTTCATTATTCCGATCAGGATCTGTTTGCATTCGATGAATACGCCGGAACCGACATCCGTTCCGTAATCTATTCCGTATCAGGTAACAAAGCCGTCTCTGCAATTGATAAGAATCTGTATATCGGACTTCAGTCTGCAGACAATGAAAAGGAAATACTTGCCAGTGTAACAGATTTTGATTCGAGTGTGGATGAAGACGGACTCGGCACCGGGCGTACAGAGAAAACCTACTGGTTCTATTATAAAGCTGGAAAGATACAGGAATATAAAGGCAGTAATATGCCTCTTGCCGATCTGGAAAAGATCAGCGGTGCCTCCGAAATCATTGACAGTTCCAGCAAGGACGGCTGGAAGGTTCAGAATATACTGTACAGGGAAAACGGGATCATCAACATCAACTACCGGCATACATACAGCAGCGGAGCTTACGACTGCATGTATGATACTCTGCGCGTGATCCGCAATGCACAGCAGCAGATTACAGGCGTAAAAAAGGATGAAACTGAAGGTGCAGACGATCACAGCGGAGAATACAAAGCCTCTGTGTAGTGCAGATGCTATTGGTAAATATCGTTGATAATATCAGACTGTGAATTTCTTCTGAGGGATCATTCCCATTGTCATCACTACTGTGCCCTTGCAACTGTAATGCCAAACTGTGATCCCTTTTGATACTCACTTTCTACAGAAATATTTTCTTCAAGCAGAAGCGCCAGTTCCTGTGCAATGGCAAGCCCCAGCCCGCTTCCTTTTGCATTGTAATCTTTACTGCCTTTATAAAAGCGATTAAAAATATACGGGATATCTTCTTTCCTGATTCCGATTCCATCATCGGTTACTGTAAATATTACATCTTTGACCCGTTTATTCATGGTCAGTGTAATGGTGCCCTCATCCTTTACAAATTTCAATGCATTATCCAGAAAAATGCCAAGAATCTGTGCTGTTTTCCCTGCATCTGTATAGAGCTCCGGGACATCCTCCATACTGAACTGTACATGAAATGAAATGTCGCTTTCTTCGCAAAGTGAACTGTATTTCTGCAGCAGATCATGAAAGATTTCATCACCTGTTGTCCTGCACTTGTTTACCGGTTCTCTTTCACTCTGCAGTCTCGAAAGCTGCAGGATATTCAGAACCATATATTCCAGTTTACCGGCTTCCCGCATGATGATGGAAAGATAGTTTCTCTTTTTATCCTCATCCGTTACAACACCGTCCAGCATCGTCTCTGAAAGAGCTTTGATTGATGCAATCGGGGACTTCAGTTCATGACTGACATTGGCAATATAGTCTCTCTGAAGTTTTTCCAATGCCAGAGATTTTTTATAATATTGCTGAAATGTAATGATGAGAAGCAATATGACGCTGACGGTAATCAGTCCATACACCAGATCGAACATATGCATGGTTGAAAAAAGCTGTTCTGTTGCCTGAATATATACCACAACAGATTTCACCGTATCGCCGTCCCTGGCAGGTGCACCGATCAGAATATATTTGCCTGAAAGTCCGCTGATCTCCCCGATATAGGTAAATGTACTGCCTTTCTGTATGTCTCTGGCATGTGCAATAAAAAGATCTGTCAGATCTGCATTATGATAAACTGCAAGACACTGCTCATTCTGGAACATTGCACCATTGGTATTAAATACCGCAAACTCGTTTACACCATCAGCCTGCGGCAGGTACTGCGGATCCCTCGAAGCAACCTGACTGACAAAAATTTCATCCTGCTGCAACGCATAATTTAAAAACATATGTCGTATTGATATATTGCCGCATAAAAGTC
Organism: Butyrivibrio sp.; assembly: GCA_022486625.1. GTDB lineage: Bacteria > Bacillota > Clostridia > Lachnospirales > Lachnospiraceae > Butyrivibrio. The sequence goes on along the minus strand of JAKVKH010000003.1, from coordinate 130,919 downwards.
CGGCTGCAACCAGTACACAGATTACAATATACAGAATCAGCTTTGTCAGTCTTTTTTTCTTCATCTGAATACCTCAAATTTATATCCGATCCCATATTCCGCTACAATTGCAAAATGTACATCAGCAATGGAGATTCTTGCCCGCAGCCGCTTGATCTGCGTATCCACTGCCCGAAGATTGCCATAATAATCCATTCCCCAGATGGCATCCAGTATCTGATCCCTGGTCAGAACTTTGTTCTTATTTTGTGCAAAATAATACAGAATATCAAATTCACGCGGTGTAAGGTCAATCTTTTCTTCTCTGATATAAGCTTCACGCGCATCCAGATCCAGTTTCAGTTCCTCCACCTGAAGGAAACGTTTTTCTGACGGATTGGTTCTGCGAAGAATCGTTCTGATCCGCATGACAATTTCCCGTGGTGAAAACGGCTTGGTTACGTAATCATCTGCACCGTTTTCAAGTCCGGATACCCGATCATCTTCCTCTCCTTTTGCACTCAGCATCAGTATCGGTACTTCCGCCGCTTCACGTATTTTCCTGCAGACCTCCATTCCGTCCATACCCGGAAGCATGATATCAAGTATGACAAAATCAAATGATCTCCTTCCTATTTCTCTGAGCGCACTTTCACCGTCTGAAACAGCAACTGCTTCAATCCCCTCTGCTTCAAGATAGGAAGAAAGGCTTTCCTGCACTGCTATACTGTCATCGCAAATCAAAACTCTCAAATTATCCATATATGTTTCCTTTTTTAATTACACTTTGCAAAAAATCCAGACAACTCATTTTGCTGTCTGGATTTTTGCCATATCTATTATATCATTTTATTTTTCATTATTCATTCGTTTGCTGAAACAGCCAGTTACGGATTTCGCTGATAGAGTAGGCTACTCTCCATGTATTCATATGTTCCGTCACATCGGCATCTGTCACACCATCCGGAATCATACTGCCTGAATCCAGAACAGTGAAGTTAACAGACGTTCCTGAAGCTTCTGCTTCTTTTGCCTTTTCATTCTGTTCATCCTCTGACAGTTCAGCGCTCCATGACGAATCTGTCACATCAGTTCCTGCTGCTTCTACGGCATCTTCAATTGCAGTCATTCCCGGATAAGAACGTACATCTCCGCCGGAGCAGATCATCCAGATGTTCTGATCAGCCAGCTCTGCCAGTTTGTCTGCATAGGCATCATCCGCCTGACCGGCTACCAGATAAGCCCCTGCAAAAAGATCCGGATGATCAATCATCAGACCGATGGCTCTGATGGTACCCGCTGACTGTCCGGTAACATAAAGCCGGTTTGCATCCGCATTGTATTTTTCAACAATATAGTTCAGAAGTGATACGGTATTAGCAGTATCCGCATCTGCATCTTCACCGGTATACTGAGGTACCAGTACAATACAGGGATTCTCCTCCTGGCTCTCCTGACTCGCCCAGACCACGCCGCCGAGTCCTTCAGTCAGTGAGATATAGGGATCTGTTGACTGTGTAGTCGCATCTCCCATGAACATCACAACCGGATAATTCTGTGTTCCGTCATAATCTTCCGGAACATAAATGCTGTACATCAGTGTACTGCCGTCATCGGCTGTATATGTATCCTGCGTGAATTCATCAACAATCAGATTGGAATTGTCTTCATAATCAGTTGTCCATGTACTGTCAGATCCTGCAAGCACACTGCCATCCGTTGTGGAAACATCTCCGGTCTGTGCCAGGGTTACTTCCAGTTCATTGCTCGGATCAGCTGCCGGCATCTGCATGCCGCCGCCATTCATACCACCGTTCTGTGTTCCTCCGGAAGACGCTCCTCCTGCTGCGGATGAACTGTTTTCAATTGCCTGCGTACCACCTGCGGATGCGCTGTTTTCTGCTGTCTGCATATCGTCTGCGGATGCAGATGTGCCTGAAGGAATACTTCCCTGATTACCACCGGGGCCTCCTGCCATGGCTTCCTGCGTATCAATACCGTCAGGGCCTGCCGCATCTCCCGCTTCAACATAGTTGGACATGTTATAATCGGTCGAAAGATTCAGAATCACATAACTGCCTTCCGTGTTGCTGTCTGTAATTGCTGCACTGTCGCTTACATAAGCACTTTCAATCGTATAATGCTCAATGCTGTAGTCATCTGCAGAAACACTTGCACTGTCAATGTTGCTGTCATACCGGACTGCAACTGCCGCAACCTTCTGCCCGTCTCCATAAACCTGTGTGATAACTGTTGTGCCGATTACATGACTATCTGAATCCGTGGAGGCACCAGTGGATGTCTCCGTGACTTCTACGGTACCAGTTGCTGTCGCACCTGATACATCTGTCGTTGAGGCTTCTGATCCACAGCCTCCCAGTGACAGCATTCCTAAACTGATTACAAGTAAAGCTGCTATTTTTTTCTTCATGATTGTCTCTCCTTCATTTGATTCTTCTGCCTGTATTTCATTATTTCTGCAGAAAAATCCGGCTCTCTTTGTTTGTACTATGAGATCCACTATAAGAAGGAATTGTGGCAAAAAAATGGCAATCACTGTTTTACCTGCGAGCCAGTTCGTCCGTGATTTCTTTCCATGTGACGCCTTTTTCGACCATGAGCACCATCATGTGATAGAGATAGTCTGCCATTTCATAGACAATCTCATTGGAATTCGGGTTCTTGGCAGCAATCACAATTTCCGTACTCTCTTCGCCGCACTTTTTCAGAATCTTGTCGATCCCCTTATCAAACAGATAGTTCGTGTAAGAACCTTCCCGCGGGTGTACCTTACGGTCTGCAATAACATCATAGACCTTGTCGAGTACCTTCTGCGGATTCTTCTCATGATATTCCTTTGCTGCAATTTCATTGAAAAAGCAGGAATAGCTGCCGGTGTGACATGCTGCCCCGATCTGTTTGACCTTTGCCAGAATCGTATCCATATCGCAGTCCGCCGTCAGAGACTTCACATACTGATAATGCCCGCTTGTCTCACCTTTGAGCCAGAGTTCATTGCGGCTTCTGCTGTAGTAGGTCATCCGTCCGGTTTCAAGCGTTTTATTATATGCTTCTTCGTTCATATATGCGACCATCAGAACTTCTCCGGTACGATAGTCCTGCACCACAACTGTCACATGCCCGTCATGATTCAGTTTGAAATCAGACCACTCAAACGCAGGCTTTAAGGTATTTACTTCAAGTCCGTTCTTCGCACACTGCCTGCGCAGCTCCGTGATACATTCTGAAAGCGCATTCATTGCAGGGCCTGTCACACCGCTTACCGCCTTCCCGGAAAGTGACTCTGCCAGCGTATCCTCATCCGCATCTGTCATACACAGAATATTCGGAAGTTCCGTAATCAGAGGTTCCTGCGCCATATCTGCGTCAATCAGAATCAGTTCCGAAGCATATTTCAGAATATTCTCTCTGTTTTCCTTCACCGGATCCTGAAGTGTATAGCAGATATCAATCCTGTCCGATCCGAACTTCTGCGATACCTCTTCCAGAATATCAACATTTCCCTGTCTGGAAAAATTAAGTGCCGCACGCTTACATCCCGCATACAGAAGCTTCTTGATATCTTCCATCCGTTTCACATTTCCGGCACCGATTACCGGAACATCTGTCTCCGAGCAGATCTCCTTGATCACATCAAGGGAAGCCTCATGCGCCTCATCACCGTCTGACAGATCGAACACGATCAGCGCATCAGCGCCATTATCATTGTACGAAACCGCCAGTTCCACCGGCTGCTCACTGATGACGGTATCGTCATGAAATCCGGCAACTGCCTTTTCATTATGCAGATAAATACATGGAACAAACTTTTTCATCATCGCTTCATCCTCATTCCGGCAGCAGGATCTGCTGCTGATCCGATATTCATGTTTTCATGTTCATGCGAAGCCTGCAGAAAAAATCTTAAAAATGCAGGCAATATTGCAATTAATAAACAATTCTGATTATAAGCTGCAATTGTATTCAAAGGCTTCCTTTTGTGCTCAGTACATCTGTAATTCTGGGGTCAAAAGAGGACGCTTCATCAAGCGATTTTGCAAACGCCTTGAACATTGCTTCAATTTTATGATGTTCATTTGAGCCGGTAATGATTCTCAGGTGCAGATTCATCATCGCCGCATAGGAAACTGCATAAAAAAATTCATGCACAAGTTCCGTATCAAAATCGCCGACCATCGGTGCGTCAAACTCCGCATCCATTACGAAATAAGGTCTGCCGCACAGATCAACTGCACACATGGCAAGTGCTTCATCCATCGGCAGGATCATGGAGCCGTAACGTCTGATGCCCTTTTTATCCCCGATTGCCTTTGCAATCGCCTGTCCGAGCACAATCCCGGTATCCTCTACGGTATGATGCCCGTCAACATTAAGGTCGCCTTTGGCCTTGACGGTCAGATCAAAGAGTCCGTGCCTGCCAAATGCATCCAGCATATGGTCAAAAAAGCCGATGCCCGTATCAATATGGCAGATACCCGTGCCATCCAGATTGATGCTGACTTCAATGTCTGTTTCTCCCGTTTTACGATGAACTTCACCGGTTCTGTTCATACATTCCTCCTGTCTGTCACTTGATTGTTTACCGTTGTGTGACTGTATCAGTCAATAATATGCAGTGCTGTTTATTTTTGACTGCATTGGTCAAAGCGGACTGCAATGCTGTTGGCATGTGCCGTGAGACCTTCCTGCTTTGCGAAGAGCTCAATGTCATTATGCGCTGCTTCCAGTGCCTGTTTTGAATAGGAAATCAGACTTGTTTTCTTTACAAAATCATCTACTGACAGCGGAGAAAAGAATCTGGCCGTGCGGTTTGTAGGCAGAATGTGATTCGGCCCCGCATAGTAATCGCCAAGCGGTTCTGAAGAATATGTTCCGAGGAAAATCGCACCTGCGTTTTTAATCTGTGTCATGACTTCATAAGGATTTGCCGTAATAATTTCCAGATGCTCTGATGCAATGGCATTGGCTGCTTCCACAGCATCTTCCATATTCTCTGCAACAAATGCATACCCATAATGATCCAGTGATTTCTGAATGATTTCTGCTCTTGATAAGGTCTTCAGGAAACCATCAATTTCTTCCGACACTTTTTCTGCCAGAGACTCGCTTGTCGTAATCAGTATGGCGCTGGCCATCTCATCATGCTCTGCCTGCGAAAGAAGATCCGCCGCAACATAGCGCGGATTTGCCGTTTCATCTGCAATAACGAGGATCTCGCTCGGCCCTGCGATGGAATCGATGCTGACATAGCCAAAACATGCCTTCTTGGCAAGCGCAACGAAGATATTGCCGGGGCCTGTGATTTTATCTACCTTCGGAATACTCTCTGTGCCAAAAGCCATGGCGGCAATTGCCTGTGCGCCGCCGACCTTATAGATCTCATCTACGCCTGCAATATCTGCAGCCGCAAGGGTTCCCGGATTTACAGTGCCATCCTTCTGCGGAGGCGTGGTCATGATGATACGGGATACACCCGCTACTTTGGCAGGAACAACGTTCATCAGAACACTTGACGGATAAGCAGCCTTACCACCCGGTACATAAACGCCGGAGATCTCGATGGGAATGATGCGCTGCCCGAGAATACTGCCGTCATCTTTGGTTTCAATCCAGCTGTTCCTCTTCTGTTTCTCATGAAATTCACGGATATTCTGTGCACTCTTTTTCATTACGCGGATAAATTCCGGATCAAGGCTTTCGTAAGCTGCCTGAATCTCTTCCTTCGTCACACGGATGTGTGCCGCATCCATTTTGCTGTGATCAAATTTCTCCGTGTATTCAAATAACGCCTTATCTTTATTCCGGCGGACGTTCTGAATGATCTCTGCGACCGTATTCTCATATTCCGTGTAATTTGCAGGACTTCTCTGCAGCAGATTATTCAAGAGCTCTGATTTGGTTTTCTCATTTAATTTAAGCGTTCTCATCACAGATTCTCCTTCATTGCATTGATCAGTTTTCTGATTCTTTCTGTTTCCATCTGCATGCTGACCTGATTGACGATCACTCTTGCAGACAGCGGACAGATCTCTTCAAGTACTTCCAGACCGTTTTCCTTCAGTGTGGAACCGGTCTCCACGATATCCACGATCACATCGCTCAGATGCACGATCGGTCCAAGTTCCACAGAACCGTTCAGCTTGATGATATCTACCGTCTGATGCTTCTGATTATAAAAATATTCCTTCGCAATGTTCGGGTACTTGCTGGCAACACGGATCAGTTCGTGATGATCCAGAAGTTCTCTGGCTTCGTGAGGGCCGCAGACACACATCCTGCACTTTCCGAAACCAAGATCAAGTACCTCATAAACACGTCTTTTTTCTTCCAGAATCGTGTCCTCGCCGACAATTCCGATATCGGCTGCCCCGTATTCCACATAGGTCGGAACATCCGGTCCCTTTGCCAGGAAAAATTTCAGCTTCAGCTCTTCATTGGTAAAAATCAGCTTTCTGGTATTTTTATCTGTTACTTCTTCACATTCAATGCCGCATTTTTTCAGCAGCTCCATCGTGCTGCCGACCAGGCGCCCCTTGCCAAGTGCAAATGTCAGATACCTCATACGGCACCTCCCAGCTTCTTTTTCTGTAATACAACGTATCTGCCGGCATCGCGAAGATCCTGCGCCTTTTGAAGCGCCTGTGCATATTCTTCCGGCTCATAGGTAATGATGACACGTTCCTGTACCCCGGGCAGCTCGATTTTCTGTCTGTACAGCGCACTCATAAGGTCGTCGATGACGATCATGAAGCCGATTGCAGGTGCCGGTCTGCCGAACTTTGAAAGCAGGTCATCATAACGTCCACCCTTGGCAATCGCATCGCCCACGCCATAGGTATATGCCTTGAAAATCACGCCGGTATAATAGTTGTACTGGCTCAGCATGCTCAGATCAAAGGAAATATACTTTTCAACGCCGTACATGGTCAGTACCCGGTAAAGCTCCTGAAGCCTTGCAACTGCCTGCCTGCTGCGGCTGTTCTCCACCTGACTGACCGCCTTTTCAAGTTCGTCCACGGAGCCGACATATTCAGATACCTTCAGCAGCATGTCACGGTATTTCTCCGGGACGTTCCGGTCAACCAGAATCTTCTCTGCGGCAAAATAGTTTTTGCCCGCGATCTGTTCCCGAAGCTCTGCTTCCGTCTCTTCGTCAATTCCGGCTTCTTCACAGATGCCCTTGTAATAATCGGCATCACCGACACTCACCTGGAACTCGGCCAGTCCGCTGCCGGACAGCGCCTGAATCATCATGGAGATCATCTCCGCATCTGCCTGCACGGAATCATCATTCATGAGTTCCGCACCCATCTGCATGTATTCACGCAGTTTCCCCTGAAGCCTTGTTGTATTCATAAAGGTATTGCCGCTGTAACAGATCCTGACCGGCTGATCATCCTCCAGAAAATACTTGGACACACATCTGGCAACAGATGGTGTGAAGTCCGGCCGCAGCACCAGCGTATTCCCTTCCTTGTCAAAAAACTTGTAGAGTTCCCTGGCGCTGGTCGCACTGATCTCTTCTGCAAATACATCAAAAAACTCAAAGGTCGGCGTATTAATATCTTCATAGCCGAAACGCTTCATCGCCTCATGTACCTGATTCTGTACCACCTGGCGATCTGCACATTCTTTTCCGTAGATATCTCTGACACCTTCCGGTGTATGTACAAGTTCTCTGTTCATCCCGTCCTCGCTTTATTGCTTTACTATGGTAGTGTGTTATCATGCTAAACTAATGGAAGTATACAGGAACAATATCTGTTTGTCAATTGATATATTTAACCGCTTGTTATTCTTTTCCTCTTTCCCCGAGATCCTTCTGCAGCATCTCCAGGTACGGCACGAGGACCTCTTTGGAGTTTCCCATGATATAGGACTGATCCAGTTCCTCAAAACGAAAGCTCTTTCGTCCGCCGGTCTGTGCCCTGTCCCAGAATACCTTGAGATGTCGGAACGGCAGATAATACATCTGTTCACGCCCCGTATAATAGATGAGGAAAAAGGCAATACCATCCTGCTTTTCAAAGTCTTCCATAAAGGCTACCTGATGCGGATGTATATTCTGCAAAGAAAAGGTATCGACCGCACTTTCCTTTGCATCAAAGCAGACAGGAATTCCCTGTACAGCACCGATATAATCGACCGTGCTCTTCTGGTCGAAATAGGCAAGCGTGATATGGCGCGTTTCCTTATCAATATTAATCGGCGTGATCGGCGTCGGAATCTTCTGAATCAGCGCAAGTCCGTCTTCCAGATAACGCTCGTTTGTTCTGTTGATCAGCTCTTCGAGGGTAGATCCGCGAAGGCCTCTGGAATTCCAGGTAGACATCTCTCATTCTCCTTAACCATCTGAATAAAGTCGCTTACGTGAAAAGTTTTTACGTCAGATGAAACTTCTCCGTGAGAATCCTTCGCATCGGATCCGGAACCGGAGCTACAATTTTCATGCCTGACAGATCAGAAAACGGTTCCTCCATCTGCGGGAACTCAAGCCGGTAGCTGTGCAGGAGCTGCGAACGGACACCGTAATCAGCCCGGAATTTTTCATTCAGTTTCTGGTTACCATATTTGTAATCCCCCACAAGCGGATGTCCTGTGCTGGATAAATGTGCACGTATCTGATGCGTCTTGCCGGTCAGCAGTTCAACCTCAAGACAGGTCAGCTGATCTTTTCTGTTAACCGCAACCGGTCTGTATGCTGTTTCAATCGGATCACCTGCGCTTTGAACTGCACCTGCATCATCTTCCGCAGAATCCTTCCACGGCAGTATCTTCACCGTATTTGTCTTTTCGTTTTTGATAATTCTGGCTTTGATATGCGCAGGCTCTTCAATTACTCCAGCGACTACCGCTTTGTAGAACTTTCCTATAGTACGTTCCTTGAGCATTCTGGCCATCTGCTGTGCCCCGGGGAGCGTTACCGCACAGACAACGATTCCACTGGTATTGCGGTCGATCCGGTTACAGATCGAAGGATGGTAAGTGGTAAGACTCTGTGCCGTAATTTTGCCTGTTTTAAGAAGATATCCGATCAGCCATTCATTCAGACTCATATCCTCCGGCTCTGCCTTCTGAGACAGAACTCCCACAGGCTTATTCACGAATACGAGGTGGTGATTTTCAAACAGAACCGTAATCCCCTTCAGCTTCCGGTAGGCATCCAGATATGGCTGTATCTGTTCTTCTGTCATATTCTGATCGGACGCCGCTTTCAGCATCCGGTTTCCGAATTTTTCAATTGTTTCATCTGCCATGAAGACCCGGATTATATCACCGCTTACCAGCTTTTCTGTGCCGTCAGCCTTTTTACCGTTCAGCGTAATGTTCTTTTTACGCAGCATCTTATAAAGAAAACCGGAAGACGCCTCAGACAGATACTGCTTCAGCAGCCTGTCCAGACGTTTTCCGGCTTCGTTTTCCTGAATGATGATTTCTTTCATCTGATTATTCCCTTTAAAGTGAAATTGACTGCAGTACGGAAGCTGCCGTCTGTGTGGTTCCTGCAACCCAGGCTGCCTCAATGGCGAACGGATCAATTGCCTTACGGCATCTTAACTGTTCCAGCTGATCCAGCCTGTCACAGTATTTCTTAAGATCCGTAAATACCTTGACGGTATAATCCGAATATCCACTCTGACTGATCTGCAGCAGAATATGCTTCTCACAGTCCATTTCATCCAGATCCGGATCCTCTGTATAGCAGCAGACGTTCTTATCCAGCACCGTTGCAGCACTGATCGCATAATTTTCCTTCTCGGAAGTCATCTCCAGATCATACAGGATCAGAAGTCCGCCCTTATGTCTTTCAATTTCTTCATGCGCTTTCTCACTGCATCTGCCTGCACGCAGAAACATGACCATGTTAACGACACTCCAGCCGGCCGGAAGACATCCAAGCGCTGCGATAATGCTGAATGCGTTTTTATTGGTGTGATTAATAATAAGTCCGATCAGGAAGATCACAAGGCATGCACCGACAGAGATCACTGATCTGATGATGCTGCTTTTTCTGCTATAGAGAATATATCCGAAGTCGCCCTTCTGCACACGGTTTTTCATGTATTAATTACCCTTCAATCAATATTTTATTCAAGCTGTCAGTTCATCGTAGCTGCTGATATGAAAATCCGCAAGTTTTACCTTTTCTTCCCACTGATATGCTGAATAATCATCTTCTACTGCACACACCGTCATCCCGGCATTTTTCCCGGCCATGATCCCCTGTGTGATATCTTCAAATACAAGACAGTTCGACGGATTTACCTGCAGCTGCTCTGCCACCTGCAGATAAATGTCCGGTGCAGGCTTACTTTTTACCACATCCGTACCGGATTTGATACATTCAAAAAAGTCTCTGATATGATGTGCTTCCAGTACATTCAGAATCAGTGCCCTGGAATTGCTGGATGCGATCCCCAGCTTGATCCCGCTGTTCTTGCAGTGCAGCAGAAAATCCATTACGCCTGGTTTGAGCGGTACCTCATACATATATTTTTTCCACGCCATGCGGTTCCAGGTATCCCCGATCTTTTCGATGGAATCGGTGATGCCGAAGCGTTTCTGAAAATAGCCGGCCGTCTCGGTAAAGCTCATGCCTTCAATTGCCGCTTGAAGATCTTCGGGCGGTGTAATGCCAAAACTGCCGAGGTATTCAATATCGATCTGCTTCCACATCCACATGGAATCAACCAGAGACCCGTCAAGATCGAAAATTACAGCTTCCAGTTCCTTCAGATTTATTCTTTTTATCATATCCTGCATTTCTCCGTTCTGCCTTCGCGTTTCAGCTGTTCTGCAATCCTTCCAGTTCCTGAGCAGTAAGCGGTCTGTATTCCCCGGGTTCCAGGGTTTCATCCAGTTTAAGGCTTCCCATGGAGATACGTTTCAGAAACAGTACTTCGTTCCCGACTGCTTCCAGCATCCTTTTTACCTGATGAAAACGCCCCTCATGCAGTACCAGATGAATGACGCATCTTCCCTCTGCATCAGGTTCGTCTCTGTATATTACCGCCGGCAGCGTCCTGGTCTCATCTCCGATATCCACGCCGTTTTCCAGTTTTTTCAGCTCGGCATCCGTGATTTCATGTGCCAGATGCACCTCATAGTCTTTATCCACGTGCTTCCTGGGTGACAGAAGGTTATGTGTCAGCATTCCGTCATTTGTCATCAGAAGAAGGCCTTCCGTATCCTTGTCAAGTCTGCCGACAGGCGCAAGTCCCTTCACATTCTCAGGCTTCAGAAGATCCACTACCGTAACAGACCTTCCGTCTGTTGTTGCAGATACCACATCCTGCGGCTTATAAAGCATATAATAACAGAACTCAGAATAATTTAATACCCTTCCTCCAAAAGAGACCTCGTCTGCAGTCTCATCCACATGCTGCTCGGGTTTTAGAACCGTCTCTCCATTGATGGTTACCATTCCGTTTTTAATGAATTCCTTTACCTGTTTGCGTGTTCCAAGATTCTGATCACACAGAAATTTATCGATTCGCTGCATTCATCCCCTTTTCCTGCATCTCAATTTATTGTATATGCACTGCTTGGCGTATAGAAATCATACTGGTTGTGGGCACGTATGATCAGTGTTGATGCACCCTTCGGATTCGGAATGGATACGGTATCCGTCGTCTTCGTACGATCCCATGGCAGCAGATAGGAATAGGTCTTCCCTCCATCAAAGCTGTAGGAATAATAAATAATCGGGCTTCCTGAATCCTTTGCTGTCACCTTTGCCGTCACTGTCTTTGTCTTCTTATCATAAACTGCAGAATCGATTCTGCACACCTCCGGTGCCGTCAGATCATTTGCAACAGGCGTCTTAGGTGCGGCAACGGATACATTCTGATATCCGGAATAATCTACACCGAGAGCCGCTGATTTCAAATGATAATATTTGGCAACGGCAGTTGCATCGGCAATACCGAGCAGCTGATAGGAATTACTTTTTTTCAGGAAAGAAAGATCCACGCCGTGATCCACATAGCAGTGTTCAATCAGCGCACACGGAACGCCGTCAGCTGTTGCATATCTGAGAATTCCGTAATAATCTCCCTGACTGCCCAGTTTGGTCTTGATTCCTCTCTGATACAGACCAAGTGCCTGGAGCTGCGCCGTCTCAACACTCGCAAAACTGTATCCCTGCTGATACATGGAACCATAAGCAGATATCCATACCTCAGAGCCGTACAGATCGTGTGCAATGGAAGAATTAAAATGAATACAGTACAAAAAATCTGCGCCGACAGCCTTTGCATAATCTGCACGATCTTTCAGAGACATTACTGTATCTGTAGTCCTGGTCATATAAACCTTTACATTCTCATATTTCTCAAGCTCAGCCTTCATGGCATTCGCCGTGATCAGTGTCACCTGTTTTTCACTGATTCCGTTATACTGTGCACCGAGATTTCTGCCGCCGGTGCCGCCGTGTCCGGGATCTATACAGATGACAACGGGATCTGCCGCCTGCACCTTAATCGTATTGTTCTGATCGGCAAGTCCTGCCGTCACTGATGCAATCAGCAGTGACGCCGCCATGATCATACTGAAAATTCTGCTCTTTTTCATTCTTTTTTTTCCTGCCTTTTCATACTGCAATCTGATTCATCAAAAAACGACCGATTTACAATAAATAAACCGGTCGTAAATAGTCATTTCTGTTACTGAAGCATATCCAGACTGAGTGGATCTGCCCCGCTCTGTGCCTGTACATCCGGTGCTGCAGCCTCAACCGTTCCGGTCTGCTCTGTAATCGGATCTGCCAGTACCTGTCCCGCAGGTGCCGCAGTTCTGACCACCTCCGGTGGATACAGATCTGCTCTGTTGCCCTTTACAGTCTCACAATAATTCGTGAGTTCTGAAAGAAGTCCCTCATAATGCGCATTGGTTGAATCAATAGACTTCATCAGAATCTGTTCCACTTCAGCAAGCAGCTGATCCGTATACTGCACTGCCGCAGCTTTCATGGAATTTGCTTCATTGGTTGCACGATCCAAAACTTCCTGTGCCTGCTTTGCTGCCGAACTGACCACTTCATTTGCCTGCGCATACGCCTGTTGCATGATTTCATGCTCATTGATCAATTCATTGGTATGTACTGTTGCCTCATCAATCAGCGCCTGTGCCTTCTGACGGGCATCATTTAAAATAGCTTCCTTATTGGTAATGATTTTCTGGTACCGCTTGATCTCATCCGGTGTCTTGCTTCTTAGTTCTCTCAGAAGTTCATCAATCTCATCCTTATTGACAATAATCTTCGTATTGGAAAGTGGCTGATACTTACAATGATCGATATACGTTTCGATTTCATCGATTAGTTGTTCTATTCTGCTGCTCATCTGTTCTCTCCCTTTACGCGCTCCGGTTCAAAACCGAATTTCTGATACAGAAGCTTCTGCACAAAATCCGGTACACATTCTGATACATCCCCGCGGTAGCCTGCAACTTCCTTGACAGTGGAACTGCTCAGATAGGAATATCTGAGATTAGTCGTCAGAAAGACCGTATCTACACTGTCATGTGACAGTTCCTTATTGGTCTGGGCGATCTGAAGTTCATATTCAAAATCTGTAATGGCTCTGAGTCCGCGAATCGCGATATGGATTTTCTTTTCCTTACAATAGTCAATCAGAAGACCATCATAAAAATCAATTTCAACATTATCAAGATCTTTCGTAACTTCCTGTAATATCTTAACACGTTCATCTACAGAAAACAATGGACTCTTGGAGGAGTTGTTCATCACTGTAACGACCAGATGATCGAACATTGCCGCCGCTCTCCGGATAATATCCATATGTCCGAATGTGACCGGATCAAAGCTTCCGGGATACACTGCTGTCTTCATGGGAATGCCTTTCTTATCAGACGCGCTTTATAAAAACGTGTTTATTTGTTTTATAGTTTTTCTCTCTGACTACTTTAAATCCAAACTGCTCCGTAAAGTCAAACTCCATCTCAAGGGGTGCTTCTGCAATCAGAAGTGTATCTTCCGTGATATAGGGCATCTCCCTGAGCTGTGCAAGCGTACGGTCATAAAGACCTGCTTCATACGGCGGATCAATATAGACAATATTCACTTCCTTCTCATGAATATTCCGAAGTGCCAGCGTCACATCCTGCTTAATAAGCGTTGCCTCTCCTTCGAAGTGTGTAGTATGCAGATTCGTCTGAATGCACTTATACGGCTCTGCAGCGTTCTCAACAAAATATGCTCTGGCGGCACCTCTGGAAAGTGCTTCGATTCCGATTCCGCCGCTTCCTGCAAAGAGATCAATGAACACACTGCCCGGAACATCATTCTGTATCATGTTAAACAGTGTCTCTTTGATCCGGTCCTGAGTAGGCCGGGTATTTTCCCCTGTCGGGGTTACCAGTACAAGTCTTCTTGCTGATCCTGCGATAACTCTCATATATCCTCATTCCTGCGCACCTGATGCGCGTATCATTTACCTCAGACTCTGATTTTCGTTCCCTTGGTGTCACGGTTACTGATTTTCAGATGGCTCAGCTCCAGTGGCTTTCCGTTATATTCTACTGCCTTTTGCTGCTCTTCCTCCAGATAGTACACATCCCGGATGGTATCCTTTTTCCCAAGGCGCATGCCTCTGACACCGATTGCCGCTTTCTTTTTCTCCGGAATATCTTCCGTTTTAAATCTGAGGAAAAAACCTTCCTCAGTCTGCAGCACGATCGTCTTCTGTTCATGCAGCACGCTCACACTGACAACCACATCGTCGTCCATGAGCTTCGTCGCAGCAACAGTTCTCTTGGCAACATCAAATTCGCCGCCGTCTACCACCTTCATCATGGCCTGTCTGGTCACAAACATCAGCCGATAGAGATTGAGATCCGACTGACTGAGTGCCATGATAATTTCCTCTTTGGCAGAATCATAATTGCTGACATTATCAATCGGGATTCCCTTGTCACGCATCTTCTCCTGCGGCAGATCCTGTACTCTGATGGTATGAAGCTGTCCGTCATCAGTAAAAATACAGATCTTGCCGGTGTTCTTACACAGGAAGCTGAAGCGGAACTCATTCCGGATCGTTTCCAGATTTTTATCATAGGTTCCGGCATCAATTGTCTTGGCATAGCCAAAGCGGTCCATAATGAATGCCACATCAATTTCCTCTGCAGCTTTCTCTTCATAAACAGCTTCCGCACAGTTGTCGATCTCTGTCTTTCTCTTTGACTGATACTGTCTGCGGATTTCAGTCAGCTCATTCTGGATCACCATGGACATGGACTCACGGTCTTCAAGAATATCTTCATAGCGATAAATATTGGCAACCGTTTCCTCATGTTCTTTTACCAGTGCTTCAAGTTCAAGACCGATCAGCTTGTACAGACGCATTTCCAGAATCGCATCTGCCTGCGCATCCGTAAACATGAGCTGTGCAGCCATCACTTCGGATTCTCTGGATTTGAACTTGATTCCGGTTGTCGTGCCATGAACAAGACACTCCTTCGCCATGGCTCTGTCCTTGGAACCACGCAGAATCTCAATAACAAGGTCAATCACGTTACAGGCTTTGATCAGGCCTTCCTGAATTTCCTTCTTATCCTGCTCCTTTTTCAGAAGTGTGGTGTATTTTCTTCTCGCTGTTTCGAACTGAAAATCCACACATGCCTTCATGATCTGCTGCAGATTCATGGTCTCAGGTCTGCCCTGATCAATTGCCAGCATGTTTACGCCAAAGGTATCTTCCAGCTTTGTCTTCTTATACAGAAGATTCGTGAAATTCTCCACGTCCGTATCCTTTTTCAGTTCAATTACGATACGGATTCCTTCTTTGGATGACTGATTTGAGATATCAATAATATCATTTGTTACTTTATTTTCAGAAAGCGCCGCCACATCGGACAGAAATTTGCCGATGCCCATACCGATCATAGTATAGGGAATTTCAGTTACGATCAGATTAATATGACCGTTTTTACCGGCTTCTGTTGTTACCCGGCCTCTGACTTTGATCTTGCCCATACCGGTCTCATAGATCTGCCTGAGTTCGTCCTTGTTAATGACAATACCGCCAGTCGGAAAGTCCGGCCCCTTGATGTACTTCATCAGATCCTTTGTCGTCAGCGTATCATCCTGCATGAATGCAATCTCTGCATCGAGCACCTCCGCCAGATTATGCGGCGGTGTGCTGGTGGCCATTCCGACTGCAATGCCTTCCGAACCGTTGATCAGAAAGTTCGGGATCTTAACCGGCAGTACAGACGGTTCCGTCTCTGTCTCATCAAAATTCGGTACGAAATCCACAACATCCTTATCCAGGTCTCCCAGGAAATTCTCCTGCGTGATTCTGGCAAGCCTTGCCTCTGTATAACGCATGGCAGCGGCACCGTCTCCTTCAATGGTACCAAAGTTTCCGTGCCCGTCCACAAGCGGCAGGAGCTTTTTGAAATCCTGTGCCATAACCACCAGGCAGTCATAAATGGAGCTGTCACCATGCGGATGATATTTACCCATGGTATCGCCGACAATACGCGCACTCTTACGGTACGGTCTGTCATATCGTATTCCGAGTTCATACATGTCGTACAGCGTTCTTCGCTGTACCGGCTTAAGTCCGTCCCTGATGTCAGGGAGCGCTCTGGCAATGATTACACTCATCGCATAGTCGATATAGGACTTCTGCATGATTTCAGAATATTCACTTCTGATAATTTTATCTTCCACGTCAAAACCTCATCAATTTTTTTTCAGACATCAAGCGCTGCATCCGTTGCATGTGCATGGATAAAGTCACGCCTGGGCGGAACATCCTGTCCCATTAACAGCTCTGTCATCTGCGACGCCATCTTGGCATCCTCGATCTCAACCGCACGCATCATACGGTGTTCCGGATCAAGTGTGGTCTCCCAGAGCTGCTGCGGATCCATTTCACCAAGACCTTTATATCTCTGCAGCGTAAAAGAACCCTTATGCGACTTTCTGAACTTCTCCAGTGCCTTGTCATCATACAGGTATTCGCCCTGCCCCTTTGACGGCATGACCTTATAGAGCGGCGGCATGGCGATATAGACATGTCCCTCATAGATCAGCTCCGGCATGAACCGGTAAAAAAGTGTCAGCAGAAGCGTCGCTATATGCGCACCGTCGACATCGGCATCAGCCATGATAATGATCTTGTCATATCTGAGTCTGGAAATATCAAAATCATTTCCGTACCCTTCAGAAAATCCGCAGCCGAAGGCATTGATCATGGTCTTGATCTCGGCATTCGCCAGAATCTTATCAATACTGGCCTTTTCCACGTTCAGAATCTTACCGCGGATCGGCAGAATGGCCTGATACATACGGTTTCTGGCCATCTTGGCACTGCCTCCTGCAGAATCTCCCTCGACAATGAAGATTTCACACTTATCTGCTTCCTTACTGACACAGTTTGCAAGCTTTCCGTTGGAATCAAAGGAAAACTTCTGTTTGGTCAGCAGATTGGTTTTGGTCTTTTCTTCTGATTTACGGATCTTTGCGGCTTTTTCCGCACATCCGATAATATTCTTTAAAATTTCCAGATTACGGTCAAAAAATCTGGTAAGTTCATCTCCTGTTACTTTGGAAACCACCTTCATGGCATCCTGATTATCAAGCTTGGTCTTCGTCTGCCCTTCAAATCTGGGATCCGGATGTTTGATGGATACCACGGCAGTCATACCATTTCTGACATCCGCACCGGTAAAGTTGGCATCTTTTTCCTTCAGTACTCCGATTTCACGCGCATAATTGTTGATGATCGTCGTGAACATGGTTTTAAAACCGGTCAGATGCGTTCCGCCCTCTGCATTATAAATATTGTTGCAGAAACCCAGCACATCCTCATGAAATTCATTAATATACTGAAACGCAACTTCTACAGATATATTATCGCTCTCACCCTTGAAATAGATAACATCATGCACAGTTTCTCTGGACTGGTTCATGTCCTTGATAAATCCGGTGATGCCCTCAGGTTCCCTGTATTCTACATGTTCTGCGCTTTCCGGGCGTCTGTCATCATATATGATTGTCAGATTCGGATTCAGGTAGGCTGTTTCATGCAGCCTGCTCTTGATTTCATCTTCTTTGAATCTGGTCTTTTCAAAAATAGTATCATCCGGAAGAAAATTGACCGTTGTACCTGTATCTCTTGTCCTGCCAAGTTCCGGGAGAAGTCCCTTTTCCAGTTTTGTCGTCGGAATGCCACGTTCATAGGTATCCTCATATATTGCACCGCCGGTCTTGATCCTTACCTTCATCCTCGTGGAAAGTGCATTGACCACAGAGGAGCCGACACCATGAAGACCACCTGAAGTCTTGTAGGCATTATTATCGAACTTGCCACCCGCATGCAGCACAGTAAAAACGACACGCTCTGCGGTGATTCCCTTTGCATGCATACCGACAGGAATACCACGTCCGTTAT
Organism: Butyrivibrio sp.; assembly: GCA_022486625.1. Classification (GTDB taxonomy): domain Bacteria; phylum Bacillota; class Clostridia; order Lachnospirales; family Lachnospiraceae; genus Butyrivibrio. The sequence continues at coordinate 112,497 of JAKVKH010000003.1, read as the reverse complement.
CTTCTACCGTTGCAGAGCCGTCTGCTTCAAGTGTCACATGGATCTTCGTGCAGAAGCCTGCAAGATGCTCATCGACTGCATTATCTACAATTTCATATACCAGATGATTCAGACCGCGCGTAGATACACTGCCGATATACATTCCGGGTCTTTTCCGTACTGCCTCGAGGCCTTCGAGTACGGTGATACTTGATGCATCATATTCGTGATTCTGTGCCATTTTTTGACTTCCTTTACTTACAGATCTATTTTTTCCGAACAGGCAACAGCCAGTGCACCTGGTCCGATATGACATGCTATGCTGAGAGAAAGCGGTGCCATATATATTTCGTAATCAGGAAATGCTTCCTGAACTTCTTTTTTAAAGTCTTCTGCTGCATCACAGTCAAATGTATAAGCCATTTCCAGATGTACGTGATGCGCATCCATTCCGCCAAATCGTTTCTCAAAATCATCTTTCATCGCATTAATCATGAGCTTTCTTCCCTGGGAAGAAGTTCTGGCCTTGGCAAAAGCATCGAGCTTTTCTCCCTGAATGGTCAGCACGGGTTTAAGCCTTAAAAGTGTGCCGAGCGCTGCTGCTGCAGGTGTGATTCTGCCACCCTTTTTCAGATAATGCAGCGTATCCAGCATGATATAAATACTGGAATGAAACTTGACCTCTTCCAGTTTTTCCTTGATCTGCTGTGCAGAATACCCCTTCTGTGTCATCTCCATGGCGTCCAGAACAGACTGACGCAGTGTAACGGAGATTCTCTGATTATCGATTACACAGGCCTTTCCGTCATAATCCTGTGCGAATATCATTGCACTCTGACAGGAACCACTCAGTCCGCTGCTCATCGGAAGATATACCAGTTCATCATAAGTTTCCAGAACCGTATCCCAGAGTTTCATCAGACTCTCCGGAGGCGGCTGACTGGTCGATACGTTTTCATCTGCATTCAGTTTCTGATAAAATTCATCCTGTGAAAGATTTACTCCTTCCAGATAGTCCTTATCGTCGATGCGAAAGGGCATTGGCACCACAAAGATTCCGAGCTTCTCTGCTTCTGCCTGTGTGATTCCGCTGTTACTGTCGGTAATGACTGCTGTCTTTGACATAAAATTCCTCTCTGTCTTTCCTGAAATCGAATATATACCGTGTACTTTACCAGCGTATATTTCACGATTTCTTAAAATTGCCTAATACACCAATTTTACTTTCATAGGGTTTTAAAGTCAACCGCTTTCAGGCCCCGCTCTACGACTGCCTCCCGCAAAGCCGCATGAGAAGCGTCCTGAAGAGCCGGATCTTCCTTTAAAAGCCTGTCTGCGCGATTTGCCGCTTCCTTCAGAAGATCAGCATCCCTGTATATGTCTCCGATCTGGAAATTCAGATCACCGCTCTGGCGGATACCGAACAGATCTCCGGGTCCTCTTTGTTTTAAATCTTCCTCTGCAATCTGAAAACCGTCATTGGAATGATTCATGATCTCCAGACGTTTGCCTGCCTCTTCTTTCTCCGAAGTATTGACAAATATGCAGTAGGACTGATTCTTTCCCCTTCCGACACGTCCGCGTAGCTGATGAAGCTGTGCAAGGCCGAAATGTTCCGCGTTCTCAATCAGCATGACCGTCGCATTCGGTACATTGATGCCGACTTCAATTACCGTTGTAGATACGAGTACATCAATCTGCCTGTCTGCAAATTCCGCCATCAGCTGATCCTTCACTGCAGGCTTCATCCGCCCGTGCAGAACGCCCACCTGTACCTGCTCAGGGAGTGCTTCACGCAGCTTTTCCGCATAATCTGTCACATTTTCAACGCCGTCCATCTCACCCTCTTCAATCATCGGACAGATCACATAGGCCTGGTGTCCCCTGCTGACCTCTGAAGCGATGAACTTATAAGCCGTCGGCCGGTATTCGGTTCCCACCACACAGTTCTTGATGGGCACACGTCCTGCCGGAAGTTCATTTAAGATGGAGATATGCAGATCGCCGTACAGAATAATGGCCAGCGTTCTCGGAATCGGTGTTGCGCTCATGGCAAGTACATGCGTCTGATTTCCTTTTTCTGCCAGTCTGCCTCTTTGCCGTACCCCGAACCGGTGCTGTTCATCCGTAATTACAAGTGCCAGATTTTTATATTCCACAGGATCCTGAATCAGCGCATTGGTGCCGATCATACAGTTGTATGCCCCCACGCGGATCATATCACGGATCTCTCTTTTTTCTTTCACAGAAAGCGCTCCTGTCAGAAGGACCGGTTTCAGCGGCAGATGATACTTCCGTGTCAGTTCTGTCATGGATTCATAATGCTGCCTGGCAAGAACCTCCGTCGGTGCCATCATTGCGCCCTGATAGCCGTTGGCTGCTGTCATCAGAAGTGCCAGAAAAGCCAGTATGGTTTTGCCGGAACCGACATCTCCCTGTATCAGACGGTTCATAATATGCGGTCCGGACAGATCGTCCTGAATTTCCTTCCAGACCTTCTGCTGCGCATTTGTAAGATCATAGGGCAGTTCTTCCAGAAGCCTTTTCGTATCTGCAACTTCCAGCATGACTGCTTCATTTACCGTTTCATCTTCTGCTGCCTTCATCATTCGCAGCTTACAGATGAACTCAAAAAATTCATCAAAAGAGAGCCTTCTTCTGGCCTGCTCAAATTCTGAAATACTTGAAGGAAAATGAATTCTGCGAACTGCCTCGCAGTATTCCGGCAGCTTCATTTCCTGCCGGATGTCCTCCGGAATCGGATCTTTGAGATACACGGCATCCGCCAGCGCCTGCTGCATGGCCTTGATGAACATATGATTCGTCATGCCTTTGATCAACGGATATCTTGGCTGCATCGTATGCACGAGGAGTGCATATTCTTCGTCCTTATAAATTTTTGCCTGCTCCATTACAAGAGAATTGCCTTTTTTATTCAGCATTCCTCTGAATACATAATATCTTCCCGGTTTCAGTGAGCTGCGAAGATATGGCATGTTAAAATAGGTGAATCTGATTCTGCCGGTGACATCAGCACCGTCAAACACCAGTATCGCCAGATTGCGGACATGTCTGCTCATCATATTTCCGACGATTGCACAGCGGACGGCACAAATTTCTCCAACCTTTGCATCAGCGACATTCACCGTATCCTCAAATGCATCATAGGTGCGCGGATAATACTGCAACAGGTCTCCCACATACATAATCCCGCATTTTTCAAATAATTTTGCTGTTTTATCACCAATTCCCTTCAGTGATACAATTGTCTCTTTTAATGCGTCCTCGTTCATACCCTCTCACTTAATAAAGAGCCGTGTGGCATTTTCTGATTGCCCACGCGGCTCTTTAACCTTTTTGCTTTGTGCGGAGCTTATTTACTCTGCAGACACAATATAATAATAGATCGGCTGACCGCCAAACTGAAGTTCCACATCACATGCCGGGAACGCACCGGATACACGATCACGAAGCTGCTCCGCAGTCTCTTCCGTGACATCTGATCCGTAATAGATACTGATCAGTTCCTTATCATCTGTCATGAATTTCTGCAGCATCTCAAAGGTCACATTTTCAATCTCAGAGCCGACAGACAGTATTCCGGCATCTCCGATGCCCATATAATCGCCCTGTTTGATTGTAATATCATCAATCACCGTATCACGGACAGCATAGGTAACTTCACCGGTAGCAACGCCACTGATTGCATCCTTCATGCATTCTTCATTTTCTTCTAAAGACTGATCAGGAACGAAATTGATCACCGCAGTAACACCCTGCGGAACTGTCTTGGTCGGAATCACGACTACTTTCTTATCTTCTACCAGTTCTGTCGCCTGATTTGCCGCCAGAATGATATTTTTATTATTCGGTAAAACGAAAACCGTATCCGCATTTACCTTTTCAACAGCATTCAGTATATCTTCCGTGCTCGGATTCATGGTCTGTCCGCCTTCGATCACGTAGTCTACGCCAAGGCTCCTGAAAATATCCGCAAGACCGGCACCCGCACATACGGTTACGAATCCGAATTCTTTCTTTTCTGCAGGAATCTCATCTTCGATCGGAATCTCCGTACCGTGCTTCATTTCAAATTCTACAGGTTTGGCCTGTGTTTTCTCTGCCATACCGGAGATCTCGGTATCAATCTGCTTTGCACTGCCATCCTGATTCATATGAAACAGCTTCTCACGATGCTCCATACGCATATTGTCAATCTTCATATTGGAAAGCTGTCCATACAGAAGCGCCTTCTGAATGGCAAGTCCCGGATCATTGGTATGTACATGGATCTTGCAGATCTCATCATCTGCAACCATGACAATACTGTCACCGATAGACTCCAGGAAAGACTTTAAATCCATCTCCTGCTTTACATTAAGCTTAGAATTCAGCAGAATGATGAATTCCGTACAGTAACCGAACCTGATTTCTTCTGCTTCTTCCTGTTCTTCTTTTTCCTGCGGCGCAGCCGTTTCTTCCGGGATCGTCAGATCCAGTTCCTTGCCAAGGAATCCGTCATAAGCACCCTTAAGGAACTGTACAAGACCCTGTCCGCCTGAATCCACAACGCCAGCCTGCTTCAGAACCGGCAACATATCCGGTGTCTTTGCAAGAACCTCGTCTGCATATTTGATCACTTCTTCAATAAACTCTGCGAAATCATCCGTTCCTTCGTTTGCAAGTTCTCTTGCCTTTTCACTTGCGCCCTTGGCAACCGTCAGAATTGTACCTTCTTTCGGTTTCATAACTGCCTTGTATGCAGTCTCTACAGCCTTTTCAAATCCTTCAGCTGCAAGATTACAGTCAATTGTCTCATGCTCTTTTACTACCTTGGTAAAGCCGCGCATCAGCTGAGAAAGAATGACACCTGAATTTCCTCTGGCTCCTCTTAGGGACCCGGAAGAAATACATTTGCACACTGCAGACATATCACCCTGATCCGCTGCCGCAACTTCCTTTGCTGCAGACATGATCGTCATGGTCATATTGGTTCCGGTATCTCCGTCAGGGACTGGAAAAACATTCAGCTCATTAATCCATTCTTTTTTTGCCTCAAGATTCTTGGCTCCTGCCAGGAACATTTTTGCCAGCATCCCGGCATCTATCGTATTGGTATTCAACGTAAAGTCCTCCTAAGTTCGGTAATATCAGTCAATGACCCGAACGCCCTCGACATAAATATTTATTTTCTCAATTTCCAGACCGGTGAATTCCTCCACCTTGTATTTAACATTGTCAATCAGATTATCTGCTACTGCAGAAATGCTGACTCCGTAAGATACAATCACATGAAAATCAAGAACAAGTTTATGGTTGGGATTGACTACCACATTGATCCCCTTTGTCATATTGTCCATTTTGAGAAGGTTGACAAGACCATCCTTCATACTTACATTTGCCATTCCTACGATGCCGAAACATTCCATGGCAACAGCGCCTGCATACTGTGCAATAACTTCGCTGTCTATGGATATGCTGCCCATATGTGTATTCATAGAAGAAGCTTTCATATTCTCCATGCCTTTCCGAAGCGTGCAGCCTTTCATTCGCACGAAAAAACGTGCGTGGTCTGCCCTTCTTGAGTTTTCGCATATATAGGTTATTATAAGCTCTGCATTAAAAAAAATAAACCTCTAATTTCAAAACTTTCTCTTGCATTCTTTCATTGTTTCTGATAATATATCACTGTTGCGGACAAATTATAGGTCAGCAACAGGTATCTGATTAGAAAACATGGCTTATAAGGAGGTGTCAAAATGGCTAAATGTGAAGTTTGTGGCAAAGGCGTTCATTTCGGTAACAACGTAAGCCATTCTCATAGAAGATCTAACAGAGCTTGGAATTCAAATGTTCAGCGTGTTGCTGTTAAGATTAACGGTGAGACAAGAAGAATGAATGTTTGTACAAGTTGCATGAGATCTAAATTAGTAGAAAGAGCTTAATGACAAACACCTGAGAGGCACTGCAGAAATGCAGTGCTTTTTTTGTACAGCCAAAATGATATGCCGTATAAATGACATGATACATTTGTAACAAAAAATACCACAGAATAACCATCTCCACTCCTTCGGTTATCCTGTGGTACCCAGAAAATCATAAAAAGCTTACATATAAATCTCAAACATACTCCATTACCTGTCTGCTCTTCGCACACCGTTTTAAATATGCATGTTTATGCCTTCATACTCATATCCATCTCGCGGCTTAAGCTTGCATACTCTGCATTGATCAGCTGAACTACATCACGATCCCCACACAGATTATCCGGGTGATAGATCTTCATCAGATCCTTATACCGTTTCTTCAGTGCGAGCTGGCTGTGAACTCCTTTAAACAGAATTTCAGAGCCTTCATACATTGCTTCTGTTGTATACTTTTTCTCCTGCGAAAGCCGTTCACGCTCCTGCTCCAGTTTTTTGCGATCTTCATTGAGATCATCATAGCCCTTACGCAGAATCGTCAGCTTCTGATCGAAGAACGCTGCATCCTGTCTGAGTTTACTTTCCTGATGCGCAATATCCTTCTTCATTGCCGCAGCTTCTTCGCGGAATTTTTTTTCTTCCGCCTCCAGCCTCATAAAGCGATCATCCAGTGAACTCTCCTGATTTTCAAGCCTGCAGCTTTCCTTAAAAAGCCACAGTCTCAGTTCATACAGTTCATCCGAGTCTCCGTTCTTGATGATATCTTCCTTGCTGAAATTTTTTTCCATGGATCTGTCCCCCGACGGGCATCACTTTTCGTCGTCATCCTTGTCCGGAAAAGCAATATCAACAGCAGCATCATCATCCATCATGTTCTGCTTCTTGCTTGTGAATTTATCTACTACATCAGGTACCAGATCAAGAATTTTGGTTACAGCATCCTGATTCTTGATATTAACAAGCTTCGTAGAACCGTTTTTGATGACCAGAACCGCGCTTGGAGACATCCTTGCCCCAAAGCCGCCTGCACCGCCGTCCTTCTTGTCAGCGTTTTTTGCCCCTGCTCCCACGCCGAAAGAAACATCTACAAGCGGTAATATTATTGTATCTCCAATTTTAGTTGCCTCACCGACAACTGTCTTTGTTGACAGAATTGTATTCATTCCCTTCATCAGAGATTCCACAACTCCGGAAAAATTATTTTCTCCCATGATCTTCTCCGCCTTTCGCTTGTATATAGCCCTATTTCGCCATTATCCTGCGAAATCTTTTATATACTCTCCTGATGTCTTTATTAAAATATATCATACCCGCGCACCATAAAAGTCTGAACACAGTAATACTGCCCCGGACCTTTGCGGTGCATCCGATTACGGCTGCGTCAAATACAGCATTTACGCTGACGCCATCCGGAAGAAACGGATACATGATTCCATATATTCCCAATATCTGTGCTGTCAATGCCGGATCCTCTGTGCCATAAACAAGATCTATGTCACATTTCCCCGGGCGGAGCCGCTTCCAGACCTTTAAAAGCTGTCCTGAAGCCACTTTCCATGCACGCTGAAATGTATTACTTTCCAGCGTTTCTTTGATCATTGATATCTTACCACAAATACGAGATATTGTATACCCGGTTTTTTTAAGCACATTTTGTTGAGTTTTCAGAAAGTTTATGATGCGCTGCAGGATTTCACGGCATTTGCATATAAAACCATGTACAGAACTTTTTGTTTCTTCCTGTTCTGCATCATCTTCAGAAGCTGCGCCCTCATTTTTTTCCTCTTCAGGTGGTATTGCCGCTCTGTACCCTTCCCAGTTCGCACTTTGCTGCTCTGATGATGCAGCAGCATCTTCCCCGTGTCCTTTATTGCCTGTATTTTCTTCTTTTTCCGGCGAAATCCACTCTTCATCGCTTCCGGGTTCTGCTTCCCTTTCAGATCTGCCCTGTGCCGATTTTTCAGTCTTAATTTCAGAGTCTGTATTTACATCTTTTTCTGTGTTTTTTTCTGTCCTGTTTTCTTCTTTTTTATCTGCTTTTCTTCCTTCGGATTTTTTCTTATGGGGAAAAACAGTAAAAAAAAGGACCTTTACTGTAAACTGTGGTGCCTGCGGATAAACAATTCTGCCTCTGATCAGGTGAAGCAGGAAACTGAACCCGGCATCTGCAGTTATCTCATCCGTAAAGTGCGTATCAATTCCGCCGGACAGATCCTTCTGCGGAAGGTTCAGGTCGGCATGATAACGAATCGGCACAAACAGGATCAGCAGCAAAAGAACCAGAACAATTCCAATGATCCAAAGAAGAACCATTCCTATGATTTTAAGTATCGTAAGAACAACAGTCAGCATTCCCTCTTATTCTGCTCCTCGTTTATTTTACTGCATTTACTGCACGTTTCTGTCCAGATACGCTCGAAGCTGCCCCGGAAGTCCATACCCTATGGCTTCATCCGATATTTTCAGAACAAGATCCACGGCCTCTTCATAACTCCCGGCAATTCCGTATACAAATGCCGGATGTTCTCTGTACCATGGCTGCTTCAAAAATGCGCAATGCTGGATATCCAGCTGATCTGCCTCTGTCTGTGCCCTGGTAATACAGAATACAGTAAACTGCCCTGCTCCATGTACCAGTTTCCACCGGACACGCCCCGGATGTCTTATTGATTCGCCGACATATAAATTTTTATAAAATCTGCAAAATCCATTATTTTTCATTCACTTATCTCAATTTGATATAATGCCGCCCGCAACTGTGTTAAAATGTATCTATGAACAGATTAAACCTGTTCTGCCGAGGTTGCGAAGCAATCCTCGTTTAGATTCAACTGACTTTTCAGCTGAATCTAATTATAACATATAATTCTTCAAAAGAGGGGAAACTGTATGAAAAGCATTGCACGGATGGAGCTGAAACCCGGAATGGTCATTGCGCAGGACGTTCTGAGCTACAAAAATGAAGTTATTGTTCCTGCAAATACCAAAATTACCGATTCCACCATTGAAAAACTGGCACGTCATTCCATCCTGGTGGTCTCTGTCAAAGAAGAAATCGACTTTGCCACCACGCATTTTGAAAAAGTTCGACTCAGTGAAGGCTTTAAAAAATTCGAATCCAATTATCAGAAGCTTTTTCCCGTCTATAAAACCTATATGGTAAACTATGTCATGAATCAGGAACCCATTAATATGGACAATCTGATGCGGGTATATCATAACATTATCATCTGCGCCTCTACAGGCGAACAGCTGCTGGACTATCTGTATAACATGCTGCCCGGAAATGACGATATGACTCATGCGCACTGTCTCAATTCCGCACTGGTTGCCGGCGTTTTCGGTACATGGCTCTCACTTCCGTCAGAGGATATTACCCTGCTGATCAAATGTGCCTTCGTATACGATATCGGTAAGCTGTGGCTTCCTTACAATCTGCTGTGGAAACCCGGCCGTCTGACACCCGAAGAATATAATCTGGTCAAGCAGCACACCACAAAGGGTTACGAAATACTCCGCATGCTTCCCTGGAATTCTCATATTGCCAGAACTGCACTGATGCACCATGAGCGAATGGACGGTTCCGGCTATCCGTCCGGACTTAAGGATGACGAAATCGACCATTATGCCAAAATCATCGCCATCATAGATACCTATGAAGCCATGACTTCCTATCGTGCATATCGCCCGCAGCTGAATCCTTTTCAGGTCATTGCAAACTATGAAAAAGAGGGATTTGAGCGCTATGCCTCATCCCTCCTTAAACCGATTCTGTCTCATATTGCTCAGTCTCAACTGGGTATGAATGTACATCTGAGCAACGGCATGAATGCCGAAGTCATCCTGATCAATGAACGTGCGCTTTCGCGTCCGATGGTAAAGCTGCTTGACAACAATGACACACTGATTGATCTTTCCACCCTGCCAAATGTTACGATTGATTCCGTATACTGAAAATTATGCTCCAAAATACGCATCAAAAATTCGTTTTGCGATCGGAACTGCATATTCACCGCCTGAACCGGCTTTTTCAATAATAATCGTCACACAGATCTTCGGATCCTCTGCAGGTGCAAAGCCGGTAAACCAGGCATGCGAATCAGAAGTCAGATTGCTGTATTCTGCAGACCCCGTTTTCCCGGCTGCCGTATAGGATAATCCCTTTAGTTTCGTGGCTGTACCGCTTTGTACAACACCCTTCATCATCTCCGTCAGAATTGATGCTTCATTCTGCGTCATCAGTCTCTTATACTCTTCCGCGTCAAACTGTCTGACCATCTTTCCTGTTGCTGTCTGTACATGATCAATCAGATATGGCTTCATCAGATCACCGCCATTTGCAACAGCACAGGTAATCATATTCAGATGTATCGGTGTCATTGCCGTTGTCCCCTGTCCGATTGCCAGTTGCATGATATCGGAATCGGATGTTGAGGGTTCGGAAATGGCCACGCTTTTACTGTAATTCATTTCCAGCGGCAGCGCTGAGTTAAACATCAGTTCTGTCAGAGTCTTTTTGAAACTGCTTCTGTCCAGCGTCATACTGATATTGGCATAAGAAGAATTGCAGGATTTGGCAAAAGAGCCAAAGAAATCAAGCTGACCATGATGCTCCCCGTGAAAGCACTTGATTGTATCCTGCCCATGTGTAAAAGAGCCGGTACAGTTATACCTGTAATTCTGATAAGTGTCCGGATTCTCCCTGATATACTCAAGTGAAGTCATTATCTTGAATGTCGATCCCGGAGGATACAGTCCCTGCGTCGCACGGTTTAAAAGCTCGGAATTTTCTTTATCTGCTACCAGTGTCTTCCATTCCTGATCAATTTCATTCGGATCAAAATCAGGCTTGGATACCATAGCCAGAATCGCACCTGTTTTCGGATCAGATACAACCACCGCGCCACGGTAAACGCCAAGCGATTTATAGGCGACTTCCTGCAGTTTGGTATTCAGCGTTGTATACACATTATCTCCCGGATACTTCTGCTGCGCCGCATCATCTTTTGCCTTTTCTGCAATGGAAACATTGGAATTGATCAGATAATAATTTGCCATTGCCTCAACGCCCGCGCGTCCCTGTGATGCATATCCGACAACATGCGCAAATTCATTGCTGAAAGGATACTGCCTGACTTCATTTCCCTGTGCATCTGTTGCTGTCTTCGCCAGCACCGTTCCATCAGATGCCATAATGGAACCTCTTGTATTCTGTGACAGCAGGATCTGCTGTCTGCCATTATAACTGTTATTTATCAGTTTTTCCTTGTTTACAACAGAATACTCGCAGACATAGAACAGCATACTGCCCAGCAAACAGGTGAACAGAATCGAAAGGAACACGATGGAAAAAGGTTTCTTCCTGCCTTTTTTCTTTTTCCCGGAACTTTTTCTTCGTTCCTCATATACCCTGTCATAGCGATCCATTCGTTCTTCGTATTCGCCCTGATCATATCTGTCATCTTCAGAATACTCATCATAATCTCTGTTTCTGTCTCTGTATCTGTCTCTTTCTCTTCTTCTGACAGGCTCATCCTTATATTTCTTCATAACTGTCTCTGCTTTCTCTGCGCCGGCGCTTTCTGCGCATGATCGCTGCATTCTGCTCTTCTGTCTGCAGCATACACAGTCCTTCAAATATCGTAAACATCATGATTGTTGTAAGCACGGAAGATCCTCCGTAGCTTACCAGCGGAAGCGTTACTCCCGTCAGCGGAATAAATTTACATCCGCCTCCTACGGTAAGAAAAACCTGAAAAATATACATCACGCCAAACCCGAATGCAATCAGCCTGTAGAACAGATCACGGATTTTATATGCCTGATACATGAACATCAGAAAAATACTGACGCATACCAGAACAAGACAGACTGCAAAAATAATGCCCATTTCTTCTGCTATTGCAGAAAAAATAAAATCATCTTCCACGTAAGGAATAGAGGTCGGTGTACCGCCAAATATCCCTAGGCCGAACCATCCGCCGCTGCTGATTCCAAACAGTGACTGCGTAATCTGATATCCGGTAGAATCGATCGTACTCCACGGATCTCTCCATGCCTGTACACGTACCTGAACATGGGCAAAAATATGATATGCCACAACCGATGCACCGGCCCCGCCTGCCATCCCGGCAAACAGATAAAACGGATTGCCCGTCGCCACGAAAATCATGCAGATGTAGACCACAAAGAAAATCACTGCGCTTCCCAGATCCTTTGAAGCCACAAGAATTATGACATGCGCACCGGCAAATACACCTGTAATCAAAATCTGCAGAAAAGATGTCGATTCATAAAGCGCCCCTGCCATGAAAAAGACAAACAGAATTTTTACAAACTCGGAAGGCTGAAAAGTAACCCCCGCAATTGAATAGGAAATCTTGGATCCATGTGTTACAGATCCCAGAATCAGTACAACTGCCAGCGCACAGACACCTGTAATCGCATAAATCCATGTGAATTTTTTCAGAAATTTCCATCTGTAAATCAGCTGCGGAATCAGAAAACCGATTACGATAGAACAGACTGCTATTATAAACTGCCGGACTGCCTTGGCAGAATCAATTCGAAGCAGCATGACCATTCCCACCATCAGAAGCAGGCACATGTTATTGATGATCAGCCGATTTCCGTCCGGATACATCAGATGGAACAGAATAATGGTTGCCATCAGTACAATCAGCTGAAATGCATAGAAAAACAGATAACTGATCTGCCCTGTCCTTGTTTCAATCTGAAGGAAACAGAAGAACTGCATGGCAAGCATCAGTATATTCTGAAAAATGTACAGCGGCGAGCGGCTTTCCTCATCCTTAAAGCCAAATACCAGAAAAGAGACAGCTGCATAGGCTGCCATCAGAAAACATATCAGATATCTTGAAAGCTCTGTTATATATAATTCCATTGATTATTCAACACCACGCCTGAAATGACCTGTTGTATAGTCTTCGTACGGCGGGTTCCCCATCTGTCGTTTTTGTATGATTTCGTTCCAGAATGTAAGAACATTTTCTGTCTGTTTCTTATCTTCAGTCGTAAAATCCATTCTGAAAATATTTGCAATGTCTGTCTTTCTGATTTCATCCATCTGTCTGTGAAGTGACAACGGCAGATGATTCCAGATCACATTATAACAGTATCTGCATATACAGGACACCGGCATCAGATGTGACATACGATCTTCAAGCTGTGTCTTCTGCACTGCATTCTGTCCGTTTTTTCCACTGCACTTCCCTGATGTTTTCAGAAGACATGAAGCACTGATCATCATCGGAATCCTGCCATATACGCAAAGCGCGGCCGGGACATCCGGATCTTTTCTTTTTGCCAGGTCACGGATCTCATGAACGTTCAGTTCGTAAGGAATTGAAAAGGCATCAAATCGTTTTTTTCCGGATTCATCATACAGTATAAACGATTCTGCCCCGTGATTCCAGATATAAACGCCATAATCCAGCAGTACAGCGCCTTCATAGCCGCTCTCAGTCAGAAATGCCAGTTCTTCAAGATTTCGTGCAAGTACGCCGTCAAAGCCGTCATCTGTGCTTTTCTGAATGACCAGTTCCATATCTGCCTGAGAAGGAAGGGCATCCTCCTGCCGAAGTACATGCGGAAGTGCTATGCGCAGGTGTACCGCATCATTTCTTAACCTCTCAAGTTCCTCCGGTAATCGGTCTCCCTGCAGAATGGGAAGTACCATATTCATATCCAGGTACACCGCTTCCGGTCTGATTTCCGATTCACAGAGTGCGGTCAGCTGTTCCTGATTCATTATCGAAATATATAATCTGATTCTGTCAGTTTTCATTTGACTCCAGTATTTTCTCTTCCAGAAGCTCACAGGCCTTTCTGCGAAGTTCGTTCAGTTCTCTGACCGGAACAAAAATTCCCGCCCCGTCTTCATCCATTTTAAGATTCAGATGATCCAGCACAAAAGAGCTGTTTCCAAACCGGTCAAGCTGCTTTACAATGTCTTCTCCGGTCATGGGACGTTTCTGTGCCTGCTGTACAGGATTTCCCTGTACAGCTGCACTGATCTGTCCGCTGCACAGTCTGATTTCTGCAGGTTTTCCTGTCCTTAGAACACAATTCATTGTTACCGGAATTTTCTGTTCCCCATGCAGATATCTGCTGCGGATTTCTGAAAGCAATGCCTCATCACTTCCAAGATATCCCGGTGCGGACATTGTTACCATATTTTTGCCGTTATGCTGATGGTAATACCCCTGACTGATTGCCGTTCTGAGGTAGAGAGACCGCAGAATATCCATATCTTTCTGTTCAACCTGATACTGCGCTTTGGGATCTTTCAGAAAAAGGTCAATATACTTTCTGTAAATTGCCGTTACTCCTGCCACATATTCAGGTTTTTTCATTCTGCCTTCAATTTTAAAGGAAGAAGTACCTGCTCTGATCAGTTCAGGCAGAAGCTCAACGGTACACATATCTTTAAGGCTTAAAGGATAACACTCGCCTGCCTTTTCATCTGCGCCCATTCTGTACGGCAGCCTGCATGGCTGTGCACAGCGGCCGCGGTTCCCGCTTCTGCCGCCGACAATACTGCTGAAAAGACACATACCGGAATAACAATAACACATTGCACCGTGAATAAATGCTTCCACTTCAATATCTGCTTTCTCACGAATATTACTGATCTCCGAAAGGCTCAGTTCTCTTGCAGGTACCACACGGGTTGCACCCATACGTTTGAGCATTCTGGCTCCATATATACCGGTAACTGCCATCTGTGTACTCGCATGCAGTTCAACCTTCGGAAAATGCTCCCTGATATAGCCAAAGACGCCAAAATCCTGCACGATCACGCCATCAAGCCCTGCCTCTGCATAAGGCTGCAGAAACGGACCGAGGTCATCATACTCTGATTCTTTTACCAGCGTATTGACCGTCATATAGATTTTCTTTCCGTGAAGATGCGCATAGCGAATCGCACGGACCGTTTCTTCTTCATCAAAATTGTCCGCGTATGCTCTTGCACCAAATCTGGCTCCGCCAAGGTATACTGCATCTGCACCTGCAGCAAACGCACCTGTCATTGATTCATAATTTCCCGCCGGAGCGAGCAGTTCCACTTTCTGCATAAATCTCCCAAAAGATAAGGCTGTCTTATCAGACAGCCCCTTCTTATTTCTTCTTATATCCCTTCAGCTCTGTTTCCATCTGAATGATCTTTCTGGAATCCTCATTCAGATCCGTCTGAAGATCCTTCATGTTCTTTTCGGTATTTTCAAGCTTGATCTGCGCAGCAATCAGTTCATGCTTTAAATCATACAGTTCCTTTTCTTTCTCTGATGCCTGTTCTTCAAGCAGTTCGATCTGCTTTCTGGCCTTAAAATAATCATCCGCTATGTTCAGCTGCATGAGTACATTCTGTACATCCACCGGCTGCTTTTTAAAACCGTCCACCTTACTATATTCTGCAATCTTGTTATTAATATAATTGGCAACTTTCTGGAGATATTCTTCGCTTTCATTCCCGCTCAGCGTAAACACTTTACCGCCGATAATTACTTCTGTATCCGTCTTGCCAGCCATCATGGACTCCCCTTGCTGAGAAAAACTACCCCAATAAAAATAAAAGAATACAACAGTTTCAACTGCAACGCATTTCGCTACAATTATATACTACTGTCTGCAGGGTTTTCAAGTCCCAAGTGATGATATGCCAGATCTGTCACGACACGTCCTCTTGGTGTTCTGTTGATCATCCCGCATTTGATCAGATATGGTTCATATACATCTTCAATGGTTCCTGCATCCTCACCGATTGCCGCAGCAAGCGTATCCAGCCCGACAGGCCCGCCTGCAAACTTGTCAATCATGGTCAGCAGAATGTTGTGATCCGTATGATCAAGCCCCATCTCATCAACGTCCATAAGGCTCAGCGCTTCCATCACAATTTCATCATTGATTTCACTGCTGTTCTTTACCTGTGCATAGTCTCTGACCCTCTTTAAGATTCTGTTGGCAAGTCTCGGCGTACCGCGGCTCCTTCTGGCCATCTCCTCTGCACCCGTCTGATTGACTTTCACCTCCAGCACTCCGGCAGACTGCAGAATGATCTGACAGAGCTCCTGCGTGGTATAGAATTCCATCCGGTGTATCATTCCGAACCGGTCGCGGAGCGGCGCAGACAGCATACCTGCCCTCGTTGTCGCGCCTACCAGTGTGAATTTCGGCAGATCCAGACGGATTGAACGCGCCGTGGGACCTTTGCCGATCATGATATCAATGGCAAAATCCTCCATGGCAGGATACAGTACTTCCTCCACCTGACGGTTCAGTCTGTGTATCTCATCGATAAACAGAATATCCCCTTCCTGCAGATTATTCAGAATTGCCGCCATTTCTCCCGGCTTTTCAATTGCAGGGCCGCTTGTAATCTTGATATTCACACCCATTTCATTTGCAATGATTCCTGCAAGCGTCGTTTTTCCAAGTCCCGGAGGACCATAAAAAAGAAGATGATCCAGGCATTCCTTTCTCTGCTTCGCCGCTTCAATATAAATCTGCAGGCTCTTTCTGATCTTTTCCTGACCGATATATTCGCTCAGACGTTTGGGCCGAAGCGACCCTTCCACCGGCTGATCTTCACCGGTATACTGCGCATCCATATTCCTTGTTGTCTGTATTGTACGATTTCCCGTCATAATTCCATCCTGTTTTCATTTCGATCTCTCAGAACATCTCTTTTAATGCCGCCTTCAGAATCTGCTCCGTATCCTGATCATCATGCTGACCATCTGCCATTACCTTTCTGACCGCCTTCATCGCATCTGCGCCGTTATAACCAAGTGCCACAAGTGCCTGCACCGCATCATCTCTGGAAGAAAGTCCTCCGGAGGCTTCCGTTCTCTGCAGGGAGGGGCCGGCATTCCCGCTTACAATGTCCTCATTTGAAATCTTATCATGGAGTTCCAGTACCAGCCGCTCTGCCGTCTTCTTCCCAACGCCGGGTGCTCTGGCAATTGTTTTGGCATCTCCGGAGAGGATTGCAAAACGAAGGTCATCCGTTCCAAGTGCAGACAGAATGGACAGTCCGCCCTTCGGGCCGATCCCGCTGACCGTAATCAGCATTTTGAATATTCCCAGTTCATCCTTTGTCAGAAAGCCGTACAGACTTATTCCGTCTTCCTTTACGCTCATATAAGTATATAATTTGACCGGTTCTCCGATTCCCGGCATGCGATCAGCCGTTGATGGTGAAATAAACACGCTGTATCCGATTCCGCCAACATCTATTACGGCATGATCTGCCTCCGTTTCTGCCGTAATTCCGTTTACAAATGCAATCATCATGCTCTCCTCTGCATTTTCTTAAGATATGGTTCTGTCCTCATGGCAATCATGCCATTCAGAGCTCCGGTGATTACACCTGCAATCAGCAGCACCGGAAGATAATACATAATGCCCGCAGTTCTGACCACATATACCGCAATCAGTATCTGTCCGATATTATGAGTCACACCGCCGCAGATACTGACCCCGCACAGATCAAAAATCCCTGTTTTTCTGGCTGCCAGCATGCTTAAAAAGCTGACTGCCGCCCCGGCAAGGGAAAAAAGAATCCCTGCCATATTTCCGAACATAAATCCGGACAGCAGAATTCTGGTCAGATTAATAAGCAGTGCTTCCTTCCATCCAAACAGGTAAAGTGTCAGCACTACTGCCAGATTTGGCAGTCCCAGCTTCATGCCGGGAATTCCGAAATTAAACGGGATCACAGATTCTATATAGGAAAGGATCAGCGCCACCGACAGCAGCAGTCCCATCTGAGATACTTTCAGTTTCATTTCCGGTCTTACCTGACAACCGCATCAACTTCAGCCTCCTTACCGCCTTCAATCTGAATCACCAGATGATGCGGCAGGCAGATGATGCTCTGTCCCTTTCTGTGAATATGCCCTTCCCGGACACAGATATGGTCCGGGCAGTTGGCCTCTTTCATATAACAGCTTCCATCCTGTATGGTCAGCACATTCTCGCCGCCATCCGCAGTCCTTATGGTCACCGTACGGTTCACGGACAAATCATACTCTGCCGTAGCCTTTCCATCAATCAGAATCACCACGCGCTGACCGTCCTGTCTCTGATAAAGCACAGCCATGAAAATCAGCGAAAATGTAATTATCAGAAGCGCAAGTACAAAACCTGCGCGCCATTTTCTTTTATCATTCTCCGTCATGCTCATCCGTCAGTTCTCTTCTGAACCACGCTGCCTTTTCAGGATCCTTAAGTGTATCGCAGATCGCTGCGCAGTTCGCCGTAACCACGCGGTACGCCTCATTCTTTCCATACTGCGACTGAATCAGCCCCGCTGCCTGCTCGTAGGCGTGCAGTGCGTCCTCAGAATTTCCCAGCAGCACCCCGCATTCGCCAAGCCCCAGCAGCAGCTCCATATATGCCAGATCCTTTGCGGCCTCATCACCTGCATTTTCAAAAACCGGCTGTGCCTTTTTATAAAGTTCTGCGGCCTCCTGCGCTTTCCCGCTCTCCCTGCAGACCGCAGCTACGCTTACAAGCGCATCCGCATAGGCCGTTTCATCCTCCATATGCAGTTCTTCCATCAGCATCAGCATATCTTCACCGACATCTGACGCCTTTTCATAACTTTTTTCTGATCTGTACAGCGAAATCAGGTTCTGACAGATTACCACATAAAAATCATATTTCTGATTCCGGTCAGCCCATGCCAGATATTTTTTCAGAAAGATCTCGGTTTTCGCATCATCTTCCTCCGCGATCAGCTCCTGAAGCTGGCTGAAGAATTCCTTTTCGTCCATTCCCTACCTCTTCGGATTGCAATTTACATGGATTTATTCTAACATAGATTTATAACCTTGTTAAGAAAATATGTTCGAATTCATTCGTGAATCACTTGAAATCACGCGGCAGATTATGCCAGATACAGGAGAAAGAAGCATATGAGACTTATTTTCATCAGACACGCGGAACCGGATTATGACATTGACGGTCTTACCCCGAAGGGAGAACGTGAAGCCGGCTTTCTGTCTGAACGTGTAGCGACATGGAAAGTAGATCACTTTTACAGTTCACCGCTGGGGCGTGCAAAAGCGACTGCTGCACCGTCTCTGCAGAAGCTCTCTCAGAAGGCCACCATCTGTGAATGGCTGAAAGAATTCTATTATCCGGTTACCGATCCGCTTACCGGACGTTTTGGTGTACCGTGGGATCTGATGCCGGAATATTTTACAAAAGAACCTCTTTTCTATGATAAGGACAACTGGTTCCGTGCGCCGCTCTACCGCACCAATCCTGAGATCGAAACCGGCTGGCGGGATGTCTGCAACGGTCTTGACCGTCTCCTTGCGGGATATGGGTACTCGCGGGATGGTGCCTGCTACAAAGTCACTTCAGCTATTGATAATCCGGAAACAGGAGAACCGAACCTTGTATTCTTCTGTCATCTCGGCGTTACCTGTGTCATGCTTGCACACCTGATCGGTGTATCTCCGGTCATGCTATGGCAGGGAAGCTACCTTGCACCCTCTTCCGTCACCATTGTAAATGCCGAAAAGCAGATGCATGATATTTCCTATTTCAGAATCCAGACACTCGGTAACACCGCACACCTGCTGGCGCATGATGAACCGGTTTCCGGTTACGGCGCATTTTCACCGGTTTTTCACGGCTGAGGTTGCCGTCAATCTCGCTTATGAAATGATGGGAGAAGGAAAAAATGACTCATGAAACTGAATCACTACAGTCAAAGCGTTTCAGTCTGGTCGATGGTCTTTGTGCAACATGGCTTTCCATACAGCAGACACAATCTCCTGAAGCTTTTCAGGGACGAGGCATGGTCATCCCCGAAGGGCAGGTGACAGTTGCTCTGAGCGGTCAGATTCAGACAGAGCCCTTTGACGATTTTCACGAAGCTTTTGAAACCCTCCGTAAAGAAGAAATGAAAGCAAAAGATCCTCTCAGTATACTGCTGAAAAGGCTTCAGTGTACCACGTTTGAGGAACTGGCCATTTACCTGGCACTTGTCCCTGAGCTGAACCGCAAATATGAACGCGTCTTCGCCTATCTGCAGGACAATATCAAATTAAATCGTGCAACCGTTGGTCTGTGCGCTGATTTATACGGGCTTGTAGCGTCCCTTGAGGATGATGAACTATACCGCCTTTCTGACCGTGCACTCCCAATCAACCGTTATGTTCTGGACGGGGAAGGCAATCATCTGAGCCGGATTCTGTCGCTTCGGGAACCGGTACTTCTGATGCTGAACGGCAATACCGCGCTTCCGGCCTCTCTGACTTCATTCTGCACCATGTACCGGTCTGCAGAATGCCCCGATCCTCTGATCCGTCAGGAAGAATGTAAACAGATCTCCAGAATTGTCAGTCAATATCAGACAGATGATTTTGAGCAGTCCTGTCTGATCGAATTATGTGGTGCAGAAGGTTCCGGCAGAAAATTTCTTCTGGAATATGCCAGTGCCGCATGCAATATCCCTGCCCTGATTCTTGACAGCAGACATCTTGCCCTGGAATCAGCCGATTCCAGGTTGCTTCTGCTGGATACAATTGTTTCCTGGGCCTATCTGAATCACGGTTTCCCCGTATTTACACATTTTGATTTCAATGAATATGCCGAATCTGACAGACAGGATCTGATTCTGTCCATCCTGCAGCAGATTCAGGGGCAGATTTCGCTTCTTGCCATCTGCAGTGAAAAAATTCTGCGCCTTCCTGTTGAAAATTTTCAGGTATTCATGATGGAGCTCTCTGCCTGTACACTGATGGAACAGCACACCCTGTGGGATGGCTTCCTCGGTCAGAGTAAGCTCCCGCCTTCTCCGGAAATCAGTTCTCTTTCTCTGGCAAGCATTTATACCATGACCCCCGGGCAGATCCGCCAGACTCTGTCTGCCGCCACTGCCGACTCCTGCGGACGCGGTATGAACTGTATTGACAGAAGTGCCATTACACATGGC
Organism: Butyrivibrio sp.; assembly: GCA_022486625.1. Lineage (GTDB taxonomy): Bacteria > Bacillota > Clostridia > Lachnospirales > Lachnospiraceae > Butyrivibrio. Next base: position 91,620 of record JAKVKH010000003.1, on the reverse strand, counting down.
GTTCAGTTTCTGTGCAGGCCTCGCCTGAGCAGACTTGCCGAACCTCTTTCTTCCACCTTTACATGGGATGATCTGATTCTTGAAAAGCCGGAAGAAGACGCAATTCACGATGTCTGTGATCGCATCCGTCTGCGTTTTCAGGTAAATGAAGAATGGGGCTTCAATCGAAAGCTGCCTTATGGAAAAGGAATCTCCGTATGCCTTTACGGACCTCCCGGAACAGGAAAAACCATGACTGCCCAGATTCTGGCGCATGAATTCGGACTTGATGCCTATCGGATTGATGTATCCAGAATCATGGATAAGTATATCGGTGAAACCGAAAAAAAACTTGCAGAACTGTTTGATGCCGCCAAAGACTGCAATGCTGTACTGTTCTTTGATGAAGCTGATGCACTTTTTGCAAAGCGAAGTGAGGTCAATGATTCCAAGGATAAATACGCTAATGCGGAAACTGCCTATCTGCTGCAGCGGATGGAGCAGCATAACGGCGTATCCATTCTGGCAACAAATGCCGTCCAAAATTTCGACCCGGCATTCAAACGCCGGATCAGCTTCATGATCAATCTGTCCATGCCTTCTCCGGAAATACGAAAAAAACTATGGCACAGTGTTTACCCTGCCGGTGCACCATTACATGCAGGTGTTGACCTCGATTTCTTTGCAGAACAGTTTGAGTTATCCGGCAGCAGTATAAAAAATATCGCTGTCGCATCCGCATTTTTCGCATCCGCCAAAGGACATGATATCACACGCGAAGATATCGGACGCGCAATCAGAGTGGAATATCGTAAAAACGGCAGAGTTTTTTCTGAAGGAGACCTTTTTCCCTCCAATACATAAACTGCTGTGACAGACAAAGGCGGATCCAAATAACGGATCCGCCTTTGTCTGTCAGGTGCCATTGTAGCTTCAGTGTGCACGGTTTTCTTTGTATCCGTACTGCATGTAATGCTCGTAGTACTTGGGATAATCCGTTCCAAAAGCGGCAACAAGATCCGCATTATTCTGAACATACGATACAGGATTGAATGCCGCGTTTCCCTGGCGAAGTTCTTTCATGCCGGTGGACTTGAAGTGTTTCAGTAAAGCTGCGTCAGATGTGATCCCTGCCTTTGCGAGATCAGGGTACTTGGCAGCATAATACTTCGCATCAAATACCTTTGTGTAGTCCAGTTTGGAGGTCGTGGCAGATTTTTTTGCAGTTTTGGTACTGCTTGAGGTTGGCTTTGCAACCTTTCCATTACCAACATCATCTGCGTATTGGCGGATACTGTCTATTGTATCGGAATATCCTGCCGCAATTGCGTTTGCGCGTAAATCGGCAATAGAAGTCAGCCCCGCGCGATGAAGAGTATACTCAATGTCCTGCCCTCCTGAATATGCTCCAAGCTCTAACTCTACCCCGTTCTGGTTTGTCATCAGCTTCTGATACCTGTATGTCTGCTGCGTGCTTCCCATTGCAGTGTAAAAAGCTGTGAAATCTCCTGTTGCTTCCGCATTAAGGTAAGCAGTTGCCATCGCTGCACCATAATACTGTGCCAGGCGCTGGGTTACAATTTCGTTAATTCCAGTGTAGTCGTGCGTAGTCCTTACAACTCCATCTAAATACATAAGTTGATAATCTGCTGGGGGTGGTAACGCAGTGGTTGCGCTAAAAGGTTTTGCGTTTGGTGACACAACCTTTATGGTCAGTAGTAAGATCATTGCCAATGTAATTGCCAATACTAATCGAAGTTTTCTCTTCATGTTTTTTCTCCTTATGTTTTCGCACTTGCTGTGCGTCTTTCTCTATAATCCGTTATATGGGTTATAGGCATATTTCGTCAAATTATGACGAATTTTGCGCTGAGGCATGTGTATTTCCTATATTGCCCGTTTGTATAAGGAAAAAGGTATATTTTACCTCGATAAGTAAAGGGCAATGCCTTTTCAGCAGAAGCATCCTAAAATATCCTGCACATCAGTTATTCGTCTGTAACAGCCAATCAAATACATTGATTTGTCTTATTCCGTTATATGAATTTTCCGGCGTCATATCCATGGTAAGAAGGAACTTGGGCGCATGATCATGAACTGACTCTAACGGTGTAAGCTCTCGGCGAAGAGTCTCTTCGCTAAGAACTGTAGCTGATACCTGATAATATTCTATGCCGTGTTCCCCTGTGGCAATGAAGTCAATTTCAAGAGTATCTGCTTTTCCCACATATACTTCATATCCCCTTCTGATCAGTTCAAGATACACAATATTTTCAAGTATTTTGCCCGTATCTGCCTGCTTAGTTCCTAACAAGAAATACCTTAGTCCGATATCTGCAGCATAATATTTTGCACCTGTTGTCAGAAGCCTTTTCCCCTTGACATCATACCTGCCTACACGGTACATCATAAAGCTGTCCGTGAGAGCGGATAGGTATGCTTCCACTGTCGGAACACTGATCGAACGCCCTGCCGATGTCATTGTTCCGGCAATCTTTCTGGTAGAACATAAACAGCCAATGTTATCAAACATATATGCAATCACACTTTCAAGCATTGGCGGATCATTTATCTTTCTTCGCATGATGATATCTTTAAGAATTACCGTGTCATATATGTTGCTGAGATATTCCTTTATATCCCGCCTGTCTGAAAACTCCAACGTCTGTGGAAATGAACTGTTCATAATATAGTTTCTATAAAGTGACTGTATATCGTTATTACCTGAGAACGCTGATGCATACTCCTTAAAAGATAATGGCATCATTTTAATTGCAATATAGCGGCCTGACAGTAACGTTGCAAGTTCTCCGGAGAGCAGATATGCATTCGACCCGGTAATATACAGATCTATATTCTTTTTTGTGTATAACCAGTCAACTGCTTTTTGAAATTCCGGCACCTGCTGTACTTCGTCAAGGAAGACATAATTCACGCCATCCTGAAGTCTGTTTGTTACATATTCGTAAAGGGCATCGGCTGTTCTTAACATGCGGAAATCCCCATCTTCAAGGTTGACATTGATTATATTGTTCTTTTTAACACCGTCGTTTTCGAGATAATCCTGAAATATGCCGAACATTGTAGATTTTCCGCACCTTCGTATTCCAGTAATAACCTTTATTACATTTTTGTCTTTTGTTCTTATCAGCGCATCTAAGTATTGTTTTCTTGGGATGATCATGCAACACCTTCTTTCCGTGAATATTGTAAATTGCATTTTACATTTTACCATTATTGCATATTTTTGTAAAATGTATTTTATAAAATATAGTTAAAAATAATAAGGGTACATGTAACACTTGCATACATGGTCTATTCATGAATGCCGTAATACGCATCAATCGTCTGATCCGTATTCTCTCCGCATATGAGCAGATACCCGGTACAGTTGTCCGGAACCGCATAATAGGCAATATAATCTTTTTTCACCTGTCCATCCGTCTTTACCTTACTGAAAATGTCATGGGTTCGCTGACTGTAAGCAATTCCTCCGTCACAGAGTTCCCTCCCGTCAAACCCGGCAAGCCTGACATTAACATATCCGTCTTTTATGCCGGAGCCCGTGAAATCAACTGTATACCTGACTGCCTCCCAGTGTGTGCCTTCCGGTGCTTCCTGATCGGATCCCCCTGCATCCATGAGCAAATTGCTGACATCACTCCCCGTCATATGCTCTGTGATCTGCATACTGACAGCTCCGGGATTTCCGTCTGCGTCAAACACCGTCAGGCTGGTCTTCTCTCCGATCACTGCATTGTCATAGATTCCTGTAACATAACTGCTCTGTGCAGAAATGTCATGTATTTTCTGATTGCTCAGGTTAAGCCCCTGCGCTCTCTGGCCGGTTGCATCTGCTGTGGCAGCACTTTTATCCTTCAAAGGAATCTCCGCCGATGTCATATGAGAAGCTTCCGGATCTGCAATATTGGCAGGATCTGTGAGTTTCATGCTCAAAACCGTTTTCTCAATCATCTGCTTTGTACTTCTGTCAAGATCCTCATAACGGCTACCGGGGGCTGCAGCCAGCACTGAATATTCATTCACACCATCTGTGATTACCGCCAGCTTTCCTGTATAATCTCCTGCAATTTTCGAAGTTATCATTATTCTGGCAGATACCGTTCCGATCAGCTTGTAGCCCCCATGATCCTTATTCTCTGTATATCTGAATTTATTTTCCGGATTCATCAGCCTTGCATTGAGCAGCAATGAATTTTCAAGTCCTGCCGCCTTACGGTCTTTACTCAGTCTGTCAAAGTTAAAGGAAGTTCCTTTCTGCGCCAGAATGATCGCCTTATTCCTGTTAAACAGAACATAATCTTCAATTCCGTCCTGATACGAATATGTGATGTCCTCGTCAAATGAGATTGCATCTGAAATACCCGTAATGGCTGTTGCATTCTTCAGCTCAGAAGGAACCGCAAACCTGATTCCGGGAATGGAATCAATGATTTGCGCATTTCTATCCGGATTCACATATGCACTGCCCGGCATGTGGATTTTCTTTACCTGCTCCAGAAGCCGGTTTTTTATACCGGTCACATCAACAAGCAGCCGCCCCCTGATTTCTGAATTTCTGACAAACGGGTCTTTCCAGTACCTTGAATCATAACTGTTGTCTCTGTTGTCCCCCAGCACAAATACGCATTTATCCGGCACCGTAAATGATTTCATGGCATTTGTTTCCGTATCTTCTTCAAGATATTTTTCCTTAATCTGCGTACCATTAATGAATACCGAGCCGTCATGAAACTCGATCCTGTCTCCCGCAATTCCGATCACCCTTTTGGTAACATAACCGGTTTGTCTGTCCTGCTTTCCCGTGAACGCAATAATGTCACCCCTCTGCGGTTCTGAAAACTGATAGGCCATTGTGTTATATATGCAGGTATCTCCTGTCATCAGTGTTTTTTCCATCGAACCGGATGTCACAGAACCAACTGTGATTATGTAATCAGAAAGCACGAAAAATGCACCTGCAAGAATAAGGAAGTATACAACCGTTCCCAAACGCCGATCTTCTTTTGTTTTCATTTCTGTTCCCTCGGTAAAGCAATAAAAAAAGGTGTCTTTACAGGCAGTTTTCCTTATATACTACCATATCCCTTATGCACAATGCAAAAAAAGAGCACGACATTACTGTAATGTCATGCTCTTCTTAAGATGGACCCCTCCAAAAAGAGTTCCGATAAACTAAATTATCTGTGCAAATCAACCGTTCAATTTAACCTGATCTCATGAATCCAGCCGGCAGGAGCTTCAAGACGACCCATCTGGATGCCTGTCAGTGTTTCATACAGCTTCCTGATGGTCGGTCCCATTTCTTCCATTCCGCTTTCAAAGCAGATTTCCTTACCGTGGTCATTGATCTTGCCAACCGGACTGATTACTGCAGCTGTTCCGCAAAGACCCATTTCCTTAAAGTTATGTACTTCATCAAGTCTTACGGTTCTCTCTGTTACATTCAGCTTCAGATAATCCTTTGCCACCTGTACGATGGAACGACGTGTGATGGATGGCAGGATGGAATCTGATGCGGACTTCGGAACCACAAGGTTGCCGTCAGCATCTACGAAGATAATGTTGGCACCACCTGTTTCCTCAATCGTGGTTCTGGTTGCAGGATCCAGATATACATTCTCTGCAAAGCCTTCTGCATGAGCTGTCACAATCGCATGAAGACTCATTGCATAGTTGAGTCCGGCCTTGATATTGCCCGTGCCGTGCGGAGCCGCTCTGTCGAAATCACTGATTTTGACAACGATCGGCTTTGCGCCGCCCTTGAAATAAGGGCCAACCGGTGTGCAGAACATTCTGAACTGATATTCATCTGCAGGCTTTACACCGATAACTTCATTGGAACCGAACATGACAGGACGGATATAAAGTGTGGCACCGCTCCCGTAAGGCGGAACCCAGTCTGCATTGGCCTTTACCACCTGATCTACCGCATCAATGAAACGTTCCTGCGGGAACGGCGGCATTTCCAGTCTCTTTGCAGAATCAACCATACGCTGTGCATTAAGGTCAGGACGGAAGGTAACGATCTTTCCTTCCTTTGTTTCATATGCCTTAAGGCCTTCAAAACAGGACTGTGAATACTGAAGAACACCTGCGCACTCGCTGAGCACGACCTTATCGTCTGTGGTAATGACGCCATTATCCCAGGCTCCGTTCTTAAAATTGGAGACATACCTGTTATCTGTCTTCATGTAACCAAATCCGATATTTGCCCAATCAATGTTCTTCTTACCCATATCCGATTACTTCCTTTCACTGTAGCTTTTACTTTATGATTTTAGCACTATAAAGTGTTAATAAAAACCATTATAGTTCAAATGTCTGCAGTGTCAAGGCTACTTTTTTATTGATTTATTTTTCATTGTGTATTGATCTTTTTTATTCTTATTTTGTTAAGGGCTTAAATTTTACTCCGTCTTTGAGCTGATTGTTTTTCTTAAGCTGATCAAAGCAGTACTTTGCATGCCTGTTTTTCATATCCAGCACATACTCTTTCGGAAGAAGTGAAATGTGATCCTCGGAATGTTTCATCTGATCTGCATATTCACTTACTTTTTTAAAAACAGGATCCTTTTTTATCACATCCGCCATATAAGAAGTCATAATCATATTGAAAGGATTGTACGATTGTGAAACAGATAAATCTACAGTCGCATAATCTGTTCCTTCAGGAGAGTATACCATTGAATACAATACCTGCTGATGTATTGCATCTTTTACAAGCTGATCAGCCAGTTCCCGTCTTTCTTCCGGTGTCAGATTTCTTCCCCGCTTTTTTTCTTCTTTCTTCACGCTTTCTTCAAGTGCCTGTTCTGCTGCCTCATTTGCCCTCATTACCATGTCATCTGAAGGATTCTTTTCCATCTTTTGCGCTTTATTATAGATATTCCTGAGCAATCCCAGATCCAGGTCGTATAAATGTTTCGAATATTTTATTTTATATGCACATTCAAAATTATGCATAGTATGCTCTACAGCGCTGCGTTGCTGTTCTTTAAATATCTTCGGATCATGATATTGTTCTGCGCTCACTGGTTTTGTGCTATATTTGAATGCTGCACCAATCAGTAACGCGGGATTACTGTAGTCCCGTTCGGCGGTCCCCTGGTCCTCCAAAACATCACCCACATGCAAACCACCGCATTCTCCAATATAGCCTTCTTTTTTTGCACCCCTGCACAGACGGATAATCTGTTCCTTCTGTACCTCCGGAGAATCAGAGATATCTGTAAGTCCTTCCATCTTATCATTCATGATTTCCGGAGTGCTGTTGTACTTCGAAACCATTTCATCCATATCGGCGTACATTTTATTCTTATTCTGTTCCTGCAATACCGGGTCATCCGCTTCCGGTTCTGAAAGTTCATCAAGGATTCCATTCAAAAGTACAATTCTCTCCTTAACGGATTCCTTCGTTGAACTGCCATGATTTTCCTTATAATCATTAATCTTTTCGATCAGACTTTTCCGGAATCTTTCTTTCAGCACATTATATTCCTTTGACCCCGGTTTAAACTGATCATTTTTGGAATTTGTAAATTCCATCTGCAGATAGCGATACCTTGATAATGTAGACATCACATCTGTAATTCCATCCGGACGGCTGTCCTCAGTAAAAGATCTGTCCAGTGCCCTGGAATATATTGTCAACGTTTCTTCCTTGAATGATGGAACTGCATCTTCTTTTCGACTATCATATTCTTTTCTTATATCATCTTCAGCCATAGACAGCGCTTCTTTCAGGTTTGCCATCAGTTTGAGTCTGTCCGCCCCGTGTTTTGAAAATCTCATTCTGCCTGAATGGCTTTCAATATAGGCATTCACTGCATCCATCACAGGCGCAAGTGCAAGATTATTGTTCGTTCCTTTCAGATACATATCCAGATTGATGATTACTGCCTGAAACGAAGCTGAAGCGCCATTTTTCTGCTGCGCCTTTAAAAGCTCCTGTAAATAGTCGGCAAGCTTCAGCTTTCCGTTTTCCTGTAATCCCTGCGCATAATCCAGCACATTGCCTGCATCTGTCTCTTTTGAAACTTTCTTCTGCGCATCATAGATTTCCAATGCATGCTGAAATGCATCTTTCTCCAGCTTTCCCTCATTTCCGATTTTCTGATGGATTGCTACCTGAGATTTGTAATATTGAAGTGTGTCATTAATATCTTTCTTCTCTTCCTTGCTCTTATTTTTTTTTAATGTTTCCGCTTCCGTCAGTTTCAGCATTGATTTACAATATTTGAGGTTATTGTCAATTGACTCCACATTCTGAGCCAGGCTGTCAAATGGCCGCATATATGATGCCTCTCTGATCCGCATCTGATCATTTGATTCCGGCATACCCGGCTGCCTCGCCTGCTTTGTCTGTTCCTTCAGGTCCTGTCTCCATGCTGACTCAAGTTTATGAATATGTTCGTTCTGTTCCTGCTTATCATCTGCCATACTGATCCCTCCACTTTATAAGTTTCGCTCATATTTTTGAATAATCTGCTCATTTTCAGGTTCACCGAAATATTTTCTGATTGCCAGATAAAGATTATTTCTCTGAATATAAAGCCGAAGCACCGCATCCTCCCCTGCGCTTTCAAAAGCAGCTCCGGTACATTCAAGAATCAGATTGGGTATATCTGCCGGGTTCGTATTCCGAGGCATCGCATAAACAAGAGGCATTTCAAACCTACCACCATCGTCCTTCCTGATCAGCATCAATGCGCTGACTTTACCGTTTTTCATACAAAAGCGGCTGAGACCTGCATCATAACCGATCTGCTCCAGCGTGATCCCTTCTGTCTGAAGTTCACTGACCATAGACCTGAATACCCTTTCCGGAATATCTTCCTGCTTCCTGATATCTGCACTGCCTTTCCTTGCAATGCTGCCAAAGGGTTCCTTCTCCATCATATATTTCAGGTGATATTCCATCCAGTGCTCAAAAGCAGATACCACATCAAAGTGATTTGCCAAAAAGAAAGTATAATACGAAGCGATCTGCTCCATATCTCCTGAAGCAATTGCGTGCAGCACACTGATTCCGCTTTGCCCAAGTTCTGCGCACGCATACTCGATCAGACCGCTGGAGACTCCCTGATCCCTGTATTTTTCAAAGACATAAATATAATCCAGCCTTGCCCCGATCTGTTCGGTCCATGAAAGAACCGCATATCCCGCAGGTTCTTCCCCCATAAGTGCGAGAATAAACTGTCCTCTGCGCTCCCTGAACACATTTTGCAGTACCTCCGGCAGGAACTCCGCTTCTTCTGCCACTTCTGGAGGCATAATTGAATACCTGATCCGCCGATCATCCATAAATGTTCATTCCCTTCTCCAATGAAAAAGATTACGTTTTGAAAACCATTGTATAGTGCATGGACAGTTCAATCCCGGGAAGGAGCCTCTGTGCCAGCCGTATGGCACTTGGATTAATCAGCTCCATAAACAGCCTGCCCTGCAGCAGATGCAAATTTTCCGCCTTATCCATAACACTGATCAGGAGCGGCACAAGTGCATTGAGGCATTTCGGATTAAGATAGACATAGGACAGTTCAAGATCAGGACCTGCCCTGCGTGTAAGGATGAGACTTTTCACCTGATCATTTCCCATATATACCGCACTCAGCTCCGGATCAAAAGAGGTATCAAGTGACACCAACGCCAGATTCAACTCCGGATTTTTCTGCAGCAGCATAAAAATACGGTTTCTGTCCGTTCTACGCAGCTCAGAAAAATATTCTACCGGTATATCTGTTTTTTTAAAGGAAAATAACGGACTGCAGGCAAGCCGGTCCGACGGATACACAGCACTGGCAGTGTCTTCATCAATGCGGTCAAATTCCAGCCTCTCAAGTATTGTCTCAATGTACCTGCTGTTCTCTTCATCCTTTAAAGGAACCCGGATAAATTCTGCCTGATCAAGATCTCCTGTCAGTTCCATCAGTCTGGTCAAAAGGGATGTCGCAATATATTGTCTGCGATACTTTTCTTCCACCATTACCCATAATACAGAAAGGACATGGTCCATCAGGTCGAATGCCAGTACCCCTGCAATTGTTCCGTCGTATACCGCGGCCATTGTATGCGCATCTCCATTTTGAAGCAGGTGGTAAACTGTTTCCGGAAAATACTGTTTTATATCCTGGAGATGTAAACCCTGAACCGTAATAATCTGATAGTTCATTATGCCTTACCTGCTCCCTGTTCGTCTTTTTCAAAACGTGTCTGCTCTGCCGACGTCCGGACTGCTTCTCCAAGTCCGCACTCGCGCATCACTTTTCTCCATGATGTGTCTGCCTTTTTATCCTGAACAGTTTTCTGCAATTTATCTTTTACATTTTCCAGTTTTCTTTCTGTTTCCCGAACGTAAGTGACCAGTTTTTCGGAAGCCTTATCTCCGAGCAGCGTAACGATTCCCTGCATTTCAGTACGCAATTGATTTATGTTCTGAACCTGCTGTGCTTCCAACTGCCTAAAGTCCTCTGCACCCATTCTTTCCCCGGACAGAAGATCTGCCATGCAGATCCGGCAGGTGTTCAGCTTTATGATCAGCTGTTCTTTCATCTGATCAGATAATGTACTGTCTTCACTCAGAGACTGAAGTGTTTTCAGCTCAGCCATGTTTTCCAGACAAAGATCGTTTGTAAGATTTCCCTGTTTTTTTTCATCCGCAATATCACGCCTGAATTCGCGCAGCCGCCATATACCTTTGTATCTGTTCATCGCAGCCTCGTCGGTATCATTCGATGACCCAAGCGTTTTCTCTCCCTGTGAAGTCAGATATTCTCTGGCCTGTTCTGTTTTCAGTTCCACATTATCCGTATTGTTCATATGCAGCCTCAGATATTTGGACATTTCTTCAGGCGAACACGCAGATCGGTTCTTCCACATCCGGATTGCCTTCTCTCTGAGCGCCTGATATTTCTCCACGTAATGCATCTCAAATTTATCTTCGAGCATTTTCTCTGATATTTCATCACTTTCCAGTCCCGTAAATGCAGATGTACATGTAAATTTACGGCTATGGTACCATTTAGCAAAAAACATGTTCTGGTTATACATCAGTGCCAATTCGTATTTTTTGTCCAGCGGCAGTTTTTCTATACAATCCTGGTTCACCTGAATTTCATTTTGAAGACATAGATTATAATAAATATCTATTTTTAATGTCTCAGGATCAAGTTCACAAAAATTCTTTATTGGATCCTGACATTGCACCATACGTTCAAAAGACTGTTTGCTCCGAGCCATCATCTCATCAAATGCTGCTGCTCTTTCTTCTGCATTACCTGCATATCTTTGCTGTGCCAGCTTCTTTGCCTTTTCAAATCTCGCTTCCTCCGAAAGCAGATGCTTCCCTTCTGAATCCGTTCTGAAATCAAAGAGCCATTGAGCATCTATTCTATCGTGATTTTTCATTTTAATTTTTACATAGTCAGACAGATCATCCTGCGCGGCAGACATCCGGCAGTCTATTTTTTGAGACATTTTCATAAATCGTTTTGCCTGAGAAAGTTTCCTGTCAAGCGAAGACATATTTTCTTCCCGTGCTTCTTCTTCTGTAATCTGCCTTCTCTCTGCTTCATAATTAACAGGGGCAATCTGATCTTCTCTTTTACGAAACTGATCCTGTTGCTGTTCCGTCCGTACTGCCGCACCAAGGCCTTTCATACGAAGGTACTCTCGCCAAGTCACTCCCGGATATCCATTCTGATTTCCGTCTTGAACCTTTTTTCTGACACACTGCATTTTTTCCATTGTCCCGGATAGCATATTAACTGCTTCCTGCACCGCTGCAATATCCTCATCTGCAATTTCCGGCAGACTGCCGAGGATCTGAATCATGCTCGCCATATCCTGCGTAACATTATCCAGATCTGTATATATTACCTTGCGCATATCCACATAAGTCGCAGCTACAGGTTCATCATTCATCATTGACGTAAGCCAGAACTTCGAATTGTTCATCAGTTCTGTCAGATGCACCTGCTGTTCCGGAGAAAGGCAGGAAATGGAAGTAAGCCTTTCTTTCAAAGTCCCAAGAATCGGCATTTTCTCCATTCCATATTCATTAATCTGAAAACCCTGCTCTTTTTTCTCTTCTTCCTCTTTTTGTATATTATCGTCAAATGTCCGGATCTGCCACATTGATTTTGCGCGGGTCTCATAAGATCTGCTCCTGAGCTTCTTAAGCTCCTCCTTTTTACTGCTTCGTTTAAAGATGCTGGCATGATCCACTTCTGCCTGCTCCGCTTTTGTCAGCGGTGCCGCATCATCATATTTTTCGCCAAGTTTCTCGCCAAGATAAGCATCCATGGTACTCTGCTGCAGAGACTTCTTCCGTACTTCCATAGACTGATCTGCAAACGATGCGATACTTTTTTCATCTTTCTGTCTTGTTTCCTCTTCTGTTAACAGAAGACCCTTCTTTTTTTCAATATCTGAAAGCTGCTGACTGTCCATAAATGCACTGTCCCTTCTCCTATTAACTTCACCGGAACAATATAAGATAATTTTATCTCATAATTCGAAAAAAATATATCTGTATAATGATAGTTTTGAAAAATCTTTAGAATTGTCTGCAATCAAAAAATGCAGCAGAACGGCTGATCAATTAAACTCAGTCATTCTGCTGCATTCCTGTACTGTCACAATTTATTTCTGTTCATCCAGAAGCGCATCCAGCTTGTAGGTCAGGCTGTCAAGATAATCTTCTGCATAATTTTCAATTTTACCGCTGTCGCAAAGCGCGGCAAATGCCGGATCAAGCGGAATCCTTCCGACAACATCAAGGCCTCTGGATGCTGCATAGCCTTCGATATTGCTTTCTCCGAATACCGGAATCATCTCTCCGCAGTGCGGGCACTTCATATAGCTCATGTTTTCAACAAGTCCGATCACCGGAACATTCATCATGGCTGCCATATTGACTGCCTTTTCCACGATCATGGACACCAGTTCCTGCGGTGTGGATACGACGATGATGCCGTCTACCGGAAGAGACTGGAATACGGTCAGTGGCACATCGCCGGTTCCCGGAGGCATATCCACGAACATATAGTCCACATCGCCCCAGTTTACTTCTGCCCAGAACTGCTTGACCACATTGGCAATGACAGGTCCTCTCCAGACAACAGGGTCTGTATCGTGCTCCATTAGAAGATTCAAGGACATGACTTTGATTCCGCCCTCTGACTGTGCCGGCAGAATCGCACCGTTTTCATCCACTTCCTTTACAGAAGACAGACCAAACATTTTGGGAATCGAAGGTCCTGTAATATCCGCATCCAAAATCGCAGTCTTATGACCCTTCTTATTCATACTGCAGGCAGCAAGTCCGGTGACAAAGCTCTTGCCGACACCGCCTTTACCGCTGACAATACCAATTACTTTCTTTACATGTGTATTTGCACCCGGTGCAACCTTAAGGCTCTGCGGATTCGATCTGGAACTGCAGTTTTCTCCGCAGGATTCGCAGCTGCCGGAGCACCCTTCCGGTCTGTTTTCTTCGTTTGCCATTTTTCTTTTCCTTTCAGATAACCATATATTTGAAGATCAGAACCTGATCAGTTCTGATGATCCTTCAACTCTACAACATCCTTCTCATCCTTAAGATAAGACTCAATGATAAATCTCGGACGTCCCTTGCTCTCAAGATAAATCTTACCAATGTATTCTCCGATAATGCCGAGAGAAATCATTATCAGTCCGCCAATTGCCCATACCGACAGTACTGTAGTCGTCCAGCCCTGTATGGTATTGCCATGCGCATATCTGACAAGGCAGTAGATCAGAACAATAATACTGACCAGGAAGATAAAGAACCCAAGTCCCGTAATCATCCGGATCGGTTTGGTACTCAGTGATGTAATTCCTTCCGTTGCAAACTGCAGCATCTTTTTGAGAGGATACTTGCTTTCCCCTGCAAAGCGCTCTGCGCGTTCATAATATACCACGTCAGAAGAATATCCTACCATCGGCACCATACCCCGGAGAAACAGATTCACCTCTCCGAACTGTGACAGACCGTCAAGCGCACGTTTACTCATCAGCCGGTAATCCGCATGATTATAAACTGTATTTGCGCCCAGCGCATTCATCATTTTATAAAAGCTCTCCGCTGTAAATTTCTTGAAAAAAGTATCCTTCGCACGACTTGAACGGACTCCATATACAATATCTGTCCCTGTAAGATACTTATCTATCATTTCATCCATGGCATTGATGTCGTCCTGAAGGTCCGCATCCATGGATATTGCCATATCACAGATCTGTCTGACTGTCATAAGTCCGGCGATCAGTGCATTCTGATGTCCTCTGTTCCTGCTGAGATTAATCCCCTGAAAAAGAGGATCCGCCTGATGCAGTCCTGCAATCATATCCCACGTCGCATCCTTTGAACCGTCATTGACAAAAACAACTCTGCTGTCTGCAGCAATCTTTCCCTCAGAAATAAGCTGCTCCATTTTGGCTCTGAGCCGCTTTGATGTCTCTGGCAGGACTTCCTGTTCGTTATAACAGGGAATCACACAAAACAATCTGTTCTCCCGCATTCTCTACTGCCTTTCCGTCTTTTTTACGCACTATTTAATATCATAATATAATTTAGAACAAAAATAAAGAAAAAGCTTGCTCAAAAGAAAGCAGGCTTTTTCAGAAGTTTTTATTTTCTATTTCTCATTGTGATCAGTGCGACGCATTAATATAATTGATCAGTCCTTCGCAATCGATGATTTTCTGCATGAAAGGCGGAAAAGCCTGACCCTGATACGTTTTGCCGGTTGTCTCGTCCGTAATCACTCCGCTGTCAAAGTTCACACTGACCTGATCCCCCGCACCGATCTGCCTTGCAGCCTCCGGGCATTCCACAATCGGAAGTCCGATGTTGATGCTGTTGCGATAGAAGATTCTGGCAAACGTTTCTGCAATGACACAACTGACGCCAGCGGCTTTAATGGCAATCGGCGCATGTTCACGGGAAGAACCGCAGCCAAAATTCTTATTTGCCACAATGATGTCGCCCGACTTTACATTTTTGATAAAGTTCCGGTCAATATCCTCCATACAGTGTGACGCAAGTTCTGCCGGGTCTGTTGTGTTTAAATATCTTGCCGGAATAATCACGTCTGTATCCACATTATCACCAAATTTAAAAACGGTACCGTTTGCTGATTTCATATTTATGTGCCTCCTTCAAAGACCGATTTCAGATGGCTGAGATATTCTGCCGGTTACTGCACTTGCCGCTGCAACTGCAGGAGATGCCAGATAAACCTCGGAATCAATTGCGCCCATTCGACCGACAAAGTTACGGTTTGTTGTGGAAACGCAGCGTTCACCGCTTGCAAGAATACCCATATATCCGCCAAGACACGGTCCGCAGGTCGGTGTGGAAACAACTGCTCCGGCCTCAATAAAGGTCTTCAGAAGGCCTTCTTCCATGGCCTGCAGATAAATTTTCTGTGTCGCGGGGATTACAATGCAGCGCATTCCCTGTGCCACATGTCTTCCCTTTAATATCTCCGCCGCCGTTCTGAGATCACTGATCCTTCCATTGGTGCAGGAGCCGATCACAACCTGATCGATCTGAATCTTTTCCATCTGGTCAAAGGTTCTGGCATTCTCCGGAAGGTGCGGAAACGCTACTGTTGAGCCAAGTGCCGACAGATCAATTGTGTACTCTTTTTCATATTCTGCATCTGCATCCGCTTCAAAGACTTCCCATGTTCTGGATGGTGCATGTTCCTTCATATAGGAAACTGCAAGCTCATCTACAGGAAAAATACCGTTTTTACCACCGGCTTCAATCGCCATATTGGCAATCGTAAAACGGTCATCCATAGACAGATTCTTTACGCTCTCTCCGGTAAACTCCATCGACTGATAAAGTGCACCGTCCACGCCAATCATCCCGATAATATGCAGGATCACATCTTTACCACTGACCCATTTTGAAGGCTTACCAACCAGATTGAAACGGATTGCGGAAGGGACCTTGAACCATGCCTTTCCTGTTGCCATCCCGGCAGCCATATCCGTAGAGCCGACGCCTGTAGAGAATGCGCCAAGTGCGCCATAGGTACATGTGTGAGAATCTGCACCGATGATCAGATCTCCGGCAACAGTGAGTCCCTGTTCCGGAAGAAGTGCATGTTCAATACCCATCTGTCCGACTTCAAAATAATTGGTAATCTCGTTTCTGCGTGCAAATTCTCTGACACATCTGCAGTTCTCCGCAGACTTGATATCCTTGTTCGGAACAAAATGATCCGGGACAAGAGCAATCTTATCCTTATCAAAAACACCCGCATGTTTGAACTTATCCATCTCTTTAATTGCAACCGGGCTTGTAATATCATTGCCAAGCACCAGATCAAGATCTGCTTCGATCAGCTGTCCTGCCTCCACGTGATCAAGTCCAGCATGCTTTGCCAGAATTTTCTGGCTCATTGTCATTCCCATGATTGATCTCCATTCTGCCTTTTGAAAAATTGATTTTCCATGGCCTGAAATTTACATTGAAGTAAGAATAGCACAGTTTGTGAAAGCAAAACACATAATATTTTTAACAACTTTATTGACTTATTTTATCTTCTGCACTTTCCTCAGGAGATGCAACGACCACATTTTTCTTCTTTTTCAGATAAATCAGAATATAGCACAGAAGAATCATCACGCTGATCACCGAAATGAGCATTCCCAGATAAAATCCCTGCGGCAGATAGCTGACTGTTATCTCATGTACACCGGCAGGTACGTCAATTGCCATCAGTCCGTAATCTGCCGTAACAATATCCGTCTTTACCCCATCCACTTTTGCCGTAAATCCGGCCATATCCGGCACAGAAAAAAATACCAGATTTTCCTTTGGCAGATTTGATGTGGTTGCCTTAAAGCCATCAGCCGTTGTCTCAAACTTTGTGCATGCAGTCTGAGCCCTTGCATTGCAGACATCCGCAAAATCTTCATTCGTCATTGTTTCCGATGTGATATCTTCCTGGCTGAGTTCCTTCATAAAGCTGCCATACTTTGCTGCATCCTCATCACTTAAAATGATGGCTTTTACCAGCGATCTGTCTCCATCTGCCTTATTGAGCGTATCCCAGACCGACTGCGGAACATAGTAATCAAATGTAAATCCCATCGGAATATAATTCATATTTTCATAAATGGTAAATCCATTCTGCACACTGTTCTCACCCAGCTGCATATAGTCAATGATTCCCTTGCCCTGAGAAAATTCACCATCCTTATTGATATCAGAATTTTCCATATAATATTTTGTGGAAAGAAGTGCCCGAAGACCGATTCTCTCAAGCGGTGCATCAGATTCCACGGTTCTTGTAATGCCACATGCGCCTTCATAGAAATTGAAGATTTCGGAAGGAACCGTACTGAGGAAACAGTGAATTGTCGGAATTCCCCATACCATTTCATAATTGGTGGAGGTACTGTCTGTTTCCGTTCGTCCGAACTGCTCTCCCATATCTACGGAAGGCTTCGAATCCAGCATCTGCATCTTCCATTCCTTCATGCCATAGTCACTGATCAGACTGCTTCCGTTGATCAGCATCATCATTGTACATGCAATGCAGGACACAATTGTCGCTGCATAAGACAGCATAATACGCTTTTTTCTGGTTTGTACCAGAAAGATAATCATGATCAGTGCAATACTGATTACTGCCGTGACCGCAACATTATGCCAGAACATCAGGTTATTTTCCGCCATGGAATTATATACAATCTTGCCGTCATCATTTTTGGCAGGCAGTATCGCAATAACAACCATCAGCAGAAAGGAAATGATCGTGGCAAGCGCACCGGTTCTCATATCTCCATGGTCATCACGTTCAAGCATCTGGACAGTCATAATCGCCATAATCAGAATCGGCATGTAAAACCATCTTGCATAATACTGCGAATTCAGAAGTGAAAACGTTGCATTGAGAAACGGCATCATTGCAATAACCAGACAGATCAGGATCAGCGTCCGTTTCCAGTCCTTCTTATGTGCAATACAGTATGCAATTACACCGGCAAGCCCGAACATCGGAAGATAAACCGCCAGCGATGCATTTTTTACTGTTGCCGTATAAAAGAGTGTTCCCTTTCCAATAATATCCGGGATCATGATCATACTCTTGAAGATATCAAAATACATCTTCGCACTCGGATAAACGAGCAGGTCATATCCAAGCAGAATATTATCAAGACGTGTATTACCGGCTACTCCGCCAAGTGCCATCATCAGATAAAACCCGACCAGCCCGATACCAAGCGCTCCGCCTGTCAACGCACGCAGGATCATATAACGGACAGTTCTGAAACTGTTGCCCTTCACATATCTGACACATGCATACAGAATCAGGAACAGTGCTTCTCCAAAGAAGAAATAGTAATTAATCGTGGCAATCAGCGTAACCGTAAGGGTAAAGCGAACCCATTTGAAACCGCAGAGTTCAAATTTCTCATGTGCCTTATGATGGTCAATCTGCATCAGATCATCAAATGCAATCATCAGAAGCGGGAAAAAGGCGACTACATCCGTGAAATGATTAAACACGACATTACATGCATCAAAACCGGAGAACGCATACAGAAGTGCTCCGATCTGTGCTGTTCTCGAATATTTTGTGTATCTTCTGATATAATAATAGGAAGTGACTGTTGCCGTTGCATACTTAAGTCCCATCAGATACGGCATCATATATGGCAAAAGATGCTCCGGGAACGGAACTGTCAGCCAGAAAAACGGACTCCCCATCAGATAAAAAGACAGATCTCCGATCAGCGATCCGCCAAGATCAAGATTCCAGTTCCACAGGAAATGTCCGCTCCTGACAGCGCGATGCGCAAGAATATAAAACGGCACCTGCTGAACATTATAATCCCCATAATAGAAAAAGAGTCCGTTATGTCGGATCAGAATCGGTAATGCAGCAATAACATACATCAGAAAACCCATCAGAAAAAGTTGCAGTCCTCTTGGCATTTTCCATTGTATCTTCGTTTTTACAAGTTCCTCTGGCACCGAAATTTTTTCGGCTGTTTCATTTTCACTGTTCATAATCAGCAGATGCGACCTTTCTCAGATATTCCCTCATATCGTCTTCATGCCGTTAAATCAGGGTACAGCAGTCATTTTGATAAAAATCCGCCGGCAGTCTCTGACATGAAGAAAGAGTGTCATTTCTGATAACCAAATGACACTCTTTCCATATTAGCTTAATTGCGTCGTCTTTTCAATAACGGAAATGATCAGTTGTTGATCAGCTTATCATTCTCATTATTCCAGCTGTAAAGCTTACGGATCTCAGCACCAACCTTCTCTGAAGGATGCTCAGCATGAAGCTTTCTCATCATCTGGAAGTGTACCTGACCGCCTGCATCAGACATATCAAGCAGGAATTCCTTTGCAAAAGTACCATCCTGGATATCGGAAAGGATCTTCTTCATGGTCTTCTTGGTCTCAGGTGTGATAAGCTTAGGACCAGTTACATAATCGCCATATTCAGCTGTATTGGAGATGGAATATCTCATTCCTGCGAAACCTGACTGATAGATCAGATCTACAATCAGCTTCATCTCATGGATACATTCAAAGTATGCATTTCTCGGATCATAACCAGCTTCGCAGAGTGTCTCGAAACCTGTCTGCATCAGTGCACATACACCGCCGCAAAGAACTGCCTGCTCACCAAAGAGGTCTGTCTCTGTCTCTGTTCTGAATGTTGTCTCCAGAAGACCTGCTCTTGCTCCGCCAAGGCCTGCGCCATAAGCAAGTGCAAGATCAAGAGCCTTACCTGTAGCATCCTGATGTACAGCGACCAGACACGGTGTTCCCTTGCCTGCCTGATATTCAGAACGAACTGTATGGCCGGGAGCCTTGGGAGCGATCATGGTAACATCGACATCCTTGGGAGGATTGATCAGATTGTAATGAATATTGAAACCATGTGCAAACATCAGCATATCGCCGGCCTTAAGGTTGGGTTCGATATCTTCTTTGTACATCTTGGCCTGCTTCTCATCATTGATCAGAATCATGATGATATCAGCCATCTTTGCTGCCTGTGCTGTAGGATATACTTTAAGTCCCTGTGCCTCAGCCTTTGCCTTGGACTTGGAACCTTCATACAGACCAACGATAACATTGCATCCTGAATCCTTAAGGTTCAGTGCATGTGCATGTCCCTGACTGCCATATCCGATAATGGCAATTGTTTTACCTTCCAGTAAAGAAAGATTACAGTCTTCCTGATAGAAAATACGTGCTTCCTGTGCCATGATTTCATTCCTCCATACGTTTTATATTATTGTCAGCTTGCGCCGGCTCTGAAAAGACCGAGTGAACGATCTGAGAGTCCATTTTCTTACTCGTCGAGATATACGACGTTTTCAATACCTCTGCCAAGACCTGCAATACCGGTTCTGGCAAGTTCCAGAATCTCGTATCCGTCAAGCAGTTTGATGAATGCATCCAGTTTGGACTGATTGCCTGTGATCTCGATGATCAGGCTCTCCGGTGCAACATCAATGATGTTTCCTCTGAAAATATTGGCAACTGCCAGAATACTTTCTCTCTGCTCTGCACTGGCTCTTACTTTTACAAGTGCCAGTTCTCTGTATACACTTTCATCCGGCTTCAGTTCATGAATATCACGGACATCCACCAGTTTTGCCACCTGCTTTTCGATCTGATCCAGAATCTCATCGTCTCCCGAAGTCACAATCGTAATTCTGGTAAATCTGGGATCCGCTGTAACACCTGCTGTAATACTTTCGATGTTGTATCCTCTCCTGGAAAACAGTCCTGAGATTCTGCTCAAGACACCGGATGTGTTATCAACCAGTAACTGAAATACCTTTTTCTGCATCTCAAACCCCTTTGCCTGTCAGCGTTCTTTACCAGTTTAAAGTGTAAAATCATATCGTTCGCTATTTTTATCTGATTTACGTTTCCAACTGATTTAAGTCACATTATAAGCACGTGATTTTGATAAGTCAACATAAAATTGCTTTTTCACTTTAAGTTTTTAAGACTTTAATATGTTAAATTCGTAAGTTAAAAAAGATCAAGTTTCTTGAAACTCCTTATATAATCTGCTTTTGCAGGCACCCCAAATATAAAAAAAGAATTCTCCATGTCCGTTTCGGACACAGAAAATTCTTTTTTTATTTCATGCATTCTGTTCTTTATTTTCCATTTTCACTGTCCATGCATTTCTGCAGGGCAAGGGTTCCTGTTCTGGCAACTTCAACGATGCTGATGCTCTTCAGCATACTCAGAAAAAGCTGTATTCTCTCCGGCTGATCACAGATCTGGATCATCATCATGGTCGTTGACATATCTACAATCTGCGCCTTCATAATCTCGCAGGTCTCCATAATATCCCGTCTGCTCCCGGGATTATATTTTACCTTGATCAACATCAGTTCTCTGCTGATGCTGGAACTTTCAGCAAAAGTCTTTACCTTGATAACATCCAGTTTTTTATTCAGCTGTTTTTCAATCTGCTCAATCGTCCGTTCATCACCGCTGCTGACAATGGTCATGCAGGATACATCCTTTGAATCGGTTTCACCGACAGCAAGGGAATCGATATTGAAACATCTTCTTGAAAACAGACCGGCGACCTTACACAGCACACCGGCTCTGTTTTCAACCAATACAGAATAGATTCTTTTCATGGCTGCGCCTCCTTAAGCCTTTACCAGATCTGTCGGATCCACCATGACTTCCATCAGCATGGAGGAATCATCCTTCAGAAAGCTGCGAATCTGCTCATCCATATCGCAGTGCCCATCCACTTTCAGATAGCCAAGGCCATAAGCCTGCGCCAGCTTATCAAGATCCGGCTTTCCTGCAATATCCACGACAGAATAATGATCATGATAGGTAAAGTGCTGATATTCACGTACCATACCCAGATAATTGTTTCTCATAACCACGATCTTGATACGAATGTCATGCTGTGCCATGGTTCCCAGCTCCATCATGGACATCTGAAAGGCTCCATCACCGCATACAGCAACCACCTGACGCTTAGGGGCTGCAATTCTTGCGCCCATCGCTGCCGGAATGGAATATCCCATTGTGCCCATTCCTCCGGACGTCAGGAATCTGCCCCCATCCCGAATGTCATAAAATGCAGTGGACCAGATCTGATTCTGACCGACATCCGCCACATAAACTGCATCATCATCCATCTGCGCAGCGAGCTTTGGAATAAATGCAGAAGGATCTGCATATTCTTCCCCGATCTGCGGCCTTTTTTCTTTCATGGTATTGCGATAACCGTTCAGGCTCTCAATCCACTGACTATGATCCTCCGTCTTAAATTCCTGTCCAAGTACCGCATCAAAGATATGACGGATATCGCCTACCAGCGGAATGGTTGGCCCGACATTCTTCCCGATTTCTGCGGGATCAACATCAATATGTACCAGTACCTTATCCTCCGTAATCAGATCCGGACGATTAACTGCTCTGTCTGCAACACGCGCACCTACCATCAACAGCAGATCGGATTCGTTCATCGCCCTGTTGGCATAACGCCTTCCATTATTGCCAACCATTCCATAGTAAAGCGGATGCTTTGCCGGCATGACGCCAATCCCCATCATGGTCGATACCACCGGAATCTGATATTTTTCTGCAAAGCTGCGGATTTCATCCACAGCACCACTCAAGGTCACGCCGCCA
This sequence comes from Butyrivibrio sp., assembly GCA_022486625.1. GTDB lineage: Bacteria > Bacillota > Clostridia > Lachnospirales > Lachnospiraceae > Butyrivibrio. The sequence continues at coordinate 68,921 of JAKVKH010000003.1, read as the reverse complement.
CCCACACAGATGATCGGTTTCTTCGCATGTTCAATTTCACGGATGACCTTTTTGATCTGCACCATATTGCCTTCTACTGTCGGCTTATAGGTACGCATACTGATGTTTTCCGGATAAGTGAATCTTCCGATTGCCTCGTTCTGAATATCACAGGGAATATCAATCAGAACCGGTCCCTTTCTTCCGGAATTTGCTATATAAAAAGCTTCTTTGAAAATATGCGGAATATCTTCCACATTTCTGACAAGATAGCTGTATTTGACAAAAGATTCCACTGCACCGGTAATATCTGCTTCCTGAAATACATCGCTTCCGATCATGGAGCTGTTGACCTGCCCTGTAATGCAGACAAGAGGAATACTGTCTGCAAATGCGGTGGCAACTCCTGTAATCAAATTGGTGGCACCAGGGCCGGATGTAACAACACATACGCCCGGTTTACCGCTGATTCTGGCGTAGCCGCTTGCACAATGCGCCGCATTCTGCTCCGTTCGAATCAGAACCGTTCTGATCTCCGAGTCCAGCACACTGTTATAAAAAGGACATATTGCAACTCCCGGATATCCGAATACTACCTGTACGCCTTCTTTTTCAAGGCATTTTACCATTGCATCTGCACCTGTCATCGTTACGCTCTCCCATCCTGTATATTCAGAATCTTTTTTACTACACGTACTGCATCCGCCGCATCATCTGCATAGGCATCTGCTCCGATTTCATCCGCAAAATCCTGTGTGACGACAGCACCACCGATCATAATTTTGGCCTTGCATCCCTTTTCTCCTGCCAGCCTGATCACATTCTTCATTTCCTGCATGGTGGTTGTCATCAGAGCTGACAGCCCAATCACTGCAGCATTTTCAGCAATTGCGGTAGTGATGATTTTTTCTGCCGGAACATCTTTTCCCAGGTCGACGATCTTAAAGCCGTAGTTCTTAAGCATCAGTGCCACCAGATTCTTACCAATATCATGTACGTCCCCGTGAACCGTTGCAATAACAATCACCGGCATTTCCTCTTCCTGCCCTCCTCCCGTTTTCAGAAGAGGCTCCAGATATCCAATGGACATTTTCATCGTTTCCGCACTGGAAATCAACTGCGGCAGGAAATAAGTTCCCTTATCAAAGAGTACGCCGACCTCATTAATCGCCGGCATAAGCGTCTGATTCAAAATTTCCTGCGGAATACATCCCGCTTCAACTGCCTTCTGTGTATCCCTTATCACATTTCTTCTTGAACCGTTCAACACATCCTCATACAGAACCTTCATCATTTTCTGATCTTCCGGAAGATCAGAGGTTACCTGCGTTTGCGGTTTTGAATCCATTCCCGCCGCCTGCCCTGCATTTTCCTTCTGATAACGCTGCATTCTCTGAATATAACGAAGATCCGCGCCGTCCTTGTTACGTAAAAGATCTGACGCATAAGCGCTGTTCACCAGAAGTTCCTGTGAAGGATTGGCAATTGCCATGGTCAGTCCGCCTGCAATTGCCATGGTCAAAAATGCTGCATTAATATAACTCCTCTCCGGAAGTCCGAAAGAAATGTTGGAAAGTCCGCAGATGGTCGCATAGCCGTGATCATGACAGAATCGTATCGTATCCAGCGTATTCATTGCTGCATCGGGATCGGCCCCAACTGTTGCCACCAGTCCGTCTACCACAATATCCTGAACACCCAGACCATACTCCTCTGCGAGTTTCGTCAGTTCCAGAATGGTCTGTTTCTTTTCCTCATTGTTTTTGGGCAACCCGTTCTTTCCAACCGGCAAAAGGATAAACATCGCACCATATTTCTGTGCGATCGGCAGAAACTTCTCCGCCTTTCCCTTTTCAAGTGAAATGGAATTGATAAGTGCTCTTCCCGGATATCTGCGCAGTGCGCTTTCCATCGTATGTGCATCACTCGAATCAATGCAGAGCGGCAACGCCGTCAACATGGTTACTTCATCCAGTACCTTCAACATCAGGCTCTTCTCATCCACGCCGCTCATGCCAACATTGACATCAAGAATAGCTGCACCATCATTTTCCTGCTGCTGTACAAAATCACACACCATATCCAGATTATTTTCGCGCAACTGCGCCTGCAGCTTCTTTTTGCCCGTTGGGTTAATTCTCTCGCCAACAATCATAAACGGATCATCCAGTCCGAATGCGAGATAGCCTCTCTCAGAAGTAAGATACCGAATGCCTTCCGATCTTCTGACGATGGGGCCTCCCTCTTCATCACGAAGCTGGTCCAGTACCGTTCCCTGTGTCTTCCCGGTCAGGAGTCTGATAAACTCCGGTGTTGTCCCACAGCAGCCTCCAAGGATCGATGCACCGCACTTCATCAGACGAATCATATTCTCAGCAAAAGTCTCCGGATCCATATCGTATTGTGTGGTTCCGTCTTCACAGACACTTGGCAATCCTGCATTTGGCTTGGCAATAATCGGAATTGTCGTTACCGCTGCCATATTTCTGATAATATCCGTCATCTGATCCGGTCCTGTAGAGCAGTTTGCGCCAACTGCTGCTGCTCCGAGACTCTCCATGACAATTGCTGCTGATGCTGCATCGCTCCCGAAAAGTGTTCTCCCATCAGCCTCAAAAGTAAGTGACACCATCACGGCAAGGTCTGTCGTTTCCTTCGCAGCTATCAGCGCTGCCCTGCACTCCTGAAGACTCATCATGGTTTCTACAACAAGCAGATCTGCTCCGGCACTCTCCAACGCACGGATCTGCTGCTTATATACATCCACCAGTTCTTCAAAATCAAGATCTCCGATTGGTGAAAGTTGCCTTCCGGTCATTGTCAGATCTCCGGCAACCAGCGCTTTCGTTCCCACTGCCTGTCTGGAAAGATCGACCAGACTTTGATTGATCTCTTCCAGCCTGTTCTCAAGTCCATACTCTTTCAATTTAATCCGGTTCGCAGTAAAAGTCGGCGCATATACAATGTCACTGCCTGCTTCTGCGTATGCTTTCTGCAGACTTACAAGCACATCCGGATGTTCCAGAATCCATGCTTCCGGGCAAACTCCTGCAGGCATCCCGGCTTTCATCAGATTTGTTCCTGTTGCTCCATCCAGATAAATTGGATGATGATGGAATAATTTCAGAAATTCCTGTTTTGTCATGGCTGATTTTCTTCCTGATTTCTTCAAATTTCCATAATCGTAGCACAAACTCCCTTAAACTACAATTGACCGTATTATCCATGTGTGATAAATTTAAGACTGATGTATTTTAATCGGGGGTAATCGAATTGCTGAAAAAAACATTTCAAAAATATCTGTCACTTTTCACTGTATTGTGTCTGGTTTTACTTACCATCAGCGGATGCGGAACAAAAAACGATGATCTGGAAACCTACAAAACCAACATGAACAGCTTCTTCGATGCAGTTGCCAGCTATAATGATGCCATCAACGAAATTGATCCGAATTCGGCAACTGCCACGCAGGATCTACTGTCAGATCTGGACGGCATGAATGCCGAATTTCAGAAAATGGCCGCATATGAAATCCCGGACGAATTCTCTTCCTTAAGTAATCTGTCCACTGATGCTGCAAGCTATATGTCGCAGGCTGTTGCTACATATCATCAGGCATACGACGGTGCCTACAATAAAGACAGTGCTGACCTGGCTGCACAGTATTATGAACGTGCCAACAGCCGCGTACAGTATATGATCAGTATTCTGCACGGTGAAACACCTTCCGGTGAGGGTATTACCATTACCACGGAAGATACCTACAACTTTGCCACAATCCCTGCAGAAGATTCTTCCGCTGCTGCTTCTGCGGTCAATACTGCTTCTGCAGTTCCTGCTTCTTCTGCAGCTACCGCAAACTGATCCGGCATAAAGATTATTTTTATAAAAAAGCTGCCACTTCAGAGATATAAATCTCCGGAGTGACAGCTTTTTTTATTATTTAAATGAAGGTACCATTGCACCTGCATTTAATTATTTCAATGAAGATTATACTTTGAAGCCAGCTTCAGTCTGCTGAGTGCTCTCGCCATTGCAGCCTGCGACATCTTATATTCCTGAATGGAATTCTTCTGTCTGATCTTCTCCTGCGCAGCTTCAAGTGCTTCCTGTGCACGTCTGACATCAATATCTTCCGGCCGTTCTACGGTATCTACCAGAATCATACAACGATTATTGGCTACCTGTGCGGATCCGATTCCCACAACAGCTTCCATCCAGCTGTCATCTTCCTTCTGGATTCGTATGGTTCCGTCATAGATGGCCAGGAACATCTCTTCATGGTGTGCCATGATGGACATTTCACCATCAATACAGGGCAGAATGACATTTTTACACCTGTCATCATAAAACACTCCATTGATTGACATTACCTGAAGTCTGAATGTATGCGCGTTCGTACTCATATGTTATTCCTTCTCCAGCTCTTTGGCCTTCGCGATGACATCGTCAATTGTTCCGACATTGAAGAATGCTGCTTCCGGATACTCATCCATCTCTCCGTCAACGATCATCTGGAATCCGCGAATGGTTTCCTTCAGCGGAACATACTTGCCAGGTACATTTGTAAACTGTTCTGCCACATGGAACGGCTGAGACAAAAATCTCTGAATCTTTCTGGCACGGAACACGGTAAGTTTGTCTTCATCTCCCAGTTCTTCCATACCCAGAATTGCGATGATATCCTGAAGTTCCTTATATTTCTGCAGCATTTCCTGTACCTTCATGGCTACATCGTAATGCTCCTGTCCGACAACATCTGCCTCCAGAATACGGCTGGATGAAGCAAGCGGATCCACTGCCGGATAAATACCCTGTTCTACAATCTTTCTGGACAGTACAGTTGTTGCATCCAAATGTGCAAATGTAGTTGCAGGTGCCGGATCAGTAAGATCATCTGCAGGTACATAAACAGCCTGTACAGAAGTAACTGAGCCTTCCTTTGTGGATGCAATACGTTCCTGCAGTTCACCAAGATCTGTTGCCAGTGTAGGCTGATAACCTACTGCAGAAGGCATACGTCCCAGGAGTGATGAAACCTCTGAACCTGCCTGAATAAATCTGAAAATATTATCAATAAACAGAAGTACATCCTGATGCTTTACATCACGAAAATATTCCGCCATCGTAAGTCCCGTTTCCGCAACTCTCATACGTGCTCCCGGGGGCTCATTCATCTGTCCGAATACCAATGCTGTCTTTTTCAGAACACCGGATGCCTTCATCTCTGACCAGAGGTCGTTACCCTCTCTGGAACGCTCACCGACACCGGTGAAAATGGAATATCCACCGTGTTCTGTTGCAACGTTCTGGATCAGTTCCTGAATCAGAACCGTCTTACCTACACCGGCGCCGCCGAACAGGCCGATCTTACCGCCTTTTGCATAAGGTGCCAGAAGATCAATTACCTTGATTCCTGTCTCCAATACCTCTACAACCGGACTCTGATCTATCAGTTCCGGAGGCTTTCTGTGAATACTCCAATGTTCTTCTCCTGAGAGATCTTCACCCTTGTCAATTGCTTCACCAATTACATTAAACAGCCTTCCCAGTGTTTTCTCACCGACAGGAACTGTAATGGAGGAGCCTGTCGCCCGAACTTCCATATCACGGGAAAGACCTTCTGTTGCCGAGAGCATGATACATCTGACGGTATTATCGCCAACATGCTGTGCAACCTCCATAACGCATCTTTTTCCATTGTTATCTACTTCAAGTGCGTCTCTGATGTAAGGCAAATCATTGTCTTCAAACTGAACGTCTACTACAGGTCCCATGACCTGAATAATTCTTCCGTTTTTCAATTAATTTCCCTCTTCCTCTTCCATCGCTTCTGCTTCACGACGCATCATTTCATCTCTTTGTTCCTTGGCTTCCTTGGCACGTTTAAGTGCTTTGGCGCCACTGGCAACCTCGGTGATCTCCTGTGTGATCATACCCTGGCGTTCTCTGTTATATTTCATGGTCAGATCATGAATCATGGACTTTGCATTCTTATTGGCAGAATCCATTGCCATCATTCGGGAATTCTGAACACTGCAGAACGCCTCAACAAGCGCACCATATACAAATCCGGTCACCAGACTGGGAACAATATTATCAAGGACAGCTTCCGGACTAGGTGTCATCAGGAATTCCTCCTGCATTGCACCGCTTGTTGATTTCAGGACATCCTGTCCGTTCAGCTTTTCGTCCTTTCTGTCCAATGGCAGCAGCTTGGAAAACTGTGTTTCACAGACAATGGAATTCTTCATTGTCGTATATACCATATATACCTCATCCAGATCCTGATTCTCATAATCGTTCAGAATTCTGGCTGCGATCTTTCTGGCACGTGACAGTGTCGGATTCTGCGCAGTGAAATGAAACTGTTCATCTACCGGGATGTTTTTATTCATAAAATACTGACGTCCCATTTCTCCGACTACATACAGCTTCCAGTTCGGGCCATCGCTTTTGATATGCTGCTCGACAATCTTCAGAACATTATGATTGTACGCGCCGGCAAGACCTTTATCATCTGTCAGAACAATATAGCCCTTTTTCCGTTCTTCCTTCGGAATATCCATATGCTTATCCAGGAAAATATCCTGTGTATCAACCGGTACATGACGGATGACACGTGAGAACATTCCCTGTACGGAATAGAAATAAGGCTCTGTCTCTGCCAGCATTTTTCTGGCCTTGCGAAGCTTATTCGATGAAATCATATACATCGCATTCGTGATTTTCATCGTATCATTGACGCTTTTTATCCGGTCCTGTATTTCCTTGATGTTTGCCACGTTTTAACCTCTGCACCGTACTCGTACCTGGCTGCATTTGCATCCGTGCAGATTACTGCTGTTCTTCTGCAGCAACCTGTTCGTTATCGGCAGAAGCTGGAGCTTCTGTCTGCGCCTTCTGGTAATTATAAATTTCCAGATAAGCATCGGCAGCCTTTAATATACGTTTTCTTAAATCATCACTTAAATCTTTACCATTCTCCAGCTCACTGACTACATCCGGAAGCTGATTATCAAAATATTCCAGCAGACCACTCTGAAATTTCTTGATCTCACCTGTCGAAAGTTCATCCATTTTGCCGCCATTTGCGCACACCAGCGTAATTACCTGTTCATGCATCTGCAGCGGATGACCCAGCGGCTGCTTTAAAAGTTCCATCAGCGCCTTGCCATGTGCCAGCTGCTTCTTGGTGGTATCATCCAGATCAGAACTGAACTGGGTAAATACTGCCATTTCACGGTACTGTGCAAGGTCAATACGGATACTGCCCGCAGCCTTCTTCATAGCCTTGGTCTGTGCCGCACTGCCCACACGGGACACGGAAAGACCAACATTAACAGCAGGTCTCATACCTTCGAAGAACAGATCGCTCTCGAGGAAGATCTGACCATCTGTAATGGAAATGACATTAGTCGGAATATATGCAGATACATCACCTGCCTGCGTCTCAATGATCGGAAGTGCCGTAATGGAACCTCCTCCAAGATCAGCAGAAAGCTTACTGGATCTCTCCAGCAATCTGGAATGCAAATAAAATACATCACCAGGATATGCCTCACGTCCCGGAGAACGTTCCAGCAAAAGTGAAAGTGATCTGTATGCAACTGCATGTTTGGAAAGATCGTCATATACAATCAGTACATCCTTGCCCTGATACATAAAGTATTCTGCAAGTGCAGCACCCGCATAAGGTGCAATATACTGAAGCGGAGCCGGTTCTGCAGCCGTTGCGCACAGAATCGTCGTATAATCCATTGCCCCCGCCTTTGTCAACGTGGTGATCAGTCTTGCAACAGTAGATGCCTTCTGTCCGATTGCAACATAGATACAGATAACATCTTTCCCCTTCTGGTTCAGAATTGTATCTGTCGCAATAGAAGTCTTACCTGTCTGACGGTCTCCAATGATCAGCTCACGCTGTCCTCTTCCGATCGGGAACATGGTATCAATTGAAAGAATACCTGTTTCCATTGGCTGATTGACAGACTGCCTCTCTACAATACCTGGAGCCGGCTCTTCTACCGGACGATATCCTTCAGCCTCAATCGGACCCTTTTCATCCAGCGGCTCGCCAAGAGCATTCACCACACGTCCGATAAAACCATTGCCGACAGGAATACCTGCCTGTTTATAAGTTCTGATTGCCTTACTGGACTGCCTGATTCCTGCATCATCACCGAACAGAATACATCCGATATGATCTTCACGGATATCCTGTACCATTCCTCTTGTTCCGTCTTCAAACTCAATGACTTCCCCGTAGAATGCATGACCACAGCCCTTGACATTGGCAATACCATCACCAACCCAGAGCACGTATCCGACCTCACGGTCCTGCAGTTCCAGTTTGAAATCATCCACATGATTCTTCAGAATGGAAATAATATGGGGGGAAGTGGTAGTCGTTTCTCTGTGAACACCCTTCAGCGTATCTCTCAGCTGAGCCGCACGTCCCTTGTCACTCCAGTCATACTCAAAATTCCCACATTTGATAATAAATCCGCCGCCAATGGAATCATCCTGAACGGGTCTGATATCCACACGCTCAACTTCCATCTTCTTGCAAAGCGCTTCACTGATTTTCTGAAGCTGCTCATCTGACGGTTTTGTATTTGCGTAGCGAAGCTCTGCCTTACAGTAATTATCATTTGTGCTATGTAAGTCGTTATTCCAGTAGCTTTCCTGGCTCATTTTTCTTCATCACCAGCCTCATCTATGAACCTGTTATAAAGTTCACTGTCTTGCTGTTCACTGTGTGAACCAGCAGCAATTTTAGACGCAGCAGAAACCACCATTTCGGTAATCTCCGCTTCATAAATGCGTCTCTGCCTCTCGCTTTCAAGCTTAGCAGTTTTCTTGGCATCTTCTATAATACTTCCAGCCTCAACCTTCGCATTTGCAACAATCTGCGCATACTCGTGGTATCCCTTTTCTCTGGATTCGGAAATGATATTTTCCTTTTCCTCTTCCAGCTTCTGAACATCCGCATCATATTTTGCCTTTGCCGCATCCGCGTCACTGCTCTTCTTCTCTGCAGTAGCAGTTGCATTCTCAATCTCATCATTCCGCTCTTTTAAGACCTTGTCTACCCTCTTAAACAGAAAGACACGGAAAATGACAAAAAGAATCAATATATTAATAATCGTGTATACAATGTTGAAATTTACATTCAGCACAGCTCTATCCCCTTTTTTGCCTTTTTGCAGGCATGGTGTACTACGAAATTACTTCGCGAAAATAAGCATTAATGCAACAACCAGACCATAAATTGCAGTAGCTTCTGCAAGTGCACATCCCAGAAGCAGCATCATCATGATTTTATTGCTTGCTTCAGGCTGTCTTGCAACTGCATCTGTTGCTCTCGATGTTGCAATACCGATACCAATTCCTGCGCCAATACCTGTAAGTGCGGCAAGTCCGGCTCCAATCGCTGTAAAATCCATAATAAATATCTCCTTTCAAATCTCTCTCAAATTCAAATTTATAAACAAGGAAAAAATATCTTTCCGAGTTACCTCTTTTATTCTGTTGCTTCCTTGATATAAAGGGAAGTCAGGAAAATAAACACATATGCCTGGATCAGTCCGTCGAAGAAATCAAAATACAGACTGGCAAGCGCAGGAATGAACATCGGAACAGCCATCTTGATCAGTTCCATGATTACCGTCGCACCAAGCACATTACCAAACAGTCGCATGCAGAGTGAAAGCGGACGGATTGCAAGTTCCAGAATGTTCATCGGCGTAACAATCCAGATCGGCTTTGTAAAAGACTTCAGCCAGCCGCCTGCACCGTTCTTACTGATGCTTGCTGCTTCAATCAGGACAATACTCATCAGTGCAAGTCCGACAGTTACATTCAGATCCATTGTCGGCGGAACAAGACCCACAACGCCAACCAGATTGCTGAGTGCGATATACAGAAGAACCGTAAGAATATATTCCGTATATCTTGAGCCGAACGATCCGAGCAGATCTGCCACAAGCCCGCGCAGCTTTACCACAATGGTTTCTGCAATCAGCTGTTTTTTACTGATATTGTGGATTCTCATATTACTGGTCAGAAAAATGCATAAGATCAAAAATACGAGCATGATTCCCCAGGAATACACAACGGACTTGTTGATATTGAAAAAACCCTCCGGTCCGATACCGATGTTCACCGGAATCATTGTCTTGTCTTCTGTAAGAAGTTCATTCAGTCTTTCGCCAATACTCATTCTGCTCCTGTTCCTCCCATTGCTGCCCCCAGCAGCACATAGTTATATTATAAATCTTTTTTTATAAAGTATGTATAAACAAATTATGAAAAGTAAATATGCACAAACTATTTCTCTATTTTTGTATCAAAGTGACAAAACAGTTCTCCGATAAAGCCTGCGGAAAAAGAATACCGAAAGGATCAGCGATACCAGCTCTGCAATCGGAAACGCCCACCATACCAGATTCACATTCCCGGTAAGTGACAAAAGCCACGCAACCGGAATCAGCACAACGAGCTGCCTTCCGATGGAAATAATGAGCGAATAAATGCTCTCGGAAAATGCCTGAAAAATAGAACCCATGGCAATACTGAAGCCTGCCATCGGGAAAGACAGGCAGATGATCCGAAGTGCAGGAATACCGATCTCTCTCATTTCCGCAGAAGCATTGAACATGTCCAGAAGTGTCCCCGGAACAATCTCAAATACAGCCGTACCTGCCAGCATGATGATCACTGCCAGCTGCATGGAGAATTTCAGTGCATGCCTGATTCTGTCCCTGTTCCTGGCTCCGTAATTATAGGCAAGGACAGGAATCAGACCATTGTTAAGTCCGAATACCGGCATGAAGAAAAAGCTCTGCAGCTTAAAGTAAACGCCGAATACTGCCGTTGCCGTTGTGGAAAAGACAATCAGAATCAGATTCATCAGATATGTCATCAGTGAACCGATGGACATCATCAAAATAGACGGAACACCCACTGCATAAATTGCGCGGATCACATCCTTCTGCGGATGCAGCACCTCTTTTACGGACAATGTAATATCCTTATTCACCTTCAGGTTCATATATAAACCGAGTCCGGATGCAATCACCTGCCCCAGCACAGTTGCATAGGCAGCTCCCGCCACACCCATTTTCGGGCAGCCCAGAAGTCCGAAGATCATGATCGGATCCATGATGATATTAATCACTGCTCCCGTAAGCTGAGAAATCATACTGTAAAAGGTTCTGCCCGTAGACTGAAGGAGCCGTTCAAATGTAATCTGAAAGAACACACCGAAAGACATGCCGCAGCAGATCTTCAGATAAGTCGTTCCATAGGCAATAATCTTCGGATCCGATGTCTGTGTTCTGATAAATGCCTCTGACAGAGACAGACCAATGATCATAAATACAACAAAATTCAAAAGGCTCAGCAGAATTGCGGAATTCGCAGCTGTGTCTGCCTTTTCATATTTCTTTTCACCGAGTGATTTTGATAACAGTGCGTTAATACCGACACCGGTACCTGCTGCAACTGCAATCATCAGATTCTGCATCGGAAATGCCAGTGTAACTGCAGTCAACGCGTCCTCTTCAATCTGTGCCACAAAAATGCTGTCAACCACATTATAAAGCGCCTGTACCAGCATTGAAATCATCATCGGCAGCGACATGGAGATAATCAGCCTTCTGACAGGCATAACCCCCATTTTATTTTCTTCTCTTTCCAGTTCCAATCAGTTCCTCCGTTCAGATCATTACTGTGATGTCACTTCCCGGACCGCCCAGTAATGATTCTGACAGTTAATCAGCTTCGGAGCATGTACAAAGCGCTCATCTCCTACATAACACCTGTCAGTATCTTCATCTACCGCATAGACCTTACCGTCCGGATCCGTCTCGTTGATTTTCTTAAGTGCATCCGCGATCGTTTCATCCCTTTTACATAAATAGATCGACAGCATTTTAAACCTCCAATTTTACAACCTAAGTATTATATCATGTATCCCGTTTGAATTGATAAAAAAATATCAATAAAAATATTTTTTTTTATTATGCAATCCGCCTTTTTTATACCTGAAAAAACGGTTTCCGGATAACTGCCGTCATCTGGAAACCGCTTCTTTCCGTACATATATTTCAAAATACCCGTTTCATTAACCGGCTACCTTTTCAAAGTCCTGCGCACCATGTTTACAGATCGGACAGATAAAATCTGCCGGAAGTTCTTCTCCTTCGTAAACATAGCCACATATCTTGCAGACCCACTTCGTCTTCCCTGCCTGGGCAGGCGTAACCTGCGGTTTCGGCTTGATATTGGCCTGATAATAATTGTAAGTGACAGACGCTACATCCGAAAGCACCTCCGCATCCGTCACATCGGCAATAAACATCGTATGTGTGCCAAGATCAACCTCCTGAACCACCTTTGCACTGACATAGGCATTGGCATAATCGGTAATGTAATAAATACCGTTTGCACTTCTCTTTTTCTGATTGAAAGCAGCAAACTTATCCGTAGTATTTCCGCTCTGGAAGCCGAAATTCTGAAAAACAGAAAACGGAGCATTCTCTGACAGCATGCAGACATTGAATTCTCCTGTCGCATGAATCATATCATGTGTTTTATTTGCCTTGTTCACTGCAATGGAAATGCGGTTCGGAGAAGATGTGACCTGAATCGCCGTATTGATGATACAGCCATTGTCAAACCCGTTTTCCTTCGCTGTCAGTACAAACAGACCATAACTGAATTTAAACATTGCCTTTGTATCCATTTTCCCATCCTGCCTTTCTGTCCTCGACTTTATATTTCTTTCATCGCTTACTTTAAATATAGCATATGGTACTTTCGTCTTCAATGTTCCGGCAAAATATCTTCAGCCTGCCTTTTCCTCCTGCTTCACAGCTCCAGCGTATGCTGCCGTTCTCCCGCGCCGGCATACGTAATGGTAAAGGATCTGCCCGCAAAATCAGCATGCAGCTCGGCATAATTTCCCTCATATTCCCTGCGGATGACAAGCTCATTGTCCGCACATTTCTTTAATTCAAAGCTACCGTTAAATGCCGGATTGGAATTACGGAACTCCATCAGCTTCAGAAGCTTCACCACAACGGGGCGCTTTACCTCCTCTGCAATTTCCGCTTCTTCATAGTAGTGACGGTTGATATTCCTTCCGACCTTCGTTTCCTCCAGGAGTTTTAAATCATTTTTTCCTGCCAGAAGTCCGACATAATATACCTGCGGGATCCCGGGAGCAAAAAACTGCACGGCACGTGAAAGCAGATAGGAAGCATCATCATCACCAAGCGCAGAATAATATGTGCAGTTGATCTGATAAATATCCAGATTGTTGTATGCTGCCGTATTATATACCTTTTTGACATTCGCACCGAAACGGAAGATTTCTTCCCTGGTCTTCTCGATTTCATCATCCGGCAGAAGATCCTTCACATCGACCACGCCGATTCCGTCATGTGTATCCAGCGTTGTGAACTGCCTGCGCGGGCAGATTTCAAGCCAGTGACGCAGGTATCCCGTCTTTCCGGAATAAATCGCATGGATCAGCAGCATCGGCAGTGCAAAATCATATACATAATATCCCTTGTCCGCAATTCTCTGCTGCATCGTATAATGCTCATGAATCTCCGGCAGAATCGTCACGCCATGCGGATCCGTGATCTTCTCGCAGTCATGCAGGAATTCCCATACATCCGGTTCGATGAAAAAGCAGCTCGTACCTGCTTTCTTGGTTGCGTAGGCAAATGCGTCCAGACGGATCATGGACATTCCGTGACTGCACAGACACTCCAGATTGTCCCGGATAAACTTCTTTGCAGTTTCTGATTTACAGTTAATATCAATCTGCTCTTCATCAAAGGTGCACCACACCTTTTCACTTGTACCGTCTGCAAACCCCGCCATTACATACGGCGCACGCGGCTTCCGTTTGTAAATCGCATCCACCTGCTCCTGTGTCGGCTCCCCGCCTTCCCAGAAGTCTTTATAACGGATAAAAAGGTCCTTATATTCCGAAGCATCCTTTCTGGCCAGGAAATCCTGATAATAGGCACTGTGCGCGGAGATGTGATTGATCATATAATCGCACATCATGTAATACTGATCAGAAAGTGCCTCGATGTCCTCCCAGCTGCCGAAACTCTTCTCTACCTCTCTGTAGGTCATCGGTGCAAAGCCTCTGTCCGCAGAAGATGGAAAAAAGGGAAGTACATGAAGGCCTCCGACCGCACCTTTGAAATATCTGTTCAGAATATGGTTTAAATCCTGCAGATTATGTCCCATGGAATCTGCATAAGTAATCAACATGATTTTATTTTCCAGTTTTTTCATTATATAAAAATCTCCGTTTCCATTCTTTATTCCTGTATTCTAATCTTCTCTGCATATAAATAAACAGACACAGCCTCAGGTTTTCCTGCCGGTCGCTTGTATTCATACAGACTGCCGTTCCACCAGTGTTACCGGTATGACGGTTCGCATCTCCACCGTTTCGCCGTGAATCTGTTTCAGAATCTTCTGTACCGTCTGCTGCGCAAGCTCTCCGAAATCCTGTCCGATCGTTGTCAGCGGAGGATTCATCAGCCTTGCCATTCGAACATTGTCAAACCCGATTACCTTCAGCTGATCCGGTACACGAATCCCCATGGAACCTGTTACCCGGATCACCTCTGCTGCAATGACATCCGAACTGGCAAATACACCGTCTGCCTCCGGATGCTCGAACAGCATACGGCTGACCACTGCTGAATAGTCCATGTTTCTGAGCATGCCTGCCGTTGACTCATATACAGTACATGGGATATGCTCCGCAGCACACACCTCTTCAAAGGCTCTGGTCCGTCTGTCCGACTCGCTCTCATGATGCATATCGCCTCCGATATGTACCAGATGTCTGCACCCCTTTGCAATCAGATATTTTGCAGCCATGATTCCGCCCTGATTGTTATCGCTGATAACGCAGGGAATCTCCGGAAGGCTTGCTTCCACAGTAACAATCGGAATCGGCGAGCCTTCCAGGATCCGCTCACTGGCCGGATGTCCTCCGATAATCAGGCCGTCAATCATATGACTCTGCACGAGATTCACACAGTTTTCTTCCTTCATGATATCCTCAAAGGAAGTGATGATCAGCAGCTTGTACCCCTCCCGAAACAGACATTCCTCAATGCTCGTAATCAGTTCTGAATAAAAAGGATGCTGAAGCGGCAGGGACAGAAGTGCAATAATCTTTGATTCTTTCTTGCCGCTTAAGGCCCTTGCCAGATCATTCGGCTGATAATTCAGCTCTTTCATGGCATTCTGCACCTTTTGAATGGTCTTCTCGCTGAGAGCCCCTCTCCGGTTCATAACCCTTGAGACCGTTGCAATGGATACTCCTGCACGGTCCGCAACATCTCTGATACTTGCCATGGCGCTCCTTGTGATAAACGTTTACATTTGTCTTTTTCTGATTATTGTTCTGCTATTAGTAAAACACCAAATGATGCAATTGTCAATCGTTTACATTTTTCAGACATTCAGATAAAAACCAGTTCCGGTACATACATATTGGATCTCAGAAATATTTTCCTTGGTGATGAAGGATCAGATCTGAAAAAAGGCTGACAGACATCTTTTCTGTCTGCACGGCAGTCAATATCATAATCACTTTCTGTTCCCTGCGCAAAGCAGCATACATGCCCGGCAGAGCTTACGGCTGACAGCCTTCTGCATACATGTGCACTGTGAATATAAATCTGTCCGGTACTGGAAATGAGTCTCAGATTCTGTGCACCGATATCGCTGACATCAATTCCGGTAACACCGGTTTCCACACTGATATTCATATTCCTGCAGGCGGATGGGATCTCAATTTCAAGTACATTGTCTGTCATCAGTTCCATGAACCGGAAGAACTCATAGAAGGTCACTGCCATCTGTTCTTCCATCCTGACACCTGAGCTGCTGCGGCTGATGATCATTTTCCGGAACCGGTTATTATGATACCGGATTACCATCTCTTCCTCTGTTCCTTCTGTGATCTTTACCTGATAATTCCGGCACAGAATATTCAGACTGCTGATATTTTCCATTTTCAGTTTCAGACACTTCTCTTCTTCCGTATCGTTAATCATCGGACACCTCCACATTCTCATTTTCTTCCGACAGGGGAAACAGCTGAAAACGCCAGAAAAGCGGGATTCTGTACGGAATCCTGCTGAACGTTCCCCGGAAAAAACCTCTGAGCGAGTTCATCGGAACATAACAGCCAAGCGGCAACATTATCCAGTACAAAAGGAAAAGATGCCACAGTTTCCGCGGCCAGCTCACCATATTCCATCCGGTAAAGAGTGAAACCAGATACTGCAGGGTGAACAGATGCATCTGATTTCCGGTTATCACCAGATACGGCAGTAAAAGTACGCCGACAATTGAAATCAGCGTGATCCACACCCCCTGGGATGCACATTTTCTGTGTATATTATCATGAGGTTCCGATAACAGCGGGATAAAAAACAGTCCGGGAATATACGCCAGCATACACGCAAGCGGAAGTCTTCCCTCATTTTCCATAATTTCCGGATCATACGCATACAGAATTTCATGCGGCATCAGCGGCTGCCTGTAACAATATTCCTCTTCCTGATATGCCCCGCACGCAGCGCAGTATCTTGCACCTTCCTCCATCCGATGTCCGCATCTTCTGCAATATTTCATTTTTCAGCCTCCTTCATCTGTAAAACAACGGATGATGTTTTTCGTACTCATTGTTGTTTTACTTACTGTCTGTTGTTTTTGAATTCTTACAATGCTATACTATTCCTGCAGGAAGCACCGGACAATCAGCAAAGTCATCCGGTTCGCAGCATAAAACAACAGATCTTCAGATACTGTTGTCAAACTTTCTGTTTGAAAAAAAATGAGGGATAAAATGGGAACTGATGCCAGAGTAAGATATACCAAAATGATTATCAGAAAAAGTATTATTCAGATGCTGGAAGATAAGCCCTTCCATAAACTCAGCCTGACAGATGTATGCAAAAAAGCTGAGATCAACAGAACGACCTTTTATAAATATTATAAGGATATTTACGACTGGAAGGAGCAGCTTGAGCAGGAATGCCTGCAGCGAACCACGGATATTCTGAACCGTTGCAATGAATGCAATCTTGTAGATCTGCTGACACAGCAGTTTCAGGACATGCGTGAAAATGCCGAACTCTATATGCTGATTTCTTCTCCGAATTTTGAAAGCAGGGTACTGGAAATTTCACTTTCCATGACACTCGATAAGGCAGATACCGAAACAAAAAAATACCTGTCTCTGGCAAAGGATACTGACTATCGAAGGCGCTGGGACTGCTACTACACAATTTACGGCTGCCTGGGTGTTATCGAATGCTGGCTCAAGGATGGAATGCAGGAGGCTCCTCATGATCTGGCCGTCTACTATGCATGCTGTATCCACACCTGTCTTGCCGGAACGCAAAATCGGGCAGGAAACCCTGCCCGATAAGTGCAATCATTTTAATCTGTTTTACTTCGTCATATAACGATCATATGCCGTCTGTTCAATCTTAAGACACTGATCCATCCCAAGACTTCTGACCTTGTCTTCAAACTGTGCGAAGCTGTCTTTATCCAGCTTTTCTGTCCCCATAATGAATTTCGGAACCATGGAATCAATATAATCCGTTGCGGCGGTTGATAATGGAGCAAGATCCTTACTTTCCTGAGTTGTCAGGGTCACACCGGCAGGAATGCATGCAGAATATCCATTGGAAATCCAGATTTTATCTGCATCCTTTAAGGTGTCACTTGTCTTCTGGTTATAATAGGTATTGTTGGTCATGCCCGGGAATCTGGCGATACGAAGCTGATTTTCCTTAACCTTGACACTGGCTGCAAAAGGATCTGAAACCGGATTATAGGTAAAGTTTCCGTCTGCATCAAACCAGTAGGCACCGTCCTGCATCCCCAGCTTCTTATATATCGCATTGTCACCTGCCTGTTCCTTGGTCAGTCCATAGGACTTCATCATGCTGCCTTCATCGCTGAAAAGATAATCGCAGAGTTTAAGCCAGCGAATCAGCTTCTCCTCGCTGCAGGAAGAAGAGACAACCCATCCTGCACCAAATACATCACTTGCCTCATTGGTATTTACCATACCATTTGCAGGCAACGCTGTGGCATTATTCTGTGTATCCAGCGGTGCGGTCAATGCATGATAATCAACATCAATACCGTTGTCCTTACTGGACATTGCCGTTCCCAGCTGTGCATCAAGGCCATAGAAAATGCCTGCACTTCCGCTGTAGGTAAGTGCCTGATTCGGGAAATAGAACGGATCACTGCTTCTGCTTGCAAAATCCTGATAAATATAGCCCTTCTGATACCAGTCCTTCATCTTCACCAGATAATTATAGAACTGATCTGTCAGAATACCGCTCTGTACCTTTTTCTGCGCGTCTACATAATATGATCCTGTCGTACCAAAGCCCGTCAGAATATCTCCTGTCGTAAAATATCCTGCTGCCGGCAGAATCAGGCATGCATAATCTTTCAGTCCTTTCTGATCATAGTACTGTTTCATCAGCCCGAGCATATAGTCCCAGTCATCGATGGTCGTCGGTTCATCTTTTCCTGACGGAAAGCTGATCTTGCCGCCTGTTACGTTTTCCAGAAGCTTTCTGTTATACATCAGCCCGCCCCAGTTTGCTGTAGGTTCATTTTTGGCATCCGGAATATATACGATTTTCCCATCATCCGTATAGGCCGACTTTTTCACTGTCTCATTGCTGTTAATATATTTTGTATAATTCGGCATATACTTCTCAACATACGGCGTCAGATCCTGAATCACACCGCTGTCATAAAGTTCCTGACAGGTCTGCTGTGAAAATGTCGTATCGAACACATCTGTGTAGTCCCCGGAGCCCAGCATCAGGTTAAGCTGCTCTGTTTCACTGCCGACTGCAGGAATCTGCCAGTCGAACGTCACATTGAATTTTTTTGACAGATAGGAAATGACCGGATTTTCATTTGTGTTTGCAAGATATCCATCATTGTTATCATCGGTATGTACCCATGCAGAAATCTTAAGCGGAGATGAAAAATCATCCGATGCTGCTGCGGAAGCATCAGCGCTTTGCGATGTCGCATTTGTGTCAGACTTCTGCATATCCGCTGCCGTACCGGTACTGCCGCACCCTGACAGCATACCGACCCCCATCGTACAAAGCAGTACAGTTGAAACCAGTTTCCTTCTCATATAATACCCTCCATATCCTTTTCTTCAGAGACTGTAATATACAGCCTCTGTCTATTGAAATAAGATGCTGCAGCATCACATTTCCGCTTTTACCCCTTTACACCACCAAGCGTTGCACCTGTGACAAAATATTTCTGTGCAAAAGGATATGCACAGAGAATCGGTAAGGTTCCGACAATCGTTACACAGTATTTCACCAGATTTGATGTCAGATCCGCTGCCTTGGCCGCATCTGTACCCGTCAGTACCTTCGTGGTATCATTCTGTATCAGAATCTCTCTCATAAAGAGCTGCAGCGGCCATAAATTCCTTGCTCTCGGCAGATAAATGGATGCCGGATACCATGAATTCCATACGTTGATAACAGTAAACATGATAATGACTGCGAGATTCGCCTTTACTAACGGGGTCAGAATGCGAAACAGAATCGTCAGCGGACCTGCGCCGTCAATCTTGGCTGATTCCTCATACCCGCTGTCAAGCTGTTCAAATGCGCTTTTCATCATAATCAGATAGAACGCATTCAGGAGTCCCGGCACCATCATCACAAGTCTGTTGTTGATCAGACCGATCTGCCTGTAGACCATGTAAGTCGGAATCAGACCTCCTCCGAACATCATGGTAAACATAATGAACAGAGTCAGCGGAGTTGCCAGCTTGAAATCTTTTCTGCTGCACAGAAATCCCGCGACCATTGTACTGATTGTTCCTACCACTACATTCCATACGACGTACAGCAGTGTATTTCCATATCCCGTCAGGATGCTCTTATTATGGAGTACCATCCTATAGCCTTTCATCGTGATTTTCCCAAGCGGCTTCCAGAGAATTCCGGAATTGGCCATCAGCATCCTCGGATCACTGATGGATGCCATTGCAACATGCCAGATCGGTGCAATACATGCGACCGCAAACAGGATCATGAAACCATAATTCAAAATGTCAAAGATAATTCTGGATGGCCCTGTCTTTTCTACCATCCCTGAAGATTTTCCAATTGAAATCATTTACCGATACCCTCCCTGCATCATTTATACGATTGATGTATCCGTCAGCTTACGGCTCAGCGTATTGGATATCACCAGAAGCACTGTCCCCACAACAGAATTGAACAGTCCGACAGCTGTGGAATATCCATAGTTCATCTGTTCGATACCAAGTCTCTGTACATTGGTGGAAATGACATCTGCCGTAGAATAAATACTGGGATTATAAAGCAGCAGGATCTTATCCCCGCCTACCTGCAGAATCATGCCGCACCGCAATACCAGCATTGTGACAATTGCCGGCATAATCCCCGGAATTGTCACATGAACCGCTCTCTGAAGCCTTCCCGCACCATCGATTGCCGCCGCTTCATGAAGCTCCTGACTGACGCCTGCAATTGCCGCCACAAAGAAAATGGCACCATAGCCGAGTCCCTGCCAGATATCCGATACCAGATTGATTCCCCAGAAATATGCCGGATTCTGCAGCAGATTCTCCTGTTTAATATGAAACAGCATGACCATGAGCTTTGTAACCGGTCCGTTTGTTGAACAGAAATCTACAATCAGTCCGCAGATAACCACCATGGAAACAAAATATGGCAGATAATGAATGGTCTGCACTGCTTTTTTGAAGAATTTCAGGTGCAGTTCATTGAGCAGAAGCGCATAGATAATTGACATCGGAAATGCAATTGCCAGATTCAGCAGATTGATTACAAGTGTATTCCGCAAAATGTTAAAAAAGCTGGCGCCGCAGAAAAAGTCCTTAAAATTCTTAAAGCCTACCCATGTACTGCCAAACAGACCCTTTGCCGGTTTAAAATCTTCGAATGCCATCAGAATTCCGCCCATCGGCACATAATTAAAAATAATGAAATAAATGATAATCGGCACCGACAGCAGATATAACCATCGGTTCATTTTCAGATCATAAAGCCAGGTTCTTTTTTTCTGATAATTCTGTAATGCCTTCTCTTTTTTCATGCTTACCCCCACTGATATCAGTTTCTGCTCATCACAAGCCGTGCATCCGGAAGCGTCTGTCCCTGAACAGAAATCGTAAGTTTTCTGTCCAGACATCTGATCACTGCAAGACTCTTCCCGTAATACGTGGTATAGCTCCCTTCCAGATAACTTTCTGTCGTCCTTGGACACGCACTTCCAAATCCCAGGAGCCGACCTCCTTCTACGGTAACCTTCAGTTTTTCATCCCTGTTACATTCTGTCTGTCCGTTTGCTCCCAGAATCTCAATGTCCACAAACAGAAGCTCATCAGGTTCCGGAAGCGTTTCTTCCGGAATAATGCCAATATGCAGATTTCTGTCCGCCGAGTAGAGTGTACTTTCGGCTATATAATCTCCCTTCTCGTCATAGGAAACTGCTTTCAGTATCCCCTCCTCATAGGCGGTTCTGAAAATTGCTCTGCAGTTCTGCGTCTGTTTCTTCCCGATAATTCTGTCATTCAGGAACAGTTCAACTCCATATGCTCTGCTGTACACCTCAATTTCTGCCGGTCTGCCTTCACAGCCCCTGTATGACCAGTACGGCAGTGCATTGGTTCCCCTCCAGATCGCCCGGATCAGACTGTTTTCATCATGATTTACCGGTTTTACTGCAATATACGGTGTATTTCTGGCTCCCCAGACAATGGCTGCCAGTCCCGCCTGCGCCGTTTCATTTCCCAGGATGTCAAATGCCCCCGTATCCGCCAGAAGCCACGGATACTTCTTCTCAAAATCTCCATCTTTCTGTTCATAGGTCCAGGCACCGATCCCGACCTCGCCCAGATAATCCCAGGCCGTCCACATGAAATCTCCGATCAGATACGGATAGCTTTTTACCATTTCCCAGTTAACCGGGAGATCAGCTGCAAAGGTTTCCGTTCCGGCAATCATCCGCCCCGGATGCTTTTCTCCCTCTGCACGGTATCTGCTGGATGCATAGTTATAACCTGCAATATCCAGCAGATTCAGGACTGGCGTTGATATTCTGTCCGCCTCTTCCGTCGCTGCCGCCATGTTCATGCGTTCTCCCGCTTCTGACATCATCCTGTTATATGCGGTACTGTCCATCTTTTCCATCTGCGGCATCTGCGCTTCAGTTTCCGTTTCTGAACTGTCTGCCTTTTTCTTTGCTGCTTCTGCCATCTGTGCCATATACAGAAGCGTAATATTGATTCCGGCAGTTACAGGTCTTGTCCCGTCCAGTTCATGAAAACAGTTCACCAGCGATTTTGCTGTTTCGATTCCCTTTTCCTGCGCAGGCTCCGTTACTTCATTGCCAATGGAATACATCACCACGGAAGGATGATTATAATCTTTCTCTGTCATCATCCGGATGTCGTCTTCGAAA
This sequence comes from Butyrivibrio sp., assembly GCA_022486625.1. Classification (GTDB taxonomy): domain Bacteria; phylum Bacillota; class Clostridia; order Lachnospirales; family Lachnospiraceae; genus Butyrivibrio. Next base: position 46,355 of record JAKVKH010000003.1, on the reverse strand, counting down.
TGTTCTTCAAACCTGTCTGCATAGTCATATCTGCTTTTGGACTTATACCACATGTCCCAGCCCTCATCCATGACATAAATGCCCAGTTCATCGCAGACATCAAGTGCCGTTTTACAGATCGGATTATGTGCAGATCGTATTGCGTTGAAACCGCATTCCTTAAGTTTCTTCAGTCTTCTGCGTTCTGCCTTTTCATAGGATGCTGCGCCAAGAATGCCGTGATCATGATGGATACAGCCTCCCCGCAGCAAAACTGTTTCTCCATTTACTTCAAATCCGCGTTCTGCCGACCACTCCAGCGTTCTGATTCCAAAGCTGACCCTCTGCTCATCCAGTACCATACCGTTTTCTGTCAGTATGCATCTGCATTCATAAAGTGACGGGCTGCGGTCACTCCAGAGCTTTGCATTTTCCAGCGTGATTACCGCGTTATTACCGGATGTTACAGCAACCTTCTGCCCCTTCTCATATATTTCCGTAACCAGCTTTATCTGATCCTTCTGCAGACTGACCGCCTCAGAGCATTTTATATCCACACGGATTACCGCAGGATCATGTGAAAGTGTTGTCACTCTGACGCCTTCAGGCATGATGTGTTTCTTATTTCCCGTCCACAGAAATACCGGGCGGTAAATCCCCGTACCCGAATACCATCTGCTGTCCGGTTGCCTGCTGCCGTCTACCCGTACGGAAATCGTATTGCTGCGCCCGTATTGCAGTCCCTCCAGAAGAAAGAAATATCCGGTATATCCATAATGACATTCTCCGATTTTCTGACCATTCAGTTCAATCACAGCATGCGGATATATTCCTTCAAACTCAATGAATATGTCCTGATTTTCCCATTCCTCCGGTGCCATAAAGCTTTTCTCATATTCATAGTCTCCGCCCCGGAAAAAAGCTCCGCTTCTCCCCGTTTCAGCACTGCTGCTTCTTTCCTGCTCCAACATTGCATCGTGCGGCAGATCCAGAAATCTTTTCTGTTCTCCGGCACGTCCGAACATCCACTGCTTTTCAAATGCAATCCGTTCCAATTTTCCGCCTCCCTGTCTGCCTTCAGTGACCATTATAAAAAGCTCTGCCTTTTCACTCGTTATGCTTTTCCAGCATGAATTCTGTTTTTCCGACGATAATCAAAAATATGACTTTTTGCACAATTCATGATTCTGTTTTTTGTTTAAAAATCATCTGTTCTTTCTCTCCTTGAAGCGGTTCTGAACGCATTTGGTGTAATTCCCTCCTGTTTCCGAAAAGAAACAATAAACTGACTCTGCGATGAATAGGACAGAATGTCAGAAATTTCCAGTAATGATTTATCCGTATGCAGGAGAAGCACCTTGGCTTCCTCTGTCTTTACCTGACGGATATAATCAGGCACTGAAATACCCGTTTCCGCCCTGAATTTTCTCGTAAGCGTATCCGGATGCACGCCTGCAGCAGCCGCGACATCCGTTACCCGTACAGCCTTTTCAGAATTCTGCAGAATATATTCACAGCACTGATTGATCAGTTTGCTGTAAGTAAGTCTGAACTTATTTTTTCTGACCAGATCCGTAAAGGTAACCGCCGCATCTGAATACATCTGTGTGATATCCGTTACCGCAGACAGTGCTTCTATCCGGTTAATGTACCGGTCACTGAGCGGAAACGCGATTCCCGGTGCAACGCCTCCCCTGATTGCCGCTCTGGTAATCAGCGCAATCCCGATGATCATGGAATTTTTTAAAGATCTTGCTTCCGTAGGTCCCAGCTCTGCCAGGTCACACAATGCGCCTAAATTTCTCTGCCTGATCCGTTCTACATTTCCGTTTCTGACGCAATCGCACAGAAAAGCTTCCGTCTCTGCCGAAAGTGTATAATCTCTCTTCCGGGCAGCCTCCGTCTGTTCCGTATCCAGTTCGGCTGCCGTATCCTTCTGATATTTTCTGTCAGGAAGTACATTCATATCCGCCTTTTTCCCTGTCAGGCAGTAATACACATACTGATACATCTGCATCAGCAGAGGGTACGGCATAACCGGAATCGCTGCATATTCCGCTTCAATTTCAGCTGCCTCCATAATCGTCAGGCCACTTTGTGCATAAAATTTACGAATCTGCACTTTGGATACAGAATCCGTCAGGACCGGTCCGATCACGCAGTAATCACAATCGCTCACACATTTCGTCGGAATCACTGCCCAGATACAGTTAATTGCATTGGTCAGAAATGTACTTTCACCGTTTTCATTCTCCAGATGGTCAATTTTCTCCGCGATATGTTCCTGACGCGCCAGTTCCTGCAGTTTCACAGGACTCTTCGGATACAGCATGATTTTCTTTTTTCTGCTGTTGTAAAAGGACAGAATCAGACCTGTCGAAACATAAATCGCATCCACCCATTCAATTGTGTTCAAGACGCTTCCACTCTTCTGCCGGAAAAAATAAGCTCTTCTTTTCCTCTCGCTCCATTGTCTGCCTGTTTACCGCAATCAGGCCAAACGTTCGTGAATACCCCATCTGCCATTCAAAATTATCCAGAAGAGACCAGTACAGATACCCGTTTACGGGAATTCCATCCTGCCTGCAATGATGCACTCCGTTCAGCGCTTTCTTTATAAATGAGATTCTTTCCCCATCATCCGCTGTTGCAATTCCGTTTTCCGTAACCAGAATTTCCTTTTTCCAGTCTCCGGCAACTGCACGGATGACATGCTCAAGTGCCTCCGGGTATACCTCGTAGCCCATCTGTGTCTTTGGTGCATTTTCAGGAACCGGAACTTCTCCGTTTTCATCAAAAACGGCTCTCGTATAATTCTGAACCCCGATAAAATCATCTTTCTGCAGCCATGGAAGATAATGGACAAATTCCTCCGTCCACTTTGCTTTTGCCTTTTCCTTTCCATCCCCTGCTGCCTGACAGTCGTGTAATGATAACGTCAGTCCGATTCTCAGCTCAGGACATATTTTTTTCATCGCATCCCGCGCCTGTTCATGCGCCTTCATAATCAGCAGTTCTCCCTGCCCGGAACATGGACTCAGAAAGGTATTGACCTGATTCTGTTTTTCCTCTGATTTCTGACAGTCAACTCCCACCTGTACATCCATATGCATGCTGGCCATATAGCTTTCCATCAGTGAAGCCAGCTGAAGTCTCATATTTGCCTCATTGATCGTACAGACATAGTGCATTGCGCTTCCAAGTTTCTCTGCAATATAGGAACAGTATCTGCTGAAATATTCCGGAACTTTTTCACACTCCCATCCGCCTTCGCGGCCAAGCCATAACGGAGATGAGAAATGATGCATTGTGACAACCGGTTCTATTCCATTCTGTCTGCAGCAATCAATCACTTCTTTATAATGCATTACCTCTTTATCATCGAATCTGCCCTTCTCGGGTTCAATTCTGGCCCATTCCATGGAAAAACGATACGCATTCATGCCTGCATTTTTCATTCCCGCAATATCTTCACGGAACCTGTTGTAATGATCTGCTGCCATTCCTGAAGGTTCATGATAGGAAGAATTTCCCATATGCTCCAATAGCCAGCAATCACTGTTTACGTTATTTCCCTCTGTCTGATGCGCTGATGTTGCCGCACCCAGCATAAATTCTTCTTTTCTCAGCACCTTTACCTGCCGCTCCTTTCCTCATTCATCCGATTTTAAGAACTTTTCCTGAAACCGCGCTGCAAATTCCTCGCTCGGCTTCGTGAATTCTTTCACCATTTCCTTCATCTCATCTGACATATTGCTCTGCATGGAAGACATATATTCCATCAGTTCCTGTTTACGTGCCTCTCCCTTTGGATCTGCCTGAGAAAGCGTCAGACAGGCAGCCTTACCTTTCCTCTTTCCGGCAATATACTGCTGCAGTCCCGTACAGAAGCTGTCATATCCGCAGTCTCCGCTCCATGTATTCTCCGCAAGTGCATATATTCTTGGAAAAAGACGTTCCTCAAGCTGGGAATCCGTCACAACATGCTCGGTCCACAGACATGCTTCCATACCTTTCAGATTCTGTACACTTTCATATATCTGTTTCCGGATCTCCGCTCTGCAATGGTAAATCTTCTTCATGGAATTCATACTGCAGGGATAGTCCAGATAAAGCTCGAACATATCCGAATAGATAAATTTCCCGCCTTTTCTGAGATACGAAATCATGCTGTCTGCATATTGTACACTCCAGAACTGCACCAGTGTTTTATCGTCAGTTTTCCCCTGGCCGATAAAATTTGATGCTTCAAGTGAATCATTCCAGCAGATGACTTTTTTACCATACCCGCGCAGAATATTCCTTACTCTTTCTGAAAAATATCCCTGCAGCTGCCTTGTATCTGTAAGCCCCTCTTCCTGCATCTTTCTGCGACAGTCACTGCATATCTTCCATTCACGGTCCGGTGCTTCATCTCCTCCGATATGAAACCATCCGGAAGTAAAAAGTGCCGATACTTCGCCAAGGAGACCATCCAGAAATTCATAGGTCTTTTCCTTGCCCGGACACAGAACAATCGGATAAATTCCCCCTGATTCAGGAAGTGCGACCCTTTCTCCCCTGCAGCCATATTCCGGGTAGGCCGCCAGAATCGCGCTTGTATGCCCCGGCATGTCTATTTCCGGAATCACTTCCACCCCGCGCTGATCTGCATAGGCTACAATCTCTCTGATCTGTTCCTGCGAATAATATTCCGATCCGCACTGACTGTGCAGAAGCGGATATTTACGGGACTCAATCCGAAAGCCCTGATCATCCGCAAGATGCCAGTGCAGTACATTCAGTTTTACAAGAGACATTTCTTCGATGACCTTTTTTACTTCCTGTACGCTGAAGAAATGTCTGACACAGTCCAGCATAATGCCACGGTATGACAGGCGCGGTGCATCTGTCATACTGACACAGGGAACATTTTTCTGCTCATCCATCAGCTGGTATATCGTTGTCAGTGCCCAGATTATGCCTTTTTCGTTTCCCGCCGTAATCCGGATGCTGTTCTCTGTAACCTCCAGCCGGTATCCTTCTTCTGCAAGCTTCATGTCTTTTTCGATCATCATTTCATTTCCCGGAGCCAGATCTGTCATCCTTACGGATTCATGATCAGATACCTCCCTGATCCTGCAGCCTGTTCCCGTCCGCTCTGTAAATACCTTCATCACATTTTCTCCGGTTTCCGCCGTAAATCCCTTCAGCAGAACGGTCATCTCTTCCGGTACTGCAAATACTACGTCCTTATTCTGAACTGCCTCTCCATTAACTTCCGGTATCATATTCATATGTTTTTTGCCTTTCTGTTCTCAGCCTTCACTTTCTGCTCCGCTGTTACCTTCTCCTGTCTTCTTCCAGTTCAAATGAAAGAAGATCTGTTTTTCCGGTTCCGATGAAGCAAAAATAAAGTGCTGTTTTGCCTTCCGCAAACGGGGCAATAAGCTCTGCCGCTGTCCATTCTCTATGTGCCCTGACCTTCGTCTGTGCCACAGCCTCCCCCTGAATGGCTGTTGCTGCGATAAGCTGCCCTTCACCGTCTCCCCTGTAAATCACTCTGATTCTGGATCTCCCCTTCATTTCGAAATACTTGTAACCGATCCATGTCCCGTTTTCAATGTGATGAATAAACCGTTCACGTCCATCGCTGCTGACACATGGCGCATCCGGACTGTCCTTAATATTGCTGACACCTCCCTGCGGCATATGTCCGTTTGTCAGATTGCAGCAGATGACTGCAGGATATTTGCCTGTTCCCGGCAGCGGTTTCCCGTTCAATCCGCCGCTGGTCACTTCCGCCTGCTCAATTGACCCGTCCTTCCTAAAGGAAATCGGTTCGGCACAGGCCTGTCTGCTGTAGTTGGTATTATGCGTCTGCCTGTGGTAAAAGATATACCACTTCCCGCTGATACAGACGATGCTGCCATGAATATTGCCCATCGGTGCCAGCGTATCCTCCGGTTTTCTGCCCAGAAGACCGATATCTCCGCCCGATATGATCGTTCCCCTTGCCGTAAATCCGCCATCCGGTCTGTCACTCGTTGCATAGCACAGTTCATGATTATGCCAGGAGGCATAGATAAAGTAGTAGGTATCTCCGGTCTTTCTGATTGATGAGCCTTCAAAAAACGGATGTGCCTCCCACGAAGTTCCTGTTGAACGGACAGGACAGATCCGGCATGGTTCTGACTTCACGGTCAGCATATCGTCCGAAAGCACCACTGTAACAGCACCCATGACGCCGTTCGGTTCAGCCTTAAGCTCTTCTTTCGTTTTCATGAACATCTGCTGCTGGATCTGATCATAGCTGTCTGAATTCTCCGGTGTACGCTGATCCTCAAACGGATACAGTGCGCCATAATAAAGTCTGATCACGCCCTCATCATTGATGACCGCCGGGTCAAAGGGAATGAATCTTCTGTACTCCGTACCATCCGGATTTCTGACTGCTCCCAGATATTCATATTTGCCGTCCGGTGTGTCGCATACTGCCACACAGATCGGACCGCCATAGCCCTCCAGGCAGTAATACAGATAGAATCTTCCGTCATTTCCCTGTACACAGTCCGGTGCATAGATATATCTGCGTTTTTCATTTACATGCGGATCCTGTACCGGATCATAGCTGATCCCCTTTGCAGACCAGTCTGTCAAATCATCTGCCGGTGCAGAATAGATAACATAGGGCTGCATACAGAAGTCGCTGCCGTTCTCCCTGTCATGCGACCCGAACAGATATACCCGGTCTCCGAACACATGCGGCTCCCCGTCCGGAATATATTCATTCAGCGGCAGGAACGGATTATATACCTGCCTGTTTTTCCTGTTTTCATGCATGTTCCTGTGTCACCTCCGCCCAGAAAGAGCGCTTCCCGGGATCAATCTCCTGATCCTGCGCAATTTCCGCCATACCTTTCAGCCGGATATCATCTGACGCCGCTCCGACCATGATTTCGACGGCTCCCTTCTCAGAGATCCATTTCTGATTTCTCCCGATGAATGCCATCTGCGTTGCATCCATTTCAAACGTAACCTGTTTCTTTTCTCCCGGAGAAAGACTCACTCTTGCAAATCCTGCCAGTTCCATACAGGGTCTGACCATGCTCGCATAACAGTCTCTGAAATACAGCTGCACAGTTTCCGTCCCTTCCACGCTTCCGGTATTTGAAATTCGGAAGCTGACCTTTGTCTTCCTGTCCGTATACAGTTTCGTATCTGAAAAAGTCAGATCTTCATACGCAAAGGTTGTGTAGGACAGACCGTGTCCGAAAAAGTATCTGGGCGTATGCGGCATGTCAACGTAATTTGCAAAGCCGATGCTTTCTCCCTGATGCCAGGAGGAACCGTTCTGATGGCAGTAATAAACCGGAACCTGCCCCGCACTTCTGGCAACACAGACCGGAAGCTTTCCGCTCGGGTTCGTTTTGCCTGTCAGTACATTGACAATTGCCGCTGCTGCATTTTCCGAAGGATTCCATGCTTCAAGAATGGCGTCCAGTTTCTCATCTGCAATATCCGAAGAAACCGGTCTTCCGTTAAAGTGAATCCCGACCAGCGGTATATTCAGCTTTGCCGCCTGCTGCAGAAATGCCTCCTGGCACTTTGGAAGTCCGATATCCGTGCCATCCACGCCTTCTCCCATGGAAGCAACCGAACAGGAACCATGCTTGCCGCCCAGTGTCAGGATACACAGATCTGCTCCTTTCATCGCTTCCAGTGCTTCTGTAAAATGCGACGCGTCATTTCCGGCAACCGGATACCCGGGTGCATATATCACTTCTGTATCTGTCAGCCGCTCTTTCAGTTCCCTGTAGAGACTTTTACAATGCGGAATAATCTGTTCACCCAGCTTTTCAAAATCCGGTGTATCATCCGACTGTATCTGTGTTCCGGGAATATAGCTGACCGCTCTGTCCTCGTCATTTGCCATCTCACCGATTCCAGCAAGTGAATTGGTAACTGCCAGAACAGCTTCCGCCATGCTCATATGCGTATAACCGCCGAAGAAGCTGCGCGGGTTGTCCGCATGCGGGCCGATCACTGCAATTTTACAGGGTCTTTTCTTTTTCCCGATCGGAAGTACGCCGTTATTTTTCAGAAGAACGAGCGATTCTTCTGCGGATTTCAGACTGATCCAGGCATCCTTTTCCTGGAAGAAGTTCTGATCCAGTTCCCGTCCGGCAAGTGCAAACGGATGCTCGAAGAGTCCCATCCGGAACTTTGCTTCCAGAATCCTTCTGACCGCATCATCAAGTACCCGGATCTCTTTGTGACCGTTTCTGAACCACTCCATGAGTTCATCGTTATAGCAGTCCTTTTCCGGCAGCTCCATGTCCATCCCTGCCTGCATGGACATATATCCGGCCTGCGTATCGCTTTCATACATATGCTGGATCCGATGCGCATTGGCAACTGCGCTGTAATCGGAAACGATCAGACCGTCAAAGCCCATCTGCCCCCGCAGCAGATCCTTCAGAAGGCTTTCCGAAACCGATACGGCTTCCCCGTTGATCGTACAGTAGCACGGCATGACGCCCCGCAGCCCGGCCTTTGAAATGGCTGCCTGAAACGGCTTTGCATAGGTTTCTCTGATCAGCCTGTCCGGTGAATTACCGGTCGCACCGTGAATGCCGCCCTCCGAATTATGAAATCCGATAAAGTGCTTTGCCACCGCCTCCGTATGAAGACCGCCTGTTTCTCCTTCCTGCAGACCTCTGGTATATCCGGTACCCATTGCCGCTGCCAGCACAGGATCCTCGCCATAGGTCTCACCCATACGGCCCAGCCTCGGGTCTCTGGAAATATCAAGGACAGGAGCAAAAGTATGTGTAATGCCAAGGCACCTTTCCTGCCTTGCCACGACATTTCCCGCCTTTTCCTCCAGCTCCGGATCAAAAGACGAAGCTCTTCCGATTCCTGAAGGAAAGCTCATTGCACCCTGGATAAAAGCTCCGCACAGGCCTTCCATATGGAAAATTGCGGGAATATGGTGCGGACTCTGCGCCATAATGTATTCCTGTAATTTTCGCTGCATTTCTGCCACCTGTTCCTTGCTCTTCATTGTGCGGGCTGCAAGTGTGCTGACCGATCCCATGCCGTTTTTACAGGCCTTTTTTACTTTGTCATTCAGCGTATCCGCCATGAATACGCCGACGGTCTGTGCCATTTTTTCTTCCAGACTCATTCTCCTAAGAAGATCCTCTGCTCGCTCCTTTGCAGAAAGCATCGGATTTCTGTATTTCTGCATTTCCGTTTTCGTTTCTGTTTCCATTCCTGTCCCTTTCCTTCTGCACATTTCCCGTATATATGCCTTATTCGTACTCATCAAGCGACCAGTTGTCTTTCCAGTCGATATACACCATGCCCTGCGGATGTTCTGCAGATGCCTCCTCAAATCTCAGCGGCAGCCATACATAGTCAGAACGGGACGTATTGTCCTTGCATTCCGGAGAAAAGATAACTGATTTTCCGGTTTTCTCTTCATACGCCCGTACTTTATTCTGTGCCCTCGTCCAGTCCGGTTTCTTTCCGCTTTCCGGATCAAACATTGCACAGAAGCAGTCCGCATAGTCTTCATAATTGAGGAACATCTGCTCCGGAAGCCACCTGTCTGCAACTGCAATATACAGATCCTTTTTGCCCTGCACCTTAAATACAGACGAAATCTGTGAATGAAATGACGTATGTGAAGGATCCGCCGGATGCGGATCACCCAGTACTTCATACGGGCCGTGCCAGCTGTCTGCGACAGCGACCTGGGACGGATTCGGGAAATATCCGCTCGTACCGGACGTTACAAGATAATGTCTGAATTTTCTGACAAAGTGCGCTGTCCCTTCTCTGACATAGGGCGGATATTTCTGCGGAAAATGTGTACTGTAATATCCCGTCACGTCCGTGTAATCTGCATTCAGATCCGCGCAGATGGTCTCACTGTGAACACGTTCAAAATAGTAGTAGGCTTTCCCGTCAGGTGCCACGGCAAGATCAAAATCCCCGGCGCTCATATCCAGCGGCCGCAGGCCTTCACGAATCTTTGTATAAGGTCCCGTAAATTTATCTGCTGTCAGAATGGTCTGTGTCTGCGTTCCGTCGCGGTTCATGATTTTCAGCCAGCAGACATATTTTCCGGTTCTCTCATTCCGGATGATGTGCGGCCTGTCCATGCAGGTTGCAGGATAAAGTGATGAGTTTTCATCCTCCGGCTCCGGCGGGATAATGAGACCTCTGTCCTCCCAGTGATACAGATCCCCTGAAGAGTAACACCTGACACCCCAGTGCCAAATGTTACTCTTCCCGTCCGTTTTTTCCTTGTTTTCTCCATACCAGTAATAGATTCCGTTTTCGTAATATACCGAACCGCCATGCGCCTGAATCCTGTTGCCGTTCGTATCAAGCCATGTCTGTCCGGGGTATAATGCATCATTTTTCATCTGCTTTGTTTCCTTCTGCGTCATTTACGATGGCTCTTGCCCTGCAGAGGTTCCTGAGTCTGGTAAAGGAATCCCCTTTCTGCCGGTTCGTAATGATCCTGACCACCGGGAAAAAGGTTCCGGCTTTGTGATATACATGCTCTGCCTCTATAAGCGCATGTGTGATACCGTTTTCTTCCCACTGCCGTGTTACCGTGCCTGCCTCAGAGAAACTGTCATCTTCTCCGAAACAGAATTCTGCTTTTTCCAGCTTCCCGCAGGCTGCTGCTCCGTCTGCCTGTGCAGTAAAATGAACCCTGTTTCCTGCAGAAACATGTGCGCACACGTTTCCCTGCACAAGCAGGTGGACAACAGGCTGTATGCCTTTTCTGTCTGCCGCACTTTCTTCCAGTACCACCTGATTATCCATGAGACTGTAGCCTGTGGAATCTGCCGGTAAAATCCCCTGCTCCGTCCATGCTGCCAGATCCAGAAGTCCCTGTCTTAACATGCCCAGATAGGATACAAGTCTTGTGTGATCTCCCGTTTCGCTCTCATCCCCGTGCGGACAGTTGTCGTTATACCAGAGTCTGAAACACTGCGGCGCCTCCTGCTTTTTTACTTCCTCCACTTTTCTTCTGTACCAGTCCGCCTGCCATGGAAAATCCGTATCCATCAGACTGTTCATGACAATGACCTTTCCCTGAATCTGTCCATCCTGTACAGAGCCGCACCCGCCGGTTGTAAAACCGTAGCTGATGACTTTATCCCGCTGCGGATAAACCGGTTTACCTTCTGCGTCAAGGTACTGATCCCAGGCATGAAACGTGCGGTCAGCAGGAATCTGATGTCTGTGATAGGTCTGAATTGCAATATAATCTGAATTATCCAGCAGAATCCGGTCTCCCTTTCTGAGCATCCGGATCACTTCTTTATACTCATCTGTGCCAAAGCTCATACCGGGAATCAGGCAGTTTCCTTCAATCCGTCCCAGGTGCAGCTTTTTCCCTTTTGCCTCTCCGCTCTCGATCAGCATGTCAACGCCCCACAGAAACAGGTTGTCTTTCTCCGGCACTTCATTTACCTGAATAAATGCGGCGCTGGCATCGGTCAGCATTTTCTGCCAGGCAGTATCTGTTCCGTTCCTGCCGTCAATTGTCTGTGCTTTCTGTTCTTCCTGCGGTATTCCGGCCATTTCCACCGTCACTTCCATGTGAATCCGGTCTCTGACTGCGCTTCCGTCCGGATCTGCCCCGAGATATCCCTTCTTCGTCCAGAAATCCGTAAAGTAATCCGGATCCATCTCATGAACCGCAGGTGTCAGAACCGGAAGTGCTCCATCATCCTCCGTTTTAAATCCGATACACATCCGCTGCGGATAACCCATATTCGTAATTTCGCGCAGAGCATCCGCTTCCGTCTGTGTCAGTCCCTTATACGGATCGCCGCTCCCTCCGGGTTCAAGCGCATCTGTAATGCTGCTCCAGCAGTTCCGAAGAAGTCTTGCACCATGTGCACTTACGGTAAGACAATTGGGCAGTGATACCGGGGAACCGATAACAAACGGCAGTGCGCCGTCAAATGCATCGGTATTCTCAATGCAGCTCATGGTCTTGTATCCGCCGCCGCTTCCGCCAAAGGCATAACCATATACGCGATGTGCCCCGTACATTTCCTGCGCCGCTTTTCTGCAAACCTGCGCTACTGCAGCCGATGATCTGTAGATGATCGTCGGATCACCCATTCCTCCGAATATGGCCTTCGATCCCATATTGGATTCCACATAGCATGCGCCATGCGTAATCGAAAAAGCGATAAAATCATTTTCTCCGGTCTTATCCAGCGCCGCCAGTTCCTCATCCGGTCCCGGAAACGGTGACAGATGCTGAAAGAATCTCCATGCAAAATGCTCTTTCTCCGGGAAGCAACAGGAAAACTTCACATCCGTGCCTTCAAAACGGCCATGCAGATACTGATAGGAGACACTGCCGCCGTCCTCCAGCTCCCTGCTTCTTTTTTCTCTGATATCAATGCACGGTCTCTGGAATTCCGGATCGTTCTGCGCATGATATATTTTTTTGACTTCTGTATTGTTATCGTTCATCCTGCATCCCTTCGTTTCCATCCGCAGTGTCTCTCTCCGGAGTATTCATCACATCCGGCTGCGGCGGCTGTTTTGTGCCAAGTGTATCAGAGTCTCCATTTCCGTCGTTATCTGCAATTCATTTTTTCTGTCACTGTTTTGTGAGAAAAAATGAGATCAAAAAAGGACAGGGAAGCTGATCTTCTCCCTGTCCTTCTTCTATGCAGATGCGTCTCTCATGTCTGGCGGAACCCGTTTTATTCTGCTTTCTTTTCACAACGTGCAAAATGACGTTTCAGTTCACTGCAGATCAGTTCCTTTACTTCTCTGGAAATGTCTTCTCTTCCTGCCAGCTCCAGGAACCCATGTCCGGCATCGCCATAGGATTTATACAGAACTTCCCTGCCGCCTTCTGACAGTCTGTCTGCAAACTGCTTGCCTTCCAGCCAGAACAGATCCTTTCGTCCGGAGAAAATGCCGGTCGGCGGAAAGGCTTCCAGCGGCCCGTTCATCGGAGAGATCAGCGGATTCGCATAATTTTCCCCTGCTTCCACATACATGTTCACATCATCCGTCATGCTCTTCGGTGCCATGGCCACTGTATCCGTAAACGGTGTCACCTTGTCTTCATTGTCCAGTTTCAGCTCCAGTACCGGATATGGAATTGCCATATAGCAGAACGTAAAGTCCTTTTCCTGATATGCCTTTACACAGATTGCCGCAGACAGATTCCCGCCGGCGCTTGCCCCGCCGATGGCCAGTCTGTCCATATCAAAGCGGTATTCCGCCGCATGCTGCTTAAAATACTTCAGCAGTGCATACAGTTCATTCAGTGCTGCCGGCCATTTATGATCCGGTGCAAGCTGATAATTCGGACTGATTACCGCGCACTGTGCATCTCTGCACATCTGCCTGCAGACCGGTTCATCCATGATGTTGAAGCCGCCGACAAACGCGCCGCCGTGAATATAGAACATAACCGGAAACGGACCTTTCCCTTCCGGATAATAAATCCGTCCATCCGTATCTGCGCCGGTCTCCTTAATTACAAATTCACTGACTTTGGCAACAGGGACATCTGCACCGTCCCTGTTGAGTTTCATCCAGGGCTGAAGGTCTGTCTCTGTAATTCCTTCAATTCCGTTTCCTTCGATATTCTTTTTTTCAGTTGAATCCGCCATATTTTTAAGCCTCTTTCTTTCCTGTTACCTGTGTCTCACTGTCCTGTGCCGCTTCCATACTCTGTGCTCTTCTCTCTTCCAGTTCCTTAAGCATCTGCGGCTTTACCTTATCAATCTTCCACAGACACAGAATTGCGCACATTGCCAGCATGAACACCATCGGAACAATGGAATACAACAGCCTGATCATGAGATTGGCACTTTCCACCTGCACAGTCTTACTGCCGTCAAAACCGGAGGACGACAAAAGTACACCTACGATAAACGCACCAAACGCCGAGCCGATCTTATTGGCAAAGCCGGTGATACTGCCAAGTGTCCCTTCCATCCTGGGACGGTGATGCCATTCATTGTAATTGGCACAGTCTACAATCAGGAGTCCGCTCAGATAGGAAATCGGAAGCGTTGCCATTCCGGAGAGCAGTCCTCCGATCGCCAGCATGAACAGATTGGCCTTTGCAAACCACAGAATCGGTCCTGCAATCAGCTGCAGCAGCATGAACAGCTGCATGATTCTGGTTACCGGTATCTTCCTGATCATAACCGGATACAGCAGCATCGTCGGCATGATAATGATTGCCAGAAGGCTCATGACGCCGCTGATGCTCAGGTTTTTCACAATGTAGATGAAATAGTAGGATCCTACGCCCATATTGCTGACTACCGCACTGACAAACATCAGAAGTGCAACAATATACACACTTTTATTATTCTTAAGCAGGATCAGAACATCCTTTAAATGAACCTCTTTTGTTTCCTTTGTATCAATCACCTTGTCTTCTTTGATAAAGAAGAACCGCATCATCCCGATAATCGTAAGCGGTATGGCAATGCAGGCAACCATCAGACTCCAGCCTGATGCATCATATAAAACCTTTGCTTCAAAAACCGGTGTAATCGTATTAAATACAATCACACAGAGTGTAACCAGAATGCCACCGACAGAACTGAGCGTGACATAAATCTTCTCATTATCAAACGCTCTGACCATATATGCCGTTCCGCTTGCATTCAGGAACGTGCAGAATATGGACTGCGCCGCCGTATAGCAGACAACGATCCAGATGCATTTGACCAGCATTGTCGCCTGTGCAGGAACACTGAATACCAGCCAGGTCGTCAGCCACAGACCTACGATACACCATTCATACGGGCGTCCTCTGCCCCATTTTGTATTGGTTCTGTCTACAATATATCCGGCCACCAGATCCGTAAAACCATCCACGATCTTGCATCCCATCAGAATGGAACCTACAAGCACCGCTTTCATACCAAGTGCATTGGTGCAGTAAATCTGCAGGTATCCCAGCAGAACCACCTGAATTGATGTGGATATACTGTGACTCTGCCACGCCATCATTTTGCCCATGCCTATTTTCCCTGAAGCAGCCGGGCTTTCTTTTGTCTTACCCATAAAGTATTTCCTCCAAAATCGTTCTATCGCTTAAGCTGCTCTGATTCTAACAGACACGCTTTTTCTGTGTTATTACTGCTTCGTGAAATATGTAAATGTTTGATTTTCGATCACTGTTTTTCATGATTATTTTCTTTTTTCCAGCCAGTAAATGATCCATCCCAGTATCAGAAAGCCGGCCGTGTAAATCCCTCCGATTTCAAACATCCCGATTGCAAAACTCCCCATAATAATCCTTCCCCAAGGATTCTTCCTTCTTCTATCTGTCCTTAATAAAACAGAGTACCGTCTTAAGTGAACTCTTCCCGTCTGCACATCCAAAGCCATGTCCTGCACCTTCTATCAGAAACAGTTCTGAATCGTCATATACCTGATCTGCCTTAACAGAATAGGACGGATCTACTCTCGGATCATTTGTCCCGTGCATGATCAGAACCTTTCCCTTATAAGCTGCGATTTCCTTATATACGTCAAGATTCCAGAGTGATGCCCAGAATTTTTTCCCGGTAACCATACCGCCCACATTCACCGTATCAGGAATATCATCTGTTGTTTTAAATGTCTTTCTGGCTGATTCCGGCGCACTGAATGCCGGAAAACACAGAATCAGTCCTGCAATATCCTGTCTCTGCACCGCTGTCAGTGCAGACACCATTCCGCCAAAGCTCTCTCCCATCAGGTAGATCCGGTTATGATCAACCCATCTGTAATTCTGTTTCACCATCGTCACAACTGCATTCAGGTCGGATATTTCCGTATCTACGGTCATATCCTTCATCTCTCCTTCACTCTGTCCGCGCTGAGAGCCTCCCCTGAAATCAAATACAAGCGTTGCAATACCGGATGCCGCAAGCGACTTTGCCTTATTCTTAAGCAGATCACTCTGACAGTTGAATCCATGGGAAAAAATAAGGATTTTCCTCGTCCCTTTCCCATCTTTCGGTACATAAAGTGTTCCCTTTATCTTCTGTCCTTCATTCATGACTTCAATTTCATTTTTGGTATATTCATACTGCTTCTCTGTCAGCTTCATGGGACTTTGCAGATACAAAAGGAACGCAAGTGCACCTTTCCCATGAAATCCCTGCTCTGCTGTATATCCGGTCAATGCTGTAAAGCAGATCAGGAGTACCAGCAATATCATTGCAATCATTTTTCTTACTTTTTTCCACATAATTTTTTCCTGCCATTCTCTTTTCTCATACTCTGTTCCCGTATCATCAGTCTGTCAGGAAGCTGCCAAGCAGCTTTCTGTCTGCATCAAGTTCGCATACAATCCGCGAAGTATAAAGAATTTCCGGATTCTCCGCAATTGTCGCAAATATATATCGCGACAGTACAGAGCTTAAATTCAGAATGTCTCCCTCATTCGTCTGAAAGCTTACTTCTCCACGGCATTGCCCGACTTCTTTTATAAATGATGCAATATTTACATTTTTTCTGATATGCATTTTTCTCCTCCAGTGCCATATGTTGCACGATACTGTCCCGGTGTTATACCAACGGCCTGCCGGAATATCTTGCCGAAATAACTCTGCGAGTTATATCCAAGTTCATTGCAGATATCCTGAACCTCCATGCTGGTGCTTTCCAGCATTTCTCTTGCTTTTCCGATTCTCTGTTCATTCAGGTAATCGCACAGACTCTGTCCGGTTTCATGTTTGAATTTATTGCTGAAATAGTAATCTGTATAACCATGCCGCGCAGCCAGCATTCTGATTTCCAGCTTTTCATTCAGATGCAGTCCGATATAATCACAGGTTTCTCTGATCTGCGGCGACATGCTTTCGGAAAGTACTTTATTCTTGTGCACCCGCTGTACAAAGTCTCCCATCATGGCAAAATTTGTCTCATTGATTTTTGCAAGCGTTCCTGCACGTTCTACGCTGTTAATATACTGCTCTCTGAGCTGATATGCTGTTTCCGAGGGAAGTCCTCCTCTGATCGCCGCTCTGGTGCAAAGCGCTGCAAACACAATGACAATATTTTTGGCATGACGGATATAATTCTTTTCCGAAAGACGTCCGGTCGTACCGATTGTGACATATTTCTCCATTTCCTTTTTGTAATTCAGATTTCCGGTTTCCACGAGTTTCAGAATTTCATTCTCCGCCATATAGGTTCCATGCTTCTCAGCAAGGAAATCATCCTTTTTCCTGTCCTCTCCGGAAATCGGATAGTCAAAGTCACTGACGGCAATTTTTTCCCCTGTAATGCAGAAATGGAACATGATTCCATATTCGTAAAACCGGTTCAGATCAATAATTGCCATTTTTTTCAGGATTTCCATGAAACTCCTTTTAATTGAAATGGAGCTGATCAGGCTGTCTATCTTCCGTTCAATATCCTGCACTGAATAATCATCCAGAAACACCGGTCCAATCATATATATTCTGCTTACTCTGCCCTCCTCTGTTACAATTTCAGACATCCATGACATACCGATTTCATTTGTAAATATGGAGGGTCCGTTTTTAATTCTTGCAGCTTCACGATCAAGACTTGGCGGATTGTTCATAATCTCCGTATCACACATCAGAAACAGCGCCATCAGATTCTGATCCGGGAAACTTGTACTGATTACGTTATAGCCCGCGTCAAACTCTGTCAGATAAATATTATTGACACAGGACAAAAGTTCACGGAATAGCGAGACTCTTTCTGATATGTTTTTCATGGATATTCTCCTTTACAGCAATCTGCTGCATAAAAAACGCATTGGCCGATGCGATCGTAATTACATACATATCGTATCAGACCAATGCATATTTTAGTATAACTGATTCATTATTTTTATAATAATTTCATGTTCTGTTTTCCATTGACTGCAGTACTTCTTCAATTCTGTAAAGCTCTTCCTCCGGGAAACTGCTGATCATCTCTTTGATCTGCCGGAACGAGTATCCTCTGTACTGAAGCGGAACATGTGCAAACGGAAAGACGCTCTCAAGGTGCATGCGTACATCCGGATCACTGTAAATCACACATACCGGATCATCCAGTGTATAGGTACGGATGAGCGATCTGTCCAGCTGATAGCTGATTTCATACTGCCCGGGTGCCAGACGGCATATCCCATTATGCATATGCTGCAACACAGGATTCTGTTCATCCCCGGGCACGATTCTGCCTGCATAAGGCAGGACAAGATCCGCGCTGCAGTTAAACGGCACCTCCACGCACAGCTTCACATGCTCCGAATCCTGCAGTTTCCATGCAACCCGATAGGTTCCTGCTGCCGAATTCCAGAAACAGTCAGCCTCCTTCAGGTGCCAGTTGTAATCCGGTGTCAGCAGCATGTTACGAGGGTCGCGATCTTCCTGCGGACTGATCCCACCCACGTGTCGGAACATCCATTCCAGCACTGCGCCATAAGAATAGTGATTCAGACTGTTCATCCCGGTACTGGACATGCTTCCGTCTTCCATCACGCTGTTCCAGCGTTCCCATACCGTCGTTGCTCCAAGTCTGATCTCATGCAGCCAGCCCGGATATTCTTCATTGAGCAGCAGCCGGAAGGCAATATCCGACATACCGTTTTCTGACAGGATACTGCACATCAGCGGTGTACCGACAAATCCCGTCATCAGCCGGTCTCCATTCAGTTCAAAGAGCTGCCGCAGCTGCGCCCTGGTCAGTTCTTCATTACAGGAGAGATGGTATTTCAGTGTCAGCAGAAGTGCTGTCTGCGTATGAATACAGCATCTGCCGCTTCTGCTGTAATATTCGTCCCGAATACTTTCAAACTGGTTCTCACTGATTTTGCAGTATCTTGCAGCGTCCTGCGTTCTGCCGGTAATTTCAGCTGCTTTTGCCAGAATCTGCACACTGCCTGCCAGATAAACCGCTGCAATAAAGCCTTCATCCGTTCCTCCCAGTACCTGATCTTTTCCGCCAATCGGATTGTCCAGCGCCAGCCAGTCTCCGTAATGGAAGACTTTGCGCCAGCCATGATCCGTGGCATCCACTTTCAGCATGTATTCTGCCCAGTCCTTCATACTCTCATACTGTTCTTCCAGAATACTGCTGTCGCCATAGAATACATACAGATTCCATGGAATAATACAGCAGGAATCTCCCCAGACGGATGACGTGGAAGTAATCCCGCAGGATGGCACCACATCCGGTACCTTTCCTCCAAGTGCTTTCTGCTCCTTTGCCATATCGTACAAATATTTACGGTAAAAGGAATATGTATCACACAGATAGGTTGCCGTCTGTGAAAATACCTGCGCATCCCCGGTCCAGCCCATCCGTTCATCTCTTTGCGGACAGTCTGTCGGTACATCCACAAAATTGCTCCTTAGTCCCCACAGTACATTGGATATGAGCCGGTTCACCTGATCATGACCTGTTCGGATCTTTCCCGCCTCCCTGACATCACTGTAAAGTGCAAGGCCTGTAAAGTCCTCCTTTTTCAGATCCGGTATCCCTTCCACTTTTACGTAACGGTAACCGTAATAGGTAAAGTGCGGAGAGATCTCCTTTTCTTTTCCATCTGAAATATAAACATACTCTGATGCCGCCGTGCGCAGATTATCTCTGCAGAAACAGCCATGCATCAGCATCTCCCCTGTCTGAATACGGATCTTCCTGCCTGCAGGTACCCGGATATGAAGACGGAAGATACCGGCGAACTCCTGCCCCATATCCAGCACCAGATCTCCCTCCGGCGTATACAGCAGTATTACCGGTGTCATCTGTTCATGCACGATAACCGGAAGGCTCAGGCGTTCCGTCAGCTTTCCTTTTGGTGCGCTGCAAAAAGATGCCATCGTAACCGGCAGATCCGGAAGCGTATCATCCTGCTGTTCTCCATCATAAATGGATGAAAAGAAAATCCTGCTGCGCTTTACGCTCCAGCTCTCATCCGTTCCGATTACCTCTGTTGTTCCATCTTCATATTCCATCCGGACTTCCGCAATCAGTTTCCATTCTGTACCGTAAAATCCCTGATCCCCGGGTTTTGAATAGCAGCTGAACCTGCCCTTATACCACCCGTTTCCCAGAAGCACTGAAAGTCTGCCTTTTACGGACATCTCCCGCGTAATGTCAAAGGTCTGATACTGCAGCCATTCATGATAGTCATTGCAGCCGGGTGCCAAATATTCTTTTCCGATCTTCTCTTCGTTCCAGTATGCTTCATAAAGTCCCAGTCCGCAAAGATAAAGCCTTGCGGATCTGACCTTTTTCTTCGGAATAATTTCTTTTTCAAACAGGGGATGCCGTTGTTCTAAGCTGTCACAGGTAATCCACCTGCCGGTCCAGGGTTCCTGCATTTTGCCGGTTTCAAACCACTGCACACTGCTGAGTGCCTCATCTGCGCTGTCATCTCTTGCGGAAACAGTCCAGTAATAACGTGTACGCGGATGCAGTGGCAGCGTAATCTGCCACCCAAGAGGATTCGCCTCTGCATTATCTCCCGTATCTGTCAGAATATGCTGCATCTGTGGATCCGAGGCGATGCGGATTCTCGCAGAAACCATCCTGCTGCCCGCTGCCTGAGCCATTTTCCATGCGAAAACAGTTCTGTTCATCAAAAATCCGAGCGGACTGTCCAGATGATTTACTCTGCAAGTATATATTTCCATGTGTTCCAAACCTTTCTCTCTGTCTTCATTTTGTGCAGGGACTGCATATACATCACAGATCCCGAAGTTTTACGCAAACGGCATAATGAAGTTCTCTGCCCGGATCCAGCACTTTCAGCATTCCCATCTTTCGCATGACATCTCTGCCGTCCGGATAACAGTTGCCACATTCAAGTCCCAGTACGTAATCCCGGACACCCATCATCTTCCATTCCACAAAGCCGTCCAGAACGGATGCATCAAAGCTGATATCCAGACCGGTTCCGATCTCCGGCTGTTCAATTGATGCCCGTCCCCTTTCATCCGCAAACTTATGATAATAACACCGTTCCCGGAAGTTCTTCTGCGGCTCTTCCATATGCATCCAGTTCTCAATATCGGCCTCTGCATGTTCATCTCTTGGAAGCACCGTTTCCGATGGAATCTTCAGAATACTTTTTTCCGAAAGAAGCGGATAACCGATGTTCATATGATACAGTACTTCTACCGGCTCCCTGCGGTCTCCCGTATTTCGGATCGTGTCATTGATTTCAAAGAGATTTTCCATTTTTGAAATTTCAAGGCTCCGCTCAAGTACAAGCTTTCTGCCAAAAATCTGTTCATCACGTGTCGTTGTATGCACTGTAATCTGCTCATCCGTTTCTTCCCACCAGCTGTGTTCCGAGGGCTGATTGGAAATTGACCCGTGCAGCGGCAGCTCTTCTCCCTCATCCGTACATGGATTTCCGACTGCCTGCAGTCCGCAGGTCGTAAGGAATCCCGCCGTGAAGGACTTCAGCCAGTTCGTACCCCTGCTGTCATAATAGGAAGGTGCCACATACCCGCAGGGTGACATGTAGCTGAGATTGTGCCCCCTGTACCGCAGCCTTGTGATATCGCCGTTTCTGTCCGGGGATACTGTCAGAAACATTCCCTTTCCGTTATTGATCTCATAAATCCGCATCCCGTTTCCCCTGCCGCCGACCAGCAGATGCTCCTCGACTCCGCTGATCTGCGAAGGATGTCCGATATATTCATTCATCTCTTTATCCGTCTCCCTCTTCACTTATTCCATCAGCGGTCTGACTGCCTGATACATTTTCTCATAGCGTGCATAGACCTGCATATATTTCCGGTGCATTTCCTTATCCGGCCGGAATGTCTTTCTTTCATGCACCATATGCTGATACGCCTCCGTCAGATCCCTGTAATATCCCATTGCCGTTCCCGTGATCATGGCACAGCCCGCTGTGCCGGCATCGGTCTCTTCCAGCGCCGTAACCGGCAGATTCAGAATATCCGCTTTCATCTGCATCCAAATCTCCGACCTGGCTCCGCCTCCTGTTGCGTTCATCTTCTCAAACCTGCAGCCGGAGCTTTCAAGTCCCTTCATATTCACCAGCATTTCATAGACAATACCCTCCATGCAGCCGCGGTAAATATCCGAAACGCTGCTCTCCAGCGTCAGTCCGGTGATGACGCCCCTTGATCCGGTATCCATATAAGGCGTCGCTGCGCATGCAAAATGCGGCAGAACCAGAAGCGTCCCCGGCTTATTCCCATGTTCTTTCAGATATTTCTGCTCCAGTAGCGCGTTCACGGAAATGCCTTCTTTTTCTGCTGTCTCCTTTTCCCCCCGGGCCAGCTTCTGCGTACACCACTGCAGCAGCGCGCCTCCGGTATAGGAAAAGGCATACGCAACATACTTCCCGGGAAATACATAGGGAACCACTGCAAAATAGTCCCGATACATCACCTTCATGTCCGGGAGATGGTCATATACCGGTGTGATACATTCCACTGTACCGGCACCGTCTACTGCAACCGATGCGTCAAACGCACCTGCGCCGACGGCTGCCGCCACCTGGTCATGGCTGACCGATATGATATGCGTATGAACAGACAGGCCGGTTCTGTCTGCCGTTTCCTGTGTGACACAGCCGGCATCCGTCCCTGTTCTGACGGGATGTGAGAGCCTGTCTCGATCAATCCCTGCCTTTATCAGAATCTCTCTGCTCCAGTCCAGTTTCTGCACATCAAATGCCATGGTTCTGGTCGCCAGTGAGTCATCAATCTGCCTTGTGCCTGTCAGATGATAAACGACAAAATCTTCCATCAGGAAAATAAAGGATGCTCTTTCATATACTTCCGGCCTGTTCTGCAAAAGCCACATCATCTTAGGCAGGCTGTACATTTCATGCGGCCGGAGCCCTGTGATTTCACAGATTCTTTCATCACCGATCTCTTCCGAAAGCTGCCTGCACTGCTCTCGTCCCCGCGGATCCGTATAGAGCATCGCCCCGTGCAGCGGCTGTCCTGCCGCATCGGTCATGACAAAGGTTTCTCCAAAGCTTGTTACACCGATTCCTGATATCTCCGGATATTGCTCTGCCGCTTCATGAAGGACAGCATATACCGCATCCATAATTGCCCCCGCATCCGTTTCCTGTGCCTCACAGGGCTCTGTCAGTTCATAGGTACGGTACGCTTTGGCAAGGCGTTTTCCCTCTGTATCAAACACAGTACACTTGCAGCCCGTTGTTCCGATATCCAGCCCGGCAATTATTGTTTCAGCGTTCATCTATATCTGCCCATTCATATCCAAGGTAGGTTGTGAAGGCTTCCTTCAGAATCTCCTTCATATGCCCTTCTCCAACTGCCGTATGGTGTTTGAAGCCTCCTCTTGCCAGTCTGATCAGCTTATTCTGAAGATCAGGGATCTCACATACTCCTGCACAGCCAAAATATCCGTCTTCAATCTTATCCCCGGTAAACTGTGCCTCTGATGCATACATGATCAGCCTGCCGTCCAGTGTCTGACAGTTGGAGATCGTTGCCGGAAAGGCCTTTATTCTTCCTTCATTGGTTCCCCATCCGGATCCCGGATCACCCTTTGCAAACATCTTATGCTCTGTCACCGTTCCCTTTTCTGTCATCAGCGACTGCGCAACAGGTCCGCAGTGGAACAGGATCACCTTGTTCTCATCATCTCCGTAATTGTTGTTCCAGTCCAGTACTGCAGCAGGCTGACCGCTTGCAAGAGACATCGCGCGCATGGAGATTGCAGAGCACAGATCAATTTCACAGGAAGCCGGTATTCCTCTGTCATTGAGTTCGCTCAGAAGAACACACGGACAGACTCTGAGGATGGTTTCCATCTCGTTCCAGCAGCGCAGTGTAAGCGCATCCAGATGATACGCTTCAATATACTCATCCAGCACAACGGATATTTTTGCCAGTGTATTAAAGTTTTCTTCCGGCACCTTTGTAAAATCAGAATAGTTTTCGAGATGCTTCTTTTTCTCACATACTGCCTCTGCATCATCGCTCATCTGCTGCACCTTACAGATCAGTTCTGAGAGATCAAAGGATTCTACCGTAATACCATATTTCTGAAGTGCAATTTCATCAAATCTGGTCGTCTTGAACGCAGTGGTTCTGGCACCGATACAGCCTACCGTAAAGCGCTTCATCCCGTTTACCACACGGCAGACTGCAGCAAAGTCCGAGAGATTCTCCCTGAATGCCTGTGAAAGCGGATGCACGACGTGGGGCTTTAACACGGTAAACGGGACATGATACTGTGTGAATACATCCGTTACGGAGAATTTACCGCAGTACGCATCTCTTCTGTGTGCAAAATCCATTTTGCCGATTTCGTCCGGATAGGCCTGCAGCAGGATCGGTACCCCTGCGTCCTGAAGTGCTGTCACCGCGCCGTTTTCATCAGCGAAAATCGGCATGGAGAAGATGACGCCGTCATACTCCCCCTGATGCGCCTTGAGCCACTGTGCATAGCTTCTTCCTTCCTGTCTGGTCTCAATTCCGCCGTACCTGGTTGCCTCCTGATCCATCGCAATGTAATCATATCCGGCAGCTGTCACCGCTGCGATCATATCCCTTCTTGCTTCATAGATCAGTTCTCCCGGCATAAAGCCTCTGTTGGCAAACGCAAGCGCAAATGTCATTTTCTTATCTGTCATCGTTATTTCCCTCTTTCAAACGTAGTCGCTGTTTTCATAAGCAGTGCTGTGATCAGTTGTTCTCCATATCCATCATGCTGAATGTCCGGATCGCCTGCTTTACATTTTCCTTCATCGCCTGCTCTGCCTGTGCAGCTATGGATGAGAAGAATACCGGTTCCTGCGGGCCGCAGCCATGAATGTACTCTGCCGCTGCACTTCCTCCGCTCTTGTCCATATAGGTGAAATAGTTGATCTTGCGTACGCCTGCCTTTACCGCCTCATGAAAATCTTCCCTGCTGACACCCGAGCCGCCGTGCATCACGACCGGCAGATCACCCGTATGTTCTCTGACCTGTCTGACCACATTGAAATCAAGTCTTGGCTTTTTCAGATAGATGCCGTGTGTTGTCCCGAAGGAGCAGGCAAGTGCATCGATACCGCTTTTTTCTGCAAACTGACCCGCAAGTTCCGGATCCGTATAGATTTTGGTCTCGTCCAGTTCTCCCGTGCCGTCCCCCGCACCGGATTCTCTTTTCCCCATACTGCCAAGCTCCGCTTCCACGCCTGCGCCGTATTTCGCTGCCATCTCCACTGCCCTGCAGGTATTCTCAAGATTGATGTCATAAGGCTGCACGGATCCGTCATACATGATTCCCGTAAATCCCAGCTCCAGTGCCTTTTCCAGATAATCCAGCGTTTCTCCATGGTCGAGATGGACACAAACGGGGACCTTTGCAGCCTCTGCATACTTCACCATAAGCGGTCCGATCTCCGAAAGCGGAATCCAGCTTTCATGGCACTGCGCAAACTGAATGATGACCGGACGGTTCAGCTCCTGTGCCGCTTTAATGACTGCATGCAGACTTTCCAGATTCGGTGTGTTGAACGATCCGACTGCCAGATGTTCCTTCTGCGCCTGCTTTAAAATTTCCTTTAACGTAACCAGCATGTTTTTTCCTCCTGTATTTCTTCCTTTGATTACTTTTTATATGTTCACTTTGTGAAGTATTATACAGATACCATGCTGCACATTTATAGCCAATTTTGTTCTTTTGACTTTGAATCTGTTCGCGATGCGTTATAATAATGTCAACATATTACCGTAGCATACAGGAGGCTGTTCATGATATCATCTTTCAACATGGAAAAACTGTCATCGCTTTTAAAGGACTTTTATACCGTTACCGGAATCCGGATCACCGTATTTGATGCGGATTTTCATGAGATCATTTCGTACCCGGAGCGCCGCGCAGCCTTCTGCGAACTGCTCCGGACAGATGATAATGCTCTCGCCATGTGCACCCGCTGCGATGAAAATGCCTGCAGAATCGCCGCCGTCAGAAAGACAACCTACCTGTACGAATGCCATGCCGGACTAAAGGAAGCCATCATGCCGATTCAGATCGGCCATCTGACCGTCGGATATCTGTTCTTCGGACATGTCTTCTCCTATGCGAATCATGAAACCGGCTGGAGAGCGCTGGAACAGAAATGCAGAAGCTATCATGCAGATCCGGCAGCACTGAAAAGAGCCTGCCTGAAAGCTCCTGTCATTCCGGAAGCCTGCCTGATCTCCGCATCCCACCTTCTAAGTGCCGTTGCCGGCTACCTGTGCATGGAACATATGGCATCCCTGCGTGAGGAAGACCTTCCTGTCCGGATCGACAGCTACATCCGGGAGCACCTTACGGAAGATCTGGATGCGATGACGATCTGCAGGCATTTTAATATCGGTAAAACATATTTATACAAACTCTCCAGGGAAAATTACGGGATGGGCATTGCCCGGATGATCAGAACCGAACGCCTGAAAAAGGCAACAGAAATGCTGGCAGATGTGCCTGATCTGCCGCTGAATGAGATCGCAGAACGCTGCGGTTTCAAAGACTATAACTATTTCATCACCGTATTCCGTAAGAGCATCGGCACCCCTCCCGGAAAATACGCACAGAACTGTCAGGAACGTCCGGACACGTTATAATGCTGCTTCCCGGCAACCCAGTCCACCATATCCGCTACCGTCTCCTGCAGTGCTCTTGTCCGGTAGCCCAGTTCTGTTCTGGCCTTCTCATTTGAGAAGCTGCTGTTGCCGGAAATCGTATGAAGCGAATACCCGGTAAAGAGCGCCCGCTCCCCGGTTACACGCTCCCTGAGTCCTGCAAAGACAGCGCCGATATATGCGGCAAAAACAGGAAGCGCCACCAGCGGCCTTCTGCCGCAGTTCTTTCCCGCCATTCCGATCAGATCATGAATGCTGCAGTAAGCTCCGCTCAGAATATAGCAGTTTCCCGGAACACCCTTCTCTGCAGCCTCCAGACATCCCCGGGCAACATCTCTCACATCCACAAAGTCGTACCCGCCTTTTACGCAGGCCGGAAGCTTCCCGTTCAGATATTCGATCACCATCTGAATCAGATGATTGCCGCCGGAATCATAGGGGCCAAGAATCCCGGATGGCAGTACGATTACCGCATCCAGCCCGTTCGCCGCAGCGTCCAGAACTGCCTGCGCCGCTTCCGCCTTGGTCTTCGCATAAGCGCCGGTTACCAGCTCCGGTGAAAAAGAACTGACTTCCCGCATCGTCTGCCCTTTGGGAAGCTCCGGTATCGCATGTACGGAGCTCACATGTACCATCCGTTTCACATGATACTGACTGCAAAGGGACAGAACATTCTTCGTCCCCTCAATATTCACCATGCGCAGCCGCGGCGTCGCCCTTCGGGCAATGGATATGACAGCCGCTGTATGAATGACGATCAGCTGCGAATCTGACGCCGCATCAAAAATACCGCAAAGTGACTCCCTGTCGCAGACATCACCCTCATAGTAATGAATCTGCGGTGATATGACTACGGGCTGTTCTCCGGGCAGAAGCAGACCGTAAACCTCTGCATCTGTCTCTGAAAGCATTCTCAGAATCGTACTGCCGAGATGTCCCGCTGCTCCGGTAACAAGATAACGCTTCGCCATCATCCGCCTCCCCTGCTGCCTGTCAGGCAGCAAAGCTGCACTTTTACAGGACCAGCATATCGCGGTAAATGCTGTTCTCCGGGTTCCCGTTCTGAATCAGCTGTGCATTCACAGTTCTGCGGTAAAACGGAATGGCATCCTCTCCTGCCCAGCCGATAATGGCATAGCCATAACCGTTTTCACGCATGGCCTGCAGTGTACGAACCAGGAGCGCCTTTCCGATATGTTTTTTCCTGGCCTTCTGTGCAACGCCGATCGGCCCAAAGAACCCCTTTGCCGCAGAGTCATAGCAGGCAAATCCGAGAATCTCACGATCCTGCGTTACCACAAAACATTTGACCGGCTCCTGCATCATTGCATGCTGTGCTTCATACACCCAGCCTTCATCAAAGTTATCCCTGACAAACTGCAGGATCCTGCCGGTATCTCCCGCAAGCGCATGCTTGAGCTTAAGACCCTCGCCCAGTTCATACTCCGGTAAATCTGTCAGTCCTACGATCATATCGCATCCACTCAGCATATCAATATCCTCCTGTATTTTTATTATTTGTCATTCCCGGGAATTCTTCAATATGGATATCCGGTTTCAGTTATGTTTTTCCGGCTTTCTGCAGAAATACCGCTTTTCTCCGTGTCAAATCACGTACCGGTCATAACTGTCCAGCAGCTTCTTCAGATCCTGAATTTCCTCCTGCAGCTTTTCTCCTATATCCGTATTTCTGACCATAACACGCTCTGCTTCTGTTTCCACTGTAAAAGAAGTGGATTCAATATCCTCATTATTATCCAGCGCCTGATGAATGCTCTCAAAAGGCTTATGCTCCTTAAGACGAAGTCCATGCGAATTAAAAATCAGTGTATAGCCTGCAATTCCCGTCTTTTTGTGATATTCTCTGCAGAAGCCGCCATCTATGACGATCAGTCTGCCGCCGGCGCGGATCGGTTGTTCTCCCTTCATCGTCAGGACGGGTGTATGTCCGTTGATAATATGCGATCTTTCGGAATACAGGCCAAATTCTCTCAGGATCATATTGCATACCTTTTCATTTCTGTACTGCTGAAAATAGCTGTCTTTTTCTTCCACGCAGGCTGCCTCGTCTTTGATATAAGTCTTCTCAAAGAGCTTCACATTGCGCCCCGACAGCGGCGATTTTCTGCCACACCACAGATACCACATGAAATCAAGTGCATCCTGGGTGCCCGCACTTCGTGCCATCCTCACCTGCTGTTCTGCATAATCCAGATATTCTCTGCCTTTGTAGGTTCTGCCTTTGATGGTCACTCCTTCAAAATTGCCGTCTTCATCCATCGGAATACAGCCATGGAACAGCAGATTCTGGTTGTAGATCCGGTACATGGTGCCCTTGTCATACAGGAACTGTATATGTTTCTGCAGAATCTGACTGCTCTGGAAAGAAATTGCAAGTTCCTCCACTATATCCTTTTCTTCCCGTGTAAGTGCATATGGATCATCTTTTCCAAGGGTCGGAAAAAGCCCGGCATCAATCGGATATTCTTTCTCCCCGATACGGATCACTCCCTGCTCCGGACAGATCTGCTCGAGATGCAGATGCTCTTCCATCTGGTATTCCGGATGTCTGCGAATGACCTGTGCCTCCAGCTTGAACAGGATCACAGAAATTGCATGAAACGCCCGCTTCCCGGGCTGGTCAGAGGGATAAAAATGTTCAGAGAACAGGTACAGTTTTCGGAGACTGATGCCATAGCTTCGTTCCAGAATCTCGGTATTTCCGTATTTCAGATTATTGCGGACAACATTTGCAACGCAGGTTCTGCTTCCGCAGGCCGCTCCCATCCACAGAATATCGTGATTGCCCCACTCGATATCCAGTGAATGATACTGCATCAGCAGTTCCATGATTCTGTCTGCAGACGGTCCCCTGTCATAAATATCTCCCACAATATGCAGGTGATCGACCGCCAGACGTTTGATCAGCACCGCCAGTGCCTCAATAAATTCATCTGCATTGTTCAGTTCAATAATCGTATCAATGATTTTTCTGTGATAAAGTACCTGATTGTCATCCTCATCTTTCTGCGCATGCAGAAGCTCGTCTATGATATAGGAGAAATCGGCGGGCAGCGCCTTCCTGACCTTGGATCTTGTATACTTGGAAGAAAGAAATTTAGACAGCTCAATCAGTTCCGTCAGCGTCATACGGTACCAGTCGGGCGAAAGATTGCGTTTACTGCGAAGAAGCTCCAGCTTTTCCTTGGGATAATAGATCAGTGTACACAGATCCTTCTGTTCCAGTTCTGTCAGCTGATCTGTGAATACAAGCGCGACTTTCTCCTTGATGACTCCCGAACAGTTATTCACGATATGATAAAACGCTTCATATTCTCCGTGCAGATCGCTCATGAAGTGTTCCGTCCCTTTCGGCAGGTTCAGAATCGCATTCAGGTTGATAATTTCCCTACACAGAGACTGCTTCGTCGGGAACTTCTCCTTTAATAATTTCAGATACTTCTCTTCATCCATATCATTTATCTCCGGCAGTTGTTACTTCAGTTTGATCAACAGTTATAATACTATTACATAAATTGCCCGACAAATGAGCCTCTCATGAATTTCTACGCACTTCGTGCTCCCGAAATTCATGGAAACATTCGAAATCCGCTCATTTTTCTGCGAAAAATGGCTACTTTCTCATGTTTGACGGGACCCATAGGCATAAAAATATATGCAAGCATATATTTTATGTCTATTTGTCCCTGGGCTCATTAACATTATATCGGTTCGAAGCGTGGATGGAAAGGGTCAGGTCAGCCACTCTTCACCCTGAACTGCCATCAGTCACATATGAAGCAATCAGTTTCCAGGCCTGATTATTCTCACTGGGAAGGCAGTCCTGCTGCCAGTACCACCAGAAATAACCGCCTTCATAATGATCATTAAAGGGTTTCAGACCATAATATGCGGTAACCTGATGTGCAAAAGCCTTATCAAAGGCATGTGGTTTAGAAAACCCGCACTCGCCAAAGCCAATGCGTGAATTCGGAAAAATAGCTGCCAGCTGATCAAAAACAGACTGCCAGTCATCATGCACGCCATCATTGTCATCATCATAGTAACTGATCAGAACATGATCCAGATGATCCCGCATCTGCTGCGGGACATATTTTTTCAGCCATGGGATCATGTCCGTTGACTGATCTCCGTGCCTGAATTCATACGGAGTCAGTTCTGTTGTCATCCCCATCGAATACAGATATTTCCAGGCACCGTACATGTATTCTGAAGCCTCTTTGGAGGAAAGACCGGTCCACCCCTCACCATTGATTTCATTTCCGGTCTCCCATATATCAACATAGGGAGATAATGCATCAACGCATTCACGATACCTGTCCACGTACCTGTCGGCGGATTTATAATGGTTCAGATATGACGAGTCACAGGGACATAACATGATATAAGCATGCCCATGCAGTGACTTTAATATGTTTTTATAGGACGCCGCGCTGAGTTCAGGCCGCATCACAACTCGCACCGTGGGCTTTTGCTCCATGGCATCAAGACCTTTGATGACTTCGGAAACGGAAACATCTGTAATATCATTCAGGGTAACACCATACATCCTTGGTTGTTCGAAGGGGAGCATCCGGGTCAGGGCAATCAGACATAAGCCGGCAACATTGCAGTCTTCCTCTGCGCTTTTGGCGCTATCATATATGCCTCCCGTTTCAGGGTCTGACAGATGCGTACTCAGCCATTTATAAGAAGCGGCCGGCTCTTTGCCGTTAACGGCATTTTCTCCCATACCAAGCATCGCTATGCTGAGGGCATATCCGGGGTCATCCTGATAACAGGATATACTTCCGTCCGGCTGTACTCTATCCAGAAGCCAGGATACGGAATGCTGATTCACAGCATCAGATCCGAAGACCCAGGGAAGGAACCCCTGCGACTGAATGGGATCAAAACTGTTCATCTGCTTATCAGTCTCATTACTTTCAATGCAGGTGCAGTAACGTCCAAGTGTATCGTCATACAGTTTCTCTTCTGTCGCTTTTTGGATCTGAGCGGCCAGGGTTCTGTATATGTCCAGATGATATAACTTACCGGCAGCATGGAAACCAAGGCAGACATCGCCCTGATCCGCTGAATATTTGCAGTCATACAGCGTCCAGTTTCCATGGGAGTCCTTTTGCCATGAGCTTCGGGAGAGATGGTCGGTGTCAAGATTATTATTCCGGATAAACTCCAGTGCAGAAATGGCATTGTCCCTGTATCTGGCGGTCAGATCAGAATCAGGATCCATCCGGTGATCCATGTATAACAGATAGGCAAAAAGAGCGCTTGTCGTATCCACACCCCGTACATCCAGAACATTTTTGCTCTCTTCGCATGAAAGATGTTTTCCGTCGGTATCATACTGATACCAGAAACTGCCTTTCCATTTTTCATCTGCCATACATTCTCTTGCAGCAAGCCAGCTTATACCCTTTTTTACCCCATCCAGATATTTCCTGTCCGCCGTAAGCTCATAGGCACTTCCGAGCCCGATCAGCGCATATTCCATATTCGAATCTGTATTTACCGTATCTGCGCCCCTGCAATCACGGATTGCACCATTTGCGCACTGGAGAGACAGGATAAAATCGGCAGTTTTAGCAACCTGACTCTGGTAACGGCAGCCTGTCCGGGACGGGGATGAAGCCTGCGAAGCGGCAGATGCATGATCCGCAGGTCTCCCGCAGCCGGATAAGGACGCACCTGTCATGGCGATAAGAACAGCAATACATATACATTTGGAAAAAATATTTTTCCGGATTTCCATAGATGCCTTCCTGTACTGATATTTTTTATTTTTGAGGCTCCCTGAGCGTAAATTCTCGGTTTGGTGTATCTGTCTTACAATATCACCAAAATGCTTCTCCCGGGAAGATTTTCCGAATATACCAGCAAAATGATGCCTGTGCGACTTGTTCAGTTTGTCTATATTCCAATTCACACTCCCGCGAAAGAAGCGGCTTAATACATCTCTATTCCGGAGAAATAATGTCAATTTCAATTCACACTCCCGCGAAGGGAGCGACATGCCGTGCTTTGCGGTGCGTCCTACGTCAATCTATTTCAATTCACGCTCCCGCGAAGGGAGCGACACTCAGGTAAATGGCAAGACAGTTACTTCTACAGATTTCAATTCACGCTCCCGCGAAGGGAGCGACAAGATTGTGGGTACGTTATGCACCCATATCCATATTTCAATTCACGCTCCCGCGAAGGGAGCGACAGAAAGGAAAAGTATGATATACAACGGAAACATGATTTCAATTCACGCTCCCGCGAAGGGAGCGACAATGGCATACGATGAAATGGCGTATACGATCGACATTTCAATTCACGCTCCCGCGAAGGGAGCGACGGGAGTAGTACCGGATCAGATTCCCGGAAACATATTTCAATTCACGCTCCCGCGAAGGGAGCGACAGCGCAGCGGCAGACGTATTAAGACCTGCCACATGAATTTCAATTCACGCTCCCGCGAAGGGAGCGACTTCTTACCCCCTGTCGGTTGGGTAATACTTTTTATATTTCAATTCACGCTCCCGCGAAGGGAGCGACCCAACGCTCCGGTTTCTGACTTATTTGATTTTTTATTTCAATTCACGCTCCCGCGAAGGGAGCGACTGGTCGAGGGAAATAATATACTTACATTTACTGATTTCAATTCACGCTCCCGCGAAGGGAGCGACTGCCTCTATTTCGTCGTTAAGATCAAAATAGACGTTATTTCAATTCACGCTCCCGCGAAGGGAGCGACTATGGTTTTAATTTCGTAACAGTAGCACAGCTTCATTTCAATTCACGCTCCCGCGAAGGGAGCGACAGCACAAGCGCATTGATACGCACGAGGATAGACTATTTCAATTCACGCTCCCGCGAAGGGAGCGACACGCTATGCCGCGCGACATGAGAAGGTGTACACAGTATTTCAATTCACGCTCCCGCGAAGGGAGCGACTGCTGAAAAAGTACCATGAGCTGGCAGACCAGATTATTTCAATTCACGCTCCCGCGAAGGGAGCGACTTGTCCAGAACATTTACTTCCCTTTGTGAAATATTTCAATTCACGCTCCCGCGAAGGGAGCGACGCCAGGATTGCATTAAAAGGATCAAGGATGCCAATATTTCAATTCACGCTCCCGCGAAGGGAGCGACACATGACACTTGAGCAGATTAAGCACACAACAAATTTCAATTCACGCTCCCGCGAAGGGAGCGACAGCATTGTTGTGGGTGTAATGGTTGCAATGTTTAAATTTCAATTCACGCTCCCGCGAAGGGAGCGACGGCGGACATTGATTGACTGTGAGGATATGGACGATATTTCAATTCACGCTCCCGCGAAGGGAGCGACAGTCTATGACCTGATCAGCGCGAGGATGGCTATTATTTCAATTCACGCTCCCGCGAAGGGAGCGACAAAGCGGAGATACAAAAGGCAGCGGACGCGCAAGATTTCAATTCACGCTCCCGCGAAGGGAGCGACCCTATGAGGTAGGCGGGAAGGTGGATTTTATGATATTTCAATTCACGCTCCCGCGAAGGGAGCGACAATGATATTTACGGGGAAAAGGGACACCTGAACATTTCAATTCACGCTCCCGCGAAGGGAGCGACAATCCCGGAGCTAAAAGGCCGGGGGATTACAAAAATTTCAATTCACGCTCCCGCGAAGGGAGCGACTGAATCCGTGTTGCAGATAGGTAATATCGCAGAAATTTCAATTCACGCTCCCGCGAAGGGAGCGACCTAAAAGAAATCGAATTGCAGCAATCGACAGACTGATTTCAATTCACGCTCCCGCGAAGGGAGCGACGAAAGCGTGATGAAATGATGAAATATCCTAAAGATTTCAATTCACGCTCCCGCGAAGGGAGCGACGGCATCCAACAGGGACACAGCACAATGGATACTTATTTCAATTCACGCTCCCGCGAAGGGAGCGACCGGAATGGACGGAATGACTTGCACACCACTGTTTATTTCAATTCACGCTCCCGCGAAGGGAGCGACAGTAAAACTGCACAAATTCAGCTTTTGAATAATCAATTTATTAGCATTCTTATTGTCCAAGCACAATTCATGCGTTTAAAATGTAACATTTTTGTAATATATATATACATTTAGTTAATTATTTATGTGCGAACGAACCACATATATAATGGTCGAATAACTCTCGCACTGTCAACATAATTAAACTCTACCACAGCTTTACACTCCTGGTATTTTAAAATAATAAAATTCCCTCATGATCAAATTCTCTTTTTCTGCCAAATTCCTGTATCTTCGTCTCATATTTCTGACCAAGAGAATAAAAGCGTACACTATCCTTTTCCATATTCATTATTTTTGTCAGTTCTGATTTTAACATTTCATACTGTGCAGGCTCAAGAACACATTCAAATACTGAGCATTGCACTCTCTGCCCATATTTTTCACATTCCTTGGCAACTTTACGAAGACGTTTTTTTCCACCCTCGGATTCTGTATTCACATCATATGTAATCAAAACAAACATCTGCCACCTCTATTTCCAGAGAAAAGCCGGATACGCATCATAATCTCCACGTATAAATCTTGCCAGCAATAATGCCTGAATATATGGGACTAATCCCCATTGTACTTTTTCTTTTAAAAAAGGATGGGTAATTACCTCCTTTTTTCTTTCCTGCCATGCTGTCAGAAAAATCTTTCTGCCAGTATCATCCAACAAAACAGCTCCATTTTCTGAAATATTGAAATTCCTAGGTGCAATTGATTTGTTATTAATCAAAGTTAAAACAAAACGATCCACAAATATACATCGCAGTTCCTCCATCAGATCAAGTGCACCCGACATTCTTCCCGGTCTGTCTCTGTGCATAAAGCCAACATATGAATCCAGTCCCACGCTTTCCATTGCTGCAGCACAATCATGTGTCAGTAACGTATAGCCAAAAGAAAGCATTGCATTCACACGATCAAGCGGTGGTCTTCTTGTCCGCTCAGAAAATATGAAATCTTCCTTTTGATTCAAAATCATATCATTAAACACGTTAAAATATTCTCTGGCTGCATTTCCCTCTTCTCCACGCAGGCTGTCAAGATCCGAGATATCCATCAGTTCTGTACATACTGTTTGCAGACAATTCTCCGCTTTTTTTAATTTTTCAACATCAATACGCATTGAATGATCTCTTATCGTCCGATCAATACAATATCTGGAATTATAAATTTTTCCAAGCGTCATATATTTTGCAATTTCACAGCTTCGCGAAAGATCGTCTGATATCTTATATTGTTCTTTTCGGAGTAAAACATTCCCTGCTGACTTTCCTGTTGCAGATGCAAGAAATGCTCCATTTGGTGTCAGAAATGTAATAGCGATATTATTTTGAACACATTTTCCAATCAGTTCAGGACTTGCACCTTTATACGAAAAGCATAAAATGCTTTCCAGACCAATCAATGGAATCATCCTGTTATCTCCGTCTTCAGTATGAATTACTACATTCTCGTTTTTTAGAGAAAGATAGCTGTCTGGTGTCAGTACAAACAACGTATTCAGCAATTTTTTCATGATATTGCTCACCCGTTTTTCAAAGAATTAATGAAGTATTCCTTCACTGATTTCTGTTCCACTTCAGGAACACATATATCTTTCAATGAACACGATTGACATAATTTATTCATGTGAACTTTTGGTGTATATCCTTTATTAAAAAGTTCGTTCATTTCTGTAAAGGCGTTTACTACCATCTGCCTTAGTTCTGGTGTGAATTCTACCAAAGTCCTACGATGTGTTTCACCATAAAACAGATCTCCCGTTTCAATTCTACAGCATAACATTTCCTCAAGGCATATTGCCTGACCACATAACTGTAATTCATCAGAATGATCGTTTTTCTCTTTTCCACGTTTATATTCTACAGGGCGGGGACTCCATTTTCCCTCCCGCCCATGCAGAATAATTCCCTTGGGATCTTTTGTAAACTCTACTACATCACATATACCTGTCGCTGCCAGACGATCAGCCTTAACACGCATTCCCCGAACGATCAATTTGTCTCCACGCATTTCTGTAAGTGCCTCATCATGGGCACGCGTATGCATAATTTCTCCCTTAGTTGTCAGCAGGTTTTCCTTCCATTGCTGTTCTATGTGGATTAGTGCCCATTGCCTGCGGCAAAAAATGAAATGTTGTAATTCGGACAATTGCCTGTAATCTTCCTCTGGAATTTCATTCATCGCTTAATCTCTCTGCTCCATGGTAACGCCCTCAGGAAGTGCCTTTTCGTCAACTGAAATTGTATAGTCTTTAATACTTCGTGGGAATTCAACTCCTTCATTTCTTGTTGCAGACACCAGATCAAAAAGTTTATGTGCTGGGGCACAGCCAAGTTCATTAGCATGCTTGAAAATGATAAGTTTTCGAACTGCCATCTGCCCCCGAAGTGCTGATCTGTCAAACTCAAACATATTAATAATTGCATCCCACAAAAGGTTCAGATCTTCCTCTGAAAATCCGGTCGTTTTTCTTGCCAGATTTGCAGAGACATATCCTTCACAACGATAAAGGCCATATGGAATAATATATTTGGATCCCATCTCATTACTTTTGTTCTCAGCATCAGCTTCTGTTGTAATTGCGACACGCGTTATCGTTACTTCCTGAGCGATAACAGGATCAACCGACCTTGCAAAGCTCAGCTGTACAGGTCCCCTTACCTGTCCGCAGTTAAGTGCACCTTTTACCGCCGTTGTTACAACTGCTCCAAAAGTACGAACATCAAAGAACTCACTGCACATATAATCACGTACAACAAGATCCGGATTTGTTTCTTTTTTCAAATCCTTAAGCTTTTTCTTTAACTCTTTATCTTCTGCTGCATTTTCAATTCCAAGTTCCTTAAATGCTTCATTATCGCTGCGGTTTAACGGCACATCTTTCTTGATATAAATGCGATATCCTTTTACATCTTCCTTTACTGTTTCAACGTAGTTCCGAATTTTTCGTTTTAAGCAGACATCGGTCACGATTCCGAGTCCTGTTTCCGGATCTATACGTGGCATATTACCGGCATCAGGATCTCCATTTGGATTACCATTTGTTACATCAAAATATACTACAAATTCATAACGGTTTTTAATTGTCTCACTCATGGTCAGCTACCTCCGCTCCATTCTCCTTTTTAGTGTACAATGCCTGCTTTTCATGATAATAGCCAAGATAAAAAGCTCCCTGCTCCTGCAGATTCAATCGCGTCGGATATGTACTTTCGTTAATCATGTTCTGCAACTGCATTAACAATTTATCATAATAAATTCTGCTGGCATCATTTAACTTTTTTAAATGATGTTGTGTAAGACTTAATAACACTGGAAAAATGTGCGCCGGCGTAGATGCTGCACTTGTAAAATACCGATCTTTAATTGTTGCCTTGATTCCATGATTAGCCGTTTTCTGGATCATTTCGAGAACTGCAAACATCCTTCCCAACACATATGGTTCATAGTCACTTTCGTTAACACTCACTGTCGCTACCTCCCTCATTTTACTGTTTTGTCCACCATTTCTGATAAAAAATGCCTTAATAATTGCTGCCTTTTTCCATGTCAGATCATGCTCAGCCCTAATTCGAAGTATCACCATTTCATACAGCGAATCCGGATACCTTGCATTCATTAAAATTGCCTTTAGCACAGCGCCTGCCATTGGAGGCGGTGGCATCCTGTCAGAACTGTTCTGATCTGCGGTTTCATTTAGCATCAACCATATTGGCAATTTTTTGTTTTCTCCTGCAGGCTGTACGATTTCCAATCTTCTGTTATGTTCATCCAAATTTCTGAGCATTTCGCCAAATTCGCTCTGCAGAAAGAACCTGACAGAAAGCCGTGCTGCATTAGGTGCAATTCCCAACACATAAAAAGGATTGTCATATGAAACATCAATTCCTTTTATATTGATAGATCCACCAGTTCCAATCTGCTTCATAATACTGCTCAGTTCCTGATCAGTAATCTGATTTTCGCTTCCAGTCAATACCATATCAAAAATATCCTGATATACTGTTTCCGCATCTTCTGCCCAATATACCAATGCAGTATCTGCAACATATTGAATATGTCCGCCTTCTGCAATAAGATAATTCAGGGCTGCCCCATACTTAAATGCCGCAAGTTCACTCACCGGAGCATTTTTGCCTTGTCCTGAATCATTCCCATAAGATTCACTGGCCGATGCGTTAAAAGAAACAAGTGAAGCACCTGATGATTGCGCTCCCCGTATTCCTTTAATAGATGGATGTAATACCGCAATTGGTGCCAATTCACCAGTCAAAAGACATCTGCCCATAATTGCATCTGAACCTTTGCTCTGTCTGTACCGATCCCATGCAGAAACAATCTGAAGGTTATTATGAAGTGAATGTCCATCCTCATCCTCAAAAATAAAATTCACCCCTTTTTCGATATCTTTCAGTATTGGAATAATATATTCATTGGTGCTCGCAGATTTCACATCCCAGGTATCAAAATAGGAAAGAACCTTCTGTGCTTCTTTGGACGATATATGATCCAATATCTGATGATGCAATTCCCGTGCAGCTTCAAAGCATTTCTGTGCCTTATCAGGCTTGTTCTTCATATCATAGCCAAGAAAATAAGAGGAGTTCTCACACATAAAATTAGACGCAACGCCCGAAGTCTTCTTTACCTGTTCTGGAACATAAAGCATTGCCGGAAGCATTTTTTTATGATCCTCTGACTCGGTTTTTCTCGATATGATATTCACGAGCTGCCCTGTATCATCGAGTACAAGCGCATAGGATACCTTTGCAACGCTCCATCCCACTTTTGCAATTTTTCCTTTTTCTGCAAGCGCATCATACTGCTTTACTAATGACTGAAGAATCATTCAAGCACCTTCTCTCCTGCCACCTGCATAACTCCGTTTTCAAGTTTCGCCATAAAAAACATCGGTCTGATATTCTGAGGATCACTGTAATCCATATCATACAACATAAGTCCAAGATCCTTCGTTTCTCCGCTTGTTGGAACTGCATCTCCAACCCATGGTCTGAAATAGGCCGGAAACTCACGGCATCCAAAATACGGTTGTGAATATGCCATACCCTTTTCAATTCTGCGTCTGAAGATATCCTTGAATTTGCCTTCATTATCTCCCGGTGCAGCTTTATCTGTCAGTTCAAAATGTGAATCAATTACATAATGAACATCCCGAAGTATTGTAGAAGCTCTCTGCATGATATCATTACTGCTGATGATCATAGGTGCAGAGCCTCCATTCATCATGCTTTTTACCTGTGCCAGACTTGCTTTACTTTTCACCTCGTTCCTTCGAATATTTGTAAATTGAATTTTGTTTAGTACATAAATTTTGTCAATTACCACATTCAAACCAGGGTGCCAATAGATGCTTTCAATCAGCCCACGTGCCGCAGATGGCGTTATCACCTCATAACTCATTCGCTCTGTTTTCAGTTCCGGTCTTGAAAAGAGAGCATACTCGCCCCATGTCTCAACCCGCACTCCATAACTCAAATTTACCCCCTCCTTTCCTTGTTCTCTTGCATTTAATGGTAGGTCATTAACGGCCTAATGTCAATATTTATTTCATGATATTTTAAAGTATATTTTATTGCTTGTCATTCTATCTTACATATATTATGATAAACACGTCTCTTAATATATAAGAGCGGATTGAAACATGATTTTTTAAAGTATTTCGGCCAAGTGCCTCCTGTATACTCAGGAGGCACTTTTTTCAGGAGAAAAGCGCATTTCCACCTTCATCCTCCATTTTTAGTCCTGTATGCTTATCATACAACTCCTCCACCGCAAGTATTGCTAAGTCATCGCTGATCATAATTACAGAATTTCTCAATGCTTTAAGATTCTGCGCATATATATTTACACAATATTTTCCGATTTTTCTATAATCATCAGAATTCATATATTCTTTGGCATTCTGAAGTTTTTCAGAAAGCACATGGCTTGTTTCATCTGATGGAATAAGCACTGATACCGTCTGGTTATCAATCAGTTTAAAGTCTCTTGCAATGTCTGCAAACGGAAACGATAATTTCTGGCATTCGCTAATTCTATGCATAATTCTTTTTACATCCAGACCATCTGAAGTTTCTGCTGTTTCCCCATCCAGATGATTAAACAGATTATTAAAATACCTGCTGACAACTTTCTGTTCAGCCATATCCACTACATCTTTTGTCACAACTTCCGTTATTGAAGCCGGCCTTTTGAGCATATCCGGTAAATGCGTCAGATATCGATCTTCCGGTTCAAAAATATATACAATACTTTCTTCTGTAGAATTTTTTCCTTCCCTGTTACACCTGCCCCCTGCCTGAATAATACTGTCAAGTCCTGCTTTTGCTCTATATACCGTTCTGAAATCAAGATCAACACCAGCTTCCACAAGGTTGGTGGCAATTACGCGACAGGTTTTCTTCGCTTCAAGTCTTATACAGATTTCAGCTAATGTATCCCTGATATCCTTGGACGTCATACATTTAGACAAATGATAATTTCCTTCGCCCGACATCAGATGATAAACGTTATAAGCCTGTTTTCTTGTCACAACAACACAAAGGACCTGATCCTGTTCCATCAGTTCTTCAGCAAGTTCTTCATCATCAAGCCTCCCTCTCATTTTGTATGTAACGCGTTTGAACTCTTTATATAGTTTTTCTGTATCTTCACAGATCTCTGTGGTTTTCATTTCAGCAGGTTTATGATTTATATATATTTTTTCAAAGAACCGGTTCAACGCCGGTTGCGTTGCTGTACATAGAACGCAAGTACAGTCATAATTCTGAACAAGTTCAGATATGACTGCAATACATGGTTTTAGATATGGTTGTGGCAATGTCTGTGCCTCATCAAAAATAATTACTGAATCCGCCATATTATGAAGCTTCCTGCATTGAGATGTTTTATCGGCAAACAACGACTCAAAAAACTGCACTGCCGTCGTTACAACGATTGGCTTCTCCCAATTTTCAGTCGCAAGTTCTTTTGAATAAGCAATATCATCTTCTGCTGTACTTTCTGTAATATCAATATTCGAATAATGTGCCAGAACATTTCTCTCTCCGAGAATATCTGTAAATACATCTACCGTCTGATCAATAATCGAGCAGTACGGAATAACATAAATAATCCTTTTTTTATCCATTTTTACTGCATGATTCAATGCAAAGGCAAGAGATGCTACTGTTTTTCCTCCTCCTGTTGGAACTGTAAGTGTTAAAATTCCGCCTTTACATTCATTTCCCTTATTTATACAGTTTTGAAGGATTTCTGATCTCAATCTGTTTATACGATTTTCTCCCTGAAGCCAGTTTTTCTCCTTAATATGCCTGTTCAATCTGTTCAGCAGAGAAACCATAATTTCTCCAGGATCACGTTTACACTCTCCATATTTCATGAATGATTCCGTATCCAGATAATCCGCATCCACCAGACAGGAAAAAAGCATTCGAATCCATAGCATAACACTGAACATCCCACTATCTGTATTTGACATACCAAGTATATTCAGACTCGGATGCGTTTGTAATTTTTCCAGTTTTATATTGGCTCTGTACGCATTATAATCAGGCAGTTCTTTGTTAAGTCTGGCGTATAAACTCCTGACTGTACCATTACTATCATAAATCGACCCGCCATTTAATAAACCTGCATGATGCCCTGCTATGCAATATGCAGCAGCCATACCAACCAGATTTCTATCATTGATTGCAATTACTTCTTTTGCGCCAGCTGTTGAATGGTCAACCTTTGGTGCATTTTCCCAAATTCGCTTCTGGAATTCGCTGGAATACTTACCGATATCATGTACCAACCCCATCTGTGCCGCATACTCTGATGCACCAAAGCAGTCCGCAAAGGCTGCTGCAAGTTCAGAAGTGTTCTTTAAATGATCAACTATAAACTGTACCTCTACTTTTATATTCTGTCCGTTTTCATCAATTACAATATAATCGCTTTTGTCTTTTGCTTTTCTCCAATGTGCAATATACGGTTTATTTTCTTTACCTGTTTGCTCTGTCATGTCTGGTCTCCTTAATACTCGATTCCTTTCTTCTGCATTTTTTATGTTCTATTCTGTAATAGTTTCATTAATGCAAACTATATTTTATCTGCAATACTTTTCTTAATTGTATATATCTATTATATCAAACCATATGTCCCACATGTGGAATATGTACCTGCATATTTATATGCTTAATGTCTGCCATAATATAGTTCTGAATTGAAACGAAAAATGTTTTGCAAATTATTACACAAAAAAACACCAATTGTATTCATTCGCAATCGGTGTTTCCATATATCATGGCATTTTCATTTCTGAGGCTTCAATTTCTTAATCAGAGCCTCCTGCAGTACCTTTGAAAAATTTATCCCTGCCTTTTCTGCTTCAGCATTCAGATAATACGGGATGGTACAATTTTTCTTTACTGCCCTGTTGTCATGCTTTTTCCTGTACTCCTCTGTATCCACATCGACATAAGTTACAATACTCCCGGATTCAGGCTCAAATTCAACGCTGTCAGGTTCCGGTATCAACATCCCTTCATCTTCTCTTACCATGATGGTCATCCCGATCGCATCCCTTGCCATATACATCGCATCTGCCAGATCCCTGCCTTCTGTATATATTTTAAAATCAGGCACATAGACGTTGTATGCATACTTCTGATTCTTTTCTTTTGTCACACTGATTCTGTATGCTTTTCTCATTCTTTATTTCCTTTCCAGGCCTTGCCTTCCCGAATAACTCTGATGATTCCGCGAGCGGTATTTTCATTAATTTCTTTATGTCTTGGTATCGGAATTGTATTGACACCATTTGTATAGATGTCATGATCGTGCCCATTTCTGAGGAGCCACCATCCGTTGTTTCTGGCTTCCTTAATTATATCTTTGTTTTTCATCTTCCTCTTTCTATATAATACGCCTTTAATGCGTATCTTTCAATTTTAAAAATGTAATTTGAATTTAATAAAAAATCATTCTATATTGTGAATTATTATCTTGGTTATTGCCTCACACTATAGCATATTCGGCAAGTTTTGCGAGTTCCGGATTCATAACACCGAACTCGTTTTGTGATCATTCCACCACTGTTACTTCTTTGGCTGCAGAATTTACAGTGTTATTCGAAACAGGATTGGTGCCGATTGTAGCATTTGAGTCTCCTACATCTTTTCCCTTCCCTGACTTCGACATCTTACCCGGAAGCAGCTGCTGAATGCAAAGCAGTCTGTTGCTCCTCTATTATCATCATAAAGCAAATGTTGAAATAAGAAAATTTCTCCGTTCAAATCACACAGACATTTTCTTAGCTATGATGTCAAAATCGCCCCCTTTATAAAAGAGGCTGAAGACTGTCGAAAAGATCGCATGATCTTTACTCAGGAATGCTGGCGAATTAAGCTTACTAATGTGGATTCAGATAACTGGACTTTTATTGGTGGAATAAAGCCTG
This sequence comes from Butyrivibrio sp., assembly GCA_022486625.1. GTDB lineage: Bacteria > Bacillota > Clostridia > Lachnospirales > Lachnospiraceae > Butyrivibrio. Next base: position 2,252 of record JAKVKH010000003.1, on the reverse strand, counting down.
ATGCCGGAAGAGAACGTAAGATCGGCCATAAAATCTCAGATATTACAGAATATATATAGAACGAGATAAAAATTGGTTAAAAACTGAGATAGAAAAAATTTAAAAATGAAAGTAAATCAGATTAACTGATGTATGAGTAGCAATGTATGAGTAATGTAGGAGTAGTCCACTTTTTATTACTTTGGGCCACTCCTACTTACGTCTAAAAACCGCTATTTTACGCTATTCTTCAAAACTTACCAGCTGTTGCTGCTTCTTCGATAGAAACTGCAAGTGAAACTGTTGCTCCAACCATCGGGTTGTTGCCCATGCCGATCAGACCCATCATTTCTACGTGAGCCGGAACGGAGGATGAACCTGCGAACTGGGCATCGGAATGCATACGGCCAAGTGTATCTGTGAAACCGTAGGATGCCGGGCCGGCTGCCATGTTATCCGGGTGAAGTGTACGACCTGTGCCGCCGCCTGAAGCTACTGAGAAGTACTTCTTACCTGCTTCAAGTCTTTCCTTCTTGTATGTACCGGCTACAGGGTGCTGGAAACGTGTCGGGTTGGTTGAGTTACCGGTAATGGAAACATCAACGTTCTCGTGCCACATGATGGAAACACCTTCAGTAACATCGTTAGCGCCGTAGCATTTAACCTTTGCTCTGTCGCCTGTGCTGTAAGGAACTTCCTTGATGATCTTAACCTTACCTGTGAAATAATCCATCTCTGTCTCAACGAATGTGAATCCGTTTACACGGGAAATGATCTGAGCTGCGTCTTTTCCAAGACCGTTCAGGATTACACGAAGAGGTTTCTGACGAACTTTGTTCGCTTTTGTAGCGATACCGATAGCACCCTCAGCAGCTGCGAATGACTCATGGCCAGCCAGGAATGCGAAACACTCTGTATCCTCTTCCAGAAGCATCTTACCAAGATTACCATGGCCAAGACCAACCTTACGCTGATCAGCTACGGAACCAGGGATGCAGAAGCTCTGAAGGCCTTCGCCGATTGCTGCAGCAGCTTCAGAAGCCTTGCGGCAGTTCTTCTTGATTGCGATTGCAGCGCCTACAGTGTAAGCCCAGCAGGCATTCTCGAAACAGATGGGCTGAATGCCCTTAACCAGATCATATACATTTAAGCCGGCATCTTCTGTGATCTTCTTAGCTTCTTCGATGGAAGAAATGCCATAGCTCTTAAGTACTTCATTGATTTTATCAATACGTCTTTCATAAGATTCAAATAAAGCCATTATTTTTTCCTCCTTCGATTATTCTTTTCTCGGATCAATGAATCTGACAGCATCAGCAACACGGCCATACTGACCCTTTGCCTTCTCATATGCATCAGCAGGAGCAATACCCTGTTTGATGAAGTCCATCATCTTACCAAAGTTGATGAACTTGTAACCGATAATATTGTCATCAGCATCAAGAGCCAGATCAGTCATATAACCGTCTGTCATCTCAAGGTATCTCGGTCCCTTTTCAAGTGTGCTGTAGATTGTACCAACCTGAGAACGGAATCCCTTACCAAGATCTTCAAGACCGGCACCGATGGACAGACCGCCTTCTGAGAAAGCTGACTGAGAACGACCGTAAACGATCTGAAGGAATAATTCTCTCATTGCTGTATTAATTGCATCACATACAAGGTCAGTATTGAGCGCTTCCAGAACGGTAAGGCCCGGAAGAACCTCTCCTGCCATTGCTGCGGACTGTGTCATTCCTGAACATCCGATTGTCTCAACGAGGGCTTCCTGAATCACACCTTCCTTAATGTTAAGAGAAAGCTTGCAGGCACCCTGCTGCGGAGCACACCAGCCTACGCCGTGTGTAAATCCGGAAATATCTTTGACTTCTTTAGCTTTCACCCATTTTGCTTCTTCAGGAATCGGTGCGCAACCATGATGCACGTCCTGATGAACCTTGCACATATCTTCGACTTTCTTTGTGTAAATCATGTGAAATCTCCTTTCGTATTATAAAGTAGCACCTTAACTACTTGCATAATGACCTGCAGATCAGCGTGGTGAATTTACTTTCGTTTCGCTGCAGATGGCGTCACGCGTACGCCGTTCTTATTTTCGCATACTTACTGTAAAAAATCCAGTCCCTGCGTTAAAAAAATATCAAAACCTGAAATGAATTTGTAAATTCCACCGTTCTGAATATCAGTAGCGTTTACCCCTGCACAGTTGATCTTTACTTCTTCATACGGTATTGTACTCTCATTCCCACTTCTGACAGCAGTAGAAGGAGAAT
>JAKVKH010000002.1 GCA_022486625.1 Butyrivibrio sp. | reverse complement strand
CCTTTTCTTAACTAAACAGATTTTTCAGAGGCTTGTAACCTGTGAGATACCTTTCCTAACAGACGAAATGCTTATCTAAATGACATTGATAAATACCCGCTTCATTCTTTCCGCTTACCCGATCCACATTTGTTTCCGTCCAATACCCCTTACTTCCGTGACAAAAATTATGACGTACCAAAATACGATGGTAACTAATCTTTAAATCAGGATAATATAACCAATGAGCCGTTGTATCTACATTTTGCGGATAATACTCAGTCTGAATGGAACTGTATCTCAACTTCTGTAATAATTTTCGATTATCATCCGGCATACCAACAATATTCCTATATTCTATCCATGGAATAGTTGTAATAATCACATCTGCCTGATATTTAGATGAATCAGCACAAGTCACAATTCGATTATTAAAATCAATTCCACATACCTCTTTCTCATACTCAATATGATCACTTAATGTATCTGCCATTCTTAGCCACAATTCACCATAACCATATTTCTTCGGATAATAAAATTGTGCATGACCTGGCTGTTTCGCATATGCATGATGTGTAAGGCAAGACCGCAATGTATCCTCAAAACTCACATCAGGCAATTTCGACAACCAATATGTACCAAGCTGATTCAAATTCTCCCCAAATACTTTTTGGTTATATGGAATCATATAATCATCAGCAATCTTGTCTCCTAATTTCCATCGAATCCAATCAACAAATTTCTCTGGTTTCTTTACTCCCGAATTACATCCTGCCGCCGCTATCGACTTCAAATACTCAATCTGTTTATCAATATCCAGTTCCCAGATATTGGCCTCAAAAGGATGATGAATACTATTATTATCCATAACAATTCGGCTGTCGCGATCAAACTTATTCCATTCATCTTCTGGCATGAACTGAAACAAATAGTCATTCACTTTCGGCCTTCTGACATCAAGGAAATGACCTCCCCCTATATCAAATGGACTACCATCCACTTCTGCAGACCTGCATAAACCTCCTGCTGTTTTTTCCTTTTCAAGTATTATAAATGAATCTTCACCACTCTTATCCATTAAATAATTTGCAAAAGTAAGACCAGCCGGCCCCGCCCCAAGTATTAAATAATTAACTTTCATTTATCTCTCTCAAGCCCTTCGTTATTTGCTCAATTCTGCTCGATGTCAAACTATTTCTAATAAATGTTTCATTGTTCCTATAAAGACCTTCCATTGAAATAGCAAGCGCCTCATTCAAAGCTTTTTCGAATTGTAAATAGTCGTTAACCATTGGACAAACATTACTTATTCCCGTTGAAAAGTTTTCTTCATTTAAAGTATACCTTCCAATAAGCGCACACCCAAGCACAGCGCTTTCATAAAATCGAGGCGTAAGATAATCTGCTCTTAACAAATTCTGTTTCCTGGAACTATCAATACCAGGTGAAGAAACCAAGCTTACTTTATTTTCACTTAAAATTTTTATATATTCTTCTCGGCTTTTAATTTCTCCTATTGATCCACGCTTTGTTGATATATACTCTAATGACCCTACTGTACTCCCCTTTTGTGAATATATATATTCAATATCAGGATTTTTTTTCACATACTCTAACATCCATCCATGCAATAGTTCATTTCTTCTTCCAACCTGTATAACATCATAAACTTTAGAATAATCTTTAAAATTTTGTGAAAAATACTTATCGGATACTGAAAGCTGGCAATACAAGACATTACACTTTGGATATTTTTCTTTAAACCTGTTATATACATCCTTTGAAGTTACAAAAAAATAAAATTTTTGCATCTTCCTCATAATAAAATCAATGGCGATATCATTCCAAATATCAATAAATATCGGGATTCCGTTAATATTACTATAAAGTTTCAGATCTGTATACGAAATCAAAATATAAATACTTATCGGTACATTTACATTCTGGCTAATCGAATATGAATTTGGTAATATCTTTCCCTTAATCTTTTTATAAAGGAAATCCACATTGGACATATCATACAACGGAACATTCAATTTTTCTGCTAAAATATCTTCCCATTCATAACAAACATCATAAAATACACTCTTGTCACATTTTCTTCTTGTAATGATGTCCTTAATTTTTATCGCATTCATCCTTTATCCCCTATTATGGGCAGCAAATCAGTAAAATGATTACATTCATAATAATCAAAAAACTTTTTTGCCATAATTTGTTTATCACTTGCGCCTATTTGTTGCCAATTATTAAGTAAGTCTATTACTTTTTCTTTTGATTCTGCATGATAGAGCAGGCCTTCTCCGTCTTCTTCCAAGCCTTCAAAAGCAACATTTGTTCCAATAACAGGCGTCCCAGATGTTAATGCATCCACCACTTTCACCTTTACACCTGCCCCATAATGAAGAGGTGCTATCAATGCCTGACAACTTGCAATTACTTTAACAGGATCATCTACAAAACCAGTCAACGAGAAATTGATATATTTCGATAATTTTTCTTTAAGTTCATCGCTCATTCCGCCACCAATAACCAAATACTTAATTGGCACTGTTACCTTCGAATATACATTATCAATAAACCAATCAATTGCTTCAGAATTCTCATATCTATTCCACGAACCATAAAAACAAAACACATTAGAATTTACTTCAATCCCATCATAAGAAAAATTCTTTCTTTTCAGATAAAAATTCACTGATTTTGACGGTAAATTATATGCCATACTAATAAGATTGCAATCTTTATTGCTAAATGTAACAATACTACTTCCCGATTGTAATACTTTACCCTCTGTTTCTTTTATCCAGGCAACATTCATCGGTTCTATTGCCTTCAATATACCGCTTTTCCTCGAATATTTTTGCCAAATTACATCATGACTCATCAAAACCTTACAAGTATGTTTTACAAACATTGAATAAATCATCACCTGTGAAAAATCAAAGTAAAGCAAATCATAATTGTCAGCAATTTTCTGTATATGCTTCAACACCCTTTTATCAAAACGCTTAGTAAAAAACGGATGGAATTTTTGACTTTTCAAACAATTAAAAATCGTAGGATGAATTACATCAATTATTCTTACACTTTTGGGAAGTTCTGGTGCATGTCCTGCATATTCAGAATAAATTAAATCGACCTTATAATTTTTCGCTATCAGATCTTCAATTAGTCTACGTGTATAATCTTCTCCTGCTGTTTTCTGGCAAGGTGGAAACGCTGTAACTATTAATAGTTTTTTTATTATCAAAATATCACCCTATTATTCTCAGAATAGCCTTTCTGTAAGCTTCATTTGAACAGTTCCTTTTATAAAACAAACGTGCAGCTTTTTTCATCTGTATGTCATACACCCAATTGCTATCCAGTTCTGTTACATTCACGCCACACGCATTTTCACGAACTATGTATTCCATGTCTCCCGAAATCCCATTCAATACCGGTATCCCCATCTGAAAATAATCTACTGCCTTCATAGACATCCCAACCCTGACAGTTGGCTTCATGATATTTATTCCAAAATGACATTGCGCTAATATTTGTAGCTTTTTGTTTAAATCATATATAGCTCCATAGTTAACAACCTCTACCCCTATATCACACAACGAATCACAAAACTCTTTTATCCGTTCCCCCGTTCCAATAATCTGTATTTTCACCGGTCGGGTTTTCTGTAATATTCTGGCAACATCGCAAATACGTTCAATATCAATAATATTATTGACCGACCCAAGATATCCAAGCATCCAAAATTTGTCAGAAAAATGCGCATTAACAATTGATGCTTCTATTAGTTCTGCCTCTTCATCCGTTTCTTTCGCATGTGCCCAATAAACAGTTTTTAACTTTTCTTTTCCGCAATACGGAGCTAAATACTCATGATAAAGATTGCACTCTGATAATACGACATCTGCATATTTTAAATTCTTATTTCTTTCTGCTGCCCATAATGTAAATGGAAATTTTTCGGAATATAAAGAAGGAAAACTCTCAGGCCATAAATCAATCACATCCATTACAATTTTTGTATTTGGATGTTTTTCTTTATACTTCTTGGCTATCTGAGATTGACTATTAGGTGGAATGACAAGATACAATAAATCACATTCTCTATCTTTTATAAGTTGAAATGCATCTTTAGAAAACTCTATATGACTACGAATCCTGCTCAACGAAATATTTTTATAATAAGGAAGCGTCGGTATATAAACTAAATTATCCTCTGCAGCAAAACGTTTATTTTTTTTTATATGATCCCAATCAGAACCAATAACAAAAACCTCCGCGCCTTGTTCTGCCATAACGTTGCGAAACAAATTAACACGATACTCAAATGTGCTAGAACTATTAATGACTATTATCTTCTTACCACACCACGAGTTTAATTTCCTACACTCCTGTGATATACTCAGCATCTGACTTCTCCTAAAATAACAAAAAGACAAAACAATATTAAATCTAGCCCTGTTTCCCCTGTATGTCAATGAAACGCTTCAGTGCATACAATCATTCTTTCTCTTCCATCTGTTTGCTACCGGCAATTACCTTTTGCCGCTTTTCCTTTAATTCCTCTGCTTTATCAAAACCTTCAGTACTGTCACTATGAAACAGCGTGCGAATCGTCATAAGCAGCAATTTGAAATCCAGCAAAAGTGAATAATTCTCAATGTACATCAAATCCATCCGAAGTTTATCATATGCAGAAGTATTGTATTTTCCATATACCTGTGCATACCCTGTAATCCCTGCCTTCACCTTAAATCTATCTGAATACTCCTTGATTGAAGTAAGTCCAGCTTCAATTGATCTTTCATTTTCAGCTCTAGGACCAACGATACTCAAATCGCCCTTTAGAACATTAAGAATCTGTGGCACTTCATCAACACGTATTCTACGAATAACCTTACCCACCTTTGTTATTCTAGGGTCATCTTCAACTGCCGCATCGAAAGTTTCGTCATCCTCTGAATGTACTCTCATACTGCGAAACTTATACATTTTAAATTTTTCTCCGCCTTTGGTATAGCGCTCTTGTGTATAAAATATTGATCCTCCATCATCCATTTTTATTGCAACCCAAACCACCACAGTAATGATACTGGCCGGAATTAACGCAAGCAAAGACAGTATAATATCCATCGCCCGCTTAATAACTCTCTGTTCCGCAGAAAGTCCCCTTCCCTTTACAAGAATTAACGGCGTATCAAACAGACTGATATTTGGCGCCCCCTTAATAATAATATCCGTAATCTTCGGCACCACATACGTACGAATTTCATTATGATAACAATATTTTAAAATATCATTTCGGATAACCGCCGGTACATCATTTAAAATCACCGAATCATGCATTCCAATTCTTTTAACAATTTCTTCATGTCCGACATCATATCTCATAATTTCAGTAATTGTATATTTATCTTCTCTGAGATCCATTTTGAATTTCAAATCAATTGCATTATCATTTCCATAAATAAGAATCATATTATGAGGCACATACCTGCTATGATATAGTGCTGTAAAACACCAGCAGCACCCAATCGCAACTCCAAAATCAATTACTGTCAGAAATAACATAGGGTATACAATTGCCATCCGATTTGCAATCAAACAGATCTGAAGATATGCCATAAAATTAAGCATACAAATAGATATGAATTGAGACGAAATCACATCAAAAAGCTTCAGATGTCCGAACTGATAACCTTCACACAAGTGAAATGCCAATAATGCCATCAATAAATATATAAAAATCAGAATGTACTTTCCCCTGCCATAGTATGACGGTGCAAAGTCCAATCGATACCAAATTCTCCAAATAAAATAATAAATAACAGACAACAGACCCGTCTCTGCCAAGCCTTCTGCCCTTCTGACAATACTTTTAATATCATCATTTCTTTGATTTGTATAGTTCAACTCACTTATCCCCAAATACATTCCGTTGCCTGCAATTTAAAGCCGCTGTATCACAATGCCGACCATTATTTGCAACAACTATCTCATTAAGTTTAACATCACTAATTTACCACATATTATCTGGGATTGCATCATTTTACTCCCTGCTGTTCCTCTATGCTTTCAAAACATCCTTTTCAGATAATACATGCTCCGACTCATTTTGATTTATATTCCTGTCCCCTTCTGTTTTAAGAAGTCCAATAAAAATGAACGAATACACTAATTGAGTCATTATTTGCTCCATTGATGCATACATACATACGCAAATAATTGCTGCAAGCACATATTCATTCTTCTTCTGTATAAATTTTATGATAGAAGCATACAATAAATATATAAGGATTAAAGTCGGAATAATTCCAAATACGACAGGAAGCTGAACAAACGTATTATCCGGGAACATATTCACATAGCCTTCATTTGGCTCATTCAAGCATTTGTATAGTGGAAACTGAATGTTTTTTCCAAAAAGGCTGACTCCAAACTCCTTTAAAATAACACTTCCAAATAGAAATCTATTATAAAAAGTAAATAGAACCGGATTAAGCGGATCACGAAGTTTACTGCACAATATTAACGCATACGATGCCACAATAATTAATGCCAGAAAAGAATATCCCACTGCTTTTCCGAACATTGTATCCAAAACACACTTTTTCTTTCTCTGCCAAATCCAAATGAGGCCTAACATAGATAAAAACAGCATCACCAACAATGATGCTGTTTTGTTTAATAGTTGATAATAAAAAAACGGAATTATAGAAATCAATACGATCAAAACAAACTTCTTATATTTATCCCAGTACAATATTGTAAACAACATAAGTACCGCAAATAAAGTATACGCAAACTGAGGTTCTCCGACAAACCCCATAACCAGTCTTCCTTCAAACCTTGGTGTTGGCAATACTCTCGTAAAATATAATATTCCAATCACTACAACCCCAGCTGTTATTGAATATAAAAATGTCTTCAGGTATTTATTCAATTGAATTTTCTGCGCCGTCCCCACAACCAGAAAAGTATCAAGAAAAACCGTTTTTTTGGAAAAATAGTAACTGACAAATCCCAGTACTAAATATAAGATAATTTTTACAATACGTCTTCTATCAGGTCTTCCATCTTTGTATACGCTTTCTACAAAGAGCAATAAGCACAATCCCCTGCTGAGAACAGGAAAAATAAATGACAAAAGAACTGGATTATCAAATGCTCCAAACCTCAATGTAGATATGAATATCCACAATCCTAATGTGATATAAAACGCATTGTTTACTTTTATCCTTAACTCTTGCTCTTTCACATTAACTCTCCTCACATAAAATTGCTTTTCCGTCAACAATTTTATATACCTTATCACAGTTCTTAATTGTAGATAACCTGTGTGCAACAATAATCAAAGTTTTCATTTCATGAAGCGCATCAATTGCTTCCATAACAACTCTTTCCGTATTGTTATCAAGTGCAGATGTTGCTTCATCAAATATCAGAATCTGTGGATCATAATATAATGCTCTTGCAATTGCAAGTCTTTGTCTCTGCCCACCTGAAAAATGAATTCCTCTTTCTCCGACTATCGTATTGAGTCCTTCCGGAAGATCATGTACATACGTATCCATGCTTGCCATTGCAAGAGCTTTCCATACCCTGTCTTCACTAATGTCATTCTCATCTATGCCAAAAGCAACATTATTTTTTATAGTATCGTCTGTCATATATACTTCCTGCGGTACATAACCAATAATGCGTTTCCATTCTTTTGGAATTACATTAATATTTAAGCCATCAACTTCAACCGTGCCATCCTGTACACTGAAAAGCCCCAGAATAACGTTAATTAAAGTAGACTTTCCTGCACCGGATTCTCCAATAATTCCTATAGAAGAGCCTTTCTTAATGGATAAATTCAAGTGATTTATTGTTGGCTCCTCTGCATCCTGATATTTCCATACAGCATTTCTTATTTCCAGTTTATCATTAAATGAAATGCCAACATTTGATGCAGACTCATCCTGTTTCTGAGTCGCTTCATTTGCCCTTACTTCTTTCATTACCGAATAAGTTGCCTCAAGTGCCGGACAATTATATATAAATATATTAGCAGCACTTGAAATTTTACCCAATGACGGCATGATTCTGAATGCTGCCATCGCAAATGCTGCAAGCTTTGGCACATAAGCTTGCGCATCACTCATATTATTGACACGTATCATGATTGCGAGCAAAATACCGCATACACAGATTGCTTCAATCAGATATGCCGGCATCTCTGATGCAATCGCCGAATTCACATAGCATCTTTGCTTCTTTTCATATGTTTTCTCATACCTGTCAGTGAAGAATTTCTGCCTCCCCATGACCATAATTTCTTTAATTCCCTGATATGCCTGATTTGCCTGTTGATAAAGTGCAGCGTTGTACTCTCGAAATTGTTTTCCGTTTTCTCTCATTCTTTTCCGGAATCCGACCAGCATAATATAAATACATATAATGCCTAATGCCATCATACAGATTGCCATGTAAATATCTGTATTGATCACAAATATACAAATACATACAATCGTAAGTCCCTCGGCAATAATCCGAAGTCCATTATAAATCACATAGTATACGCCTTCTGAGTCATTAAATGTTCCTCTCAGAAGATCTCCGGTATTCGTGTTAACAAAAAAAGTATAACTTCTTTGCATATAGGATTGCATTACTGTTGTGGACAATTCTTTCATGATTTTGCTGGCATATCTTGCTCTAACCCACGACAAAAGTGTAAGAAATGCATTTTTCACTATGTATACACCGATTACAAGTATAAAAATAAAAAATAACATTGCTGTATTATCTGTAATATGGAAAAGAGACATTGCACTTATAATGTAAGGATTCTCCCGTACTACCTGTGGAGTCAGAAGTACCTGAATCAATGGAACAATGACTGATACTCCCATCATTTCAAATAATGCCCCGATAACTGACATAATAAGTACATATACACCCATGCGTTTTTGTTGCATAGTGAGTACATACTTCAATTTATTCCATATATCAAATATACTTTTAATATCTTTCCTCATCCCAAATCTCACTTTTTTACTTAATCAATTAGTTTCTGAATCACAAACCTGCTTTTTCCACTTAATGTTTTTTCAACTTGTTCAACATACTCAAATGAAATTTCTATATCGGCAACACACTTAAAGATATCGAAAATTTCCTTTTCATCATCTTGACAAAACTTATTACCCTTAATAATTCTTATAGTTGCTTTCCCAATCTTATCCTGAACAATCTGCCAGCATATGATATTGGCAAATGCCTTAAAATGATTTCCAAATACAAGTGCTGTCAACAAAACTTTCCCTTTTGCATTTACAAGATAGTCTTGTGTTCTTCCCAAAATTCGTGATACTCGCAAGACACCATTCTTGCGATCCTTATATACAGCAAGATCTCCTGTCCTGTACCTGACAAAAGGCATGGCATAATTCGTAAATGAAGTAACAACGATTTCTCCGGTCTCTCCAGGTTTTACTTCCATTCCATCTTCATCTACTATCTCTGCATAACCATAATATGGAGAAAATGCATATGTAAATGAATCATCATAAGTAAATGCAAATACTGCAGATTCAGTGTGTCCATATTGCCCAAACACTCTTGTGTGAAAAGCTTTCTCGATAATTTTAACCTGATATGGCTCAACACTTTCTGACGTACATTCAATACCTTTAATATCCGCCGCAAAATGATAATTATGATCGCGCATATAAGCGGCCAGCATATATATCGCAGAAGGATATCCTCTGATAAATTTGGGTTTAAGCTGTTCTATCTGCTTTATATACAAAGGCATGCTTTCATAATTAAGATATAAAGAAGACATCACATATGAGCCATATGCTTTATCTGCATGATCAACTTTAGTCCAATAAATTTTCTGAGAAAGCAGGGTATCATCAATTTTAGTACCATCAATTGCCATAATCAAATCCCCTGGCTCATATCCCCAAAGCTTCCATAAAAAATTTTGATGTACTACATCATAAGAGGACGACATAAGAAATTCAAAAGGATGTCCCGTACTCCCACCTGTATTTCCTTTCCAGTTGATCACATATTTATGTAACCGAGAGATCATCTGCTCATAATTGTCTCTGAACACACTCTTATCTACAACCCGTATGGAATTTAGGTCTGTATGACAATTATATGCATGATAATAAGGTACATATTTTACTGCATACCTTATAATACAATGTAGTTGCTTTTCCACATAACTGTTACCATCGGAACACGCTTCACTCAAACTATCTTTTCTTTTGGTAAACTTCTTATACCACCTGTCCAGCCTGATGGCAACATATGTATTTCTCATAACATAATTAACCCCAAAGGGTATCTGATATATATTCATGCTTTCCTTCTGAAAAATCAATTTTTGATCTTTGCCATTTGGTTCGTAAATATCTCCTCACACCAATTTAATAAAATCATATTTACGAAACAGAATGACCCTCGGTAAAGACAATATCGTATATCCGTGCTGATAAACTGATCTTTTTATCGACTTCTGAACTATTCTGACCCTCTTTGAGGATGCAACTTCACTGTTACTGGTTTCCGCATTCTTATATGCAAATAAGCTGTATTTTTTTCTTGCGCTTCTGATCTCCTGAATATATGTCCTGTATACAAACTTTGTTAAAACATGATCCTCGTTCTTTCCACACCACTGATGATAACCAAGATCAGCCATTGTGTCATTAATGGTACATCCCTGAAAATGATAATATATCAGTTCATACTGTCTTTCTTTTCCCTTTTCCTTAAACCAGAGATGCTTTCCCTCTATTCTGGTGTGTTGATACTTCATTACGTTCCATGGCGCCATTCCACCTCCCGGATTTCCAGCTTCATACACGCTGTCATATTTCTGTACAAGACGATCCAGGTATTTCTGGTCTCCATATGTATCATCGCTTCCATTCACACTACACTCCTGTGTGCACTTTTCCCGCCACCAGTCCAGGGCACTGCGTCCTTCCGGTGTACTCAGAAAGGTATTAAATTCAACACAGTAATTTCCACACATTCTTCTGATCATTTCAGACCGAAGATTCTTTTCAAAAAAATGAGGTGTAACCATCGCTGACTTATTATGTTCTATCATTTCTTCTATAAGAATTCCCGGGTCTGACCAGAAATACATATCTGTATCAATATATGTGCAATTATCACACTCTTTTTTATCCAGCACATATGTAATACAATACGGTGTACACGTCCAGCAGTACTCAGCCCGTGTGCGTTCTGCTTTCAGACTTTCAAGTGTAGAATACTCAGCAGCCAGTTTCTTTTCTGATAATACAGCCACATTATGAAAAGCTGCCTGATTCAGAAACTGCTCACACGCTTCATCAAAGGCAAAAATGTATAATGTGAAATCTCTGGCACACTGATTCAACGACTGAATCAGAACAACACCCTTATCCAGATAGTTACTGTCAAATAATGTACAATAATTAAAATGCATTTATTTATGGCTCCCGGATTTTATAAAATCCTTTACTCTTGTAATTACAGAAGGCTTTTCTGCCAGTGCTGCCATTCTCTCCAGTTTCATATTAACAGGTAAAATTTCATATCTGCATTTTCTGAATGTTTCAGCATCCCATGCTTCGTTTGATAAATCGCTGATACTGCAATTTGTTCCACTGCCATCCAATCCTTTATTAAGAATACGGCTATATGTAGGATATATGGTTAACAGGCCATATTTAAACAGATGATAACACCACCTGACCGCCCAGGAATCTATCTCATCTTTCATCTGTCTGATCAGCATACGATCCAATCCATATTGAAGATGTTCAAAATCTCTGCGCTGAGTCTTATCATTCCTGTATTGTTCAAAATCTGTAACTGCCCAGTCAACCTTCATCCAACGATCTTCCCAGGTTCCCCATCCCCAGCATTCACCTTTTCCTGTTACATATATATCTTTATCATATTTCTCAAGTGCTTTCATAGAGGCAGTATAAGCACTGACCGATCCATATTGTTTCTCATCTCTGTAAAAATCCAATGCCCCATTCATATACTGCAGAAAATCCGTCGAGCAAACCAGATCATCTTCTACTACAATCACCTGACCGGTCTTTTGTATTACCTCTGTAACCCCCATGATCACTGATGCAGCAAGCCCTTGATTCTCTGTCTGTTCAATAATATGTACTGCTTTAAACTTGCTTTTGTGCTGATAATCTCTCAGATATTCTTTTACCTCTTTTACCTGCCCTGCATCTTCTGCACCTTTTGCCCCATCTGCAAATATATAAAGTTCCGTACTGTCTGCTTCCGCATTCTTTTCTAATGATTCCAGACACATATTCAGTTTATCTTTACGCTTATATGCAAACAGCACTACTGGTGTATATGACATCAATGCCTCCATCATCTATGCTTAAACTACATTACTTCATAAAAAATGCTTTTTCTATTGTTCTGCAAAATCCAAGAAGCAGCTTATTATTTTTCATAAACACAACAATTTTATAAATCCATTCTTCCTTTGGGCAATATTCATGAACACATCTGCTGGTTTCCGTTTCAAATTCCCGAAGATGTTCTGTACTGAACCCGGAAACCAGAACTTCAGCAATTATCCGATCTGCGTGGTAAAAGGATGTTCCTGCACAAATCTGATATAACTGCCACTCTTTATCTGCACAGACACGAAATGATGTGTCAAATGCTTTCTTATCAAATAATATCCTTTTGGCAAACATTGCCTGATGACAGATGCAATCCCCCGATAAGGCATATATTTTCCTTGCACAAATGCCACTGTACTTTCTGCCATTGAGCCTGCCATTATCACTCCAGACAATATCACCATAAACAATATCATTTTCGTTTTGTGTGATTACCTGTGCAATATGTTCCAGAACCTCCGGGTCATAAAACACGTCTCCCGCATTCAGAAAATAAACATACTCTCCTCTTGCAGTATTCAGCGCCTGATTCATTGCATCATATATCCCGGCATCTGCTGCACTGATAATATGAATTGAATCAGATTCATTCAGACATGAATATACTGCCCTGACTGTTCCATCGGTCGAACATCCATCCTTGATGATGTATTCGTAATTTTTATATGTTTGCATCATCAGCGACTGAATTGTCCTGCCAATCGTTTCTTCAGCATTGTAACAGACCGTAATTATCGTAAATTTATATTTATTCTCATTCATATCGCTCATTTCGCACAAAATACTTTTTTAAATTTCTTTTTGCTCTAACTCTCTGATTCGTTTCTCCAGAATCGCATTTTCCTGAATCAGTGTCCGAATCTTCTTATTCTGTCTGGAGACAATTGAGGTAATTGACATCATGATCATCATCAGAAACGCAATTCCAAATACAAACAGCCCATTCATGTTACTCTGAATGCCGACGATTCCAATAATTCTGGAGAGCAGTTCCGGAAATATCACAAATATGCCCATCACCACACCACTGAAAATCCATAAAAGTGTGTACTTCAACGAAAGTGATTTATCCTTAAGAAATTTCAGAATAATCACAAAATAGATCAATACCCCGATAATCAATGATGCACGAAGTGTTCCACCAATCATTTCTATTCTCCTGACACTTACTTTGCTCTGCGAAAACCAAGGCTGAGCCGGCAGATCAGAATCGCCAATGTCACCTTGATCATATAATATACTGAGCGTTTTAAATTAATCGAACTGGTTCCTGAAATTCTCTCATGCATGACAACCGGAATTTCTGTAATCCTGCCTCCATTAATCAGTGCCGTGACAATTGCTTCCGGTTCCGGATAATCATCCGGATAATCACTGGCATAAAGCTTGATAAACTGTCTGTTTACCGCCCTGAATCCGCTCGTCACATCACGGATTCGCTTCCCGCACAGCAGCAGGATCAGACCACTCAGGAAACTGATTCCCGCCCGGCGCATCCCGGAAGACTGAAATCCTTCCTTATCAATAAATCTGGAACCGATCACAATATCTGCCTGCCCGTCGCTGATCAGCCTGACCATCTCCTGCACATAAGAGACATCATGTTGCCCATCACCATCTACCTGAATGGCAATATCGTAATCATTCTGGAGCGCATAACGGTATCCTGCCTGTACAGCTCCGCCGATTCCAAGATTAACCGGAGCTGAAATATACTCGGCACCAATCTTCCGTAATTTTTCTTTTGTATTATCAGAAGAACAGTCATCTACCACCAAGTAATCTGCAAAGCCGCATTTTTCTCTGATGTTTTCAATGACCTGTTCAATATTCCCGCTTTCATTATATGCTGGAATAATAAGAAGACATTTCATGCAATTTTCCTCATTCCTGTCCGAATCGCATAATAAAACAAATTAAGTATATCACAAAGTACTTCTGATTGACAGAACCGCATTCTCCATATCAGTATCCATATGCTTCCCAGAAATTCAATTGTCAGTACACATTTAACCGTCTCTGCGCTATAATAATGGCATTGTTGACTAAATATAATTTTATGAGGTGATTCATGAACAACGATGTTCTGTATATTGTTATGCCTGCCTACAATGAGGAATCAAACATTGAAGAAACTGTTACATCCTGGTATCCGGTAATACAACGCCATAACGCAGATGGCCAATCCCGACTGCTTGTCTTTAATGACGGAAGCAAAGACAGTACTTCCAGAATCGGTAAGACCTTAATGCAAAAATATCCTTTATTTCAAATGATTGATAAGTCCAATTCAGGTCACGGACCTACCGTAATCTTTGCATATGATTATGCAATTAAATCCGGCGCCGACTATATTTTCCAGACTGATTCCGATGGTCAGACTTCCCCTGACGAGTTTGAAGCTTTTTGGAAAATGAAAGACAGTTACGACGGTATTTTTGGTAAACGCACCATAAGAGGTGACGGAAAAGACAGAGCCTTTGTTGAAAAAGTTGTCTGTTTCCTTCTGAAACTCTATTTCAATATAAATGTTCCGGATGCAAATGCCCCCTTTCGTCTGATGAAGGCTGAAACATTAAAAAAATATCTGTACAGGTTACCTCCTGATTATAATCTTCCCAACATTATGTTGACTGCTTATTTTGTACATTATAAGGAAAAAACAACGTTTCAGGTTATTTCCTTTAAGCCCAGGCAAGGTGGAACAAATTCCATTAATATAAAAAAGATCATCCGGATTGGTATCAAAGCCCTGAAAGATTTCAGTCAGTTAAAGAAAGGTATGAATTAATCAATGAATCCATTAAAGCACTATACAGTCAAACAGCTTTTTTCAAATTTGATCATTTTTCTGTTTCTTATTTCCGTGTCTGTCATTATTCTTATGAAAAGTCCTCTTAATCTATGGAGTTCCGGAATCTCAAGCAATGACAGCAATATATTCAAATATGTTGCTTTGCTCATGTCAAAGGGTGGTATGCCATACAAAGACACCTTTGATCACAAAGGCCCTCTTCTGTATATAATCAATTATTTGGGTAACCTTCTTTCCTATTACCGTGGCATCTGGATCATTGAACTGATTTCATTGTCTGTCTTTACATTCGCTCTCTATAAAATTGCCCGTCTGTCTGTGAATAAACTTCTCTCCTGCTTTCTGGTTCTGTTCATTCTGACTCAGATCGGTGATTATTTCGAAGGCGGAAATTTATCGGAAGAATATGCACTCCCGTTCATTGCTGTATCTCTGTTCATCTTCCTTGATTACTTCATCAACAACAGAATCAGTACATGCCGCCTGATTATCTGCGGTTTCAGTTTCAGTGCCGTTTTAATGCTAAGAGCAAATATGGTATCTATCTGGATTGTATTTTGTCTTGCTGTTTTATTCAAAAGTCTCAAGGAAAACAAAGTTTTTCCCGTCAGATTTTTGCTTTTCTTTCTGATTGGATGTGCAATCATGTTACTGCCATTATTCATATGGTTAATTCATGGCAATGCCTTTGCTGATTTCATAAATACATACTTTGTATTCAACAGAGAATACATCGCCAATCAGCGTGATGAAAATGCATTCGGCATATTCCCCGTGCTGAAACTCTGGTTTGACTCTCCCATGTGCCTGTTGTCACTGATCGCCACTTTTTTCCTTCTGTACACAAAAAAGAATGTCCGTATCAATGTCATATACCTGATTTATGAAATCTGTACCCTTATTCTCATTTCCATGTCCGGAAAGACCTTTATGCATTATGGTCTCATTCTGCTTCCCATGTACATTTACCCGGTCAGCGCCTTGATTCAATATATAAACAGCCATGAACGATCCAGGTCAGTCACTTTACTTTTTCTCCTGTATCTGACAATCAACACTGTATATCCTGTATGGGCAGACAACATTGGCAATGCAGTCGCTACCTGGAGTTCTCCTGCAGAATCTCTTGCTGTAGATGATGATACCAGAAATCTGCTCAATCAGATCGAATCTTCTACCAGTGAGAGTGATCCAATTCAGGTAATTGGAAATTATGATTTTATATATGTTGCCAGTCACCGACTTTCTGCATCAAAATATTCCTATCAGATACCTGTATGCAGCATTGATCCCAAAATGTATACGGAATTTCAGAATGATCTGAAAACAAAAAGACCCCTGCTCGTCGTATTACAGAACTACAGGGATCCCGCTTATATAGAATATTTTTCAACCATTAATAATTATGAACTGATTTATGCCACGAAAGATGGTCTTGGGCTTTACAGATTAAAGCGATAATCCGACTCCCGCTTGTTTTCTCCATTCATGATACTGACCAACTGATATATTCCATAGGACGCATATGGCAGCATCATTACAAAATAGCGAATTGTATACCTGCTGGACCCTTCCCATAATTCATGAAATACCATGCCTCCCAAAATAAACAAAACAGGCAGTGCCTGATAAAACGAAAATCTTCTGGATCTGAATATACCGATGCAATATATGCCGGTGCCAATGTATACAACCATCTGATACACATTCATGATCCAGGAGAATAACGTTCTCCCTTTCCCATAGATTACAGAATACATAAGCTCCGGTTGTCCATCCACGTGACGACTCGTCAGTTCCAGATTACGCATGCTGATGCATGTCGGATCTGCCCACTGTGTCAGAAATTTCCTCAGATAAAATCTGCCGCCATGTAATGGTCTGTCGGAGAATTCAGCTATTCTTTCCTTTATATTGGAAATCGCCGTCTGATTAGCCAGATTCCAGTCAAATCCACTGTTTCCATACGTGTCGACATTGTATCCGTTATACCAGCCCCATTCTCCATCGCCTTCATGCATTCCCATCGCAATATAGGTAGTGGCCGGTTCTCCCTTTGGCATCATTTTAAGTCCGGTAACTTCTACATATGCTGTATCAACACAGAATGTAATTCCTTTTGAAACAATTACCAGCAGTACAATCAGTAACATCCTTTTTATCAGTATATTGCGACAGCTTACTCTTTTTTTCATATCCAGTTCACGAACAGCATCCAGAATCATCATAACCACCATTGCTGCCATGGCAATAAAAGAATTCTGCTTTATTACGATAGCTGCTCCGATCAGTACACTACTCCAGATTGCATCCCCTGTCCTGTGATATTTCAGATACCTTAACATCAGATAGATTGAAGTTGCCTCCGGTGCCAGGCTCCAGATATCGTTGTATACCAGCGTAGAATATACATACAGAAACAGCATTCCCATAGACATAATTGCCATGAGATTACATATTTTCCTGTTTTCAAATAATTCCCAGGCAATTTCATAAAGCATCCAGATTGTAATCAGAATAGAAATCATATTTAGCAACTGATACACAATATAATTACTCGCACCAAAAAGAAGATACAGGAACTGTCCGATTGCTACATATCCCAATTGATGTGGGCACAGAAACAGGTAACCTCCCGGTTCTGTAAGTGCATGAAAATTACCAGTCATAAAATCATTTATCACAACATCCAACTTTAATCCATCATTAACTGCAAGCCCACGAACCATAAGTATCAGCCACATGCATACCGCTGTGCACCATATCAATGCAATGCGTAATGCCCTGCTGCCAGGCAGCAGGTGATTCTGCACATATACATGCACACTCTTCCCCTGCAAAATCCAACTGTTCCTGTTCAGAAAATATAAAATTCCCAGTACTGACGCAGTAAGCAACAATAAAAGCGGTATATTTTCTCTGCCAAAGCGTGGCAAATCAGCTCCCTGATTCAGGTCATAATATATTGTTGTAAAAAAACTCACTCCCAGAACCAAAAATACTGCCAGTGAAAACGGTACAAAAAAAATCCATGTCAGTACATGTACAATTCTATGAAATTTTCCACCGCCATTTTCAGCTGTATCGTCCATTATGTATTTTCCTCACTCTTTATATACCTGATATCATTATTTTTTATCCGGAAGATCATATTTGATCTTATCTTCTACCGTAATATCTTTTCCCATCTGTACTTCAATGATCTTCAGCTCTGATACTGCGATCACTGTATGTCTGGTTCCCGCAGGAATGCGGATCACATCTCCGGTTCCCACATCTCTGCGTTTCCCGTTAATGACTACCATGCCGCTGCCGCTCATGATCGTCCATACTTCATCCCGATGCTCATGACTGTGATAATGCAGCTGATGCTCCGGAAGCAGTACGATGCGGATCGTCAGTGCCTCCGGCTGTACATCCAGCACGGTGAAACTTCCCCAGGACTTCTCTGCATACATGATCTGCTGCTTCATCTGCTCCACATATGGCTTGATATAACTGGACTGTACCTTATCCGCAACCAGAATTCCATCGTTGGAGGCCGCCACGATAATGTTCTTAAGTCCCATTCCCAGAATGGGAATATTCAGTTCATTGACAATATTGGAATTCTCACAGGCATCATTCATCTGCGCGTTTCCGATCACCGGATCGTGCATTTCCTCTGCAAAAGTATTCCATGATCCGATATCCTTCCACTGTCCGGCATATCGTACAACACCAATGGAAGTCTCATGTTCTCCGATCGCATAGTCAAAACTGATTTTCTGACAGCTTTCATAACGGTCATGCAGATCCTGATAATCTGTAAATTTCAGGAGTTCATGCGCGCGGTCCAGCACATAGCCCAGACGGAATGCGAATACGCCACAGTTCCAGAGTGCCCCTTCTTCCAGATATTTTTTTGCCGTTTCCACATCAGGCTTTTCTCTGAACTCACTGACCCGGCTGATATGCGCTGCCGTTTCCGGAATAATATAGCCATACTTTTCACTCGGGTAGGTCGGTTCCACACCCATCAGGTTCAGTCTGTAATCACCCTTCTGCACCATCCGTTCCAGTTCATGGAAGCAGTCAAAATAACTGCCGTCCACATACGGATCTACCGGACAGATCACTACAGCTTCATCCAGTCCTACCTTACGTTCATCATGAAGGAATGCTGCTGCCAGCGCAATTGCCGGGAAGGTATCTCTTCTCGCCGGCTCCACACAGACTGAGACACGATCACCAAGCTGATTGTGAATGGCAGATACCTGCTTCCTGCTCGTGGCGATCGTAATCTCCGCATCAGGATCTGCCGTCTTGATCTGGTGATATACCCTCTGCACCATGGACTGCAGTTCTCCATCCTCTCCATGGAACATTTTGATGAACTGTTTGGACCTGACATCATTGGACAGTGGCCAGAGGCGCTTACCGCTGCCGCCGGATAATAATACAATGTTCATAGTCTTCTGTTTTCCTTTTCTATCGGTTTTCTGATCGTGAGAACTGTCACATACGCTGCCAGACAGTACGCAGTAATATAAAGCGCACTGATCACCGTCAGAGACAGTGTTTCCACATGAAAAAGTACAATTGTATAAGTCAGCATCGAACATAGATTTGCCAGTATTGCCGGTACCGCCATTCTCCGGTCAATTACCGCTGCATATACCGCCAGCATCAGGAGCATCATGTAATCATACCGCTCATGCATACATGGCAGGAACATGCAACAGGTCCAGATACTCATAATACCGATGTTCATTATTCCGGAAGGAACCATATTTTTCCTGTAATGATGCACATATATCATCATTACACCCAGAAGCGCAACGGTCAGCATAACTGCAGGTTTGGCAAGTTCACCATAATTCTGACTTAATCCCATTGAATAGATATTGGGGAAGTATGAGCTTAATCCGTAGGACTGTGAAACGCCTTCCTGCATCTGTGCAAAATAGGTCAGATAAGTAACTTTTGCATCCCTGTGCAATAATATCGCAGGCAATCCCGCCAGCAGATACATCAGCGGCAGCCAGACGAAATGAATCACTGAAAAATTTTTTTTCATCAGATAGATACACAGAAAAAGCGGTAACAGTAAAACTGCCTGCAATTTAAATGAAAGGCTGACTCCCAGCCAGATTACTGCCGGCCGATACTTCTCCTGAAGCAGATTATAAAGTGCAATCACAGCGAAGCAGGTATAAATGGAATCACATTGTTTCCACAATGCACTGTTCCACATTGCACAGGGCAGAAACAGCACCATTACCGATGCATACGCTGCCTTCATCTGAAGCGGTATGCCTTTTGTCTTTCCTACCTGCAGAAATACCATCAGCCGATACAGATACCATGCGGTAATATACTCAAAGCTGCAGGAAACCGCTGCAATAAGTACCCATGGTTCCCATGGCGCCTTGGAAATCAATGCATAGATGATATTATTCGGAACATAATAATCTCCGATTGTCTGTGACAATCCTTTTCTTATTCCCAGCTGACGATACTGCTCTACCCATGTAGCAAAGAACGTATTATAATCAGGTGATATTTTACAGAACGGTGCCATATGAATCCGTATCAGCACAGACAAAAGCACCAGTGCTGCAAGCCCGATCATCTGGAGCTGCCTCTCCGTCAGATGATGAATCCACTTATCAATTATCAGTTCACGTTTTTCCGCTTCTTCCTGTCCCATTTTTCTCCTTTTATTTTCTTACAATTCTGTTCTTCCTGAAATATTTGCACATTGCCAGATTTGCCCAGTCATTTTCATCATCTGATATATCTGAGAAGAATAACAATTCCGGTTTTTCCGTTAATTCACCGAATTCAACATTTTTTACAGATGAATCATGTAATACATTATAACGTTCTTTCCACTGCTGCGCGTATGCTTCTGCTTTTCCATTTATCAGATCTGTCACTGCAGAAGTTGCAGAATAATAATATGGATTTACTCCTGCACTGAGTGAAGATCCAAAAATCCATAGGATCACCAATACAGCACAAAATCTGCTTCCTGACAATGACAGATTCACTTCAGACTTTCTGACACCGACCGGATACCCAATCCTGCGTTGAAACCAGCCCATGAGATATCCCATCACAAGTATAAGACATAACAGATACTGCGCCCAGAAAATGGACTGAATTCTGCCCGCCGCAATATTGCCTTCCGCATACAATGGCGGTGTTATGTTCGCTGACACCATTCCATAAGCAAATATTACAGCAACAAATGGATGCTGAAATCTGAACGAAGTTTCACGAACCATAACCCAGAGTATTGGTAGTGTCAACAGCAATAAGCATAATACCGACCATGTCGTCCACTCGCCAACTGCATAACTGAGTGTATAATAAAGTGAGATTACGATTGCTTTAATCGGATTTATTGCTGTAAGGCCAACTGCACGATATTGGTTTCCAGGTGACATACAACTGCATGCAAATCCAATCAGCATCATAATCGCCGGAATACTCAGCACCTTGATACGTTTTCTTTTATTCTTTTCAGGCTGCAGATCTGCAGGCGTCAGATTCAATTTGAACAGCAGAATATAAAACAGCAGCAATGCCGATATGATTGCACAGCTGAGTGCAGACATATAATTGGCTCCGCCCATCAGAAATCCCAGCACTGAAGCCATAACTACATCATATCCTCGCTTCCTGCTGCTTTCATCATACACTGCAGAGATCAGCAGCCCGAGATATACAAGTCCCAGTCCATAAAGGAAGAAATAGTTGATGGCCCCTGCATACCAGTAAAAGGCTTCTACTCTCTGGGAACCCTCCTGCATACACTGTACCGTAATAAACATTACCAGCATGGCGATACAACGCACCGCGTACCGGTTCATTCCTGCTGCCTTTACCAGCAGCGCATGCATGAAGTAAACAGTGCCAAAGCTGAACATCCCCAGCAGGAACCATGTTCCCAGCATATAAAAACGTTCCCCGAATACACTCGGTGGCATGGACATCAGAAAATCAGCGGTAAAATATCCCATCCATTTCGTATAATAATGCCAGGTCATTGCCAGATTTTCTGCAAATGCATGCAGCATACTGCCGGTCTGCACATATTTCAGATGCGTCTCAAGTGCCATGGAAAAGTCATCTGCTGCCGGATAGTTATACCATGACAGTATCAGGAGCGGTATAAGGCTCACCAGATAGAGCACGGTCAGCACTAAACTCAGTTTTTTCAGGTTGCATTGTCGTATATAATTCTTCACGCTTCGTCTGATCCTTTCACCGCAGTTCTTCTCCGACGTTCTTCTTTACTTCATCAATGATAAACGGTCTGCGTTTTCTGGATTCCTCCAGTGTACGCCAGATGTATTCTCCCAGAATCCCCAGATTCAGCATGATCAGCCCCGAAGCAAACAGAAGAACACACATAATGGATGCATAGCCCCGCATCGGCGTTCCTATCGTCAGTTTCTCATGGATCACATCAATTGCCCCGATAACGGATGCAATAAAAAAGGCAATTCCGCAGCCCGACATGAAGCGAACCGGCAGATAGGTAAAGCTGATCATGGAATCCATTACCAGCTTGAACTTCTTGCCAAAGGTCCACCTGGATTTACCAACGGTACGATCCAGTCTGTGGAAATATACCTTTTCCGTCGGGAAGCCTGCCCACATCACCTGAAGTGTCAGGGAGGAATTTTTCTCTCCCATTGCTTCCAGTACCTGAATGACCTGTCTGTCCAGAAGGTAGCAGTCACAGCCGCCCTGCGGCATTTCCTTATTGATCGTTTTGCGTACCAGCCAGTAATACATCCCGGCAAAGAACTTTTTCACCGCACCTTCATCACGTGCACTGCGAATGGCGAGTACTACCTTATTACCCTTTTTCCAGCTCTCATACAGCTGCAGTATCAGCGTGGAATCCTCCTGCAGATCTGCCTGTTTGGTCACCGCACAATCTCCTGTGCATACGGACAGCCCTGCCAGAAGCGCAGCATGCTCACCGAAATTTCTGGACAGCCGCACACAGACTACATTCTCATCCTGCTTCCGGATCCGGTTCATCACTTCCCATGAACTGTCTTTGGATCCATCGTCTACAAATACAATTTCGTATTCTCCGATCTGCCCCAGGATCTTCTGCTTCATATCTGCATACAGCATTTCCAGCGTATCCGAATTATAATAAACGGGTACTACAATTGATATTTTACTCATACATTTACTTCCTTCAGGAAGGCATCATAGTCCCTGATATATTCCTGCTCCTGATAATGCTCACTTGCCAGAACCAGCAAAATGGAATCTTTGGAAAAATCATACATTTCTTTCCATACCATTTTTCCAAGATATAATCCCATTCTTGGTTTATTCAGTTCCACAATTTTTTTCTCCCTGCCATTGTCTACCAGCACTTTGCTGCTGCCGCTGACATTGATCAGCACAAATTCCGTATTGCGATTGGCATGCTGTCCCCTGACAATATCCGGATCTGACCCATACATATAAAACACCCTCTTCACATCAAATGGGATATCCATCCCACTTCCTTCTGCAACTACCAGATTTCCTCTTTCATCTCCATATTCCTTAAATTCCAGTATTTCATATTCTTTGTTTGTCATTTATGTACATCCCTCTTCTTTTTTTCCTCAACAGCTGCCGTAATCAGTCCTCCGACAATTGCACACCACAACGCACTGCTGACAATTCCTCTCAGATACTCCAGTTTGATTATATTTCCATCGAATCGCAACATCGGTGTATTCTGATCTTTATAATTCAGTACCCAGGCATCACCGCCATTTCTGATCTGTTGAATCTGCTCCGGAGACATAAACACATTCACAGAATTCTCATCCGTATCACAGCTGATCCGAAGTGCATATACTTCCTGCGGCATTTGTGCAAATCTGCCATACATACTGCCGCCAACAACTGCACAAATAATGCACACAGTCAAAATTATCTTCCATGCCGAACGACTGATTCCTCTACACATTTTCAGCTTTTCTAAATCCGGTACCACCACCTTGACCGTTTTACTGACGGGCATAAGACTTCTGCATTTACATCCGGTCTGCTTACTATATGCAGACATTTTATTATATACCCACACACCAAGAAAGATCAGTGTCAGGTTCTTATATGAGCCATTAAACAGAAACGGCTCTGAAATTCCAGCAACCACTGAACTGAATATAATGGCCATTTTTACGCTGTTTTCCCAGCTTCGTTGTTCTCTGACTGTATCATTGATCATTCCAATATACAGTATACAGGTAAAAGCAAAAACAACAGCTCCACCATAAACCAGCAGATTTGTGTATGAACAATCAAGATTAAGTCCTGCCGTCAAACCTGAAAAATCTTTACCAAATGCAGTAATGCCATAATTTGTAAGGAAATATCTTGACAGATAAAGTCTTGTCGTTGTAATCCTGTTCACCAGATCAAATGCTTTACCATAAAGCATTAACGGACCCAGAACTGAAATTCCGACTGCTGCCGGAAAAACCATCTGCAAAACAGTTCTTTCCAGAATTCCTCTTGGTACTCCCTTTACTCTCAGAAATTCAAAAGTAACCAACAACCCGACAAATATCAGATAATATATCATACCTGTTATACTGATAGAATACAGAAAAATGTAACACGCTCCTGCAAAAGACAGCAGAACCGCCTCTGTCAGCTTTTTCACATTCATTCTGACTGCATAAAAAACATATGAAATCAAAACCACATATGAGATCTGAAGCACATTAGGATGTGAATAACCAAGTGCCCAACGAATCACATAACCCAGATGCAGTTTATCATGTATCACAAAGTCTCTTGGGACAACATTCAACAGCTGCAATATGATCTGTATTGTAAATGCAATGCTCCACAATATGGCGCCAAGTTGGAATACACGTTTCACAGATACATTTTTCAATGATACAACCAAAAGTGCACCAACAATAACTGCCTGATTTCCCGCAATACGCCATATCAGAAATGCCAATATCAACGTCAGAATAACAAAAGCATATTCATACCTTGAATAGTACCCTACTGCAAGTCTGGCAATAATCAGTAATATTGCAATAATCATACATGCTTTATATAACGGTTCTCCGCTTACAAGGCCAAAACCCTTCGCCAGAACCATAATTCCGAAATACAGGTAAAAAAGAAGGTCCTCTGCTGATATATTTTTATACTTCATTTTTTGCTTCCCTTTTCCATCTGCAATATACCAGTAAAGATGGTATATAGAGCAAACTCCACTCGACTTTATCATTAATCCAGTCCGGTGCGGAAAATATATGCTCTCCTGCAAAATGTCCATAAATCTGATACAGGAGCATCATTTTGATTCTGACAGACTTTTTTACTTTCTGATTACGCAGATACACCTCTGATCTCTTCATCATTCCATGTGGCGAATGAATCTTATTTCTATGCCCGGTACGGGTCAATCCCCCTTCCATGTAATCGCAAATGTAGACCTTTTCATTAATATGAACAAAATCGTACTTCCCTGCCATCTGCATCCAGACAAGATCCTCCGGAACGAATTTCTCTCCCTGATATTCCGGAAATGGGAACTTCTTCAGTATCGCAGTGAAAAAGACCTCTGCTTTATCACCCCCATTATTCTCATTAATCCTTACATCCACATAATTTCCGATTGATTCCTTTTCAGCAAACTTTGCCGTATTAACCCTGCCATCTGAATAATATCGCAGAAAACAATATCCACAGATTCTGTTTCCTCTGGTATCTTCTCCTGTCCATATGTTAAACACTTTTCTATATTTCAGGTGATATTTCAGGATTATTTCAATTGCATTATCCGGAAGATAGTCATCACTGTCTACAATATATGTCAGTTCCGTCTGAATTTGCCTGATTCCGCTGTTCAGAGCTCTGTGCTTTCCGCCATTCGGTTGATAAAAATATCTGATTTCAATCTTCTTTTCATTCTGAAAAGTTCTGACAATTTCTGCAGTCTCATCATCGCTGCCATCATCAGCAATCATCCAGATAAATAACTGTTCAGTTTGCTTTAACAAAGACTCATACAGTTTTTTCAGATATTCTGCTCTGTTATAAGTTGGGGTCAGCACTGTTATCTGTTTTTCCATAATCATCTTTCCATTTCATATATTTCAATCAGCTTTTTACAGTAAGATTCCAATGTATCGAACCTGCTGTTTTTCCCATTCAGAATGTTTCTGCATTGCATCTGATATGACTTACACTTTTCTTCATCATACCATAAATTCTCTATCTTCATTTTCAGTTCAGCGAAATCTCCGGCTGCAAACAGCTCACCTGTCTTATGATTTTCGATTAGTTCTGGTGTACCTCCAAGATCTGATGCGATAACCGGCGTTCCATATACAATAGATTCCATCACTGAAAACGGACAATTTTCGTAACATTCAGATGGAAATACAGTAAATGCCGCATTCTGAATCAGCGAATACAGTTCTGTCCCTGATAAAAATCCTGCATTACGTATATTTCTTACTTCATTAACCTCTTGTTCATATGTCCCTTTTCCGGCAAAAACAAATGATACTTCCGGAAGTTGCCGACATACTTTCAGCAAAGTATGAATGCCTTTTTCTTCATCAAACCTGCCAAAATAGAGAACATACTTTTCAACGGATGACCTTTCTGGTTTCATACTCTGCATTTGATTAACATAATTATGTATCGTGACTGTTCTGGATTTCAGATCTGGATTATGTGACAATACCTTATTCATAAATTCACTTGGACAAATAACTTTATCCACCAGTGTATAGGTTCTTTTCTTTTGATAAAACCATCCTTCAAACGCTCCCAGAATACTTCTGCCAACAGAATTATGAATACACCTGTTCTGAATGCAATAACGATAATTTCCATCGATACATTTCTGGCAAAGTTCCCCACTGGAAGGAATCCTCATCAGATGATCCGGGCAAACCCACTGGGAATCGTGTGCTGTATATACAATTCTGATCTGTGGATCAAATTTATGAATTTCATCAATGATGGAGGGAGTTAATTGAAAGTTAATATTATTCAGGTGTACAACATTCGGTTTAAAATCTTCCAATACCAAACGTATCTTCTTGCGTGCTTCTCCGGAATATATAATTTTTAACGGATATGTAAGAGCTTTTAATCGATTGGAATGAAATTCCATGCTCTCGGTATAGCTTTCGACATGATTGCCTACAACCCGCCCTTCATGTTCCATTCCAAAATACTCAACCTCATGCCCCATCTTCTGCAGTTGGTTCCCAACCTGCAGAAAATATGTCTCTGATCCTCCATTTGGGTACAGAAACTTATTTACCATTAATATTTTCATTTTTTTCAACTCTCTCAAAAGTACTGATCCATTTCCGTGCAATCAGCTTTATATCATATTCTTTCAAACACTCAGCAGCTTTTTGTATATATCCTTGTCGAAGCTCTGCGTCTTCCAGCATCCTAAGCATTGCACTCTCAAGTATCTTTTCATTCTCTGATATCTCAGTTCTCTGTATCGTACCTCTGTCACTGAAATTGTCTCCACACACCGGAACCAGTACTCCATATATCGCCGGGTCCATATATTCTGTCATATACATTGCATCTGTTTCCGGCGACAGAATTTCACGTGCTCCGCATTCTGTTGAAATTACAGGAAGATCACATTGCATTGCTTCAAGAAGTGCATTCGGCATTCCTTCAACATCTGAAGAAAGTACAAACACATCTGCCAGCTTCATATAATCAAATGGATTCTTCTGCATTCCCAGAAACAGGACCTTATCCTGCAGTCCCAATTCACAGGTAAGCCCTCGGAGGTCACTTTCCAGCTCTCCCCCTCCAAGAATAACAAGAACCGCTTTGTCATATTGCTTCGCCACTCCGGCAAATGCACGAAGTAAATGCTCCTGTCCTTTTTCATAATTCAATCTGGCCACATTAATAAATACAAATTTTCCACTGATGAAGTCCATATAGTTTTTCTGACATTCCCCTGCCACCGGAATATCTCTGACAGAATTATGTATCGTAATAACCTTGTTTTCATTTATTCCAAAGAAACCGATAACATCTTTTCTCACTACTTCTGATACAGCCACAATACAATCGCAATGGTGATATGCATATTCAACATACATTTTTTTCCAGATATTATGTGTGAATTTAGATTCCCGGTTTCTGACAGATACAATTCTTTTTTCTCCGCTCCCGGATAACACATTAATCATATCTGCCCCTGGCAAAAAGCTAACACAGACATCTATCTTATACTTTCTCTTTAATCTGCGCAGTTCCTGCACTTGTTTTCTCACTACATTAGCTTTTCCAATAGCTGAGTTCTCGCTCACTGTATGATATCTAAGCACAATAACATTATCTACTTTTTTGTGAATATCGGGATCATCATATACTACACAGACATAAACCTTAATATCATCCATATTACGGTTCATGTAATTAGCAAGACTGCAGACTGTTTTTTCTGCTCCGCCTCCCCACAAATGATGAGTAAAGAACATTATATTATTCATGGTCTAAACTCCTCTGTCCTGATCACTCATGATCTGACATATGGTTGCATAATAATCTTTGAACTGAAAACGATCCAGTATATCCTGATATGCTGCTTTTCCCATGTTCATAATTACAGTACGATCTTCCAGCATAGCCTTCATTTTATCAAACAGATCCTTTTCATCTTTATCCTTAAAAACAGCTCCTGTTATCCCATCTGAAATATAATCTGCCGTGCCGTTATCGGTTCCACCAATTACCGGTATACTATATGCCATTGCCTCTGCAATTGACACTGATGCCGGCTCTCCTGTACTCGGCAGTACAAAAATATCTGCTTTCTGATACTCCTTTCCCATCTCTGCTCTGGACAAATTTTTTTTCAAAACTATAACTTCTTCCAGATGATGATCTGATATGTATTCAGAAAGTCTGTCAAAATATTCCCGTTGGAAACGGTCTGCTGCTTCACCGACAATTGTCAAACGTGCTTCCGGATAATCCGGCAAAAGTTTTTCAAAAACATTCACCATCATAAAATGATTCTTACGTTTTTCATATTTTCCGGTTTCCATTATATTTATATGGCCATTCTGAAAATATTTTTTATTCTCCGGCGCGCATGCAGGTCCCATCACAAATGGTGTAAAATATGCGTATCTTTCTCTTATCTTCCCATCAATACATATTCCCTTCTGGTGCGAAGTCGTCAGGCGATATCTGGGCGTAAGTCTGCGCACAATCCGATGTGAAATATCATCTTTAAATTCGCCCGGTTCCGCCCATAATGGACTTTGATTATATAAAATCACCCTAAGATGCATTCTTCTGCAAATCAGAAAACACCCAATTGTATATAATGATCTTTCTCTCAGTATTACAAGATCCGGATGAAAATTTCTGAATATTCCAGCCAGCTTATGAACAGGGGGAATTCCATATTTCAGATTCAGATTCTTCGCATAGGGATTCCTCTTCCCCGACGTATTTGCATATATCCACGAAATGAATCTGGATATCCACGAATATCCTATCACTATTGGTTCCACCCATGAATGATCTTCTACGCTGCCACAATACTGTGTGATCAGGCAAAGGCTATCTCCGTGATCTTTCCATCCCTTCATTGTCGCTATCATATTCTGGTGATACCTTGGTACAATATATACAATACGCATATTGATGGCTTTCCTTACTTATTAAAAACTTCCTCTTTTGTCCGTCTCACTACATTTCCATGATCTACTTCATAAATCACATCTGCATTTCTGATTGTAGACAATCTGTGTGCAATAATAATCAGCGTCTTTATTCCCTGCAGCCTGTCAATCGCCTCCATCACTGCCTTCTCCGTATCACCATCAAGAGCAGACGTTGCTTCATCCAGTACCAGTATTTCAGGATTATGATATAATGCACGGGCGATTCCTATTCTCTGACGTTGCCCGCCTGAAAGCCGGACCCCGCGATCTCCGACAAATGTATCCAATCCATCCGGAAGATTCATAACAAAATCATATAACTGTGCCTGTTTCAATGCCTTTATAACGGCTTCCTCATCAATCTGCTCACTGGCAACTCCAAAGGCAATATTGTTTCTGATGGTATCATCTGAAAGATAAATTGACTGCGGAATATATCCAATTTCTCTCTGCCAGGTTCCAAGGTTCTTCTCAATATCCAACTCATCTGCGTATATTTTACCAAATTGAGGCTGCAGCAGTCCCAGCAATACATCAACCAAAGTTGTTTTACCTGCTCCTGATGCACCTATAAAAGCTACTGTTGATCCTTTTTTTATTTCGAATTCTGCTTTTTCCAGAACATTTTCATCAGAATCCGGATAATGATAGCATATCTGTTTCGCTGTAATTGTCTTCTGGAACTTCCAATCTGCATCTGTATCTGCAGTATTCTTCTTTACCGATTCCACTTCTTTCAGATCATGATAAATCAGCTCTAACGATGGAGCAGAATAAAGCGCGGCAGATAAATGCTCATTAATTTTACCCACAGAAGGTAAAAGCCTGAACGCAGCAACTGCAAACACAGATAATTGTGGCAAAAAATCCACCAGTTCTTTTTGTCCAAAATACATTTTTAAAATAACTGCAGATAGCAACCCCGTCATGCTTACCGTTTCAACCAGATATTTGGGCAATACGCCAATCAATCTGTTAATTCTCAATCCATAAACATATTTTTCAAAATAATTATCATAATTATCGATAAAATACTCTTCTCGATTTAATACTTTTATTTCTTTGATACCTCCCAGCGACTGGTTCATCCACTGGTACAGTTTTGCTTTATATTCCTGATTTTGCTTTCCAAGCGTTTTGGAATACTTTTTTATTATATGTGTGAAAAAAAGAACGCAGATCAGAAGTAATCCAACAACAATCAGTGATATGGACTTACTTACATAAAAAAGATAACATCCTAATACGATGCATACTGTAACCTCTGCCAGAAGTTCCATAGTATGAATAATGCCCTTTGTGAAAAGATCCGTATCTTCCTGCATACTCCGCTGCAGCACAGCCGCATTCTTCCCCAGGAAAAAAGTATATGGTTCTGACATATACGCTTTCAGCAGATCCGTTGACGTACGCTGCTGAATCCTATATGAAAACTTATATATTACATTCTTCTCAATTGCCAGATATACATTTTTAAGTATATATACAACAATAATAGCAACTGCAACACCTGCCATAAAATCTATCTTACTGCTAAAATGAAAGGTTCTGTATATATAGTTAAGATACGGATTCTGATCAATCACATTAAGATTCATCAAAATATTTATAAATGGCATAAATACAGATACGCCGGCCAATTCCATCAAACTGCCGATCATTACCATTACCAGAATAAAAAATATCTTTACTTTATCTTTAGTGCTGAATATATAATTTAATTGTTTCCACATATGCTTACCTGCGCCGCTCCCTACATTCTCATTTATGTGACAACGTTAAATGTGCATTATTTGCACTGTCCACCGATATCGAATATAATCTGTCATTTCCAATGTCCGATTTATTTTCAAACATCGTCCCGAAAATATTGCTGAACTTATCATCAACATCTTCAAGATAAACATAGTTATAACCTTGTTCTATCAATATCTGCGAAAACGCCGCTACCGGATTTTCCTTATTTCCATATACTGCAGAAACATCTGCATCAAAGTAATTACTCTTTGCCGGCATGATTCGATAATAAAATCTCGCCTTATAATTATGCAGTTTTTCCTTATCAAGTGAATCAACAAAATAAACTTTATCTCCCGCCTTAAGCGTTACTGATGCATCATCAATTCCCCAGAAAACATCTTCATCTGTTTTATTCATTGTCAGACTGACTGGCTGCGATACTCCTGCAAACAGCAGTACAACTGCTGCCAATATTGGATATAAACGTCTGCTGATTCCCTCCTGTTCATGCAAAAATACCACCAGTGTAAGCACCGACATATTAAATACACAAGGGGAAATGTACCTTGCAAACACAGCAGCCGTTCGCGCTTCTACCTCTGGAAACAACGCAATATATGCAAGATACAATGCAAAACAGAAAAATAACGTTCCCAAAACCGTAGAAATAATCAGTGCATTCCCATATACATATTCATGTTTTCTTTCTGCCTCTGCATGTCCCGACTTTATCCGTACAATGCAGATCCCGCTGATAATCAGCATAAAAGAGTACAGTGACAAAGGGAGTATATACCCAACAGAAAACTGATCTGTTGAAAATATACTGTTCCACACTGCCAACGCAACTTCTTTTGAATAACCCTCTCCATGAAGCCCATCTGCATTGAAAAGATTTGTCATCTCAGATAGATGTCCCATTCCTGCCATTCCAAGAACAGGCATAAAAAAAGTTCCCATTTTTCCAATTCCGACACTCATCAGAGCCAAAGGCAGCTTTACCAGTGCATACGTTCCGCTGTATACCCTATCTGATAAACCAAGATAGCCATACCACGAAACCACACCCGCTGCAAATGCCAGAATTCTGCTGAAATTTTCTTTCAAAAGCTTAACAGAATCTTTCATCTGATACTTTCTGAACAAATCCACAGCAATCAGAATCATCAGATCTGTGGTTCCGATTACCATCCCAAATTCCTTTACAAGTCCCAGAATAAACAGTGACCACAAAATAATATTTCTATGCCATCTATCCTTCTGAAGCAGATACTCATAATAGTTCCATAAAATAAAGCTTGAAACCAGACCCAAAATCGTATCAACAAACAATGTCTGATATGCCCGTTCCCCAATGGCAATCGGAATCACCAGCACCATAGCAAAATAAAGCAGCCACTTTTTCCACTCTTTGAACGACTTCACATTTTTAAAAAGAGGAAGTAAAAGAGACACTGTAAAAATGTTCTGAGCTGTAAGACTCATACCAACTGAACAGGTAATCCACAGCTTAGTGGCAAAATAATTCCAGAGAGTAACTGCTGGTGGATAAGAAGCATATTGATCAGTAGCTATCGGTATATTTGAAAAGTCATTGTACCAATAATAATTCTTTACTGCCAACATCCAGTGTTTATAGTCGTCATTAGCCGTAAGTGCCCTGCCATAACTGATCCACATAAAGTAAAGCACATATATGATCAATGCCAGGAATCCGGGAGTCAGTACATATTCCAATACACTTCTGCGATCAGAAAACAATTTCCATAAACAATATAGCGTACATATCACTGTAACAGCAACACAAAGATAGAGACCAGGTAAAAATGTAGTAATCAATCCCGATATGTACAACAACGTAATAACTGCAAAAATACTCAGCACCGCAACACTTTCAAATTTCTTTTTAAATCGAATTGCAATTGCTGAGCCAATTGGAAATATAACTAAGAATCCCATCTGTTCTCCCCATAATATAATCGTTCTGTTTCTTTCACCATTTTATCCCAGCTATATTTTTTGCAAATATAGTCTGATGCCTGATTTTCATATTCCATATGCAAATTTTCATTGTTTAATATTAATTCGATCTTTTTCTGAAGATCATCTCTGTTTCCGTGCTGGAACATTACTGCGTGCTCAGCCACCACTTCAGCATTTTCAGGGATATTGCTTACAAGACAGCATCTGCCATAACTCATTGCTTCCAGAAGACTGATTGACATTCCTTCAATATCGCTGGGCAGACAGTATACGTAGGCATTCGATAACAGTTCCTCCAATTCTTCTCCATGAACGAAATCTGTCAGAATGACCCTTTTATCCTCCAGTGCCATTTTTTTTATCAAATCCATATATTCAACTGCGTTACTCGAACCACCTGCTATTACAAGTTTCTTATCTGTCTGTATATTTCTGAATGCTTCAAGCAGATAATGTAACCCCTTTTCTGGCACAATTCTGCTAAGTGTAAGAAAATAATCTTCTCCATATAGCCCATATTTCTGCGTAATTATTTCCGGTTCTCTCTTAACCGGTCTGCTGATCCCATTTGGTATATACCACGTTTTCCTTCCATACTGTTCCATAAAATAATCTTGCATGCTCTTTGACAGCACAATAAGCTCATCTGCATGCTTTGCCGCCATCTTTTCTCCGTTTTTCAGCATTCTGGATGCAAAATTCCCCCACTTGGCCCGTTGCCAGTCAAGTCCGTGAATTGTTGCAATCACCCTGATTCCAAAGAGTCTGGGCAGCCATATCATCAGGCATGGTCCTTCAGCATGAAAATGAATCACATCATAATGTCCAAACAGTGCGCGTATTGTAGCCAATACTGAATAGATAATAGCATTAAGTTTACCATTACGAAGCGTGGGAACGGTAATGATGCGGATCTTTTCATCATAAACTCCTCTTTTACCAGGAATATGATCATAATTACGCGCAGAGACATGATACCCACTTCGATTATAGCAATCTATCTCATATCCCCTGTCTCTGAGTCTGGTTGCAAGTTCCCATACCACAATTTCCACTCCGCCTTCACGCGAGGGAACTCGTTTTTGCCCTATCATAGCTATATGTAATTTATTATTGCCCTTATTTTCCAAACATATCTCCTATCAGCAAAAGCTATCAGTAATTATATTCCTTTACTCTTTAAATATCTATAACACCTGATCCAACACCTATTCTGTTTTCGCCCTGAATCCATCTTCGATTCTGCTACCACGCATTTCCAGATTATCAATATGGGATTGCTCATTCGTACCCGGAAAAACATCAGGATCACAGTGCCCACCTTCTTTGGGTGCATATAACGTAACTCTTTTCCCGTCCTCATAAGTTATTGGCATTTGCGTTCCTACCATTTCTGAATGTTCATATGCTGCAGGCCATATCGGTATTCCCAGCGAGATTGCCAAAGCCACACAACCCCATAACGCTGCTCCGGCAATTATCACTTTATTTATTTTCCGATGGTAAAAAGAAATTTCCATAATACTGAAAATGACCATAAGACAAGCTCCATATCTGATCAATGGTGCATTCAAAAACCAGTATAATGCACAGAAAAGAGCCACACCCAAAGTAAACTCCATCAGATTAATTTTTTGTTTCCTTGCTGCTTTCAGACAAAGTACTATAACAAATTCAATTGTGCAAACCGCAAAAAAGCAGAACCATATCTTATAAATCACCGGAAGCTGAACAAACCATACTGGAAACCATTTAAGGAATGGATATTTCATAATATTTTCCCATGTATCATATTCAGTGTATTCCTTTAAGCCTCTTCCCCAAATTACAATCCCATTATAATCATTAATGACCACTGATTCAGGTATCTTCCAGTCCACATTAAAAAGATCTAATTTATAAAAAGGATAAATCAGATACCCTGAAATAATTACATTTCGCACCAGGAACGGCGCCAGAATAAGGATTCCGCATAATATACATATTCCGATTGTTTTCCACTGTTTTTGTTTCAGCAGTTTGTATAATGGGTATATTGTCAGCACTGCCATGGAACCAATGGACAATTTCAGTGTTAATGCAAAAACACTAAGCAGGCATATAATTGCAAACTGTTCCACCAACTGCTTTTCTTCAATATATTCTGTCCATTTGATAAACAGATACATATATACCATCAACGGTAATGGATCCGTTTCCACTCCGATCAGTGTTGAATAATTTATGAGAATATATACTACTGCAAAAACTTTCATTACATCTGACACTTTCAACGACGGTTTATGTTCTTCTCTTTTCCTATTGATAGTCAGAATACAATAAATAGTAAACAAGCACGCATATAATGAATTAACTGTATGAAGATTGTATCCAATAAGTGATGCCCAATTATATAAAGCCTGAAGCGATAAAAAGGCACTATTATACGCAAAACGAAAATGTAATATTCCCTGCCCTTTAACAATCCCATATCTATTGATCCATTCAATTGCCTGAATATGATACCCATAGTCGTCATCTGCCCAAACCTGCTGGCACGACAACGCAAGAAAGAAGGCAAATGCGATAAAAATCAGTACTTTTTTCCATATGTTTTCATTTTTAATCCATTTTCTAAAGGTCAAAAGCTGACTCAGTATTTCCTTTCTGGCATAAACTGCAGATATCCCGCAGATAACTGCCAAAGCCAGTGTTGCCAGCGTCCCTACTCTGTAAAATATACTCAGTGTCTCAGCATAAACTGTAATTATACAGGTTCCAATTACAAACATAATATCGAAAGACAGTTTTTCAATACCCTTCGATCTGGACAGAACCATCTTGCCTGCGGCATCTCCAATAAGCAATACCGAAACTATTATCCATACCCAATTTACTAAATCAATAAGCATCGCACATACTCCATCATATATAATATATATCCCAGTACATATTATAATTTCTTTAAATTTTAACATAAACTGGCCTGATGAAAAATTAATTATTACATATTAATCAACCGATTTGAACAGATAATACATAAACCGGTAATTTCCCCAGTGATATGGTGCCTGCGCGACCAGCGCATAATGCGTAAAAATATTCTTCGGATAGGAATCTCTCATTACAATGAACTGCGTCTTTCCTTCTGCAATGCAGTCTTCCTGCTCCTGATTCATTTCTTCAAGCGATATTGCATTGGTCTGAAAGAACCGGCACGTGGGAATAATCCCGGTCACCGTATACAGACCGACATCCAGGCAACCGATATTGGCAAGCGTCGGATTCTGTTCTTTCTCAATAATATCTGCA
Organism: Butyrivibrio sp.; assembly: GCA_022486625.1. GTDB lineage: Bacteria > Bacillota > Clostridia > Lachnospirales > Lachnospiraceae > Butyrivibrio. The sequence continues at coordinate 185,821 of JAKVKH010000002.1, read as the reverse complement.
AATCTGTAGACAAAAAAACTGTCTCTGTCCTGCTGCATAAAAGATACATTCATGGAATTCAGTGTAACAATCAACAGACTGCAGGCCACGCTGACCATCGGAAGCATCTTCCATAACTGTTTCCATCTGATTCTGTCCAATATCAGGTCAAACGCTCTGCCGGCATATCCATATCCCGGTATTACAAAAATCATAAGCGGAATCGAATAATACGGAAGTGTACTGCCACCGATAAAAATATTCAGAAACAGCAGACTGCTCATCAGAAGAATACTCAGCTTTGCCATCCAGCCTTTTCCTCTGTCCAGCAATGTGGCAATAATTCCCAGAATAATAAACAGAAAATACGACCGATTGTCCTCTGCCAGATTGATCAGTACCTTCATTAACGTATACAGACGGCTCCCATCCGTATCCATTTTGGCATAATCTGCATAAATAAACAGATTATTATAAATATAGACCTGATACCAGTCTTTCAATGCCCCGTGCATTCCAAAATAGACCAGCCATGGCACCATGGTAAGAAAAAAGGCACCTGCAAAAATCAGGCACGCCCGTAAAATTTTTTTCCATTGACGCCTTTGCAGGAAGATCAGCAGAATCATTAACAGCCATGCCGCATAAAATCCCGCCATGGTATACTTCACCTGCATCACGATTCCGGCCAGAATTCCGCCCAGAAATACCGTCTTATCAGACGGTTCCAGTGGCTCTTTCTGCTGAAAGAGCTGCAAAATACAGTACAGGCTGTACGCCAGAAGCGGCAGACAGAACTCTTCCGCTGCACCTCCCCAGTAAAAACTTCTGGACACGTATACACAGGCTCCAAGAAGCGAAATCAGAATCATTGCTGATCTTCTGGTGCAGAACAGTCTCATGCTCTTATATGCAATTCCCAGGAATCCTGCTGCTGCAATCACTTCAAAAATAAAAACGCCGGCAAATGTTCTGTGTGAAATCAGATAAGCCAGTCCGTACAGGAAATACAGGTATGGTCCTTTCTGTTCGTAAAGATCACGATAGATCACAAGTCCGTTCATCATCCCTTTACCCATGGTGAAATAACTGTTCACATCATCCCAGTTATTCATCGGATACAGAAACGATGACCTGGTACAGATCATCATAAGCAGAAAGCTGAGCATCACGATATATATTGTAGCAGTAATCCTGCTGTGCGCTATTTTCAGTTTATCTTTTTTCGTCATTTCAATTTCCCGTCTATATTCAGAATCAATATACTCTTTTCCGTCTGTTATGGCAAATTCAGCATGCCGTATGCGCCTTACTTTCCTGCATATTTACCACCATAATCCCCCAGAGCGGCATTGTCATGACCAGTGGATATGCGTAGCGGAAGTCTGCGACCGGTGCTGCAATCAGAAGTGTTACCAGAAGACACAGCTCCGGCAGCAGAACCAGTATTCTCCTCCGGTTCCTGCCCTGCCCCAGGATCTGCAGAAATACCAGAAGCATTCCCCAGAAATATCCGCCAATACTCCACAGCATTCCATACAGCGGCACATAATCTCCCAGCTTCAGAAGAATTTCCTTACTCTTTACAACCGCCTGTCCCCGGATCAATGGCGTTGCAGACAGTCCTGCCTGATTGGCAATAATTCCGTCAATATCTCCCGGATCCTGATAAATGTCCGGATACCAGAAGCCCTTCGTCATATCTACCCAGGACTGCAGATATATACCGGGATATTTCAATCCCAGCTGCAGCCACAGCTGCAGATATTCACCTTTATGTGCAGTCAGTTCATCCTCATGCCCTGCCCGTACCAGTTCCTTCATATTATCTGCAAAGGAAGGCGCATAGAGCTGTTTGATATAGGTCGTATCAATCACCCGATGCACCAATGCTTCCTGCTCCTCTGTCAGCGGTCTGCTGTCCACAATCACTCTGGTAATCTGCTGCAGCGGAATACTGCAGGACTCAATAAAATCAGCCTGTGCAATTCCTGCACTGCCCATTACCGGTTCTTTGATCAGACTGACAGTCAGAATGGTCAGTCCGCAGCACAGCAGAATTCTTCGCAGCTGCCTGCGAAATGCATAGACGAGAAACGGCGTCATCAGCAGGTACGCATACCAGCCATTGCTTCGGAACAGACTCATGGCGATCCCGGTCAGAAACAATGAAACCCATATCTTTCTGCTGCCCGCATTCTCTTCTCTGCAGAGCATACGCAGTAATATACAGCCAAACAGCATCATAATTCCGGCAAATGGTACATCCTTCCAGATCGTTACCGCAAATACCCCCTGATATGGGAGTACTGCATAGAACAGCAGAAGCAGCAGACTGATTCTGCGCCGTATATGGCAGCATTTCTCCAGTGTACGGATCAGAACCGCATCACACAGAGCCATAAAGAGCATCTGAAACACCGTATAGAAACTGAGCGCCAGGTCAGTATTCGCTGTAAACATTTTCCCTATACGGTAACATAGTCCGATGAGCAGCGTATGTACCACCGGATGATGGTTGGACAGCGGATCCAGACCAATTACCTGTCTGAACTGGTTCATACTGTCCGGTGACATGATCCCAGGATACTCATACAGAAAGTATGGCAGCCAGCAAATCAGGCAGATCAGTGTATATACCCACAGGGAAAGCCATCCAGAAGACGCATCTGCTCCTTTGAAAACAGCATTGCGCAAACGCTCGGAAGTCAGCACTCCGCCCAGATACCTGACCATATATTCCATCAGCAGATAAAATCCTGCTGCCGTAATCAGCAGCGTTATTCCCTGAAACAAACGGTTTGTATAGACCGCTGTCAGATCCTGATGCAACGCCAGCAAAACCATCAGTGTAAATGCCCCTGCCGTAATCTGTATGAAAGCCCTTTTCTCCGGATACACCTGATCCACATGTCTGAAACCCAAAAGACACAGCAAAAAGACTACCGGAAGCATCACATTTCTGACCGTCATCCCGGTCAGTATCTGCACTGCCCAGACAGCCAGAAACGCCTTTACCACCTGCCTTGTTTTCTTCCCGTATCTGCTGATCCAGTTTTCTGCTTTCATATCCTGCCCTTTTCTCCGTAGCAGCGCTTCGGATTCCTGCCTGTTCTATCTGTTCTGTCCCTGTGCCACATCATCCTCACACAGCTGATAATCCTGTCCCTGTGCATACCAGCACTGATGCTTCAGTACCTGGCCATTCTTCCTGTCCATAATGAGGATCTGCAGATCACTGCCATAGTTGTCCCCCATATCAAGCAGATTATGATCTTCATCTCCGTTCAGATACACTGCTCCAAAATCCGGGAGACCGATATATTCCATTTTTCCCGCCGTGGTATCAAAAGCATCCGGTTCCGCCGGTTCTGTATATTCCTGCATAATCCCTTTCGTGTCATCCTGAGCAAGGAAATATGGTCCGCCACTCTGAACCGCATTCTCAATCTCCTTGGTACCCGTCAGTTCCTCCAACAGTCCTACTGCTTCAGGATCCTTCAGAATTTCGGAACCCGCTTTTACATAAACGACATAATTCACACTGTGATTTCCTAGCACCATCAGTTCGCTGTATAGATTCTCCTGCGTCTGTGTCTGCTCTGCCTCTGACTGCTGAAATTCATCCACACGCTGATCCCAGAGTTCGTACCCGGTATCTCCCCGATGGTCTGCCAAGTCAGTATGTTCGTGCAGATACTGCCCGATGTACTCTGTCACTTTCTGCATTCCGTTGCTGTTCAGATGCCCATTATCATTCATATCTGTATAGAAATTCACCACATCGCTTTTCTTCAGAAAGTTCAGAAACGGAACCTCATATTTTTCTGCAATCTGTCCGGCAGAATTTGCTGACTGTACATCTTCTTCTGTTACCTGCGCCTTTGGCAGAAATGTCAGAATCACCCTGATCTTTTCTTTCCGGCAGTCCTTCAGAAGCTTTTCCAGATACAGTTCTCCCTGCGTCTGCCCTGTAAGCATCCCGGTATCATCTTTCGGATATTCAATATCCGGCACTGCATCCACCTTGAATCTCTGTTCTGCTCCCATCAGTATGTTCCGATCTTCATTCCCCGTCAGCTGCAGAAAATCATTCTGCCCCAGTTCTTCCCAGCGGTTATGATAAAGAATAAAGTCATACAGGAACTGTCTCTGCAACTTCTTATCACTCAGAAGATCCTTCACTGCTGCCACTTTGGTCTGTGAATATGGCCAGCAGTCCATGTTCAGATGGAGCTGATCTGTCGAACTGTTGGCATCTTCCCCGTCTTCTCCCTGATCAAGATAATGAAAGTCCTTCTCCAACATATAGGCATCTACCACCACATACTCTGGTCTGCAGTAATCCAATGCGTTCCTGAATTCCCAGTAAGTAGAAGGCACCACACTCCCGTGTCCTCCCATATTATAGGAAGTATAGCCATAGTCCTCATAGAACTGCACCGGATTGATTCCATTAATCACATGCGAAGATCCGAGAAACAATACGTCCAGCTGATCCGCTGTCCGAAAAAAATCTGCATATTTATACTGACTGTCTTTACACTGCAGAACAACGGCAGTGCAATACAGCACCCCGGTCAGAATCACCAGAAACAGAACTGCTCTGATCAAAAAAAGAAATGTCTTTCTGTATTTCATCTCCGAATTACCTCATAGATACACCATAATGTTGCCTCAGAACTGATAATAAATAAACCCGGTCTCATCATACCCCGGTCCCCAGATGCCGCAGACAAGGATAAACATCACTGCTGCAATATAGATCAGCCATCTGAGCCATATCCCCTGTGCAGTAATCTTTTCCGAAATTTTCAGTCCGTGAAAATGACAGAGATCTGCTGCAATCAGTACTGCCAGACAGCCCAGCATCAGATTGAAACCTGCGGCATCAAGTCCAAGGCCATACAGTGTGCCGTCTGTCAATACCCATGGCTGAAAATGCCACAGATGTCCCGCCACATAAAGTGCAGTATTGATATCTTCTGCCCTGAAAAAGATCCAGGCAAAGGACACCAGTGAAAAAGTGCACAGTATCTTCAGCAGCCGATGAGAAAAAGAGTTCCTGTTCACATGAAATGCCTTTACCATAAAATTTCTGACCGGCATCAGAAGCTTCCCGATTATCTGATACAGGCCGTGCAGTCCACCCCACAGCACAAATGTCCAGTCTGCGCCATGCCAGAGCCCTGAAACCATGAATACAATCATGATGTTGATATATTTTCGTACCAGTCCCTTCCGGTTCCCGCCAAGTGGAAAATAGAGATAATCACGAAACCAGCCCGATAACGAAATATGCCACCTGCGCCAGAAATCTGCAATACTTCCTGCCAGATACGGACAGTCAAAGTTCTCCATCACCTGAATGCCCATAACACCGGCTGCGCCGACCGCAATATTCGTATAACCTGCAAAATCACAGTATATCTGGAAGGTATACAGAATCGTTGCAACAAGCAGAACCGTCCCCGGATACTTCTCCGGATCTGCGTAAACTGTATTGACCAGAATCGCAATACGGTCTGCCAGCACCATCTTAAGAAAATATCCCCACATCATCCGCAGCAGTCCGTCCCTTACATGGTCCGGATCAAAGGCTGCAGGTTCCCGAAACTGCGGCAGCATATGCCCCGCACGTTCAATAGGTCCTGACATGACTTCCGGGAAAAAGGATACGAACAATGCATACCTGAACGGATTTACCTCTGCAGTGATATCACCGCGATACACGTCTATCACATAACCCAGTGCCTGAAACATATAGAAAGAAATTCCAACCGGAAGCAGAAGTTTAATTCCCGGATCTGTCATCTGCACATGGAATACAGACAGAATTCCGGCAGCCGTACCGCAGGCAAAATCTGCATATTTGAATACACCCAGAATTCCCAGATTAATCAAAAGACAGCATACCAGAACTGACTTCCTTCTTTTTTTCTGAAGGAGTAAGCCTGCCGCATAAGTCGTCATTGTCGATGTCACAAGAAAAAGTGCACAAACAGGACTCGCACTCATATAGAAAAAATAGCTTGCCACCAGCAGCCATATGTAACGTATTTTTCCAGGTATCAGATAATATACCAGTGCCACCAGTGGCAGAAAAATCAGAAATTCTATTGTAATCACCTGCATAATTCCGAGTTCTCCTTAATTGGAAGATTCTTAAAATAATATAACCGCTTTCCATCGTATTTTCAATGCAGAATCGTTTTGCAGGCTATGCACAAAAAAAGATGCAACGGCAACATCTTTCAAAAGAGTTTTCTTTACAGACTCTCCTGAAATCATTTTCCGCTGCATCTTATGTTCATTTATTCTGTCACGTTTACCTTTACCGGCTTATGGCCAGAGTACATACTGTCCATTAATACACAGACCCGCAATCCCTCTTGCCATCAGTACTGTCTTATCTGCTGCTGAAATTGTGATTACCGCACTTTTTGCGCCAATTTCTGAGGATATGCCGATAAAACTGATCCGGTTCACAGAGACCACATTCTGAAGTGTAATCGGCTGCAAAGTTCCTCTGGCATTTGCAACTGCAAATGCGCCAAGAGGTACCCCTGCCCCATCGGATACCAGACCGACAGAGTTACCGGATACCGCCACCACGCCGCTTGTTCCGTCCGGAAAAGCAATCGTGGTCTGCGTCGTTGCAGGAATCACTGTCGGTGAAATAACCGCTGCATTGGCAGCTGCAACGGCTGTCGTATTTGCTGCCTTTACTGATGAAGCTGTCCCGGACTGTACCTTTACTTCAACATTGTCATGCTGATCTGATCCTTCTACATAAAACCAGAACATAATACTTTTTCCTGCTGTTTCATCTGAACCGACATGGAACGTAATCTCAGCTTTCCCTGCATTTCCGCTGCATTCACAGTAGGTTGCCCTGCTGGTGTTGCCAACCATGTAATACGTATAGGCCTTACTTGCACGCAGCGTAATGGTCTGCGATTCTCCCTGCCTGATCGTCATCACCGTCTGCCCGAAATCAAACACACTGGTATCTGTTCCATCAGCCAGCGCTGTCATTCCCAGTACCATACTCAGAATCAGTGACATACATAACATAAGACTCAGTTTCCTAAGACATTTCTTCATCGGTCGACCCTCCTGTCGAAATACCTGAAATCAGTGACTATGCTCATACTTTGATATTAGTCCATCTGCAATCCCCTTGTCTACAGCCTGATGTCAGTTTTTTGAGCTTCCATATCATTACTTCCCATCTGTTTCTTCAAATCTGCATCCACAATTTCTTCGCCGCTCTTACCTTTAAGCTGCTCCCTTGATGCTTCCGACAGGCCATTATCAATTACTGCGTTCATATCGCAGGTACTGCAGCGGTCAAGCTCCTGCTTTGTCACTTTGCCATCCCGGTAATCGCGTACTGCCTTCAGTTCATACATACTGTACTTCTTCTTTTTCCAGAAACGCAGGAACTTATGACGGATCACCCACCACATGGGAACCCAGATATACTTGTGCATCGCAGGAGATACCGAACCGATCATCCAGCAGTTACGGTCACAGACACGTACCCTGCGGCGTACCGCTTCTGCCTGATCGCTGCTCCACAGATCATCCCAGCTTTCTTCATTCAGATTGCCCATGACTTCCTTTTCCTTCGTTCCGTTACAGGGCATGACATCTCCGTAAGGATCAATGAAAAAGGTATCAAAACTCATGTCACATGGCAGAAGGCGTTTCTGCCCGTAAATATAGTTGATCAGACCATGATTGAAATAAGCACGGAACCATTTCTTGGGGCTGTTCGATTCCAGCAGCCGGTTCACAAGATCCTCAAAATGCTGTGCCACCATCGGACGGTCGTGGATAATGTTCTTTGCTTCCACGAAATAAAAGCTGTTATGAAGAGACGCCGTAGCAAATTCCATCCCCAGTTTATCTGAAAGCTCATAAAGTGCCACAAGATCCTCTGCGTTACGATCCTGTACCGTCATACCAAATCCGACATCCTTCATACCCATTTCCCTGAGCTTTTTCAACGTGGTATAGCCGCGATTATAACCGTCTGCCAGGCCACGGATCTCATTATTGGTCTGTTCAAGACCCTCAATGGAAATACGGATACCAATGTTCGGAAATTCCCTGCACAGATCCAGGATTCTGTCCGTAAAAAATCCATTTGTGGAAATGACAATGCGGTCACTGATTTTATTCAGTTCCCTTACAATATCCTTTAAATCTTCACGAATAAACGGTTCTCCGCCGGTAATGTTGGTAAAATACATCGGTGGCAGCTTTTTAATCGTCTCCACAGAAATTTCTTCTTCCGGTCTGGAAGGCGCTTTATATCTGTTGCACATGGTACACCGTGCATTACAGCGATAGGTTACAATCACAGTTCCGTTTAATTTTTTCATCGATTTTCTCCATTCATATAGGCAAAAAGCTTGAGCGTCATACCGACAGACCACGGATATGATGCAAATTCCCGTGAATATACGCCTGCATCAATACACTCGCCCTGTGCCTTAAGTACTCTTCCGTCAGACTGTACGCAGCCTGAAATGCTTTCCAGTGCTTTCTGCAGCGTAGCATTCGGGCAGCTGCCTCTTTTTCCCGCCTGGTCTGTATCTGCTGTCTTGCTGCAAAAATGCTGATATACAGCAGCAGCATAGGTGATCATTGCACTGCCGGAAGTATCTGCCTTCTGCTCTCCGGGTTTCCAGGGATAAAGTGCATCCGGCAGAAGTACTGTCTGTGCTGCCGTCAGAAGCTGCGCCAGATATTCAGCAAGGATATCACTGCTCTGCCTGCAGGTACAGTCAAAATCATCTGTTCCCGTACTACTGTCTCTCTCTTTCAGAAAGCGGATGCTCTCTGCAATGCCAAAGGCAATCCAGCCGGTGGCTCTTGACCAGCCGATGATACCCATCTTTTTCCCGCTGTCCGTCTCATAGGCATGCCAGGGAAGACCGGACTTCTCATCCATTCCGCAGTGGAAAAAGTTCCGGATCTGCAAAAGTGCATCTTCCAGCGCAGAAATCTGCTTCTTCCAGATGCCATAGGCACACAGAAACGGACAGATCATTCCGATGCCATCCGCATAAATATATCCGTTCCCTGCCTTTTCATTATAGGTAATACTGCCTCCGCTGTCACGCTCATGCCGGAGCAGGTACTCCCGGGCCGCGTCTGCTGCTGCAGAAAATTCCGCATATACACCGGAACCGACTCCGGCCTCACTTTGTCCTTTTTTTTGCATCAGCAGCATTTTCATCATACACTGCAGCGAAAGAAAATCCTCTGCGGTAAGCGGCAATATGAGCTGCACTGCAGAATCCGTTTCTTCCGAAAAGTTATCCACATGCTCTGCATTTTTCGCCTGCAGAATCCACCGGTGCAGATAATCGGCAGTGGACTTTTCATCTCCGGCTTCCAGAAGTCCGCTCAGCAGAACACCCTTTTTCCATCCGGCAGAAATTACCTGCCTGCCTTCTGCTTCCTTCCGCTGCACATGTTCTCTGCCCCGCAATATATTTTCAAGGCTCTGCTTCAGACACTGCTTTATTGTCCTGTGCACCGCACAGCTGCCTGTCTCCTGCAATTCTCTTCTGGCCTGCCCGGCTGTTATATCCACAATTGTCATATCCATCATATTGCCATATCCTCACTGCCTGCACCGTTTTCATCACCTGCGTGCCTTAAGTCTCCCAAGTACCATTTCCTTCAGATACAGGAACTCAGGTGATCTGGAAAAGAACAGGAAGAAAATTCCCTGAAATACCAGCGTAATGATTACGAACATAATCAGAAACGTCGCAATCGTCACATTCTGCAACACCAGTTTTCCAAGCGGAAGCAGCACTGCGAGCTGCAATGCAAGTACCAGTACATATTTCACGGTATCCTTGAAATATTCTGCCGTTGACTCATGGAAACAGTACTTATACACAATCCATGGCTTGATCACATTTCCAATCAGTCCGGAAACCACAGTACCGACATAAACGCCAGCCAGCCCGATTCTGATCGCCAGCCAGATAGACAGCACCAGATTGACTGCACCCTCTATCATCGGAATATACTTCTCCGGTTCAAAAACACCTGCTGCCGTCTCAAAATTGGACAGCACAATCCGGTCTCCCTTAAAATAGTAATCTGCAATGATGAGTGCAATAATTCCCTGCGCCAGTGCCCATTCTTTTCCATACATGATCGTGATCAGCGGCGACAGCAGAATCACAAAACCCACTGCAGAATAACCATAGATCCAGATGGCAAAGAAACGATATACCTTAAACAGCTGCTTCTGCTTCTGCCTGGATTCTGTCGCAATCAGATTGCCAAATCCCGGAAGCGCAGAGTTGAAAATTATATTCACAAAATTCGATATTGTACTGATGACCATGGTAAAGTTATCCACAACACCGGTAGTTGCCACACTGACAAATGCCGTGATGATAATGGAATCTGTCTGCAGCCGCGCCGTATCTCCGATTTTGATCCACATCAGTGCCTTGGTCTTTTTGACAATCACACCGGTTTCTTCCCGGGTCAATGGCGTAATATTTTTTTCCGTCAGATAAGGGTACTTCCGGTTCAGATACCAGCTGACGAAGAACTTCTGGAGCAGCTGAATCGCCGCGTCAGTCAGCAGATAGCAATAAAAATTCGCCGTGATAAACAGCACAATAATCTGTGCCGTCACAGAAATCATCTTGGTAACTGTTGTAATGTTGGTCTGAATATAGGTTTTCTGTTCCGCATTGACCAGACTGTATTTATATGCCACAAAATACGAAGACACACTGTTAAAGAGAAAGATAAAATAATACAATGTCAGATCCGTCATGGAATTACTGCCGGGATCCTTGATAATATACTGCAGGAACGGAGCGATGCACAGACCGATTGCAGCCACGATTATGGCAATAATCCGGTACGCTTTCCGGTAGAGTGCCATATAGGACTTGATCTTCTCCGTATCACCTTCCGCAACCGGCTTATACAGGCTGAAATTCAGTGCAGTACCGATTCCCAGTTCCGCCAGTGACAGTGCGGAGAGAATTCCGGTATAGAAGCCGTTGACACCCAGAAGTGTCCCGGAAAGTCTCATAATAAAAACCTTCCTGGCTACAAAACCCAGGAGTGCGGTGATGATATTGCTCATATATCCAAACGCGATATTTTTCGCGGTATATCTTATTCTGCTCATCAGATAATCTTCCCATCCCGATCCATCAGAATCCAGCCCTTCCAGTAATCATGCATCTGCTCCGGATCGCAGGGCTGATTGTTACGCATGACAAAGGTACGGATCACCTCTTTGTCAGGTCTCCGGTTCAATCTTGCTCCCCAGAAAGAAAACGTGGAGTTCGCACAGATATTTCCCTGACAGTGGCTCATCAGTTCCATATCCAGGAGACTGTCCCTGCCGTTATTCCAGTCCACAACGGTATACCGCGCAGGATCCGCATAATGTTCATGCACATACGCCGTATCATTTGAAAAAATATAAAAATGCGTTTCCGGATTTCGGTTCAGGAAATAATCCATTGCCGCTTCATAATAGGCCTGTGTTGCAATATTTCCAAACAGTGCCTGATTCTCCGGATCTGTCAGATAATCTCCCCGGCGAAGATGAACGCTGACGGAAGGCGTATGATCCATTTCCTTCATGATATCAAGGTTACGTTCCTGCAACTGCCGGTTGCTGTGCGCAGGAAACCGGAACAGTTCACAAAGCTGCGGCATAATGTCATCATAATATTTCTGACACAGAAAGAATCCGCACAGATATTTATGGTCAAAAGTAAAAATCTCCGGATGGTACATTTTCTGCTCGGTAAAAATCGCACCGGATCCGGGAAGAAGCTTTCCCAGTGCTTTCCGCAGTACACTGCTTTTTAGGAATTCATCCCGCTGCGCACTGCTGCACAATTCCATCGGAAGCTCCGGGAAAAGCTTCAGTTCACAGGTTCTTGGTGCCAGAAGTCTTTTCTGATTCTGTTCGTCAAACCAGGACAGATCCAGCAATACATCTTTTCCGCATTTTTTCAGTTTGGTATACATGGCATACTGCTGCATCTGGTTTCCCAGTCCGCCTGCGACCTGTATGATGATCATTTACTGTACCTCCGTATCAGTTCACACTTTCTTCAAGTGCATCTGCATTTCCTCTTGCACGTGCGGTATATTCCGGCATCATCTGTATAAGATGCGACCGGATCTCATTCTGATGCTGATCCAGCCAGTCGAACCGCAGGCTCAGTTCCTGCGGATTCTCAAGTTTCTGTACCGGCAGGACATAATTCTCATCCGTTCCGAACAGATCCGTTGCAATTCCGCGCGATTTGACCGAATATCCCAGTACCAGCGTAGGTACACAGCTGGAATATGCAGCAATCGTTGCATGCGTTCTGGCGCCGATGAACAGCCGGCACCTTGCAATAAAACCTTTGAGTTCCTCCGCCTCATGATCGGGAATCTCAATGATTCTCCCCGACTCCGAAAATTCCTCGAAGAGCTTATGAAGAGGCTGTCTGTCATCATTTCCCGGCCACACCACATGTGGAATAAGGGCAATCCGGTAATCCGTTGCCTTCAGAATATGACGAATCAGCATCCGGTAGCTTTCCATGGTAACCCCCGGAATTTTCTCACTTCTTTGAACCATCGGGCTTAAATTGATTCCAACAGTATCCCCTTCAATAAATCCCTCCGGAAGCGGTCTCTTCTCTGTTCTTAAAAGGAATGCCGGATCCGGATAAAGCGCCAGCTGTGAATGCGGAATTCCCGCACTTAAGAGCGCCTCAAAGGTAATGGATTCTCTGGCAATGATTCTGCGAAATCCCTGAAGATCTGAAAGAAGCTCCGGATTTTTAAGTGAATCAGGTTCAATGGAGCAGCCCATCAGCACCGTATCATACTTTTTTCTGCGAAACATATGGTCTGCGAGTGCCAGATCATGTACCATCTCAGGATAGCAGTAGTTATCCCCTCCGATAGAAACCGCAAGCGGTTTTTTCCACATTGCATTCTGATGCGCCTGCATCCTGAGGAAAGCCTCTGCAGGCTGGAAGCGATATCGCTGAAAAGACTCCTGATCTCCTGTCAGTTTTCTCCAGAGATAATACGCGACATGCGCTGCCTTATGTGCTGCAATATGGCGTTCCTCTGTAATCATACACTGTCCTGCGTCCCGGATTCCGCCAAGCGAATACTGCAGATCCTCTGCTGCACAGTTCGTCACGATCAGCGGAGCCATATAACCGCGCCCCAGATTATCCTGCGGATGTTCCTTCTGCCAGCGCTCATACAGCATGCGACAGGTACTGCCGGCAATTGCCTCACACCCATGATTCCCGCTTCCTGCATGCATATAGAACATAACCGGTATCTGCTCTGCTTCTGCCATTGGTACTCCTCTCCCTTCTTTATTCATCCTCAGTTCTTCTTCCAGTTTCCATACATTTTCAGGTATCTGTTCCTGTTCATACGAAACAGCAGCACCTTGCATTTATATCCTATGGAAAGCCCTGCAAATGCACCATTTCTGCGAAGTGCATGGCGGATTTCATCACTGCAGAGATCCAGTGCCGTCTGCAGCTGTACATCACTGATCTGCGCCGCACAGGCCAGCTTGCCTGCTACAAGAAGTGATGCCATGATCTGAATCACTGCAAGTCTTGTATAGATATAGGGAGACAGTTCCGTCATATGCGGTGCAAGCAGCTCTTCTGCCTGCTGCCAGCAGAAAATCTGATCCAGATAGCTTTCCTGATAAGCACGGTTCATCGCACCCTGAGCGTTTTCTGTATAAAGATAATCATGCCCCGGGATACAGCAGATCTTATGCTCTTTCCCGATCTGCAGTGACAGCTTTAATAAAAACAGCATGTCTTCTCCGATTGTAAGCTGCTCCGGGAAAAGGAGACTCCTGAGAAGGTCTTTGCGGTAAAGCTTACTCCATACATGTGTATCACTGTTTAATACTGCATTTTCCAGAAAATAATTTCCGGAAACTACAATGCAGTTATCCACCGCCCCTGCTCCTTCACCGGCCTGTTTTCCACTTCTGATCTTTTCTGTCTGTGCCACCAGCAGCGCACCGCTCTGCCGGGCTCCCTGCATAAGTTTCTCCAGGTACTGAGGACTCAGCACATCATCTGCATCCACAAAGCAGATCCAGTCTCCCTGCGCCATTTCCAGACCGAGATTTCTGGCATGGGATACGCCGTGATTCTCTGAATGCCGCACACGGATTCTCCCCGTAGTATCTGCCTGCTGCAGCTGATCACAAAGCACACCGCCGCCATCTGATGAACCATCATCCACCAGCAGCAGTTCCAGCTTCGAATAAGTCTGTGCCAATACGGAACCGACACATTTTTCCAGTGTATTCTGCGCCTGATAAACCGGAACAATCACACTGAGCAGTGCTTTCGTATCCGTTTTTTCCATCTGTTCCTGCGTCAAATTCTTTTCTCTCCTTATCTCATCCGCCACCAGCGCATCATCAGCGATTATTCTCCACTGCTTTGTCATATATTTCGCAAAGCATCCGGTAATTTACTTCCGGCTGCGTTCCATCCTGATCTGCTTTTGCTCTGAACAGCGTCTTTTCCCCCTGCCCGCTGCAGATCAGCTGCTCACAGCAGGTGACTGCCTCCGCCAGCGCTTCCGGCGAATCCGCACGAAATTTCCATCCATTTTCGCCTTCATGGATCAGACTTCCGGCATTCCCAAGATCTGATGCTATGACGGGTGTTTTCATTGAAAAAGCTTCTGCCATGGTCATAGGATAGCCTTCATACCACTGCGTTGGAAGAATAAGCGCCTTGGCTGCACCAATTTCTGAAAGAGCCTGCTCTTCCGGCAACATCCCCATCAGCTTCACCTGCCACAGATGATTTTTTTCCACATATCTGCGTACTGCAGTTTCCTGTGGTCCACTCCCGCAGATTCTCAGTTCGGGCGCACTTTCTCCAAGCATCTTCCAAGCCCGCAAAAGAACAGACATTCCCTTGAGTGCATCAATCCTGCCTGCATAAATATAATAATCCCCTCTGTTTTTCTCCTTACTTTCCTGCCTTACCCATGAAAAATTTGGCTTTACCGATATCCGTGCAGGATCAATCATCTGCTTTCCGTTCCGATTCAGCTCCAGCAGCTTTTTCCTGTTAAATTCTGTCAGGCAGATATAATTCAGCCGGCGATAGGTTCCAAGCTTTCTGTGAATCAATGTTGTCATCACACACAGAAATGTCTGCAGCCTGCTTCCACGATAGCATCTGTATTGTATTGCAGTCCTGATTCCTGTCTTCATACAATCTTCACAGATATGTCCATCACGATAAAAAGTACCTGCCGGACACTGAAGACGGAAATTGTGAAGTGTCTGCACAACCGGCACATGACAGTGAAATGCAGCATAGTACACGGATGGACTGACCCTGTGAAGGGTATTGTGCACATGCACAATGTCAATACGGTTTTCTCTGATCAGCCGCGTAACTTCTCTGAATGTCCTGATGCTGAAGATCTCTGCAAACGGAAGGATCAGTTTCCCGGCTCCCGTAATTTTCTTCAGTTCCTCATTGCTACGCTGGTACAGCAAAACAAAATGCCCGTGTTCCTGCAGCAGCTTCATTTCAGCCGCTACTACAGTGTCTTCACCGCCATGGATCTGATAATAATTATGAACGATCAGAATTTTCTTTTTTTCTTCCGTTTCTCTCATCTGTTGTGCCTCTGCCTCCGGCAATCTGCAATGCGAAGTCCTGCGCACATCAAAGCCGCCAGTCCAACGGACGGATATTTCATATAATAGAGCAGTAAACGATTCAACGCATCGGATGATGTAATTCCGTTTTTTTTGACCAATGCCCCCATCTGCTCCCGCCTGCAGCAGTTATACATTCTTACAGCCGCGCCACGTACTTTACTGCGTAGTTCATTTTTAAGTACCAGACAGAACAGATATACATATTCTCTGCTGACCGCATCCTCCGGAGTCGGCTCTGCAATTCCAAGTGCAGCATATTTCTCCGTCATGACCGCAGTCATAATCCGGTGAAGCTGCCTTACATTCTCATATAGTCCGGAGTCATAATGATGAACCATGGATACCGGATTAAAATAATAATGATAGTCATAATGTTCATCCAGAATTACCAGCCTTTTGCAGTCAAGAATCGCCGGAAGTGTAATGGTCACATCTTCTCCCATTCTGATTTTCTGATCACAATAATGCAGATTCTGCAGAATCAGATTCCCGGAAAAAAGCTTCATGCACCTTGAAAGAGATACCGTCCGCCGTTCATTCCCGAGAATGTGGCAAAACACCTTTTCCCGAAGTTCTTTTCCTTCATATACCCCAGGCATCAGTTCATGCCCTACTTTCTGTGGAGCATCACCGTTTGCATGGTCGATCAGGTAGCTGCTGCAGACAATCTCATCACGGCTTCCATTGTCATCCGCGCGCCAGGTAATCTGCGCCGCAAGTGCTTCAATCATACATGGTTCTGCCCAATCATCACTGTCTACAAAAGAAAAATATGCTCCCCGCGCAGTTTTCGCTCCGGTCATCCATGCACTGACAAGACCACCGTTCTTCTTATGAATCACATGGATGTTCTTCTGTGTTTCCGCATAGTCATCACACATTTTGCCGCCAAGATCCACTGAACCGTCATCTACAAGAATGATTTCCAGCCGCGGATAGCTCTGCTGCAGAAGGCTGTCCACACAACGTTTCAGATATTTTTCCGCATCGTATACAGGCACAATAACACTGATGAGCGGCAGTCTCTTTAAATCTTTCTCTATGGAATTATCAGTACTGTGTCCATTCATCCCTTGGTACTCCGTATACCCAGTCAAAGCCATAATATCCGGCATAAGCGCCATTAACCCAGTATTCCTTATCCGCCTTCACATCACTTGCATATGCCATGCTGTATTTTGTGTGGAATTGCGGTCGCAGTTCCGGTATTGTCACTTCAGATACACCTGCCGCTGCCTGCTGCTCCAGATATTCATACCGTTCGTTTTCTTCCCTGTAGATTCTGGCAAGGCTCGCCCCGTTACCAATATAAGAAAAGAACATATAAAGCAAAAGTACCCAGACTGCTGTCAGCTTACCGGCTCTTACCAGCGCATCATTTTCCTGTACATCCACATAACCCTGAACACAGGCAATGATCAGAAAAATCCCCGCACCGAACAGCGATCTGACCTGCGATTCCGGCGCCAGCACCATGGCATAACAGGTTGCGCCAAACAGAAGAAAAAAGATGAACATATTGCGCATAATTTTCAGCTGCGCTTTCTGGCAGTACAAAAGTACAGTCAGAAAAACAAAAATACAAAGCAAAACAAAGAACTGTTCACGAATATTCAGCGTAATCTTAAGCCATCTGGAAGCAAGTCCCAGTAGTCCGGAATGAAGTTCTTCCTTATAACCGCTTCTGACTGCATTACCCGGCGCCAGAATCATCATGGCAAAACCCAAAATATTTCCAGAAAGTCCTGCAAACATCCAGCCATGCAATGCAGATTTTGATCTTCCTGCATCTTTCCAGATAAAAAACATCATCAGTAATACAAACAGGATCGCACCCCCTGAAGTATTTTCATTACACCAACCGGCCCAGATACCCAGAAGCAGCATACCGATCTTCCGGAAGATTCCGCCGGCGTCCGCTTTCTGCACATATCTGCGGAACAGCGTCATATATCCGAGAATGACAGTTGCAGCCACAAGATAGTTGCATGCTCCGGTCTCCCATAGTACAGTTTCAGCAAAAGACACACCAAAAATCCAGACTGACAATGTCAGCAGTGTATATGCCCGGACATCATATTTCTTCCTGTGATCAAGATTCAAATACATGCACAGCGTCAGAAGAGTAAAACACACACTGTCAAACACATTAAATGCTGCCTTGGATCCGCCAAACAGAAACAGACGCAGTACCAGATGGCTTGGAGACCTCCCCGTCCAGGTCATATACTGCCGATATTCCTGCCGGAAAAGATCTCCGATCCCACTTGCCTGTCTGACCACTGTAGCATAATTCAGATCGTCTGAAAGCATCGGTGTCAGAAAATTATAGATCAGAATTGTGATAAAGCAGATTGCTACTGCCGTTTCAAACAGTATTCTGCGTTTTTTCATCTCTCGTTCTTCCATATGCTTATCTTTCCTTCCAGAAACGACACAGACTGTCGTATATCTTACGATTTACAAGGCGGTAATCATAATCTGCACCATGCTGGTGTGCACACTCTGCAAATCGTTCATAATCCTGCTTCATGTGCTCTGCTGCTTTCGCAATGCTTTCAGGCGTACCATCCGTCTGCAGTGCATCTGTGCCGAACCGTACCGTTTCTCCGATTCCGCCGACATCTGTAGTGATCACGGGAATTCCATGACTGAGAGCTTCAAGGATCGTCATCGGCACTCCTTCAAAATCCGAATTCATTATCAGAATATCCGCTTCGTCCATATATGTCCCGGTCTGTACCGGACTTACCGCACCGGTAAAACTGACTCGTTCAGAAAGCCCAAGCTTTTGCGTCAGTGTACTCAGTGCATCCCTCTCTTCTCCGTCCCCTACAACCGTCAGTGTATCTTCCTCCGGAAGAAGTGCCATTGCACGGATGATTCCGTCTACTCTTTTCACTTTGGAAAGTCTTCCGACAAAGAGAATTCTGCCCCGAAATACGTGCGTTTTCCACACATCATACTGCTCCGGCAAAACGATGGAATTTCCAGGTTTTTCCATACGATCCGTATATTTCTGATAATCTCTTCTGCTGTCTTCATCCAGAATAAAAATCAGATCAGCCTTCCTGAGCATCCACTTCAGATATCCACTGAACATTCTGCGCACAAACGGTTTATCCTGAAAAAAGCGGAATCCCTTATCCATATTGACAAAACTGCCATGTGAAAAAATAACAAAATGTGCAAATGGCTGAAGAAGCCACACCGGTCCTACTGCTTCAGGTGTCTGAAAATAGTTGCAATCAAACCGTGATAAATGAAGCATTCTTCCATATTTCAGAAGTCCCTTCGCATACCGAAGCCTGAGTGAATGTGCCGTATGACCAAGGTTTTCTTCTGCAATAGCAACCGGCAGAAAATGAACTGTAGCCGGTGCCTTTCCTTCTTCATGCTCTTCCACACCTGTACGCCCATCCTGATTCTGTAATGAAAGCTTCTGCCAGATGCCAAGTTCCTCCGGAATTCTGGTCACACCGACCAGCACCACATCTTTCATCCGGTCAGCATGCACCTCCGCCAGAAACTTCAAAAAATTCCTGACACTGGTCAGCTGCCCTCCGATCGGAAAATCCATGAAATTGGTAGTGTCATATAACACAAGTCTGCTGCGTTCTGACATATTCCAGCCTTTCTTAAATCTGTTTTTAACAATTTTGCTTTTTCTTTTTCAGGAGCTGTACAAGTCCTGTTTCTCTGCCCTGATCTGCATGCAACATGGAAAATCCATAAGCGCCCAGAATCAGCAGCAGATAATTGCGTCCGATATATTCAGACACAAGATGTGCCTCCACAATCGTATAAACAGACATGGATACAATCAGCATCAGCGCAGCACTGTCATGACGTCTTCCGCATTCCAGCAGCAGCAGTACCAGCAGTACAATCACAAGTATCGCCGGAATCCATCCGTACCAGTAAAAAAGTCTGACCCAGCCCATATCAAAATATTCCTGACTGGTTCTGGAAGAGAACAGTCTCCAGGTCTGAATTGCCCCTTCATGCGCATTGGTTCCCCAGTACAGCTGCACAATCCGTCCATTCAGGACACCGTTAAGTTTAAATACCAATGTCCCGTCACACCAGGCATATATACTTTCCACTGCTGCCCAGACCGAAAACGCAATACTGCCGCCCATCACGGCAATGCCGCAGATATAGGTCCACATGTGCATGCCCAGCTTTGTATAATGCAGGAGCACTGCAAGCAGGATTGCTCCGACTGCCACAAGGAAGCCGGTTCTGGAATCTGTCAGCTTATAGATTCCGTAATTGGCCAGCATCAGCAGCAGGTAAATATACCACTTCATTTTCCGTTCATAGAGATACATGCCAAGCAGCATGAGCATGATAAACATGCACTGCATCGCATTGGGGTGTCCGAAGCCAAAAGTATACCTTGTAATCACGCCGGCACTCCTGCCATAGTCCTGCGTCAGGCTGATCCTGCCCAGAATTCCTGTTACAGAAAGTAGCACAATTGCAATACACCCCGCCGTCGTTGCCAGGAAACTCAGTCGAAGTGATTGATCCATTTTCATATGCTTACATGCAAAAACGAAAACAGCAAACCGCAGCATTTCATTGCGTCCGCTAATCCGGTAACTCACTGCAGCGACGGCAACGGTCATTGCAATCACAATCCACTCACGCTTCGTATAATCAGAAAGCAGAACAACTGCAAGTGTCAGCAGAAAGGTAACGCGGAAAAAGTAACTGACGTAAGGATTGTGCAATTCGCTCTTATCCACGATCACAAGCGCAATTTCAATGACAAGTGCCAGATAAAACAGGATTTTCCTGATTGAAGGTATCTTCTCTGTCATATGCTCCTCCGCTTGAATCTGCGAAGTACATGATGCCATGCCTTCCTGCAGAATCTCCCTGCTGTAATGTCAAGTCTGTGCGTAAAAGTCATCCATGGCGTAATTACCGGCATGACAAGGTGCCTGTAGTCAGAAATGTTCTCCCGTAAATATGCCGGATAGCTGTCATCAATTTCAACTCGCTCAAATCTGGCATTACGCCCGAAAATATCCTGTCCCAGAATCAGGCGATCCATTGTCTCTGCCAGAATTTCGCGGTCATTATATTCCTGATGTGCTGCTGCCTTAACCTTTACGCCGATTCGTCTGGCTGCATTTGTTTCATGATCACCGCCCATGTAGCCAAAATGCCAGCCTCCATCTGCTACCCGTACGCTTCTCCCATCCGTTACAGGAATCAGATCTCTCATACGGACAATTCCTTCCTCCGGGATATTCTGAACTGAGAATACCTTGGTTCCCAGCCATTTACGGTCTTTCTGCCCGATCTCCGGGAATTCTCCGGTAATCGACATCAGCGTACCTGACTTTTCTTCCATATTCAGGAAACCATAAAAATTTCTTTGTGCAAGGTGATAAACTTTGGTTTTATCAAAATTTCCGATCAGTTTCTTCAGTGTCTCCGGATTGGGAATCTCGTCCGCATCACCAAAAATAATTACGTCGTCCGGTCCTGCATCCTTAAGTCCTTCCACCAGATGATTTTTCTGAAAGTAATCCCTCTCGTGTGTAATTGCATGTACCGGGGTATCCCGTACCACAACGTATGTTATTTTTGGAAGGAACTCCCGGAACATTTCCCTGTTTTTTTCAAAACAGAGTTCCTTGGGTTCTCCTGAAAATGTCATCGTCGCTTCTTCAATGACGAAACGATCCACATAAGGATCCATAATGTGCAGTCTCAGCTTTAAAATATCCACTTCATTAAAAAAGGGAATGCAGTCATATACCATAATCAATCCTCAAATCCGTGCGCTTTACGCCACTTTGCTGTTTTTCTCCAGAACAGGAGCGGACGAACCGCCCTTCGAAATCTCTTTTCCGGCGAAATGAACCTCGGATATTCCGCATTTTCACCTCTCCATTTGTGAAAGGTAAACGGCTCAACTCCATGATTCTCCGGAAGCATATGCTCTCTTCCAAAGTAAACCGCTGTTTCAAGCGGTGCCCATTTAAGCCCGTATTTCTCCATTTCATTCCGGCTGTGACAACACAGAAAAATATCCTCGTTATAATAACCGTCATCTACAGGTTCCCACTTAAGATGATGTACTGCAGGGAACTGCATAAGCCTTTTACTGCGAATCGAAACGCTGTTCCCGACACGGCAGATCTGTCCCTTACTGTCTCTGTATGCATAATCATTTTTCGGAAGCGGCCACGGAGATCCGATATAATCATAGTCCAGAAACTCATCCCTCCACAGCTCCGGATGAATGACAAAACCATCGGCATGAACGATCAGTGCATAATCCGTATGGATGTAATCTTTAAGTTCATAAGTCATCTTATAATTAAATTTATCAATACTGTCAAGCTTCGAAGTATGGCGATACTGAATTCCTTTTGGCAGAAGAAACGGCCTGCGATCCGTAATCAGCACCACTTCACCAAAATCAATTCCACGCATGCTGTATTTCAGTGCCTGGACAGTTTCATAGATATTTACGCTTGTCATTGCCGCCAGCGTCACATCCGGCAGCTGCAGTTTTCCTGTTCTGTTTCCCACAATACTCCTTTACCGGCTTTCAGTTCTGCCCCTGCCAGGTATGAATGATTCCGCTTCTGCGCTCCAGCGACCTCCAGATCTTCTGAAGGTAAAATCTGCCATACAGCAGTTTTCTCCTGATTACCTGACAAAAAATTCTTGCCTTTCCGGGTCGTATATTCCTTCGTGCATATAATTTCGAGTGTTTTTTATATTCTGCAAGCTCACTCCGGCATTCCCCGGCAGTAAAGACTCTGCCCTTTCTGTCCTGATAATGCAGGAAGCTGTAGATATTCTGTTCCGAAGACCAGAATCCATCAGATACATTATGTCTTGCCCAGTATTTGGGTGCAATTGCGTACTGAAGCGTTTCACTGGTCATCGTCGGTAATATGGCAAAAGAAGAATTGGACAGTATAAGGTAACGTGCGTTTTTAATTGTCACATAATCCTTACCCATATCAAAATGGTGTGCTTCATATTCCGGCAGCACCTTTCTGGCGGATTCCACATCCTCTGTCACGATCATGAACTGCATATCCGGACGGATCTTCTTCATGTTCCGGATTGCATTCTGCCAGTATCTTCTGTCAAGATAGAGCTCCGGATGCCCGGTATACTCTCCACCTCTCATATTGATGATACAGAGATTATCTCTGGTATACTCATGCGAATCTGCTTCCTCTTTCACATGGAGCCAGCTGCGGATTTCATTCCGGTATCTGCAGAAATAGCTCTCATCCTGCATATTGCCATAAATCAGTGTGTTGTCACTGACCTCATGAATGCGGTCATCTGCGCCGCTGATATAACACCCGTTACTCATATCATGTTTTGAGTTTCCCATATAAAGACGGTCATCCGCATCATCAAAACGGGTATAGGAGGCTTTCATTTCCTGCGTGATTTCTTTTCCAAGGTCAATGTCCATAAAGTACATTCCCCTGTGACTGTGAAACACATTTCCGAGCTGCTGCTGATTGGCTGTTCCAAATTCACAGCCTTTCTCCATGGCGATACATCTCGCCGTCACATAGCAGAACAGCTGATTCCCCAGTCCAAATCCCTCAATAAACTCAGTTCCGATCATATCTGCTCCAATTTCTTAAATCTTTTATTAATAACTGCGCATTTTCTCGTTTTTATACTCATCTCAATGAATAATGGTACGTCCCTCAAGCGTTGTCGGTACGATTTTCTCATCCTTTACTTCATAGATCACATCACATTTTTCGATGGTATTGAGACGGTGTGCAATGATCACCATTGTTTTCTTTCCATGGAAGCTGTTGACTGCCTGCATGACTGCAGCCTCTGTCTCATTATCAAGCGCACTTGTCGCTTCATCAAATACCAGGATCTCAGGATTATGATAAAGGGCTCTGGCAATTCCGATTCTCTGGCGCTGTCCGCCGGAAAGTCTGACACCTCTGTCACCGATTCTGGTATCAAGTCCCTCCGGAAGATTTCTGACAAAGTCACTGAGCTGTGCTTCATCCATTACCTCCCAGATCCGCTTCTCACTGATCTGGTCATGATCAATACCAAATGCAATGTTATCCCGAATGGACTCATCAATCATATAGATTGTCTGCGGAATATATCCGATCTGTCCGAGCCAGGATTCATAATTACTGAAAATATTGTTTCCGTCACACAGAATTTCTCCCGTCTGTACATGCAAAAGTCCCAGAAGAATATCTACAATCGTGGATTTACCCGCACCGGAGGAACCGATGATTCCGACAGACTTTCCCTTGGGGATTGTCATGCTGGCTGCAGAAAAGATATTCCGCTCACTGTCCGGATAGGCAAAGGTGATGTTTTTAAGTACAATCTCCTTTTTCAACTCAAGCGGCGGACCGGCGATCTTTTCCTTCTCTGCGCGCATGGCCTTATCTGTCTTCATGGACTCCGTCAGATTGTCATAAACGAAATTCAGGCTGGGCTCTTCATAGGCAATTTCCGTCAGATAGGTATTGATTCTGTTGGCACTTGGCATAATTCTCATCGCTGCCACGGCAAATGCCATCAGCTGCGGAATCAGCAGTGTGATATTGCCACCGTTTACAAGATATATGATAATGAATCCCAGTACACTCGTGATAAAGACTGTTTCAATCAGAAGTCGCGGGAGATTGTTCAGTACAGTATAGTCTCTGGACGTATCCGCTCCGATTTTTCCGCTCTCATAATAGTTACGGATAAAGAAATCCTGACGATTCAGAACCTTGACATCTTTCAGTCCGTAAATTGCCTGAATTCTCCACTTTGCAATCTGCGACTGTATCTCCTGATTCTTCTTTCCAATCTTATTAAGTCTTGGTTTAAGAAATCTGGTATTGATTGCAGTGAGAAGCAGAAATACCACAATGATAAATATTGTCATCTGCCAGTTCACAACAAGCAGTACAATACACAGGAACAGAGACACAACAAGTTCTGTTGCAAGAGAGAGCATTGCCAGAATCATGGAGAAAGTATGCGGAATATCACTGTCCGTAATCCGGAAGACTGTCGGAATATCAGCACCCAGATAATCCTCATAGGGACGATTGAGAAATTCCCTCATCACACGGCTGATCATGTCATTACGCACATGAGCAACAAATGTATTCTGTTCATAGGTCAGCCAGAGCAGATAGACATTCTTGATCACAAAGATCAGAATCAGCGACAGCAGCAGCGCCACAATAATCTTCATATCGCTCGTCAGGTGAAATACATCCATGATCTTCTGGAGTCCGGGGACAATCTCTGTGGCTTTTCTGATCTTTCTGTGCAGCGTATCCGGTACAATGATTGCTGAAATAATCGGCACCATCATGGAAACGCCCAGTGTTTCAAACACCGCACCGATCAGGATATACACCCCCAGCAGCAGAAAGTGCTTTTTCTGCTTTCTGTCAAAAATGTAATTGATCTTATGGAACAGACTGAGGTCTGCAGTACTGCCTGTATTGCTCTTTTTCTTTCTGAAATTCATTCGGTCTTCTCCGTTTACTTTTCTGAACTGATTCGAATCATATCCTCTGTATAAATATCAGTCATTATCTTATTATTCAACCATCTGTCAGGTGCAAATATCATATGATCTGCGCCATGTTCTCCCAGCCATGCGCTCCACCAGCTGAAGCTGCTGTTCGCCAGAATATGATGTCTGCAGCTGCTCATCAGATAAAGTTCTGCCGCATCTGCGGATTTGCATCTGCAATCAACTGTTATGTATTTTTCTCCCCTGAAATGCTCTCTGGCCCATTCCGGTTCATTTGAAAAAACATAAAAAACAGCATCAGGATAATTCTGCAGGATTCGGCTCTGTGCCTTTTCGTAATAATCATCTGTACAGATTCCGCCAAATGTTTCCACCGTACCTGGCGTCAGATAATCCCCTCTTCTGACGTGAATACTGACCGACTGCTCCTGCCGCATCTGCAGAAGAAGCTTCTGTTCTGCAGTTCCCTGCAGAATTTCTTCTCTTTTCTGCAGAAATTCCTGTCTGAGCCGGTCTCTGACTCTTTTTTCCGGAAAATAACGCTCTGTCTGCCAGAATCCTACCAGATAAGCATCCCTGCACTTCAGTACCTTCGGATCAAAATCCGCCTTTTTCTCTTCATATTCCAGCGTTTTTCTGCCAAAAATCTTTCTTCTGACACGGCTTGGAAAATCCATATAGGAATCCGTGATGCGGATCACTTCTTCCCTGCTGGCCCGTTTATAATCAATTCCAAATACTGAAAGTGCCGGATCCCGCTGCAGATCTTCGCGAAACCCGGTAACATCGTCCATTTTCACTTCACGGCCCATATCGCTCAGCTGGCTGTACAGCGCATACTGAAACATCTGATTTCCGAGGCCGCCCTTCATTCTGATAATGATCATATTCACCTGCACATTATTTCCTGTAAATGGCATGAAGTCTCTGCCGAAGCGGAATGATAACACCGTCATTCACATCCATAAACATGTCGTATAAAACCGGACTCTTCAGAAACAGCTGCATCCGGAACTTCTGATGCGGGTCTGCAATTCTGCAGGAATATATCGCAGTAAAGCGCTCCCCTGCACCGCGGATTACACGCGCCAGTTCTCCCATATCTGCCTTTTTCAGACTGCTGTGAGATCTTCTGGCCTCTGTATATAAAAGCAGCAGCTTTTTATACACCAGGTAATCATGTGTGTCCACAAGATCCTGTCGCCCGATGGACTGCAGATACGCATCTTTTGCCCGGTAGGCGGGAATCTGATCCGTCAGAATACCACGGTTCATTCCCTGATTCATGATACTGTCTTTCCTGTCTATTATATAATTATACAGAGGCATGTCAATGAAACACGCCTGATGCGCCTGCGCCATGAGTTTCATGGTAAAAAGTATATCTTCATAATACATCTGATCCGGCAGCCGGAAGCTGCTGATCAGTTCCATTCTGTACAGCTTATTCCATACTGCATTTCTGATCGGATAATGTTCATCTTCCTCAATCAGACAGGTCAGCAGTTCATCCCTGCTCAGTTCTGTGACATCTGCTTCTGCAGGCAGGTGATCTTCTCCCGCTGCGCAGACCTGCACCGGATCGTCCACTGACAGACTGTGATGTCTGCAGACAGCCAGATCCGCTCCTGTCCTTATGATGCCTTCCAGCATCAGAGCATACATCTGCGGCTCAATATAGTCATCTCCATCCACAAATCCGATAAAGCTTCCTCCGGCTGCCTCCATGGCACGGTTTCTTGCAAGCCCCGGCCCGCCGTTCCCGGCATGAATGACTCTGACTCTTTTGTCTTTTTCCTGATAGCTGTCGCAAATGGCTCCTGAACCGTCTGTGGAACCATCATCCACAACGATCACTTCCAGATTCCGGTATGTCTGTGCAAGTACGGAGTCCAGACATCGCCCGATATATTTTTCGATATTATAACAGGTTACGGCTACTGTGATCAGTTCATTTTCCTCTGTGCCGTTAAATATCATATGTTCTTTTTTCATGTGTGGTATTCAGTTCACTTCCCTCAGCCACTGCTGAAACATTAACAGATACCAGATCTGTGGTCTCCAGATTCCCTGCTCCGTAAATTCTCTCCAGATCTTCTGTACCGTTTTCGGGTTAAGATAGCAGTCGTTTTTTATCTGTGACAGATCCAGAAGACTTTCCGCCCATGCTCGCATCTCCGGCTCCTGCAGCCATTTTCTGATGGGAATGGAGAATCCCTTTTTGGGACGATCCATCATCTGCTTTGGTACATGCCGATATAACACTTCCCGCAATACCTTTTTGCCGACTGCTCCATCCCGGAGATAGGAAATCGGAAGTGTCCATGCATATTCCATAACATCGCGGTCCAGAAACGGCACACGTGTTTCAAGGGACACGGCCATTCCGGTTCTGTCGACCTTGGTCAGAATATCATCCGGATGATACATCATCATATCCAGCAGCATCATCTCATGATTGACCTCCCCAAGATAATTCTGCGGCAGTTCCTCCATCACGCTGCATGCCGTCTTGTCAGAAGCTGCAATCTGCAGCACAAGCGGATCCAGTATAGTCTGTTGAATCCGGTTCACATCAATCGGTCCTTCTGCAGCCAGAAGATGTCCCTTATCCCGGAGTACCTGCCTGCCAGCAAGCGGCGTATGCAGCAGAACATCTCCAAGTGTTTTCCTGAGCGGAAGCGGTATCCCGGCCATTTTTCCCCAGATTCTGCTGACTGATTCATAGGATTTATATCCGCAGAACAGTTCATCTCCGGCATCACCGCTTAAGGATACCGTAACATGCTCTCTGGTCATACGGCTCACCAGATACGTCGGTATCTGTGAAGAATCTGCAAACGGTTCTCCGAACATACCGGTCAGACTGGGAATCACGGCTTTGGCATCCTGTTCACTGATGTACAGCTCCGTATGTTCCGTGCCCAGATACGCTGCAATCTCTGCCGCCGTATCCGCTTCATTATATTTTGGATCCTCCATCCCGATGGTAAACGTTCGTACCTTTCCCGGTGCCAGTGTCTGCATGAGTGCCACTACTGTACTGCTGTCAATTCCTGCCGAGAGAAATGCGCCAACCGGTACATCCGCCACCATCTGCCCCCGGATTGATTCCTTCAGAAGACGTTCCAGTTCATCTGCCGCCTCTGTCTCACTTCCCTTAAACGGATGCTCCTGTCCATGTTTTGCTGCATCCATCATACTCCAGTAATGCCGCTCATGTGCCCGCATCTGTTCCAGTGTGTTCGGTGTATACGGCGCCGCAACCGTCATGATACAGCCGGGGGTCAGTTTCCAGATATCTTCATAAATGGAATAGGGCGCCGGAATATAACCATGTGTAAAATACAGATTCAGAACCTGCGTATTCACCGGATTGTGAAAATCGTCAATTTCACGGAAGCATGCAATATCCGATGCGAACACAAATGCACCGTTTACGAATCCATAATACAGCGGTTTTTCGCCTGCTCTGTCTCTGGCAAGTGTAATGGTTCCGGTCTTTTTATCAAATACGCCAAGCGCAAACATTCCTTTACAGAAACGAAGTGCCTTTTCGATTCCATATGCTTCAATTGCCTCCAGCAGTACTTCTGTATCGCTGCTTCCCCGGAACGCCGTTACCTTTCCTTCTTTCAGGAGTCTCTCTGCCAGCTCATGATAATTGTAAATCTCCCCGTTATAGGTCATTACCAGTCGGCCGCTGTGTGAAACCATCGGTTGTGCACCATTTTCCGACAGATCTACAATGGATAATCTCTGATGTCCGAAAATCACACTTCCGTTCTCCAGACTCCAGGTACCCGAAGCATTCGGTCCACGCAGTATCATTCTGCGTTTCATCCGTTCCATATTCTGTTGTCCGTCACCTCTGAAATTACACAGTCCTGCGATTCCACACATAATGCGTTATTTCTCCTGCTTTTTCTCTGGAAGACTGATCCAGTCACCAAACTGTCTGTCCCATGCAAAGGGTTCAAACGGCTGTGATCCTCCGCCATCATAAAATGTCATTTCTCCGAAGTAAATCTGTCCGTCAACCTCATAAAAATCCACCCGGACATGCACAATTTCCTTTGAAAGCTGCTCTGCAAGTGCAATCATTTCCTGCAGGTGTTTGGGCGGATGCGGGTGCTGCTGCGCATTCGGACCTCCGAACCTGAAATCCAGCCACTGATCCTCCCGGTCAAAATAATCATAAGTTGTCGGCATATCTGCTTTGGATCTGTCTCCGACAATCAGCATTGCCCGTACCACACCATTAAACGTATAAAACTTGTAATCTCTGAGTTCCCCGTCTGCAGAATCCACCAGATATTTTTCTGCCATGATTCTTGGCTTCACATCCTTATACGGCCATTCCCTGCTGTCATAGTAATAATTGAACCCAAGCGCTGCCGTCAGCTTTTTCTCTGCTGCCTGACGGTCAAAATGTGCTTTATCCGTGCAGATCACCACTCCACCGGAATCATGCGTACATTTCAGAACAAACTGCTGCGGCAGACTGTCAAAATCAATTTCATCAAACCGGTCCCATATTCCAAGTGTCGGTACAATATACTGTGTTCCGATATGTGCCTCAATATATTTTTTTACCTCATATTTATCCACCAGCTGCGTATACAGCGGATTATGGTCATGAAGCTTGAGCCAGTTCAGCTTTTCGTTATAAGTATGCGGATTTTGCAGATCCGGTACATAATGCAGATAAATTCTGCTTTTTTTCATAATATACTGTTCATCAGACAGATGATGGTAAAAACCCATTTTATTCAGATACCCGAACCGGATTTCTGCATTCGTCAGAAAACTTCCTGCCATTTTCAAGGGTGAGCGCATTCGTATTACTCCATTCCTGTAGTTTCTGCCTTTTTACTGCAGATTTCCCACATAATCATAATTCAGATAGATCTCCGACAGCTGCTGCAGATATTCGGTATAATTGTCCTGTGTCAGCTGATTTTCGCCTGCTGCCATACGCCTTAGTATCTCCGAATTAATCCATTCCCCATAATGTCTTGCATCACGGTAATTGTCCAGATTCATGGTAATATCGGTATCCGTACTGAATGAAAAAATCCTGATATTATCATACCGCAGCATCAGCTCAATTGCGATTTTCTCTTCTTCAATCTGCTGCTGCGCAGTACCGTCACTGTAAAGGCTGCCCCACAGTGCCACACTGTATGGCGGAAAATAATAATAAAAGGTTGTTTCCGGATGTTCCGCTGCCAGAGAAGTCACATTCTGTTCAATATTGGCTTTCTCCCGCGCTGCATCTGCATCACTCAACGGGAGCTGTTTCCTCTGATCTGTCAATTCTGAAATGCCGGACAATGCTGCCTGACGGCCAAAGGTAACGCCATCCATCCAATTGGCATATTCGTCAAAAGAAGTCATTCCACCGGCATCTCCCTGTATCCGCTTTGCCAGCATCGGAATACAGTACCCGAAGATCACATCTCTGTTCAGCAGATATCTGGTATCATCCCAGATACTCTTATTATACAGGTATGTCGGATAAGATCCCAAATCTGTTCTGGATGCATCCTTATCTGTAATCAGATAGGAATCATCTATACAGCGCAGCACATAACGGATCTTATGATCTGCGAATCCGGTACGGACATTGTCATTGATCTCCTTATACATGGCACCGGAATAACACACTTTCACTGCATCTGCATCAAACAGACGGTCAAACTCCGATGTTTTGAAATTTTCCGTCATGGAAGTACCCGTAATAATGGAATCATAATCAAAATGTCTGGTAATCCCATTGTTCTGGGACCGTTCATTATCAAGTGTGTAATAAAATCCTCTAAGCGGCGCATGATAATGGAAAAAAGGATCCAGCCATGCAACCATTCCTGCCATCAGTATAAGAACGGTGAATACCGTCGAAATTAAAATCCAGAACCATTTTTTTGCTGTCATCTGTTTCTCCTAAAAACACGGTACGCGCTGCGCTGATCAGAAATTAAAATACAGAAATACGGATACGCTGCTGAGTGATACCATGCAGGTCAGAAGCACAAGCGTGGTAAGAACCAGCGACCATACAGTACAGCGGTATTTTCTGCGATAGCTGTTTTCCATAAGGAGGCACACCGCAAGTATCACTGTAAACAGAAGCCCCATGGAAAAAACAAATACGCCGGCATCCGTGTAGGGAATATGCAGCAGCTCCAGCGAGTAGCGCATATGCGGGATCCGGAAAAGCCTTGCCAGATCCTCTGAAACATTCATCCGATCAAAGCGGAATATCTTCTTCATCAGATAAACCCACTGGGATACGGAATCCGAGCGGAACAGCAGCCATGCAAAGCTGACGAACAAAAAGGTAATCAGCCACTGCAATCCCTTCCAGAGCTTTCCGAAAGGCTTCTGGAAAAAACGTCCCAGACAGTTGGCAATTCCATGCAACATTCCCCATAAAATAAAGGTCCAGTTTGCGCCATGCCAGATTCCACTGACCAGAAAAACAATCATGATATTGACATAGGTTCTGACCTTGCCCTTACGGCTTCCGCCAAGCGGGAAATAAATATAGGTTCTCAAAAACCGTGTCAGCGTCAGATGCCATCTGCGCCAGAACTCCGGAACGGAAAGTGCCTTGTACGGCGAATCAAAATTCATCGGTAATGTAAAATTGAACATGGACGCAAGTCCCGTTGCCATATCACTGTACCCGCTGAAATCAAAGTAAATCTGAAATGTATAGGCAAACATCACAATCAGGGTATCCATTGAAGTCATTCCTGTCAGATTGGCATAGCCCCAACTGACCCCTTTGCCAAAAGTATCCGCTACCATAACTTTCTTGAACAGTCCCATGGTAAACAGCATGATCCCGCGTGTCATGTTCTCATACTGCGGTCTGCGCTTCGTCCGATCCCTGAACTGCGGAATCAGCTCATCGTGCAGCACAATCGGCCCTGCCACCAGCTGCGGAAAATATGTAACAAACAGTGCATACTCCACAAAGCCGTAATCCTTTGTTCTTCCATGATAGGAATCAATCACATAAGACAGCTGCTGAAAGGTAAAAAAGCTGATGCCAAGCGGAAGCGCAATATTTTTAAGTACATAATCCGTTTTCAGCAGTGCATTCATATTTTCAATGAAAAAATCATAATATTTGAAATAGAAAATCAGCCCGACATTAAAAAGAATCGCTGCCGTAAGCAGAATTTTTCTGTGTGGAAGTTCCTGCCTGCATAAAAATCTTGAAAACAGATAATTAACCACCACACTGCTGCCGATGATCAGCAGATAATACGGATTATTGAACCCGTAAAACCAGAGTGACATTGCAAGAAGATACAGATTGCCTGCGAAACTGCTTTTCCTGCTGATGAGGAAATAGCCGATCACGCTGACCGGCAGAAACATCAATATGAATAAATAGGAATTAAAAAGCATACGTGACTCCGTTATCTTGACATGATCCGGTCAAAAAATTCTTTCCACTGTGCATTGATTCTGTCCGGATGATATTTCTGCTGCACCATTGCAGCCTTCTGTCCCATGGCACGTGCCTCTCCCGGGTTATCCATCAGCCGAATCAGACACTGCGACATACGATGAACATCTCCGACCGGCGTGAGCAGACCGTTTACACCATCCTCAATCAGGTCCTTCGGTCCTCCGCAGGGACAATCCGTTGAAATACTGGGGATTCCAAGTGCCATAGCTTCCAGCAGCGCATTCGGCATTCCTTCCTGATCAGAACTCAGCACAAAAATTCCCGCCTTTTCAATATGGTCCGCAACCTCGCCGATCAGTCCCGGCAGTTCCACACGATCCTGGATTCCCAGCTTCTGTGCCAGCTCTGTCAGTTCCGTTCTGCATTTTCCCTCTCCGTATATGATCACGCGGTAATCCGGATGTGCCCCGGTCGCTTCGGCAAATGCCTTCAGCAAAAGTGCATGATTCTTATTCCTGTCAAGCGATCCCACACTGACAACTGTTTTTTCGCGGACGCCTTCGTACAGTGGCCGGATAAAGTCCGGCTGAAGTGAATTCGGCAGAATCACGGACCGCTCCTGAATCCTTCCGGAGAAAAACTGCTTTGCCTGCTCTGTCTGGAGTACCACTCCCGCGGCATGGCGGAATGTGGACAGTGCTGCCATCCTGAGGAATCTGTCCTGATACTCTCTGGACGGATTGGATCTGACCGATACGACCACCGGTATCCCAAGCCCATAGGAAGTCAGCATTGCCATGACATTATTCTTGCCGCTGAATGACAGGATCAGGTCGGGATTCAATCCGATCCATATACTTCTGAGCTTATTGCACCTGGCAAGAAAATTGCCTGCCCTGCCCTTCATTTCTTCCGGCATCAGCGCTGAAAATACACGGTGAATCCCCGTCACAGATCTTCCTTCCGGTTCGATAAAAGCCATACTGCCATCCGGTCTTAAGACCGGCATTCCTTCAGCAGCTTCTTTCCATGCAGCATGTGCCACCGGATATTCTGCCTGCGCCAGATATGTGGTCACCATTGTGACACGATACCCCTGCAGATGAAAATACTCTGCCAGATTTACCATCACATGCTCTGCTCCGCCCTTCTGAAGCGAACCGATATACATGACAATATGTTTTCTGTTTTTATCCATGTTACTTTTTGTACTGTTCATATTCATACCACTGCTGGAACACAAAAAATGACCAGGCGACTCCTGAAAGATTTCCGCCGGTTCCAGGTCCTTCATCTCCTCTGACAAGGTAGTCGCTGATAAAACGTGCAGCATATTCCGGATCAAATATATTCTGTCTGCGAAGATATTCAGTACTGCTGTAATCGATGAGTCTCTCACGCAGCGGTCCCCGCAGCCACTTATCTATCGGTACGGAAAAACCTGTCTTTGGTCTTTCCAGAAGTTCTTTCGGAATATAATCCCAGGCAATATCTTTCAGAATGTGCTTCTTATCTCCATGGCAGTATTTGAACCGGTGCGGAATCCTGTAGGAATATTCCATTACCGCAGTATCCATAATCGGGCTTCTGGCTTCCAGTGAATACTTCATGGATGCACGATCCACCTTGCACAGAATATCTCCGGGGAGATAGGTATCCATATCCAGCAGCATTCTTCTGACCTGCCAGTTACTGATCGGATAGGCTTCCTCCACCGGATATTTGCAGGGAAGCTGACCTCCCGGTACAAATTTCTCCGCTGCATCAATATACAGATCTGATGCGATCTGCACCTTTGTTGCCGGATCCCTGTTCTCTGCAATCAGACGCATTGCCCTTGGATAACGGTCAATCAGATGTCCTTTTCCAATCGGCAGCTGTCCTGCATAATAGGCAAGAAGTCCCGGAAGTTCCAGTTTCTGTGCCTGTGCCAGCTTTTCGTAATAATTATAACCGCAGAAAAACTCATCCCCGCCGTCTCCGGAAAGTGCAACCGTCACTTTCTTCCTTGCCACCTCTGATACCAGCATGGTCGGAATTTCAGAGTCATCTGCAAAGGGTTCATCAAAATAATGCGGAATACTGTCAACGAGATCAAACATCTGCTTCTCACTGATGATCATCTCTGTATGATCGGTTCCCAGATGCCGTGCGATGGCCCTTGCATAATCTGCTTCATTATACCTTTTATCTTCAAAGCCGATACTGAAGGTCTTCACAGGCATTTCCGAATGTTCCTGTGCCATTGCCGTAATCAGTGAAGAATCATAACCACCGCTTAAGAATATTCCCAGCGGAACATCTGCAATCATGCGATCCGCAACTGCCTTCTGCAAACGCTTTTTCAGTTCTGCTCTGGCTTCTTCATAACTCTGGACCTGATGCGCGCTCTCTCTGTCATAAACCCTGTGGACATCCCAGTACTTCGTAATCTTAATGTCTCCCAGATGAAACTGCAGGATGCATCCGGGTTCCAGTTTATATACATCCTCAAAGATACTGTCAGGTGCATTGATATACTGCTGATACAGATATCTGGACAGAACATCCTTACGGATAATCCCCTTGAATCCCGGACATTTCATAAATGGCTTCAGTTCCGACCCAAACACCAGATTGGTTCCGTTCTGCCAGTAATAGAGTGGCTTCTTACCGATTCTGTCACGAATCAGATACACATCATCCGATTCCCTGTCGAAAATGGCAATGGCAAACATACCATGAAGCCGTTCCACGCAGCGGATTCCCCATCTCAGATAGGCAGCAATGATCACTTCAGTATCACAGTTTGATTTAAAAGGATAATCAGACAGTTCCTGCTTCAGTTCCTGAAAATTATAGATCTCCCCGTTAAAGATGACACTGACTCTCCGGTTATCCGAATGCATCGGCTGATGCCCCAGCGGAGACAGATCCATAATGGAAAGCCTGCGCTGTGCAAAACCCACATTGTAGCCATCACGAAACGGATAGATTTCCACGCCGCTGTCATTCGGTCCGCGGTGATACATTGTATCATTCATGATCCGAAGCTGCTCTTTAGTTATCTGATTTCTGGATATATACCCGCATATCCCGCACATACAGTCATTCCTCCATCCTGTCTCAGCATCGCTTTCCATTCTTCATGACTTCATTCAGATAATCCCGCCACTGCTCAAAGACTGCCTGTGCATTCGCCACTTCTGCGATTTTTCTGGCTTCTCTTCCCATCCGGTCTGCTTCCTGCGGATGTTCAATCAGGTACAGAATTCCTTCTGCAAGTGCTTCTGCATCTCCTACCGGTACCAGAATTCCATTCTGATGATCTTTGATAATCATGCGCGGACCACCACACGGACAGTCTGTAGATACCACCGGAAGTCCCATTGCCATTGCTTCCATTACGGAATTCGGCATACCCTCATAATCAGAAGAATATGCAAACACCGCAGCACCCGGAACTTCCTTTTCCAGCTGATCACTTCCGCCCATCAGCAAAACCGCACCATCCAGCTGATATTTCCGGATCTGTTCTTCAATCCGTTCTTTTGACCCGTCCTCTGAATCCGGTCCGTATATTTTCAGTATATAATCCGGATACTTCTCATGCACACGCGCAAAAGCTTCCACCAGCAAAGGCTGATTTTTAAAATCAGCGAGTCTTGCCACATTCACAATTTCTTTTCTGCGTCTATCCGGCTCCGGAACTCCGATATACTTATCCGTCAGCGGATTCAGAATTATTCTGGACTGTTCCTGCAGACGCGGTGCAAAAAATTTTCTGGCATCCTCTGTCTGAAATACTGCACCTGCCGCGCGTCCGAAATACCTCCGGATCTGCAATGTATTCCGAAATCCAACATAACTTTTCGTCGGATCAATTCTGACTGAAATCACCACCGGAACTCCGGTATGCCTGCACGCCATCAGCGCACGAAATATGGCAAGGCGCGCAAATGCAACCAGTACATCAGGCTTCTCCTTCTGCATGAATTCATGCAGATAGTGCACCCGTCTGAAATACTTTGCCAGTCTGGATTTATGTTCATCTTCCGTACGCAGCCCGACATGAACTCTTTTTACCCTGCTGTCCAGCACGAACTCATCTTCATCTGTCCATTCCGTTGCCACAAGAACCTCATAGCCCTCCTGCGCAAACTGATTTGCCAGATTGGTAACCACACGCTCTGCTCCGCCATGGGTAAGACAGTTTAAATGAAATGCAATCTTTGACATCTTTTTTCCTTCAGGCGAGAATCTGATCAAAAATTTTCTTCAGATCTTCTCTGTATTTTTCCGGTTGATAGATACCTGCACGTTCCAGTGCCATTTTGCCATACTTCTCCATTTTCTCCGGATTGTCCAGCATACGGATCATTTCGCAGGCCAGGTCCTGATCTTCCCTGGTAATATGCATGGCGTCCTGATCCTCCTGCGCATCCATATCCGGTACAAGTACTCCATATGTTCCGTCAACCGTTTCCTTTACGGAAGCACCATCCGGATATTCCTTCTGAAGCTGCTCCAGTTCCTCCTCTGACAACAGAATTTCTCTCGGACCTGTTTTGCAGTCCGCCGCAATTACCGGCCGGCCAAGTGCCATGGCTTCCAGCAGTGCATTCGGAAATCCCTCATGATTGGAAGAAAGTACATAAAGACTGCTGGCTGCCACATAGGGAAAAGGATTCTTCCTGACTCCGGGGAATGCCACCTTTTCTTCGATTCCCAGCTTTCTGGTCATCTCTCTGTAAGGTGTGAAATCTCCTGCCCCCATAATGATCAGTCTTGCGTGCGGGTGTGAAGCTGCCATAATGGAAAACGCCTTGATCAGATGCCAGAAGCCCTTGATATAATCATTGCGTCCGACAGAAATAAGAATCTGTGAACGATGTCCATCCTGCGGATGCAGTTCCTCCGGGAACGGAAAATCATCAATCTGTTCCTGACTCATTTCCCTCAGTGTTTTCACATCAAGCGGATTATAAATATAACTGCTGCGCTTATACTGGAAATCTGCATCAAGCTCTCTCATGATCTCTTTTGAACAGGAAAGCACCTGATCCGATCTGCTGCAGAACAGCCTGACCTGTTTCGGTTCTTCCATATCCGTAGAGCAGCGAAGTCCTGTAAGCACTTTTTCCTGTGCTCTTGAAAGTACATTGACATAATTTGCCGATGCGCCAAAGCTATAGGAAATATCAATTTTTCTTTTCTTTTTGATCTCATGGACTTTGCGCACTCTTCGAAGAACATTGACCGCTTTCTGCCACTTTCCCTGCGCACTTGGAATATTGATATCAATCAGATCCAGTCCGGTAACATCATAATTAATATCCCTGGAACTGAAGATCAGTACGGTAACATTATAATATGGTTCCATCAGCCTTGCGGTTTGCACGCAGACACGCTCAAAGCCTCCCTGATGGAGCATTGGCACTATCAGTAACAGATTTTTTTTCATCACATTCACCCTGTCAGAAATGACCGTTTTCATAAAAATACATCATCATCATTGCCTGTGTCTTTACATCAAACCCGGCTCTGCGGATTGCATCCGTAATATAAGCAGAAGAACCGGCCCTGTCTCCAATTGCATACTCACTGACCGGCATTCTGTCTGCCTGCGCCCTTTTCTGTGCATCACTGCCCTCAAGCATCAGATCACTCAGGATCTTCTCTGCCCACTTCCGTGGCGGAAGTTCAATGCTCATACGGCTGACCAGTTCTGTCAGAACCACTTCCTCTGTAATGGCATCGGAAATCAGACACTGCAGACCTGAAGCCTGCGCTTCCACAACAGTCCCGGGAAGGCCTTCATACCTGGAAGGGAAACAGAAATAATCCATTGCCTGATAATACGCACTGACATTACTGCGGTTATTCATAAACATCACATTCTGTGAAATATGAAGTTCCTCTGCCAGCTTACGGGACCCTTCCATAAGTTCTCCCTCTCCAAGCAGCATCAGTCTGAGGGGCAGTCCATGCAGCATTACATATTCATTTTTTTCATCATCTTCCACCATCCGGACGAATTCTGCAAAAACTCTCAGCAGATATTCATGATTCTTGGCATAATGAAATCTGCCGACGTGGCCGATCACAACCGCATTTTCAAGATGAAGTTCCTTCCTGAGTGTTTCCCGCACCAGCGGCGTAAATGCAAATTTCTCCACATTGATCGCGTTAGGAATCACCCTCACCTTTCCGGCGTCTGCAAGTGCATCTCCATATACCTTTCTCCCTGCGTCTTCTGTACAGGTGAAACGAAAATCCACTGTTTTTTCCTTCTGCAGCGGTCTGCGCAGCAGATTGGTCATAACCCCCTTCAGTCCGGGATCTGTTCCGCCACTGCGCACATGCGAGCAGGTAATCCCTGCCCCATATTTTCTGGCAATCGGCAGATAAATGGCTGCCGTGCTGGTCATATGCCCCTGCACAACCTTCCATGTTCCCTGATGTGCCCGGAAGAATTCATCCAGTGCCCTGCGATAGTCTGCCAGATTGGTTCCGCAGAATCTCGGAACAGCGTATATTCTGCCTCCCAGCTGGGTAATTGCAGAATCAAAATAGTCCGGCTCCCGGACACTCATCAGCTCATCCGACGTCGGACATTTTTTGCCGGTTCTGTCCGGCTCACTATGTACCAGAAAATCAAACTGGACGCGCTCACGATCCATATTACGGTACAGATCCATAATACGGCTCTCCGCTCCGCCCAGTCCTATCTTACCAAAAACATGAAGTACCCGAATCGGTGTCTCTGCTCCTGTTTTCATCGCCTTTATCCTCTGTGAATCGCATGTACCGCAGTATACTTGGCCTTTGCCATCCAGTATTCCTTCAGATGATGCAGCCAGCTGCCCTTTGCTGCCGGATAGTACAGATATTCCGGAAACGGTATCATATCTGCAGTCTGGAATATCTTTTCATAATATGCAAAGTCCCTATCCTCCATGGTATTGACATGCACCACGAAGGTTATGGCTCCTTTTCCGGCCGCTTTCAGACTGCTGCCTCTGCTATAGGAAATCGGATAAAAAGTAATTCCCTGCCAAATATACGGCTGTGTTCCAAAGCCGTCCGTCATCCGGTAAAATCCGTTTTCCTTCAGTGCCCGAAGCGTATTGTAATCATAGGAATGTGACGGTGCCATGAAAAAATCTGTTGCCACATTATGCGCTTCCAGAATCGTTCTGGCTTCACGCAGCATCTGACTCTGCTGTGAAAGCGGAAGTCCTGCGAACTCTGACTGGCGGTTCAGTGGCAGAAGTCCTCCCCGGTCTGTTGTATATACATGATGATATCCATGCATCGCAATAATCCAGCCCTGCTGCTGTATGGAAATAATCCGTTCCCAGAAATCTTCCCGCGGAGGATCAATCATTAACTTTTCGTCTTTATTATCCGGTACCACGCCAATCAGCGGCTTTACGCCATACTGATCCAGAAGTGCCTTGAACCGGTCAAACTTCTCCCAGTCCATATCCGGCGTAATATCGTCCATTCTGACTGCAATTCTCATAAGTTTGCTTTATACCACTCGATTGCGAGCATGATGCCTGCCTTGAAATCATAGGAAGGATCATAACCCATATTTTTTCTGGCCTTGGAAATATCTGCATTGGAATCACGGATATCCCCGGCACGCGGCGGCCCGAAAATCGGCTCCACTTTCATTCCAAGTGCATCGCACAGATCGTGATAAACATCAATCAGA
The DNA here is from genome assembly GCA_022486625.1 of Butyrivibrio sp. Taxonomy (GTDB): domain Bacteria; phylum Bacillota; class Clostridia; order Lachnospirales; family Lachnospiraceae; genus Butyrivibrio. The sequence goes on along the minus strand of JAKVKH010000002.1, from coordinate 145,416 downwards.
TATTCACGTCCGCCTGCACCGATATTGTAGGCTGTACCTGCCGCATCAGAAGAAGCAAGACATGCACGCATATTCCCTTCAATTACATTATCAATATAAGTAAAATCACGGGACTGACGGCCATCACCATTAATGGTGGGAACTTCCCCGTTCATCAGCATCTTCAGGAACTTTGGAATGACTGCCGCATAGGCTCCGTTTGGATCCTGTCTTCTGCCAAATACATTAAAATAACGAAGTCCGTATGTATCAAGTCCGTACAATGACTTATACAGCTTACCGTATTCTTCATCAGTTCTCTTGGTCAGGGCATAGGGAGACAGTACATTTCCTTCTGCACCCTCCTGCTTGGGGAGCTTTGTGGAATCTCCGTAAACAGAAGAACTGGAGGCATAGACAAACTTCTTTACGCCATTCTCCCTTGCCGCTTCCATCATGTTCAGGGTCCCGCGAATATTGATTTCTTCATATAACAAGGGCATCTCAATACTTCTGGGAACGCTTCCCCATGCTGCCTCATTCATTACATACGTAACACCATCTGTTGCCTTCTTGCAGGCTTCCAGATCTCTGATATCCTCCTGCAGGAAAGTAAAGTCCGGATTTTCCATAAATGGCTGGATATTTTCAATATGCCCGGTGGACAGATTATCCATGCATCTGACCTTATGCCCTTTATTCAGAAGTGCCTCGCAGAGATTGGATCCGATGAATCCTGCTCCGCCCGTTACCAGAAAGACACTGTCTTTCGGAAAAACAATATGTTCAAAACTCATGATTTATATCTGCTCCTTGCCATCTTCAATTCTTATTTCCGTTATTTACAGTCTCCAGTAATCAAATTCCGGAGCCCTGTAATCATTCATGTCAAAGATTCCCTTCAGATCAAGAAGTACCTTTGTCTGATGTGCCGGATTATAGAATTTTGCAATATCTGCTCTGGTATATGGCACAAACTCCTTATGTGCAACGGCAACAATCACCGCATCCATATTCTGCACATCATCCATACTGTTAAAGGTAATTCCATACAGACGCTTTGCTTCATCCGCATCCGCTTCAGGATCCACCACAACAGGTGTAATGCCATACTCTCCAAGTTCTCTGTAAATATCGATCACTTTTGTATTACGGGTATCCGGACAGTTTTCCTTAAAGGTAAATCCAAGAATTGCAACTTTTGCACCCTTGACCGGAACATCATGTGCAATCAGGTTCTTCACACAGCACTCTGCTATGTATTTACCCATATCATCGTTAATACGGCGACCGGACAGAATGATCTGGGAATGGTAACCAAGTGACTCTGCCTTATAGGTCAGATAATACGGATCCACACCAATGCAGTGACCTCCGACAAGTCCCGGTGCAAACGGCAGGAAATTCCATTTTGTACCTGCTGCCTGCAATACTGACTTGGTATCAATGTCCATCTTATGGAAAATCATGGACAGTTCATTCATAAATGCAATATTAATATCACGCTGGCTGTTCTCAATTACCTTGGCTGCTTCTGCCACCTTGATGGACTGCGCACGATATACTCCTGCAAGTGCTACCAGACTGTAAACCTTTGCAACCACATCAAGCGTCTCTTCATCCATGCCGGATACAATCTTGGTAATGGTTTCCAGACGGTGTACCTTGTCTCCCGGATTAATACGCTCCGGAGAATACCCGATCTTAAAGTCCGTACCGCACTTAAGGCCTGACTCCTGCTCCAGAATCGGAATACAGATATCTTCTGTCACACCCGGATATACCGTTGACTCATAGACTACAACAGAGCCCTTTGTCAGATATTTGCCAAGCGTATGACTGGCACCTTCCACCGGGGACAGATCCGGTGTATGATCATCATTCACCGGTGTCGGAACTGCCACAATATGGAACTTGCACTCTCTGAGTTTTTCCGGGTCTGCCGTAAATTCAACCGATGTATTTTTAATGGCATCATCACCGACTTCTCTTGTCGGATCCAATCCCTTTTTATAAAGATCTACCTTGGAAGCGTTAAAATCGTAGCCGACTACCTTGATTTTCTTTGCGTAGGCCACCGCAATCGGCATTCCCACATAACCAAGACCAACCAGTGAAAGCTTTTCTTCACCCTTTAACAGCTTTTCATATAAATCCATTTGTATTATCTCCCTTCAAATCTGCAGAAATTCAGAATTCTGTCTTACTGTATCCTATTGTACCTTATCCTGTCTCCGGGACAGAACCGTATCAATCGTATCCATATACGCATCTATTATACACTGTCTGTCAAATTCACGCTCCATCTTTTTCCTCGCCATCTGTCCCATTGCGGCGCGCTCCTGGAGCGGTGTTTCCATAAATCTGTTCATTGCTGCAATCAGTGACTGTGCATTTCTTGCTTCAAACAGAAAGCCCGTGGTTCCATCCTCAACCAGCTCACGACAGCCGCTGATATCCGATGCCAGAACCGGTCTTCCGGTTGCAGAAGCCTCCATAATCACATTGGACATACCTTCATGCCAGGAGGGCATGACCACGGCATCTGCTTCTCTCAGGTATGGGTGAATATCCTTCTGGAACGGAATTGCCTTCAGGATACCTTTCTTCTGTGCCTCTTCCAGCTGACTCTGATAGTCATCGTCACAGTAGCCGATGGCAGCAACTGACACCCTGTCATCATACCGGTCATGCAGTGCCTGCGCCGCAGTAAGATACTCCTGTGTTCCTTTCTCCCTCATCAGACGACCGACATATACGAATCTTGTCACATCATCCTGATGACCGGGATAGGGCTCTGCAGGGTGTCTCGTCAGATCCACTCCTGATCCGCCGACAAGCCTGTCCTTTTTCCCTGTAATGCCAAGGTTTCTGAATATCTCACGGTTCTCTGCATTCTGGAAAAAAATACATTCACAGCCCCGCAGTCCTGCGCGGTACATTCTGACGATCAGTTTTTTCATCAGTCCTTCCCGTTCAAATGTACTGCCAAGCCCTGTGATGGTCGTAATATAAGGGATCTTAAGCTTTCTGCACAGAAATCCGCCATAGATATTCGGCTTAATGGTGTAGGTAATGACAAGATCAGGCTTTTCCGTCTTCAGAAGTCTTTTATATTCCTTCAGCAGATGATAATCCTGTGACGGATTCATCCCGCGGCGATTAATCGGTGTATGAATCACCCGGCAGCCCTCTGCTGCAATTTCTGCGGTTCTGACCGTATCGGGGAGACTGGTCAGCACTTCATTTCCTTCCTTCAAAAGCCGGAGCAGCAATTCGTTTCTGAAATCATAAAGACCGCCGGAAGAATTGGCCAGAATCAGTATTTTACTCATACAGCTGCCTCTGTGTCCGGAACATGACTTCATTATATTTCATCATGTAGACGCCTTCCTCGTAATCCCCGATTGTCACCGGATTCTCCTGCCCCTGAAGGTTTCTGATCACCGAGCGGGGCGTATTGACGCCGCAGCCATAGGCATGCGGGAAGCCTCCTCCAAAGCGTGGATTTACCTCCGAAAAATACCATTTTCCATCAACCCGGAACAGATCAATATCAATCATTCCGCGGAAACCGCAGCTCTCTGCAAAGCTTCTGATCTGTTCAAACAGTTCCGGATCTTTGACAGATACCGCTTTATCAGTCTCTCCCGCACGCATTTTGATCTTTTCTTTCAGGAAAATGGACGTACATTTGCCGGAAATCAGATCAAGATAGACATCTGCGCCATATTCCTGCCCATCCATATATTCCTGAATCATCAGATCGTCATAAATGCAGAACAGTGTTTCGATCTCTGCATCTGTTGTTACCTTGTTGATATTGATGCTGGCGCTGCCCCTCTGCGGTTTGACAAATACCGGATAGGAAATCTCCCCTGCCTTTTTGGCTCTGAAAAATTCCTTTTTATCAATATAACACTTTGCCGTCCGTATCTTTTTATCCTGCAGCAGCTGATACATCCGGTACTTATCCAGACAGATCTCACACAGTTCATAGGAGGATACAATCGGTGTCGTTCCGATTTCTTCAAAACGTGCCCGGTGCTTCGCAAGAAGGGACAGTTCCGGATCAATCAGAGAAAAAACTCCTGTAACCTTTTCCTTCCGACAGATTTCCAGTATCCTGTCGATATAGCCGTCTGCCACAATCGGCGGTACCAGGAAAGCCCTGTCCGCATCATAAATAGCCGGTGCAATATTACTGCAGTCTGTTGCAATGATGCTGCCCTGATCCCCGAGTTCCTTCTTGAAATACTGAACCACCTTATCTCTGGTTCCTGCACTTAATATCAGAATATTTGTCATTTTTTCCTCCATGTCAAAGCAGTTTGCATCATGATCTGTCTCTTTTTCATCTCATATCCGGTCAAAAAACAGCGGCGTACCACCGGTATGAATGAACAGAATCTTCTGACCGTGAATCTTCTGCTCTTCCAGCATACGGATCATTCCCCAGAACGCCTTACCTACATACGTGGTATCCATCGGAATTCCCTCTGTCTGCATCACATGATCAATCATCTGTGAAATTTCCGCTACATATTTCCCATAGCCGCCGCAGATATAGGCATCTGTAAACTCCAGTTCCTTTTCGCTGTAAAGCGCTTCAAAACGATCTCCCAGATAATCCCTGATACTCTCCCGCACAACTCCTCTGCCGCGGGGATTGCTCCTTGCAATACTGATACCGGTAACCGGGATATGACCTTTCTGCAGCAGCTTCCCGCAGATCAGCCCTGCCTGCGTGGTTCCTGTTCCCGATGCATGCACAATCCTGTCAAAGTGAAGCCGCATCTGTTCTTCCTGCTGCAGAATCTCTGCATAGGTATTTACATAGGCCTGTGTTCCGGCATTTCCATGTCCGCCGCCCATAATAAAATACGGTTGCATTCCCCTTCCCAGATATTCTTTCTTCCGGGTCTCAATTGTATCTGCAACTTCTGTTACCGGGCAGGTCTCCACCGTTGCCCCGAACTGTCTTACCAGTATGGAGTTGCAGAGGTCCCTTCCATTTTTTCCTTCCACCCTTTCATCCGGCGAAATAATATGACAGGGAAGGCCCATAGACGCTGCCATATTGGCAATGATTCTGCAGTGATTGGAGCTGTTTGAGCCATAAGTCATAATGACATCCGGCTGCTGCTCCATGATTTCTTTGTAAAACTGCGCTGCCTTCCTTGCCTTATTACCGCCGAAACTGAAAGGAATCAGGTCATCTCTTTTGATATAAATTTCATTGTCAGAATATTCTTCTGATAACTGATAAATCGGTGTCGGTGCAAACGTCTGCTCCAGAACACCGATCCGATTACATTTTCCGTTTTTATCACGCACGCTGATCTTACCTCTTGGGAGTATATCCCTGTGATTTTCTGTATACATCAAAGTCGGGCACGGTCTGCTCTGCTCCTGACTGAACGCCGGAATGATGCAGCACTTTGCCGACAGTCATGCCAATGATCTTCAGATCCATACCAAAGCTGCATTTTCTGACATATTCAAGATCATACCGGAATCTGTCTTCCCAGCCAAGCGCATTGCGTCCATTCACCTGTGCAAGTCCTGTAAGTCCCGGACGGACATCATGGCGATGCATCTCTTCCTCTGTATAATAGGGCAGATACCGGACCAGAAGGGGTCTTGGGCCTACAAAGCTCATATCCCCTTTAAGAATATTCAGGAATTCCGGCAGTTCATCCAGACTGGTTGCCCGAAGTGCACGCCCAAATGCAGGAAGCCTGTCCGCGTCCGGCAGGAGCTTTCCCTGTGCATCCCGCTGATCTGTCATGGAACGGAACTTATATAATCTGAAAGTCTCTCCGTTTCTGCCCGGTCTTTCCTGCGTAAACAGTACCGGCGCCCCCAGCTTTACTCTGACCAGAATAACCAGAATCAGATACAGCCAGCTGAACAGAATCAGGATCAGAAGCGATATCATCACATCCAACAGTCTTTTTACAAATTTTCGGTAAACCACGTGACCTCCTGCATTTTATTTCCGATAGTTTTCAACAAGTTTGCTGACGGCATGAATCACATCATGAACATCCTGATCTGTCATCTTCGGATAGAGCGGTACACTCATGATTCCCTTATAAAATGCCTCCGCATTCGGGCACAGCCCCTTCTGATATCCCAGATGTTCATAATACGGGAACCAGTATACCGGAACATAATGAATCTGGCACTGTACATTTTCAGCACTCATTGCATCAAAGAATTCACGTCTTGAACACTTCAGCTTTTTCAGATCCAGCTGGATCACATACAGATGTCTGCAGGTATCCGATTCCGGAATTTCCTGCTGTACAATGATCTCCGGAATCTGATTAAATGCATCGTTATATGCCTTTACAATTTCCTGTCTTCTCTTCTTGAATTCACCGATCCGCTTCATCTGACTGCTGATCAGAGCTGCCTGGAAATCTGTCATGCGGTAATTGTAACCGATAGAGATCTGTTCATAATACCACGGTCCTTCATGCGGAGCCCCTTCCATCTGACTTTCATCATGGGTAATTCCGTGTGAATGTGCCAGCACGAGCTTCTGATAAAGTTTCTCATCATTGGTCAGAATGGCACCGCCCTCGCCTCCGGTAATGGTTTTCACCGGATGAAAGCTGAAACATGTCATATCCGCAAGTCCACCGACTCTTTTCCCCTTATATTCTGTTGCAATGGAATGTGCCGCATCTTCAATAAAGACCAGATGATGCTCTTTACAGATGGCACGGATCTCATCAATCTGAACTGCCTGACCTGTAAAATCAACTGCCACAACAGCTTTTGTATGCTCGGTAATATGTGCCCGGATGCTTTCCGGATCAATATTATAGGTTCTGGGATCAATATCCGCAAAAACAGGTCTGGCACCGCAGTACAGCGCACAATTTGCACTTGCAGCAAATGTAATGGGGGTTGTGATGACCTCATCTCCGGGGCCTATTCCCGCTGCCATACATGCACAGTGAAGTGCACTGGTATCGCTGTTCACCACAACTGCATATCTGGCTCCGCCAAATTCCGCAAGCGTACGCTCCAGTTCATCCACCTTAGGTCCGCAGGTCAGAAAATCACTGCGAAGCACTTCATCCACTGCATGAATATCATCCTCATTAATCCACTGTCTGCCATAATACAGCTTACTGCCGCGGACAGGATATCCGCCTTCTATTGCCAGTTTTTCCATTTGATTACCCTCACTTCCAGAATTGATTTATGTTACTCTGTTGCATTAATCTTCGCTGCAACACGCGCCATCTGTTTCTCATGCTCCTCGCAGTGCTGATCGGCATTGGACTTCGGATGATACGTTGTCACAACTTCCTTTACCAGATCACGGATATTCTGAGACTCCGCCTTGGATGCATCATTAAGCTTCTCAAGTCCCTGGAAGAACTCCGTTTCATTAAGTTCAATCGGTCTCCCGATATGAATCATCTTATTGGCGGTATCCTGCATGCCCTCTTCATCCATCAGCATTTCTTCAAAGAGTTTTTCACCCGGACGAAGTCCCGTAAACTCGATTTTAATATCTTCTCCGACCTTGAGTCCTGACAATTTGATCAGATTTTCCGCAAGATCCAGAATTTTCACCGGCTCACCCATATCCAGTATAAAGATTTCTCCGCCCTTTGCATAGGCGCCTGCCTGTAATACCAGCGATACAGCTTCCGGAATGGTCATGAAATACCGGATGATTTCCGGATCTGTTACGGTTACGGGCCCGCCTGCCGCAATCTGTCTTTTAAACAGCGGAATTACACTTCCGTTACTTCCAAGTACATTTCCAAAACGGACTGCCACAAATTCCGTATCATAATGTCTGTTAAAAGTCTGTATGATCATCTCACAGATTCTCTTGCTGGCACCCATGATGTTGGTCGGATTCACTGCCTTGTCCGTGGAAATCATGACGAATTTCCTTGTACCGCTCATTGCAGCAGCCATTGCTGTTTTCCAGGTTCCGAAGACATTATTCTTAATGGCTTCATTCGGGCTGTCTTCCATCAGCGGCACATGCTTATGTGCTGCCGCATGATAAACAATATCCGGATGATAGGTATCAAAAATCCAGTTGATCCTGGATGTATTACGAACCGATGCAATCAGTACAACCAGATTCAACTCCGGATACTTTATTTTCAGCTCCTGCTGAATGTCATAGGCATTATTTTCATAAATATCAACAATAATCAGCTGTTTTGGCTTATGTCCGGCGATCTGCCTGCACAGTTCGCTGCCGATGGAACCTCCTCCGCCTGTGACCAGCACGACTTTTCCGCTGACATAACCGATAATGGAATCAATATCCACGGAAATCGGTTCACGTCCGAGCAGATCCTCAATTTCCACATCCCGCAGCTTACTGACATTGACTTCGCCGTTTACAAGCTGATAAACACCGGGAAGTGACTGCAGTTTGCAGTTGGTTTCCTTACAGATCGTCAGGATCTTACTGAGTTCACTCCTTGACGCGGAAGGAATTGCCAGAATAATTTCATCTATGTCATACAGATCCGCACATTCAATGATCTTATCCCTTCCACCTGCAACGCGGATTCCCTGTATATACCGTCCCCACTTGTTCTTATCATCATCAATAATGCAGCGGATGACCATTGTGGAATAATTACTGGTAACAATTTCCTTGATGATGATGTTGGCAGCTTCTCCAGCACCGATCACCATTACCGATGTACTGTTTTTCTTATTTTCCTGCTTATGCTTCTGACTGCGCAGAAAACGATAGGAAAATCTGCTGATAAAAATAAACGTAATCAGCAGAAATGTATACATAAAATAATAGCTCTGCGGCACTGCCTGCGACCTGATCTTGAAAAACTGCAGTCCGATACCGTTTACCACACCGGAAAGCACACAGGCAACCACCAGATTCTGAAGCTCGCTTTCTCCTGCATATGCCCAGAGGCTGTGATAAAGCCTGAATCCATAGAAAAAAGCCAGCGTGATCAGAATGTTGATCGGCAGAAATTCATTTACAGGCGTCAGGAAATGATCCGGAATATTCGCCACATGAAATTCATAACGCATCAGAATTGCCAGATAACTTGCCGCTATGATACTGATAATATCGTAAATCACCAGTGCCACCTGCCGGTACACTTTTACTATATTGATTGTTTTCTTTTCCCTGTCTTTCATGAAAGCCTCTCAGATTTACTGGAATAAATCAGCGGTGCAAAGGACAGCATAAGTGCTATCGTCATCGGATTGCTGAACTGGAATACCCATTCCGTCAGCCCCGCAACCGCAAAGCCAAGTGTAATTGCCATCGGAAGTGCAGATATTCTGCGCCTTTTCCCCATTTTTTCATCATATACAAACCCGGCAGCAAGTGCCGCAAAAATAACCACGATAAACAGAATCCCCGCCGGAACCCCATGATCGTATGCAACCTGAAGATAGGTATTGTGCGCATGAACCGCAACCTCTCCATCCGGAAGTGTTGCGCCCATCTGCTCATGCCCTGTCAGATTCATCTGTGACAGATATGCTCCGAATATGGTAAATCTGCCATTACTGAATTCATCGAGTCCTGATTCACTGCTCTGCGTATTGTCTGCCGCTCCTGAATCTGAGGTTCCCGCAGCATCCTGTGCAGATACAAGGAGCATCTTCTCATCACCTGTCAGCCGCATACTGGCAAACAGATTCACGGCCTTTGCAGATGCATCCGCCGTTACCGGCTCTCCGTCCGGTCCATAAATCAGATTCCCATTGCTGTCATAATTATATCTGTCTCTCGGATAATTATACGACATTCCTCCCATTCCGAGTATCTTTTCCATAAACATGGCTTCAAAACGTTCCACACACATAAATGAACGGCTGTCCCACTCTGCACCGCCGCGAAGATCTGTCACCGTATCCTCAATGGTAAAAATGTATGGTTTGCCGACAACCGCCGGTACAAGTCTCTGCAACGCAAATGCTGCCGGAAAACAGATCACTGCCGCCATAATGCAGATCAGCAGATTTCGGAAAAAGAATCCTGTTCTGACGCTTCCTCTTCCCCTTACTACCATCAGCAGCAGAATCAGGCAGGAAGCTCCCACCGCAAGATATGCCGTACGGGACATGGTAAAGATCACATATGCCGTTACCATGCCAAACAGAATAAATTCTTTCCAGACACCCTCTGCCAACTTACGGAAACTGCAGCCGCGCTTTTGTCTGTAAAGCGCAGACAGCAGCAGCACCGCTGCTGTACATTCCATAAAGGTAAGATATTCCGCAGTCACGGTCACCGTATGGAACACAAAAGAAAATCTTGCAGAAACAAAGCCGGCAAAATAACGGAACAAAATGCAGTAAATCCATGAACCGATAAAATTGAGCATCAGGCCTCCGCTCAGAATATCCAGCCACTGTTTTTTTTCCTTCCATACGTAGAAACGCAGATAAAAAACGGTATAGGTAACTGCAAGTGCCACGCCCCACCATCTGGTATTGCGCATAATTACAATTACTGCAAAAAACACTGCCAGTAAAATTCCGAACAGGGACAACCTTACGGGTTTCCTTTTCTTTTCTCCGGCATGCGCTGCCATTACAGCACTGATCAGCAGCATCAGAAGGTTAATGGCAATCATCCCTCCAAGAACTGCTATGACTATTCCGTATGTAAGCGCTGCATTGTGAAGATTATACTCCTTTTCCGTCACTGCAAGCCGATTGACAAAATAGAAATACACCCCGGACGCAGTCGCTGCAATCAGATATACTGCATTATACCGGTTCAGAAGCTCTTTTGCAGAAAAAGTCAGAATAATCAGGCACAGCAGGCAGATCATCTGTTTACGCTCTGCCAGCGTATGATATATATCATACAATGCATTCATATACTCGCAGCCAAATTTCACTGCAAGCGCAATCGCTGCCATCTGTCCGATTGCCTTTACCGTAGCAAAAGGACTTTTAAAGTTCGAAAGCAGATGCGCATCTGTTTCACTCCTGCGGTGATTGATCCCATAAAATACAAGTAAGGCTGTAATCACCAGCCCCAGTTCATAAAACAGAATATCTGCCGGGCGGTCATCAAACAGCTTCAACGGAAATACCATGATCATCATGGCACCAAGTAATGCCGCGCAGATCGGATTCAGTGTATACCGGACTGCTCTCCGGACTGCAATCCGATGATTCCGATCCGGATTTCTCCTGTAAAATACTCCGGTCAGCAGGGTCAGAAGTACCGCAGCTGCTATAACTGCTGCCACCGCCGCCACTGACGCCTGCCAGCCAAGCGGAAGAATATAATTGTACCTGGCTGCCAGATGATACCCTTCCACCGCGGTATCCTGGTAGGCAGTTTCCAGAATATAGGGGGACACTGACGCCGGAATATCCTCATAAGCCACCTTGAAGGACGCATTCATCGGCGTAATGAGGAGCGTATACTGCTCTCCGGCCTTCAGGCTGACCTTCATCGGAACCCGGATATAACCGGGAATCTCCTCTGTGCCCATATCAACAAGCGTATCATAAACCGGCTGCATGTTCTGGTCATACAGTCCAGCCTGCAGATACCTGCCTGCCATCACCTGCGTCACATAGACATCTACCGAACCGATGCAGCCATACTGCGCCATAAATTTCTGCACCATATCATGTGTACTGTCAATCGTGCCGGATTCACCGGCAATGGCACCGCCGCTGACACCGGTCCAGGTCGTACTCCACATGCGCACCGGCCAGATCATCAATATTGCAATAAGTGCCAGAATGGCAATCACTGCCTGGACTGCTTTCGATTTATATACAATCTTTCTCATGTTTTTCCTGGTATTCTTTCCTGTTAATAAACGTTATGCAAGTATAGCATAACTGAAAAAGTTCTTCAAATCCGGTATTTTTCCGCCTGCAGCACCGCCATGGCAAGTGGTACAACATACCACAGAATCACTGCATACCGCACCAGATATGTCGGACCCAGAAGCACCGTCAGCCATGTCAGAATTACCGGCAATGTCCACAACAGCAGCCGTTCCTGTACATCGTTTACACAGGCCATCCGATATCCCGCCATCCACATCATGCACCAGAACCAGAACGCCGGTGCAAAAAAAAGCGAAACCACCGGAACATTCTGCTGAAACCGTTCAATGGACAGCTTGCGGTAAAATGTATCCAGAAATGGCAGCAGACTGTGCCTGATCCCCGGTGCTTCCACTTCATAGCCAAAATAGGAGCTGTCTGTATAGGTAAAGGTAAATACCGTATTTCCCTGATACACATTAATTACCGCACCGGGATACCAGTAGCCATATGAAGTCAGAAACCAGGCATTCAGATAGGTCGCCGGATATTTGCTTCCCATTTTAAACCACAAACGCCAGAAAGAAGCTGAATCTGCATCGTATGCTGCATTACGGAAATAAGTCTTGAGAATATCCGAGATTCGCGGTGTATAATGGCTGAGTCCCTCTTCACTCAGATAGGTATGCAGGATCTGTACATCTTCCGCGTCAAAGCCTTCCGGATGAGACTGCCAGGTTCTGGCAAGCTGCTGAATCGGCACCGTGAGCATTTCCTGATGCTCTCCGCCTTCAGCATGAAGCGCAGCAGACAGTGCACTGTTTGTCATCAGATACACAACTACCGGAATTACCAGAAGCGGAAGCACCTTTTTCCAGTATCTGTGCATGAGCGCAGCTCCAAACGGAATAAATACCAGATAACTGTAAAATCCATTATTGCGCATCAGCATCATCAGCACCGCACTGGCTGCAAATACTGCCATTTTTTTTCTGCTCTGCAGAAACTGCCGGGGATTTTTCTGCAGCTGCACAAGAAGAACCGAGATCAGCAGAAGGAATGCAGAAAAGAGTCCGTCCTTACTGGAGCAGAGTGTATACATGACAATCGTCGGAAATATTCCATAAAACAAAAAGGAAAAAATGCGGATTTCCTTTCTGACACCCCACCTGCGCAGACAATGAATGACATATGTGAACACTGCAGTCATAAACAGCATCTGCAGTACAATGTACGTACAGATTCCTGCATTATAGGAACCTGTCACCTTATGTACCGCGCTGACTATCCCGCCAAGCAGCAGCACATGCATGAGCGGATGATGTGTTGTAAAGGTTCTGGTAAATACTTCTGTCACCTCTGTCTGTGCATCATACACGAAAAATCCCGGATATTCTGCAAGCAGCACAGGGATCTGGCACAGGATCAGTCCCAGCCATACCCGCAGATCATATGCTTTGCTGTTTTCTCCGGGAGCAGCTTCGTTCTTCTTATCGCTTTGTGCTCCTGCCGCCAGCCATTTCCAGCTGTACGCTGTCAGTACAGTAATCACTGCAGCCAAAAGAAGAAGCACCGCCGCATGCGAAGGGCTTCCGAATGCCACATGATCTGTCTTTTCCAGCTGTTCTCCCCATACCAGGGCAAAAGACAGGCATATACCAAAAAAGCCTGACCAGAGCCAGACTTTCCGGGAACTGTCACTTTTCTTCTGCATCTGCACCGATACTCTCCCTGACTACAAACTGCGGATTACTGTTAAGTGAAATATATGCACGGCCGATATATTCTCCTGCAAGCCCCACCATGACCATCAGCATACCGCCGATAAACATGATCGCAGACATCATCGCACTGAAGCCAAGCGGAACATTCGGCACCACAAATTTCTTGATGACCGTATAAATCCCATAAATAAATCCGAATACGGCAAAAGCCCCGCCTGCCGCCGTTGCCACGCGAAGCGGCTTGATACTGAATGCGGTAAATCCATTAATCCACAGGGACAGAAGCTTTCCAAAATTATAACCGCTCTCCCCTATTTCTCTTTTTCTGTGTTTCACATCCACATTGACAATATTACTGGTCGTACGCAGCACCAACCCGATAACATACGGGTAGGAACCGGTATACTTGATCATTTCATCCACCACATACCTGCGGGCCGCAAAATAGCTGGAGACATACAGACTCTTTGGCTTTCCGAGCATCGCATGTGCCATCCATTCATTCATGTCAGAACCGAGATTTCGAAAGAAGGAGTGCTGTTTATGCTGATATCTGGCATAAACCACATCTGCACCCTTTTCAATGGCATACAGAAGCTTGCCGACTTCGTCTGCCGGTGTCTGTCCATCATCATCAAGGCAGACAACAATATCTCCTCTGCTCTGATGAAGTCCCGCCATCAGCGCTGCATGCTGCCCAAAATTCTTTGCCAGATTATATCCCTTCACTTCCGGGTGTTCCCCCGTCAGTTCACAGATCTTCTGCCATGTGCCATCCGGAGAGCCATCATTTACAAGAATAATTTCATAAGTATATTGAATCAGTACCGGCATGGCATCCTCAATTTCAAGAATGACACCCTCAATTGTTTTTTCTGAACGATAACATGGAATTACAAAACTGATCAGACGATCCTGCATCTCACATCCCACGCCGCTGTCTGCGACGCCTTTCTTTTATTTTCTCCCGCTTCACTCATCCGCGTTCCATAGACATTAATATCATATCACGTTCTGTGCCATCACTGCACGTTACGTTTGGCAGATCCTGTATTTTATGGAAGCCGGCATGTTCATAGCTGCGCCTGGCAGGTACATTATCTGCGAATACCCGCAGAAATATTTTCTGCAGGTGAAGCTGCGAAAATGCCCAGTCTGTTGCCAGCTGCGCGGTTTCGTTGCCATAACCCTTTCCGGTCGCATCATCTTCTCCGATGAAGATTCCGTACTCCGCAGTCTGCGCCGCCTGGTCAATATCACGATAGTATACGCTTCCGACGGGTCTTCGTCCCGGATCGTTCTCACAGATGATCAGCTGCACAACATCACCTTTTTCCACATGATCTCTGATCCAGTTCTCATGCGTCTGCGGTGTAAAATTTTCCCTGTATATGAAATTGCCGCGCACCCGCGGATTATTGCGCCACCTGACAATCAGCGGTGTATCCTGCCTTGTCATCCGGCGAAGTGAAATCTTCTGCCCCGTAATCCACATTGTATCTGTCATTTTGTCTCTGCTTTCCTGATCTGATATACCGCAAAGCTCCCGCCCACAGTGTCCGTTTTCTGTAAACTGACCTGTATTCCCTGTGCCTGATAATACTTCACAATCCAGGATGTGTCTCCATCTGCACATTGAATGAAATACACGTGCTCCTGCAGGAGCGCACTCTGCATATTCTTAAATCCGTATACGGCAAATTTTTCCGCCTGCAGCGGACTCTTGCATGCCCATCCGCCCATGATGTCACAATTTACCAGCGTATTATCCACATCTGCAAACATTTTTTCCGAATAGCTGACGGAAGAATATACATCCATGAAATAAAAGCTGTCTGCATGTGCCCTGCAGTAGTTCCGCATTTCCTGATACGGCGCATTGCTCTGCGCCCTCTCCTGCTGCTCTGCCGCAGTGATATGATATGCAGACGGCAGATACACGGCAGCACACACCAAAAGCAATACAGCCAAAATGCTCCGTATCCGCTGCTGCCCGTTTCCCCGCACCTGCTTCAGAATCAGTCCGCCCAGCACCACCATCTCCATCAGATAGAGCGGATGGGTAATACGGATCGGATCACGCCCGCGGACCAGAATATAGCCCCAGAGTACGGAATCTGCAGCAAACAGCAGAAGTACCCACAGAATAATCCGGAACCGCGCCCTCCCCGGCTGACGCACATAATCTGTCAGGTACAGTACCAGTGCTGCCAGAAAGAGCACAGCAGTCAGCAGATTCCATGGCGCATCGGTCTGCGGATATTCAAAGGTCTGCGGCAGTCCCAGATGATGCAGCCGGTATATATATGCCTTCAGAGCTGCCTGCAGTTTCTCCGCAAACGGTTTTTCATCCTGATTGTGCACCGCGGCATACGCTGCAATTTTTCCCATGCAGTTTGCATCAATCTCCTGATCCAGACCAAAATTATAATTGACAAGCAGCGCCTGTTCATCTTCAGAAAGACCAATGCTGTCATAGAATTCTCTGTTATCCTGATACTCCGGAATTCCCTGGAAATCATAAACCTCCGTCCGGTAATCAAAAAAACTTTCAAACTGTTTCCACTGCGGTGAACTGTAAGCCAGCCGGTTTGCCAGTGCACCCGCGGCGATTCCTGCAAGCAGAATGCTCCCAAGCAGAATATATTTCCTGAGCTGTCCCCTGCGCTGTTCCATTCGCCAGCGGATAAAAAGGGCAACCGCCACAACCGGAAGCGTCAGCAGGAGCATTTCCGAACGGATCAGATAGGCCAGCCAGATCATGATACATGCTGCCAGATCATTTTTCCTGCCTGCTCCCGTCAGAAGCAGAAACGCCGCCGTCCCTGACAGCAGTGCTGCCGTCACGGTATACTGTACATACACCAGATGCGGCAATAATACGCTCAGGATCACCACCGCTTCCGTCAGCATAACAAGCAGCCGCTGCCTGCCCTGTACTCCCGCGCGGCGCAGCATCACAAGACTCCGCCAGAGGATCAGAAAGATGCAGCCGAACTGCGCACCACATAAAAAAATGCCATACCAGTCCGCACCCTGAAACAGCCTGTAGAACAGGCTGATCAGCGCACTGACCGGATACAGCATCTGTATGTTATGCCCTGCCGGAGTACCCGTATAGGCTCCGGAAAGAATGTCCTTCATGAGGACATCATCATTCAGATCAAAATAAAAGTCAAAAAGCAGCCCCGCCGTCAGTGCCATGACTGCCGTGATCAGAAACGCTATGATAAAGTTCCATGAGATCTGCCTTTTCTTCAAAACTTACCCCTTTCCGGTCAGCTGAAGTGATAATATTCCTTCACACGCCGTACGACTTCATCGAGGTCGTCATTGGTGAGACTGTAATACATCGGAAGACGCAGAAGACGTTCACTTTCCTTCGTCGTATATCTGTCCTCTCCATGGAAGGTACTGTATTTCAGTCCTGCCGCAGAACTGTGAAGCGGGATGTAATGCGAAGCCGGAAGTATGTCATGCTCTCTCAGATAACTGATCAGCCCCGCTCTCTCCTCAAAATCCTTCGCCTTGATATAGAACATGTGCGCATTGTGTACACAATACTCCGGTACAGTCGGCAGTTCAATCAGGCCTGCCTCCTTCATGGGTTCAAGCGCCCGGTAATATCTGTTCCAGTGATCCATTCTGGCATCGTTGATCTGATCTGCAATTTCCAGCTGTGCATACAGATATGCTGCATTCATGTCGCTTGGAAGAAACGAAGATCCTGCCATGATCCATGAATACTTGTCCACCTTGCCGAGTTTATAAAGCGTACGATTCGTACCTTTTTCACGGATGATAATGGCATCATCCACATAGGTCTGATCACGCAGAAGAAGTGCACCGCCTTCACCCATGCTGTAGTTCTTGGTCTCATGAAAACTGTAATTACCAAAATCTCCAATGGAGCCGAGTGCTCTGCCCTTATAGGTGGCCATAATGCCCTGTGCGGCATCCTCAATCACCAGCAGATGATGACGTCTCGCAATGTCCATGATGGTATCCATTTCACAGCCGACACCTGCATAATGAACCGGCACAATGGCACGGGTTCTGGGGGTAATTGCCGCTTCAATCAGGTTCTCATCAATGTTCATGGTATCCGGACGGATATCCACAAACACAACCTTGGCACCACGCAGTACAAATGCATTGGCAGTTGATACGAAGGTATAGGAAGGCATGATCACCTCATCGCCTTCTTTGATTCCTGCAAGAAGTGCAGACAGCTCTGTCGCGTGTGTGCAGGAGGTGGTCAGAAGACACTTGCTGACGCCGGTCTTCTTCTCAATCCATTCATTATCCCTTGCTGTAAATTCACCATCTCCGCAGATCTTCTGATTCTCCACGCAGACTTTGATATAATCCATTTCCTTACCTGTATAGGGTGGAACATTAAAATTTATTCTCATATTTTCCTCCATGCATATAAATGATTTTATTTACTCCTGTGACATTTCCCTGATATCATCATCCTTCTTTTCCAGGAACATCTTTCTGGAAATAAAGTTATAAATCATAACAATACCGGTTGCCCCAAGCTTGAAAAATGTCTCCGCAAAACCACTGCTCATCCAGCTCCGCATCCACGCCCAGTTCTGATAGATCAGATCAATTCCGACATACAGAACAATTTCATTGATTCCCATACCGATCAGACTGAGGACAAAAAAGATGATGAACTCCTTCTGTCTGCTCAGGTCATCCTTTCGCTCAAATACATATTTCATACTGAGCAGATAATTTACGATCATGGAAATGGAAAAACCGATCACACCGGCAATCAGATAATAATATTCAAATGCCGCCGCAAACCCTGTTTTTCTGAAAACAATATTGGAAAGCGTGTAAAAACCAAAGTCAATAAAAAAACAGATCACACCGACCACACCGAATTTTGCAATCTGTGCCAGTAACTTTTTCATCCCGGATCTCCATTCATTTCTTCATTTTCTCATTCCGCCGGATTCTCATCCGCTTCATAAACGATATAACCACCATTCTCGAAGACCTTATTATAGTCGTAATTGGCCATATAGTCCAATAAAATATCATACTTCCGCTCTGCAAGCACTTCTCCGGAGAAATCCGGATGCACGATCACCAGTGGCTGCTTCTCCGGATCAAGCTCCGTCATATCCTGATCAAAGCTTTCTTCTGTATTGCTGTCAAGATCCGGCCACAGAGAGGAAATCGCCGGTTCCAGATTCATCAGATAACAGACACCCGGCGCCTTTCCGAACTGAATCACCTGTTGCCCCGCAAGTCCGTTTTTCTGCAGAAAATCATACAGCTGCTGCAGTGACTCTGCATTTTCTGCAGTTGTCATCATACCTTCAGCCCTGGGAATTCCCGTTACCTTCGTATCTCTTGCCTGTCCGTCTGCTCCATCTACAAATGAATACCGAAAATGGAACAGTGTCCCCTGTACAGTCAGAAGGATAACCACCGCAAGCATCATGGACTTCCATGGAAAATGAACCTGTCCCCCTCCCGCTCTCTGCATCAGTCTGCGCAGCAGCCACAGCGTTACCGGTGCAATAAAGAACAGATTATTGACCAGTGGAAATGTATAATTATTGCTGCCGATCGGTGTAATCAGAATCAGAAGCAGTGCCATCAGCGATAACAGCCGTTCTTCCCTGCTGCCGTTCATCCAGCCGCTTATGCCCAGCACACACAATACAACGGCCAGTATAATGAACATCATGGCTGCCTGAAACATACTGTCATAATAAAAGTAATTGGTCGTAAAAATGCCGCGTGAAAAGAAATATTTAAACAGCACAAGAATTCCGGCGAGATAAAGAATCCTTCTGATTCCCATATACCTGCCCGGTTTCAGCAGAAACATCAATACCCCTGCTGCCACGCACGGCACCATAATAACCATGACCGAAAGTGTGTGTCCGTATGCTCCCAGAATCGAGCTCAGCATGCCACCCATGGAATAATCAGATGCTCCGCCTGTCATACCAAACAGAGCCGCAATCATATTTCCATAC
The DNA here is from genome assembly GCA_022486625.1 of Butyrivibrio sp. Taxonomy (GTDB): domain Bacteria; phylum Bacillota; class Clostridia; order Lachnospirales; family Lachnospiraceae; genus Butyrivibrio. The sequence continues at coordinate 125,921 of JAKVKH010000002.1, read as the reverse complement.
GCCGAAGCGCCATAGCTTACAATAATCAGCAGCATGGGAATCCCGATTCCGATCGCATACCCCAGCATACACTGCAGTGTTTCCCTTACAACCTGTAAAAGCTTCTTGCCCTCCAGCGCACCGTAATACCACACTGCAAGAATCAGCGCCGCCTCCACCACATTCGGAAACCGGACCATGACATTGAGTCCGAGGAAAAAACCTGCCAGTATGAAATGAAGAGCGTTCCCTTTCCAGATCGTCAGCGCATACAGAAGACACAGTACTCCAAGCGTCAGGAACAGATATGTCATGTAGTTATACAGAATCACACGCGGACACCAGCACAGACTGATGGAAATAAATTCTCCGATAAAAATCATCCAGCCCGGCATCCATTTCTGCAGCAGAAAATAAACCGGCAGTGCAATCATGCAGATCAGAAACGTCGTATACATGTTCATGCCCAGCATGGTGTTACCACCCGGCAGAAACGTCAGCGCATGCCCCAGAACATTTGGCAGATAAGTTGCCAGCATCCACATACGATCCAGCTTATCCTGATACTGGAAATTACCAAGGCTGTAGGTCGTATCTGTAATGTCTACGCCCTGTCGTACACCAATAAACGGATACAGAAAAAGGATCAGTGGAAAAACATATTTTTCCAGCGTTTTCTGATATTTTTTCAGTTCTGATAAAAAAGTTCTGCTTTCCATATTGATCGTCATTCCCGTTCCTCACCCCTGTCACTGTCCGCACCGGACCTTTGCATCAGATATCTGCTCCGGTCACACCGACGGTCTGTCCTCCTGAAACCGGAGTTCTCTGTCAAGGCGGTTCAGAGAACGGAACAGCCTGCTTCCCTGCAGTTTTCTGGCAACAAATTCAAAGAACATGGTACGGATCCAGTCGATCATAATTCCAGCCAGGAAAATGACTGCAACACTCAGAATCAGATGCAGCAGAAATGCTGCCACATTAACAGTCGGTACCTTCCCGAAAAGACTTTCCATCCAGAACAGCCATCTGATCCTGATTTCCAGATGTTCATGAAAAAGATAAACACCAAAAGTCAGCGGTGCTACCGTTCTGGCTATGTTTGCCGCTATGCCCTCTCTGATCTTCAGATACCGGAACAGCGAAAAGATCCCCAGCGCACCGGTCAGACACAGAATAAAATTATAATGCGATGTTACAGTAAAATAATATTCAAATCTGCCATAACGGGTATTGATCATCTGCAACACCAGCGTCATGACAAAGATCAGCCCGCAGGAAAACACATATAAAAGTGCACTTCTGCCGGCACCTGTTACAATCTTCACATCATATTTACGGATATAGGCGGCAATCAGATACAGACACAGAAACCATTTCAGTCCATATCCGAAGTCATCTGTCGGAAAATTTACCGGAACAAAACTCTTGATCAGGCAAAACCACAGAAGCAGCCCGATAATTGTTGTCTTCAGCTGTTTTCGGCTCAGATACTGCACTCCCTTGTTCAGAACCGGAGACAGCACATACATCATGACATAGGAAGTTGCAAACCAGTAATGTTCTGACTCAATCGGGAAAAAATACTGTACAGTCTTGAATATCGTATCTCCTGATTTTACATGGTAGACATTTACCCCCTGCATGACCAGTGATATCGCCACTGTATAAAAGTAGATTTCGCAGATGATCTGCAGAATACGTTTCAGTTTAAATCCGGACTGTGACAGGAAATACCCACTGATCAGAACCCAGACATTAACCGCGACAATGCAGAAAGATTCAATCAGCGATCCCGTAATTTTTACGGCGCTCAATGGAACGCCGAGTTCTATCAGCGAATCTGAGTGTGAAAGGTAATGGAGCACCACGACCATAATCATGGCAATCACTCTCAGCATTTCAAAATTAGCCTCTCTCTTCTTCTGCATTTCTCCTCCTGTTGTCTTCCGGCCGCGGGGAAGGGGGACCGGCCGGCGCGTGATTTACACCGTCGGCACGCTCCCGCTCTGCTTCGCTGCGTAGCAGTACATAGCGCTGCAAAGTACGCAGCGCAAGTACTGACGCGCTCAGAAGGCCTCCTTGTGTAAATTCACGCGCCGGCCTTCCGCTCTTTCCCCGCGGTTCGTATGACGTTATTGTTTCATTTTGTGATTCGGTTTTGTATTGTGTATTAAAAACAGGTAAAGACTTCCGGGCGACAGCGCTGCCTGCGGCAGCTGGTCGCGTGTGATGCAACGTGTTTCGTATACTCCGTAAGGCTGCTTTTGCGGACGCTGCTCCGCTTCGCGGTTCGCAGCTGGGTGTGCGTATATGCGACACATTTCAAGACAGCGGCGAAGCGTCCCGCCGCACCGGCACACATTCATGGAAATGTCAGGCTGCCAGCGGGTGCAATCCGCACAAGGAGGCCTTTCGTACGTGCCGGTACTTACGCTGCGTCCTATGCAGCGTTATGTACCGCTGCGACGTACGACAGAGCGGGAGCGAGCCGACGGTGCGGATTCCACCCGCCGGCAGCCGTCCCTCCCATCAACGTGCGCCGATGCGGTCCGTCACTACCTGGCCGCCGCGAACGCGATAGACAATGTCACACTTCTCGATGGTCTGCAGACGATGTGCAATGATGATGAGCGTCTTGCGGCCATGAAGACGATTAATGGAATCCATGATTGCCGCTTCCGTCTCGTTATCAAGCGCAGAGGTTGCCTCATCCAGTACCAGTACTTCCGGATCTTCGAACAGCGCACGTGCAATACCGATACGCTGCCGCTGACCACCGGACAGGCGAATGCCGCGTTCTCCGATCTTCGTATCCAGCCCTTCCGGAAGACTCCTTACATATTCATCCAGCTGTGCCTCTTTCAAAGCCTGCCACACCTTATTCTCATCAATATCCGCATCCGGGTAACCAAATGCCACATTCTTACGGATCGTGGAATCAATCATGAAAATAGTCTGCGGAATATACCCGATATTCTTCAGCCATGACTGGTAGTGGTCTCGGACTTCCACACCATCTGCCAGAATTTCTCCCTTTTCCGCCTTTAACAGTCCCAGCATAACATCCACAATGGTCGTTTTTCCGGCGCCGGAAGTGCCTACAATACCAACGGATTTACCAACCGGGATTGTCATGTTGGCGTGATCCAGTACGTATGCTTCTGAATTCGGATATTTATAGGTAATGTTCTTCAGTTCAATCTTCTGCGTCACCGGAAGTTTTTCCACTTCAGGGCTGACCTGATAGGCTGTCGGATCATAGGTAACCTGATTGTCATGAATTTCTGCCTGCAGATTATCACTGACATTCATGAAAAACGGTTCAAAATAGGCAATGGAAGTCAGGTAATTATTAATACGGTTTGCACTCGGCAGAAGCCTTGCAGCCGCTGCAGCCAGAACTGTGATCTGCGGAAGCATATGCGCCATATCGGTTCCCTGCATCATGACAAAGAGCATATAGCCGACCATGCCGGCAATGCTGACAGTTTCAATCAGAAGACGCGGTGTGGAATTATACAGGTTATACTTCTGTACCGCATTCACATAACCGGCACCGCACTGTCCGTATCCGTTGATAAAATAGTTTTCCTTTGCAGAGATTTTGATCTCCTTGATTCCGGTCACTGACTCATCAATCCATTTGTACAGGCCGCTGTAATATTCCTGGTTATCCTGTCCTGCTCTGATCATCACGGGTTTGATGATATATTTGATAATCAGAAGAACCGAGATCAGAAGCACCGCAATAAACGTGGTCATCTTCACATCCTGAATCAGCAGGATTGCAACCAGACATACAAATACAATGATCTCACTGATCAGCTGCAGGCAGCTTAAAATCAGACCATACATATTATTGACATCAGAAGTAATATTACGCTGAATAACAGAAGTATCTGCATTCAGATAATATTCATAAGGCCTTTTCATGAAATTGATCATCATACGCTGAGATGTTGCGAACTGATTGGTATAGACAAATCTCAGCTGCAGTACATTCATGAAATAAAGGAAAATATTCTTGATGACAAAAACCAGAATCAGCGCCACCATGATCACCGCCGCAAACTGCGTGGTATCCGTCATGTGAAGTCCGTTATAGATCACGCTCATGTATTTACTGGTCTGCACTGCCGCCGGATCAATGACAATCGTCATAACCGGGACGATCAGGGAGATTCCAAGGGATTCCAGAATACCTCCGATCAGCATCATGAATACAATTCCTATCATCTGGCACTTCTGTTTTTTATCCAGCAGTACCATCATCTTCTTATAAATCTTACGCATGTCTTTTCCTGTTCCTGTCTGAATCTGAAGGGTCAGATCCGATAATTTTGATCTGAAGCTCTGCTTACTCCCTGATCTGTTCGTTGATCCTGTGGATCTCCGGTGCCTCATAACGGTCCATGAAATCATCACCCAGGAATATCTTTTCATCTACAAAATGAATGGAATCCACTACCGTATATACGGATACAAGTCTTGAAAAACGAAGATCCGGTATAAAGTTCAGCATTTCCATCGGGAATGTTCCGTCCAGCAGAATCACATCCGGGAAAAGTGTTTTATAATCCAGATAATCCCTCGGGTGCTGCTTGATCATGACCACCGCCTGCTGCCCGTCTACCGTTCCGTATAATTCCACCAGATCGCGGAAGATCTGCTGTCTGGTTTCAAGATCGCAGAGCGGCTCTGACAGAATGAGCACCCGCGGTCTGTTTTTACCTTCTTCCAGCTTTCTCTGCAGTGCATCCATATTGGAGATAAAGAGCCTGAGCATCAGATTCTTATCCGTCTGCGTCAGCTCCTGCACCAGCGCTTCCCTTGGCTGTTCAATATATTTTTTGCACGGGTAATCAAGAAGACCGATGTCATTCACTTCCATGTCAATGCAGTAACGGCCGTAACCGTTCTGTATGAAGATCAGCCCGGTGGAAGCCATCCACGCCTTGAATGCGAAGTGTCCGTTATTGTCAAAACGCGCAGTATCGCCGTATTTAATGCAGTTAAGTCCATCCTCCAGTGCATGGTAGCGGATTTTCTGTGCATTAAGATAATAGCCGATCGGATCAGAATCGCAGAAAACATAAATATCCCGATACAAACGGAAGTTTACCGGAATATAGCGTTCCTGCAGCTGGGCAAAACGCCTGCAGAAACGGATCCGGTTGATCATATTGCGGACAAGATTTCCGGTATCCGTGCGAAGCGGCTTCAGTTCAGGAAAAAAGGTATCTTCCTTTTCATCAAACTCGATCACTTCCTCGAACAATCCGCATTCTCTTGCCCGGTCAATCATGCCGTCAAAATGATTGGACATCTTCGAAAGAACAAGTGTTGCCCGCCCGGCAGCACTGCTTCCCTCTGCCACACGGTCTGTCTCACTCCCCGTCTGATGTAAAATATGAAATTCCTTGAGGCATGCCACATATACATGGTAAAAGGTGTGGCATACATAGATTCTCTCATGCATATAATTGAATTATTTCTTTCTCAGACCGCGGTAGAACCACAATAGTCTGTAATAGCAATAGAATAACAGATGTGATTTCATCTGCATGGCAATCAGCTTTTTTTCCTCCGGATGAATCCGCTCCTGATAATAGGGATTCTGCTGAAACTCCGGGAACTGCCTCTTCATTTCTTCCCCAAGCGTCCGGCAGAAGCCGTAACAGCCGCGGATATGTGATGCCTTCGGCATTGCAGAAAAAAGTGTATTGACATAGAACAGTACCGTATACATAAATTCAATTTCAGGGCGATACATATCCAGATACTGATGGTCTTTCGCCTCTGCAATGATCATGCGCCCCGCTGTCATGCGATCCTCCAGATTTTTCCTTGAAATCGTATGCACGGTGGAAGCATCATGCTGATAATAATAGTACAACGGTTCTGCAATATATTCAAAATGTTTTACACGAAGCATCCAGGTGTTGCTGATGGCATTGTCCTCATAGAAAATGTCTTCAGGAAAAATCTTCTGCAGCGTGCCATCGTCCTGCGCTCCGAAAATAATATACCGCTTGTAGATCTTCACGACAAGACTTCCGGTATCCAGCAGGAGTTTTCTGTACTTCTCCGTATTCATGACACCGGTCTGCTCCGATGTATTGTTATGAACGATCTGCCCAACCTTCATGCTGTGTTCCCCGGTCAGGCTGTAATCACAGCCCACCATATCCGCACCGGTCTGCATCGCTCTGTTAAGGAGTCGTTCGTAGTAATCCGGTGTTACCCAGTCATCCGCATCAATAAAGCCGATCCATTCGCCCTGTGCCATTGCCAGGCCAATGTTCTTGGCACCCCCCTGATGATGATTTTCCGGAGAATGAACCGCACGAAAGCGGCCCGGAAATTCCTTTTCATACTGCTGCAGAATCTGGAATGACTGATCCGCAGAGCAGTCATCTACTGCGATAATCTCATAACTCCCGTCCGGAAGCGTCTGATGAACCAGTGAATCCAGACACCAGGTCAGTTTATCCCCGGATGCCATATTGTAAACGGGTACGATCACGCTCAATCGCATGATTCTGCGCCTCCTGTTCTCAGCAGTTCCTCACGGAACACCTCCGCCACATGTTCCATATCAAAACGGTCATACCTCTGATCAATCCAGAACGCCAGCATCTGATCCGATACCTCTGCAGAAACCGCGCACGCGCTGCGGGCTCTGTCATCAATTGGCCAGAGTACCGGTGCATATACACCTCTTGCCGCAAGGCGGCGTTCAAATGCATCCCGGATCTGTCCTGCCTGCTGCACTCTCATACTCTCTTTCTCCGGCAACCTGTCCGGATTCAGGATCACCGGCAGTGTAAATGGAGTAATCTCCTCCGGAACCTCCGGAAGAAGTCTGAAATACTGTCCGCACTCTGCCATCCCTTCAAGAAGAGTATACAGACAATGGTAATTCACGGATCTGCGATAACGCATTCTGGTAATGTCCACATGAGAAAGGACTTCACGACTCAGCGCTGTCATTTCATGCGGATGACGTCCATCTTCCAGCGAATTCTCCGCTTCGGAAAGCATTCCCCTGAATCTGGTCTTCAGCCCCGGATCTCCAAGATCAAGATAATCTGCTTTCAGGCGCTGCGCCTGCGCCCTGAGTCCGGTGAACTTCGTTTCCTCTGTTTCCATGGCTGCCCTGATCATTCCACTGCTGCTGATCACCACTGCACCGTCAGGCACTCCCATCCACTTTCTGATGCTACCAATACAGTAATCCGCAGCCTCTGTATCATACAGTTCAGGATTAAGGAGCAGATGCGTGACATCTTCTACCAGTACCAGCTGCGGATACTTCCTTCGAAGCATTTCATTATATTTTCTCTGGTCTGCGCAGCCGTACAGATTCATGGTCAGTACGACCGGGTACTTTACGCCATACAGTTTTTTCTCCAGATCCTCCATGCAGACCGTCAGATCCTCGTGAAGCGCATAGAATTTCACGTCAAAGCCCCTTACCTCAAACGGCAGGTACATGGAATCACAGGAAAGTGCCGGCAGAAAAGCGGTAAAGTTCTTTCCTTCCATTCCCGCCTGATGACAGATAATATCATCTGCAATCAGACCGATGGCATCTCTTCCGCAGCGCAGCATCTTTACTCCATGAAACCTTTTAAACAGCTGCAGCAGATCTTCCTCCTTTGCCGGCTCCTCATAATGAAATTCACTTCCTATTTCGTACATAAAAAATAACCCCCGATAATATTCTTTCAGAATTACACTCCCTTAAATATACCACAAAGTGCCATAATCGCAATCTTCTGTCATTTTCTGTAAAACAGGCAAAAAAAATAGAGCTGCCCTTGCAGCTCCGCTTCTTTGTTCCGGTGCGATCAGTAAATCTTGTAAATATGGTACTTTTCGCAATATGCGATGTAATCTTCCATCAGCTGTACCAGTGTGTTCTTTACTGTTCCCTTTACGGAATTCTTTGATGCACTCTTTGTCTTTTCCATTGTGATATCCTCCTTTTCTTATCTGCCTTGATTGATCTTACAAGTGCATTATAGTTCCGTTTACTCATGAATACGTGTCATATTCATGCAAAAAGTAGCCAGATCTTGCAAATCGTATCCGGTTGCGATACACTTCTTCTGATGAGATCTATGAAAGGAGTGCATCAGAATGAGGCCTTTATATGAAAACGTACAGGATGATCTGGAAATATATCTGCGATCCACTGGTCATATTTCTCCGCATGTACATAAGTCCATGGAATGTGTTTATGTTTCCGAGGGAACACTGGAGCTCGGCATCGGCCAGAACTTCTATCATATGCAAAAAGGTGACTTCGCACTGATTTTTCCTGACATGATCCATCATTACCAGGTATTTGACTCTGGAAAATGTGCAGCAGTCTATCTGCTCTTTGCCCCTTCTTTATCCGGTTCCTATGTGCAGACGCTTCATCAGTTCTGCGCCGAGAATCCGGTCATCCGGGCTGCCGACCTGCATCCGGACATTCTGTATGCCATAAACAGTCTACTGCATCATCCGGCAAAAGAGCATGTGCAGATCCTGCATCAGGCCTTTGTCCAGATCATTCTCTCAAGAGCGCTTCCAATGCTTACTCTGATATCAAAAAATGCTGCAGATGACGGCGACATCATCTATCAGACAGTCACTTACATTGCAGCACATTTTACAGAAGAGGTCAGTCTGACCTCCATGGCAAAAGACATGGGTTACAGCCCCTTTGCCTTATCCCGCGTTTTTTCCGGGACCTTCCATACCAATTTCAACCGCTATCTGAACGATACCAGACTGGACTATGCCGTCAACCTGCTGGAGTATACGCAGGAATCCATCACGGACATCTGCTGGAAATCCGGATTTGAAAGTCAGCGTACCTTCAACCGTGCCTTTCACGAACGTTTCCGCATGACGCCGAGAGACTTCCGAAGTCTCAGATCGTCCGGATCATGATCTTTGCAAGCGCCGCTTCACAGTTCCGTTCCGCCTCATCTGCATCCGCTCCGGTCGCAATCACATGCCCCAGTCTGTCTCCGCTTGATTCCAGCGGGGCAACAATATCACCGACCTTTTTATAAAGACTGACTTCTGTCACTCCGGACATCTGCATGGCTTCCTGCACACCTCTGATCTCCGCAATTGTTCCCTCACGGGCCTGAATAAAGCGAATCGCAGATCCGACAGTCTTTGTTCTCTCCCAGTACACCTTTTGTCCAAGTGTAGCGCTGATACAGCAGTCAATCAGGTCAACCCCGCTTGAAAGCGGTACCAGCCTTGATGTGATGAAATCTCCACCAAGTCTTGCTGCGATTTCCACAAGCTTTGCACCTGCCGGCGTCACCTTGATCTCTGTATGGGTCGGCCCGTTATGAAGATGAAGCGCTCTGATCGCGCCTTCCGCAACGCTGCGGATATCTGCCTGCACCTCTGCCGGAAGTCTGCTCGGTTCTGTATGCCCCGTTTCCACGAAGAACGGTATTTCGGTAACTTTTTTATCAGTAATTGTAATGATATGTGTCTCATCATTTACAGTGAAGGATTCCACACTGACTTCCGGTCCGGTCATGAACTCTTCCACCAGAACCTCTCCGCTCCTGGAATACCGATGCGTAAAGCGGTAAATTTCATCATAATCCGGGTGATCCTTTTTCTCAATCAGATATACCCCGCGGCTGGCTGCATTATCGGCCGGCTTGATGATAAAACGGTCCGCCATGTGCTCCGCCACGTTCTTCAGTTCCTGTGCGGAATGAATCACATGAAATTCCGGAACCGGTACCCCGCATTCCTTCATTCTGCGGCGCATGGCTGCCTTATCAGTTGCGCAGATGGCATCCTCAAAGGCAATATCATTCGGTCTGCCCAGCTGCTCATTCACCCAGGCAACCGTCCGCACCGGCATATCACTTGTGGATGTGATAATATAATCCGGCTGATATTCCTTCGCCGCCTTCAGTACTGCCTCTTTATCAATTGTGCTGATGCACAGAAATTCATCCGCATACGGTATTCCCACCGCCTCCGGATCATAATCCAGTGCATACACATAAAGTCCTTTTTCCTTTGCCTTCTGAATCGCCGGTACCTGCAGCATGCTGGCACCCAATATAAAGATTTTTTTCATGATACTCCTTATTTTTCACAGCCGGATCAGCACTTCCGCAATACGCTGCGCACCTTTTCCGTCAATGCTGCTCTGCAGTTTCTCGCACAACTTCCGGTAATTTTCCGTAGAAAGCGCTGCAATCCGGTACAGTTCCTGTATGATCTGCTCACTGCATCTGTCCGGATTCTCCCTGAAGTCTCCCGCATACGGAATCAGTCCTTCTTTGTCAAAAAAGAGCGCATCCGTCTCCTGATTATCCGCAAAAACAAAACTGACAGAAGGCACACCGCAGGCACTCAGTTCATATAACGTTGTACCTGCAGGTGTCACCGCTGCATCGCACGGTGCCATGATTTCAGCCACATTCGGTATGTTCTGATGCAGCATGAGTCTTCCTGCAAATGGAGAATCACCGCCGAAGAGGCTCTCCGGTGCATGATAGAATCTTCCTGCAAGAAGATGAATTTCCACATCTGCAAAAAGCGGATCCGATAAAATTCTTCGAATCAGCTGCTCTGCAATCCCCATCGGATCAGAACCACCTGTTGTCAGAAAGATACGGTGCAATCCATTTCTTTTAAGATATTCCTCTGCATACTGCGTAAACTGCGCCCGAAGCGGAACATACGCAGCTCCAAGAAACAGTTTTGTACCCGAATCCTTATATGTCTTCCCATAGTCCCCATCCTGATAACCCGGACTGTAATTTACCAGCGCTTCAACCGGATATTTCATGGCATCAAGATCATCCATATACAGCACGTGGATTCCTGCATCGCGCAGCGTTTTCAGATATCGTTCCGTTACCAGATAAGTATCCACCAGAAGTGTCCGGATCTCTGTGCCCTTCAGATAAGAAATCAGCTTTGCCGTTTCTTCTTCCAGATGCTTCCAGTCAGAATGCAGAATATGGTATTCCAGATTTCTTTCCTCTGCAAACGGTACAATCTGCGTATCCGCCGAAATAAAAACAGCAGCTGCTCCCATACGCTGCAGCTGCTCGCTGATCGTTGCACAGCGCATAAAATGCCCTGTTGCAACTCTTTCATTCACATCAACTCTGATTCCGACTGTCTCCACTTACAGTTCCTTCCCGGCAGATGAAACTATTACTTTATCATATGCGCCATAATCATTTGCTGATCAGTTCCCAGGCAAGCGGCGTCCCCATATGAATATCACAGGCTGCTGTCTTTCCGAGGATTTCTTCGTAATATTTCGGCTTCAGTCCATCATACGGGCGGATGCTGCGGACATTTTCGGCCGTAAATCTCTCTCCTGCCTTCATGTCTTTTACAACAAAAAGCGATCTGCGGTTCTTAAACTCCTCCGCTTCATCCGGAATCGGTCCGTAGGATACCTTTCCCAGTGCCAGTTCCGCATCATGAACCCCCTGCACCATCTGTCTGTATTCTGCAGGTTCCATGGAAAAGTCGCTGTCTGCATTCTTGATCTTACGATCCAGGCAGAAATGTTTCTCAATCACAACAGCGCCAAGTGCTGCTGCGGTAATTGCTGCTGTAGCACCAAGCGAATGGTCTGAAAGTCCGACCGGCAGCCGAAAACGATCCCGCATGTCTGTAATCGTTCTCAGATTCAGATCACTGGAAATTGACGGGTATACGGTACAGCACTTCAAAAGAATCATTTTTTCATTACCGACACTTCTGGCTGCATCAATCGCCTCCTGAATCTCTTCTTCACTCCCCATACCTACCGACATGATGATCGGTTTTCCGGTTCTTGCCACATATTTAATCAGAGGAATATCCACCAGCTCCATGGACGCGATCTTATAAAAGTCCACACCGACATTTTCCAGATAATCCACAGACGTCGGATCAAACGGGGTAGAAAGAAAATCCACTCCGCACTCCTCACATTTCTTCTTAATCGGTGTCATCCACTCCCATGGTGTATAAGCTTCCCGGTAAAGGTCATGAAGAATATAGCCATCCCAGAGACCACCATGAATCTTAAATGCTTCCGCATCTGAATCAATGGTAATGGTATCCGCAGTATAAGTCTGTGTTTTGACACAATCTGCTCCTGCTTTTGCCGCTTCTTCTACAATTTTCAGTGCGTTCTCAAGCTTTCCGGCATGATTGGCTGACATTTCCGCAATCATATAGGCACGATGCTGCTTTAAACACTCTTCCAGTTTCATAAGTCAATCCTCATTGTTCTCTCAGCCTGTACGTTTTCGCGCCGGAGCTGCTGCATTACAGTCTCCCCTGATCCCGCAGAAATCTGAATTTCATCTCTGCCAGCATCCAGTCACTTTCATTATCGATATCCTGTTCTTCCACCGGATCGATGATATATGGAATGGAATGCTCCATCGTGGTATCTTTCTGTATCTTAAATTCATCTACCCTGAAAATATAGAACTGTCCGCATTCATGATACTGCTTCTGCAGATCCTGGCTGCGAGTCTCGGCATACTCCGGATGCAGCATTTCCACTTCTCCGGTTTCATTGATAAACAGCCCCCTCTGCGGCGGATAGGAAAACTCCGTCATCGGAATAATGGACTGTGCTCCGCTCTCCTTCAAAAGGCGCATTGCATCCTGCAGTTTATCCGGTGTTACAAAAGGAGCTGTCGGATAAATGCAGCACCCGTAGTCGAACTTCTGACCACGCTTTTCATATTCTTCAAAAACTTCCAGCAGTACATCGGCCGTATTGGCCATATCGGTAGAAGTCGCTTCAGATCTCATGAATGGAACCTGTGCGCCTGCTGCCCGTGCGACCTGCGCGATTTCTTCATCATCTGTGGAAACCATGACTTCATCAAAAATCCCGCTGGCAAGCGCTGCCTCAATAGAGTAATCAATAATGGGTTTACCGCAGAACTCCTTGATATTCTTACGCGGAATACGTTTACTTCCGCCACGTGCCGTAATAATCGCAATTGTCTTCATGATGCTGTCCTTTCAATTTACGGTTGCGTTTTTCTTCTGCTACCGGCTTAGTCTTCGACTGCCTCAGAAAGGCGACGGCGGATTTCTTCCACACTCATCCACTCCGTATTATTACCTGAACTGTAGGAAAATCCTTCTGCTACTTTTTTCCCTGACAGATCCGGAACCTGATTGTCATTGTAGACCACCTGCGGATAAACAATAAAATGCTTATCATATTCATAGGTAAACGGTGCATCTTCTACCGTTACCATAATCTCATCCAGTTTCTCACCGGGACGGATTCCGACTTCACGGGTTGCAATACCCGGGCACATCGCTTCTGCCAGATCTTTTACATGGAAAGACGGAATCTTGCTGATAAAGGTCTCTCCGCCCTTTGCTTCTGTCAGGGCTTTCAGTACCAGTTCCACCCCCTGCGGAAGAGAGATCCAGAAACGTGTCATACGGTAATCGGTTACCGGAAGTTCCTTTTCTCCCTGATCGATCAGTTTCTTAAAGAACGGAATAATGGATCCGCGGCTGCCTGCCACATTGCCATAACGGACAATGGAAAAGTTAATGTCCTTGGAGCCTGAATATGCATTGGCTGCGATAAACAGCTTATCAGATACCATCTTGGTCGCACCATACAGGTTCACCGGATTGACTGCCTTATCTGTAGAAAGCGCAACAACTCTCTTTACCCCGCAGTTCAGTGATGCATTGATGACATTCTCCGCACCTGTCACATTGGTCTTGATGGCTTCCACCGGATTGTATTCACATGCCGGAACCTGTTTTAAGGCTGCTGCATGAATCACATAGTCAACGCCTTCCATGGCACGTTCAAGTCTTGCCCCGTCACGTACATCGCCGATAAAGAAACGCATCTGCGTCGCATGCTCCTTATATACCGGTTCGTTGGACATGACAAACTGCTTATATTCGTCTCTTGAATAGATAATAATCTTCTTCGGGTTGTAATGTTCCAGTACGTATTTGGTGAAGCAGTGTCCGAAAGACCCTGTTCCTCCTGTTACCAGTAATGTTTTATTGTCCAGCATATGATTTTCCATATTTACCTCTTATTCCGAAGCGGTTTCTGTTCTGACCGCATCTGTTTCAATACTTTCAAAAATTCGAGTTCTATTATATATGATTATCCACAGAATGTCACGGCCTGCGGATACTTATCCACAATCTCAGTAAAATTCATACAATGTCCACATATCCTTCTGTGAAACAATGCGATACCCTTTCAGATTCTGATCACTCTCAAGTATGGCCTGCAGGCTTTCCTTCTGCGTATCGTAATCAGCAGCATAAACGAGCAGCTTTCGGGCAGACATAATCGTCTGATCTGTGATCCTGTCCTTATTCGCCTCGCTCATGAAATACATCCGGGGATATTCCAGCAGTTCATCTGTCAGGCGCCATACGTTGTCCGGTGTCTGATCATGGTACATGATAATGACCGGAACATCTCTGTTTTCCTTCGCATAGGCGATACGACTCTCATCCTCCGGATACAGGAACAATACATTCCGGTCCAGAAAAAGTCCCTTCATGGTGAGAAACACAGACAAAAATACCAGCAGCACCGTTGCCTGCTTCCGATATTTTCTGCCGTGCAGAATCACATCTCTTGCCATAAATATGACAACCAGAAGAATCAGTCCATACACCGGCATTTCATACCGGTTTGACGTATTGCCCAGAAGAAGCGCCGTTTTGGATACCACCAGAAAATAACCGGTAACTGCCGTCAGCACCATCTTCATTTCCGTCCTTATCCTGATCCGGTATATGACCATGGAGATAATCAGAAGCGCCACCAGAATATAAAAACAACCGCCAAATACGTCACGGTTCAAAAGTCCCAGAAAAAATTCTGCTCTCTGCCCAAAATTTCCGGCAGAAGCAAATTCCGCAGCTGCCTCTTTTCCACGGTATCCTCTGAAAATGTGTACTGCACTCGCCGGATATGATACAACTGCAAGCATAAGCGCCGTCGCACAGGATGCCACATAAACAAGCGCATCCTTCAGTGCTTTTTTATGCTGATGTTCTCTGGCACCTTCTGTTACCAGAATCCACAGGGTATAAAAAACGCCGATAAAGAAAAAGAAAATCATGTAATAATACTGCGTCAGAAATCCAAGATAGCTGCAGATCATGATTGGCAGAATAAATCTGAAATAATATACCTTTCCTCCCGGATTTTCCATCTGCATGGTTTCCTGAAGAAGCCTTACATGCAGATAAGCACACAGCAGTACGAAAACTGTCAGCCACATATACATCCGGATGAACATGACACAGGAAACCGTCATCGGATTACAGCCCCAAAGACCACAGACCAGAAATCTCATTCTGTCATCCGCACCCAGCCGGCGCAGCAGTTCATTCAAAATCCAGAAACAAAGAGTAAAGGCGATCAGATTTACACTGATTCCCAGCCACTTGCTGAATACCCCGGTAAAAACTGAACACATGGTATGAAGAAGATCATAAAAAAGCGGCGGATGTACATCCCAGGACTGTACCTGTGCAACCAGGCCGTATCGAAATCCTTCCCCCGGGAGTACCACAAATTCATTTCTGATGGTCTGCGCGCTCTGCCATGCTCTGTCAGGTTCACATAACCCGGATGTCCTGTTGCTGGAAAAGAAGGAATAGTATTCATCCTGATGAAATCCCTGCTTCTGCATCCCGAACCAGATACAGATTCCAAGCTGGAAAAACAGAAGCAATATCATCAGAATTGTTCTGCCTCTGCCCGTATTTACTTTCTTTTTATCTTCCAGAATATGTTTCATTTCGTCCATTTACACTTATCCGTTCATCACAGCAGTCCCTTTTTCCGGGCATGCAGTGTACGTACCAGTTTCGGCGCCGGTGCCAGCAGCAGCAGATAAATCCTGTCTCTTCGTGAAAGATACGGATTCACAAGAATCTCTCTGAAATGCACTCTGACATAATGCACCACCTGCCGGTAGAACCGGTTATCTCCTGTCATCCTGCTGATCGGAATATGCAGCAGATAATCCAGTCGCTGCACCAGGCCAAAGCGCACTGCAACCGGAACCAGTGCCGGATACTTCGCAGAGACAAATGCGGTTACCGCATCTGCATTGTTGACAATATCTGTAAATACCGGTGGAAAACAGTCTTTGTCCTGCTGCTTTTTCCTGGAGTTGCTGCCGGTTCTGTAAAACACATGATAATACTGCTGCGGGAGGATCACCACACTCCCCGCTTCCGGCAGCATATGAAAGAGCAGGTAAAAATCTTCATTCAGCATGCCGGTCGGAAACTGCATCTTCTGTGAAAAAAGCTCTCTTGCCGTCAGTTTGGTGCAATAGGAAGTATCTCCGGTATGCATCAGCAGTGAACACAGAAACTCTTCCGCAGACACGGTCTGCTCCTGCTGCGGCGGTATCACCACATCCGGAAGTTTCTTCCCGTCTTCCGCGATTTCATCACGGCAGACCTGCGCCATCCGGGCATGATTTCTCACCAGCGCATCCACAAGTACTTCATACATGTGCGGATCGATATAATCATCGCTGTCCACAAATCCAATGTAATCTCCTGTCGCATGCGAAAGGCCCAGATTTCTTGCCGCACTGGAACCGGCATTTGACTCATGAAAACAGATCACATTATCATTTTCCGCCTCCAGCGCATCTGCCACAAGTCCCGTACTGTCTGCAGAACCGTCATCCACTATGATAATTTCCATATGATCCTGTGGGTAGGTCTGCTCCAGAACAGATTCCACACACTTTCTGAGCAGTGTCTCCGTATTATATGCAGGAATGATTATACTCAGCCGCGGCTGCGCATCGCTCATGCATTCTCCTTCTGCATCTGCTGGTAAAGGTCATACCCCACAAACAGAATCAGTACCAGCATAATGCCTGTCAGCGGATAAAGATATGCAATCGTGGAACCAAACAGATACCTTGTATAGGTCACCAGTGTCAGTGCCTCAAATCCGATTGCAATGCACATTCTCTTCCACCCGAACAAACCGTATACAAATGCAAATATCTCCGCAATAAATCCGTATCTTTCATGCATGCAAGGCAGACAGAAGGTAATCAGCTCTCCTGTAAACACCACCAGCGTCAGCATATATTCCGGTGTAATCCTGAACTTTTTCTGATAGGTATAATATGCCAGAAGGCCCATCAGAATCACGGTAATCATCATCCCTGCGCTGGTCAGATAAGATCGATACTCATTTGTCATCTGTGAAGTCACAATGGTATAGATACTCGGGTAATTCATGGACAGTCTGGAGAACATTGCAACCTGATTGCTGTAGATTCCCAGCAGATTTCCCCAGGGTCTTCCTGCAATCGCCGCAGGAACCATTGCCGCAAGATACAGTGCCGGAACCAGCAGAATATATCTGATTTTCACCTTATTTTTGAGCCACATGATGATCAGGAACGGGAAAAAGAAAATGGTCTGCTGCTTGAAGCAGAATGCAAGACCGACATAGACAAACGTCCTGATATCTCTTTTTTTCAGAACGGACAGGAAAGAAAGCAGAACAAACGCTGTGTAAATACTGTCATTCTGCGCCCAGGCTGCGCTGTTGAGAATCACCGTCGGAATGGCAAGTGCCACGCCAAGGCCGATCATGGATTTACGTACATTTCCGGTCATCTCATAAACGATCCTGAAAATGGTAATGGCGGAAACAAAGTCAAATACAACAGATGCCGTCTTAACGAGATACATATCGCTGACGCCATGGAACAGTGACAGGAAGCAGAACAGATACTGCGGCAGGCAGTTATAGTCAAACGTACTGGCATCTGTTTCCTTGGGCACCAACCCGATATACAGGACTCCGTTTGCATGTGCCTGCCTGATTTCCCTCATCCAGTCTGCAAAGGCTCCCGCATAATCTCCTGATACCACATCATACAGATAAAGCCTTGCCACCAGCCCGAAGGTCAGAATAATCATCCCGAACATCAGATCTACACATTCCATCTCGATGCCGAACAGTTTTATCTTCAGTTTCAGAATTCTGTCAATTAATCTCATATCCTTGTCTTCCATAATTTCTCCTGCTTCTCTCCTGTCAGTGTAAATGATTGTCTTCCTGCATGGTTCTTACTGCCTTCGGCGGCGCAATAACTTCTGCACGGGAAAGCGGACCTTCCTCTGCAGGTACTGCATCTTTGTCCTCTAATATTCCCCGGCAGAATCTCAGAAGTTCATCCGCAGCATGCTCTGCATTCCAGAGCATGGTAATGGTATCATATGCCTTCCTTCCGATTCTGTCACGCTCCAGCGGATGTCCGGCAAGATATACCGCCTTTGCCTCGAACTCGCCGTAACTGCCATCATGATAGACCAGCCCGTTTTCTCCGTCTCTGATCAGAAACGGCACCGCACCAGCTTCACCGGAAGCCACCACGGCACAGCCGCTGTTCATTGCTTCGTTTACAACTGCTCCCCAGCCTTCCAGATAATTACTGGTAAAAAGGAAAATATGTGCCTGTTCCATCACTCTGCGGACTTTCTCCGGTTCCATTGCCCCATAGAACTGTACCACATCAGTTACCTTTTCGTCACGTGCCATCTGCTGAAGGGTGTTCAGCATGACTCCATCTCCCACCATATGAAGGCGAAAATCAAATTTCGCATCCTTAAGTGTTCTGGCCAGCCGGATTGCATATTCCGGATGCTTTAATGTAATCATCCTGCCCGCCCACGCCAGATCAATCGTTCCGGAATGTGTCTTCATATCCCGAAATTCATTTTCCCGGTAATGAACTGTTTCCGGAAAATATCCCCACCGGAACATTTTCCCCGGATAGCAGTGAATCAGATGAAAATCAGATGCCACATATGCACCGGAACACAAAAGATATACCGGTTTCTTCCGATATCTGAAATGTTCCCGGTATTTTGCCACCAGTCCCTTCGGAGAAACCGCCTTCCACTGTCCTTCACGGTAAATCCGTTCACTGATTCTCAGCGTAGGCTTCCCGGTTTGAAGTCTCATTCTGTCCAGTTCTTCATGTCCGCTCCAGCCCAGCAGCACAATGTCACTGTTTTGAATCAGATCACGGCAGCCCGCCTCATCTTCGTACAGAAGGCTTACATACGGTATACTGCCGGTGTCCGCCGACCATCCCATCTGTATCCGTTCCTGCGCCATCGGCTGCGTCTGCACAAAATGAAAATCCGCTCCCAGTATATGATACATTGCATTGCAGAACGGGATCTGATGATGATTGATGTAATTGGAAACAAACGTAATGGTCATTCGCCCTTTACTCCGGTTTCATTTTTTCCCGCCGATGCATTGATTGCACGGTATATTTCAAGCAGCCTTGCATAATTCAGATCCGCATCGTGTGTCCGAAGCGCATGTTTTCTGGCATTTTCTCCGAAAACATCTGCAATGACACCTTCATCCCAGATCTGCATGATCGCAGCTGCAAGCGCATCTGCATTTCCTGCTTCAAACAGAATTCCATCATGATTCTCATCCACCATGCTGGGAATTCCTCCGGTTCTGGAAGCCACAACCGGTACGCCCAGAAGCATTGCCTCACCAACACTGTTCGGAGAATTTTCCACTGCCGACGGACAGGCAAATACGCTGCATTTCAGATACTGTTCCTTCATCTGCTCCGCACTCAGCTTTCCCAGTACGGTCACATGCTTTTTCAGATGTTTTTCCACCATCAGAAGCCTTAAATACCGCCCATATGCAGAAATTCTGATAAAAAGCGGATATCTGCTTCCACCGGATTCCGAGCTTCTGTCTCCCGGTGCAGTCACGCTGCTGCGATCCGCCCGTCCGATAATGCTGTTCCCCGCAACATACACATGTGTCTGTGGATGGGCCGCAATCAGTTTGGGAAGCGCCTGCAGCATATAATGAAACCCTTTGATCGGGTAATCGCCCTGAGGCAGGAAAATACTGTACGGAACACTGTTCTCCCTCTTCCAGACCGGTGTTGTATAAAAGCAGCTGCGCATCGTTTCATTCATATGATGATATACTGCTTTCGGATTAATGGATGCGGTAACACGCCGGTCGAAATCCGTCCGGCCTGTAATATGTCCGGCCATTCTGATTGACGCATTCTCCATTGCCGCCCTTCTGCGGTATTTTTCCTGCTGCTGCACAAGCGAATCTTTTTTAAGTTTATCCCGGAATGTTGCATCCTTCTGCACCATTACCGGCAGATCTGCCATATATTTTTCTGCAATAACACTGCACAGTCCCTGAATTCCCAGCAGAATTCTGTCCGGATTATGAAATGCCTGAATCATTGCAAGTGTATGTGGAAACTCCGTCCCGAATATATGCACAATGTCCGGCTGAAAATCATTCAGAATTTCCTGAAATCTTTTTTCCAGTGTATGATCATAAACTTCCGGTGTGTCAAGATTCTCCAGAAAGCCGTAAAAGATTACACTGTCCTGCTCCTGACGGAAATTTCCCAGTGCGTAAGGTGCAGGAAAGCATACGCCAAGTTCAATGTCTCTTGCGGATGTGTTTCCTTCCCCGGAATCGTCTGCACGGTCTCTGACCATCCGTTCGTAGCTGCCGGACAGCCATCCTTCTCTGTTCGTATATGGAAGATCATGCGTTCTGGCAAATGCCGGCAGCATGACGTTGCAAAGCCATAAAACCTTCATATCCGCTCCAATTTTCCTATCAGGCTCTATGCCTGTAAATTATCTTTTTAAACCAGTTGTAGATTCCCGCGGTTCTGGGATTTTCCGCAGCTCTGGTGCGAAGAGATGCCAGTGTGACAATGCGGATCAGATCATATTTGAGGATTTTGGCATTGCTCTGATACATGGCAATAATCCATCTGCGTTCCCGCTCAGACATGGCACGGCTGTGCGCAGTCTCAGAAAAACCGCCGCCTTCATAATCCGCAATGATCATCGGTATGTAAAAAGTCTGTGCCTTATCTTTATAAAAGCAGCGCAGAAAATGCTCATAATCCGCTCTGACCTGCCACTGCGTATCAAACTTTTCTCTCAGGATAAGTGAACTTTCATAAAAGCAGGCCTGATGGCAGGGCAGATTTCTGTAACAGGCAAAATCATTGATATTCGGATTGGATGCGACACGCTGGCCGGTTCTGCATTCGAAAATGTCTCCATAGCAGATAAACGGGGATGGATTGGCATCCTTCTGCGCATATTCACGAATTCCCTTCTGTACTTTTTCAAGGACATGTGAATCAGTCAGATTATCTCCGCAGTTGAGAAAATACACAAAGCTCATGTACTCCGGACTCATATGCTGCGTTTCTATTCCGGCAAGTGTGTCCGATGCAATATTCATGGCATCATATATTCCCTGATCCCTGCCTCTGATCAGAATCATCCGATGGTCCGGCGAATATCCGTCTGTACCGATCTGATATTTCTCAATAATTTTTTCCACAGATCCATCTGAAGAATCGCCATCCTTGATGACAATCCGAAATTCCTGATATGTCTGTCCAAGTACACTTTCCAGTGTCTTTTCCAGCTTATCTCCTGCGTTGAATGAAACCACTATAATATTAAAAAAAACTTTCATATTTTGCCTCCCGGCAGTTTCAGTATCCCTTATCGGACAGAATCGGCGGCATATCATGAAACATAAATGTCTGATATGGCAGGATCCTGACTCCATCGTCACCTGCATGACGCATGTACATACAAAAGTAAGCGGCACAGGCCAGTATGGTAAGTGCCTTAAATATTTTCTGCTGACGTTCCTCAGGTATCTTCAGAAGAATCGACGGAATAAACAGAATCTGCGTTATCGTCAGATAATAACCGATTCTGGAAATCACCGGAATAAATGAACAGAACACATATAAAACCAGTGCCAGTATATTACAGTGAAAATAAAATTCATTTCTGCGATTTCCCTGTACTGCCTGCCTATAATACAGAAGTGCCAGCACCAGTACGCAGACACATCTTGCAATACTCACATAGCTGGTTCCACCGCTTAAATACTCAGTGTTCTTATAGGACGGATACAGCCAGACCACCAGCTGCAGATACTGCTCACGCAGAAAAATAAAAGTAATGCAAAGACATCCCCCTGCAAAAACCATCCATTTTTTCCATTTCATCTGCGCAATCACATACAAAACCAGAACAACCAGCAGCGATTTATGAAAGGCTGATCCGACCAGAATAAGCAGTATGAATGCCGGCCAGTCTCTCCTGATCACATATTTCATGGAATACACAGCTATTGCAAGTGCCAGATAATAACGAACGGTACTGAACGACTGAAAATAATATCCCAGAAGCATGAACATCGCAAATGTCCACGTAAAGGAATCCGCCTGCTGCCAGAACGCTGCAAGAAAAACTGCCGGAATCGCAAATGCAAACACTGCAAATACCAGGAGGAAATTTTCATAACCGCACAGATGATAAATCAGCCATGCCAGCACGTTAAACCCGACTTCTGTGGGTACATAGGCATTGGAATACACCAGATGCATAAATTCCACATATTTGGCATAATCATTGCCGACATTGATCCTGCATGCAGGTACCGCAAACAGCAGTATAAAAACTGCCGCCATGCTGATGCGATTTAGCGCCTCCTGCCTGGTAAGGCCAATATCATTTTCATTTATCCCTGCCATCCGCGGACGTCTGATCAGCACACTGAGCCCGATAGTCAGCAGAGTCATTCCTGTATACAGCCACATATCAGACGCTTCGAATTCCTTTCTTCATAAGTTCATAACATTTTCCAAAGGACATTTTACGGCACATGGTACTGCGATGCTTCAGCAGAAACCGAAGTCCGAACAGATATGCCATCCTGCCATAAAGGAAATGGTACAGAACACCTCTGTCCATAAAAAATTTTTCTGTATATCCTTCAAACCATGTGGATCTGCGCGCAATCTCATATCCGATTTCAATCGGTGAACGATAAATATGAATTCCCTTTTCCAGACACTCATGCAGAAAAAGACTGTCCTCACCGTTACTGTACTGCGCCCCGCCGCCAAACAGAAGTGAAAACATGACATTGGCTTCACGCAGCTTTCTGGTTCTGACACAGATGCTGTACGCCGGATATCTCCCGTAGTTATACCATCGGATACGCCCGAACGCTCGATTGTGATATGTTTCCCGGCCTTCTGACTGTCTGATATTAAAAAGGATCATATCCGCTTCCGGATGGCGGTCAAATTCTTCTGCAATATCCTGTGCGTAACCTGCACGATATCTGATGTCTTCATCCCCGAACAGAATCAGCTCGGAAGTTGCATACAACATCGCTGTATTTCTGGAAAGTCCAACGCCCCGTGCATCGCTGTCATAGCAGCAGACCCTGTGATTTTTATATTCATATTCAGAATAGGCATTTTCATGACACTGATTTACAATCAGCGCATCTGTCTCCAGATTCATCTGTGCTGCAAGTGTCTCCGTATTCTGGTCAACTGCCGAGACCAGAATCTGAATTCTGGTGCTCTCCTGCTGTTCATTTTTCATTCGCGCCTCGCATCATCAGCATCTGTAATATCGTTTCATAAAACCCGGATCCGTTTCTGTCAGAATAATTCCCAGAATCGGACAGTCATGCTTATGAAGCTGACTGATCATATGCTCTGCCATTGTACCGGCATGCTCTCCCGCTTTCAAAAGCAGAATCACACCATCTGTTTCCTGAAGTCTGCGATAACTCTCCAGACTCGTTCCCGGCGTCTGCAATGCTTCCACATCAGTTTTCTGAAAGTCAAAATCACTCCGGATCATTTCATGCAGTATCTGACATGCTTTATCTGCAGCTCCTTCATTTTTTCCACCGGAAACCGAAATCAGTGCTACCTTATGCTGTCCGCTGATGGTATGCTCAAAGGCTGCTATCAGTTCATTGCGGAACCTCTCCGGAAGCTGCCTGCCTTCTGCCGCGAGCATTCCCAGCACCGGAAGGTGATATCTTCGTTCACAGTCTTCCGGCACATAAACCGCATCATCCAGGCAGTCCAGCAACAGCAATACCATAATCATACTGATGCCTGCAAGAACTGCCCCTGTAATCACTGCTGCGGTCGTCCTGTCCGTATAGGTTACCAGCGCAGCATCAGAAGTACTTCTGACATCAATTCCCTCGAACTCACTGTGAGAAGTGCCAAAGCTTACCAGTGAATCATCTGTTGCCTTCAGAATCGCCTGTGCCAGTTTCTGATCATGGCTGGTAATTGTCAATACCATTACCCTTGAGTCGGAAGGAATCTCCGCATCCGTACTGGCAATCACTTCAGCTCTTGTCACACCACTGAGGCTGCCGCTGCCGACATCTGTTCCCTGCAGTTCCGGAATTCCCTGCGCTGCAAGATTCTTCATGGTCTGATTCAGAATGTCATCCGTTGACATCAGCAGATTCCATGTATAGCCATTATAGTAATCATAAACCTTGCCGGACTCATCATATGCAAAGTTAAGATACAGCTTGGACTGCGCACTGTAAGATCTTTCCGGTCCGAAAGTTACCGTAGCAAGGAAATAGATCGCGCCGCCAATCACGGCACCTGCCAGAAGCGCTGCCGGAATCAGCCATATTCTACGGATCAGCCGCAGGTAAAAGCTTCTAAGATTCAGTATTTCACTTCGATGTTCATTTTCTTCTCTGTTCATCAGCGTTCTTCCTGATCCTTTTCTTCCTTCATGGCTGTAATCTGGTTCTCTTCCACACCCTCTGTGCTTTCCGGCGTAAAAAGGATCTTCAGTGTCAGAAGCATCAGCTTGATATCAAGCCATACCGAATAATTCTGAATATAGGTCAGATCAAGCTTGAGCTTATCATAGGGAGTTGTATTGTACTTGCCGTATACCTGTGCATACCCCGCAAGCCCTGCCTTAACCTTCATACGATATGCAAATTCCGGCATATCTTCCATATACTGTCTGATAATCTCCGGTCTTTCCGGTCTCGGCCCGATAAATGACATATCGCCGCTCAGAATATTAAACAGCTGCGGAAGCTCATCAATTCTGCAGGAACGGATAAATTTGCCGATCGGTGTAATTCTGGAGTCATTTCTTGCCGCAAGCCTTGCCACACCATCTTTTTCCGCATCCACTCTCATGCTGCGGAATTTCATGATTTTAAATTCCTTCTGATCCATCGTACAGCGTACCTGTTTATATAAAATCGGCCCGCCGTCATAGCATTTGATTATAATTGCCGTTACCAGCATAATCGGTGAAGTGATGATGATCATCAGAAGTGAAAAGACAATATCAATCATCCTCTTGATCGCACGCTGCTCAATCTTAATCGAATATTCCCGGATCAGCAGAATCGGCGTATCAAACAGATGCATCTGATCTGCACCTTTTACAAGCACATCCGGAATCTTCGGCATCAGATACACGCGGATCGACCTGGAATAACAGAATTTCAGCAGCTGATTTCTCTGCTGTGTCGGAATATCCCACAGCACCACCGCGCCATATCTCTGTGTACACTCTGCTTTAATGGCTTCAATTCCTTCCGTGATGTTCATACATCTGGAGATATGATACCTGTCACTGCGTGTGCTGAATTTATGCAGGATATCATCAATCGGATGCTCGCCGCTGATCAGCAGCATTTCTCTTGGCGGAAACATTGCCTTATACACTGCATTGCTGATATAGGTCCAGATAAATGACAGCACCAGTTCCAGTCCAAGAATCTCCAGAAAAGGTTTTGCCGGTACCAGCCAGTTTCTCATCAGAGACAGCTGGAAATAGGAAATGACATTTACCATGATCAGCGAAAAAATCTGTGAAAAAAATACATCCAGCGGCTTCAGGTATCCGATCTTCAGACCGCCATAAGTATTGGAAAAGAACAGCATCAGGACAAAATAAATAGCAATAACCAGAACATGCCCCCAGAAATAAAACTTAAGTCCGTTTCCGAGTGCATACCCTTCCGTACTGACTCTGGGCATACTTAATAATGGATAAAATACATGATACCAGAACCATGCATATACCCCGGTCTGAAGAATCAGTTCAATCAGTCCTGAAAGAAGTACCACAATTCTTTTCGTAGATTCCAGCTGTTTCATATGATCGTATTCTTACCTCTTTCAAATTCTCCTGCTGACAGGCTCTGCCTGAAATCAGGTTATAATCTCCGCGCCGTTGCGCGGATGGCCCAACCTGCAAAATGCACTGCAGATGAAAACGGGCCAAGTCCGGCTACCTGCCTGTACAGATTCCAGATTCTTCTGGCTGCTTCCGCTTTATTGGAAGACAGCGATCTCACCGGTCTTCTGTATATGGTCAACACCCGGTCATATCCAAAAGCCGTCACGCCGGATTTCAGAATACTCCACCATGTTGCCGTATCCTCACTTGGAACATCCGGCATATGAATTGCTTTTTTACTGATCTTTTCCAGATCAAAGAGCACCGTGGAGGTAAATATGACCGTACGGGACAACGCATGCTGAAAATCCAACTCCGCCGGCACATGCACAACTTTACCCGTAGGCTCTGCCTGCTCATTTCCAAACTCATAGGCAGTAAAAACAAATGCAGCGCCCTTCTGCTTCATGAATGCCAGCTCCAGTTCCAGTTTCTCCGGCATCCAGACATCATCTGCATCAAGAAAAGCGATATACCTTCCTCTTGCAACATCAATCCCGACATTGCGTGCGCTTGCCGCACCCTCATTACGTTCTTTACGCACCAGATGAATTCTGGCGGGATCAATACTGCTCTGACTGAGTGTACTCTTGATTCTGGCGCAACTGTCATCAGATGACGCATCATCTACAAGGATCAGTTCCCAATCCTTAAAGGTCTGTTTTTCCACCATGGCAATGGTTTTGTCAATGTAGCTTCCCGCATTATACACCGGCACAATAATACTTACCATATCATCACCTTACAGTTCTTCCTTTACAAGGTAAATCGGTCTCTTTTTCACTTCCAGATAGGTTTTGGACAGGTACTGTCCGATAATGCCCATGCAGAACAGCTGCACCCCGCTGATCAGTGAAATGATACAGACAAGCGACGGCCATCCGGAAGTCGGATCTCCAAATACTGCCTTTCTGATGATCGTAACAATGATCAGAATAAATGCCAGTATGCAGAATATCACACCCATAATGGATGCCAGAGCCAGCGGTACTGTGGAAAAAGCAATAATTCCGTCAAGCGCATAAATAAACAGTTTCCAGAAAGACCATTTTGTCTCTCCTTTTTTCCGTTCAATGTTCTCATACTCAAGCCATTTGGTTTCAAACCCGACCCAGCTGAAAATTCCCTTGGAAAAACGGTTATATTCATCCAGAGACAGAATTGCATCTGCAAACTGTCTGGTCATCAGCCGGTAATCCCTTGCTCCGTCTACAATTTCCGTCCGTGACATCTTATTGATCAGTGAGTAAAATCTTCTGGCAAACCAGGATCTGATCGGCGGCTCACCGGTTCTTGATACACGCCTGGTCGCAATAGAATCATAACCGTCATTTATAATATATCCATACATTTCCGGAAGCAGTGCCGGCGGATCCTGAAGATCACAGTCCAGCATCGCCACAAAATCTCCCTTTGCCTTCTGCAATCCCGCATAGATTCCGGCTTCCTTTCCAAAATTTCTGGAAAAGCTTACCAGATGTACTCTTTCATCTTTTTCATGAAGCGCTCTGACATTCTTTACCGTTCCATCCTTTGATCCGTCATCCACATAGATCACCTCAAGCTCTACATCATGCTCATGAAAAAAAGCTTCCGTCTTCATCAGCTCGTCATAAAAATCTGATATATTCTCTTCCTCGTTATAGCATGGAACAACAATGCTTAATACTTTCATACCAGTCCCTTCTACTCTTACACTTTTCCTTTTAAGGCATATTATGACATATACAGAACTATTCTACCATAACATTACAGATTTTTAAAATCTTCCGAAATTCTTAAATAAATGACGCTGTGATCTTAATTTTTCGCATTTATACTGCAGATATGACAACACAATATAAAAATTCAAAAATCAACGCTCTTCAGATCATCCGTGCATTTGCTTTCATGGCTATTTTTTCCTATCACTGCAGCCTGACAGCTCTGGGTTCGTGGGGTGTTTCCGTCTTTTTCATTCTCTCCGGCTTTGTACTTACCTACAGCCACTATGATCGCTCTTTGCAGCTGTCCTGCGATCCTGTCTCTGCTTTTCGCTTTGCAGCAGGTAAAATGGCACGGCTTTATCCGCTTCATCTCTTCATGATGGTTCTGAGCATGCACTATGACAGGCTGCTGACTTTTACTGAACATGGAATCACGCACTTTATCGCAAGACTTACAGCCGATATTTTTCTGATGCAGAGCTGGATTCCTCTAAGTGACTATTATTATTCTTTCAATGTCCTCTCCTGGTACCTCTCTGATATGCTGTTTCTCTACTTTCTTTTTCCTTTTATCCTTGCTCTGCTTCATCACTGCACCGATAAAAAACAGATTATCCAGATTCTGCTGTCGGCATTTTTACTTCAGCTGTTATCTGGTTGGATGATGCGCGGTTCTCATTTCTTCGCTGCTTCTGCCTATCCGTTTATACACTGGTTTACCTACGTATTCCCACTTTTCCGTGCCGGAGATTTCCTGATCGGTTGCTGCCTTGGATGTCTGTTTCTGCAAAGAGATAACAGCAAGGCCGCTACCGGACTGTACACTGTGTTTGAAGCCCTTGCCCTTTTTCAGATCCCCGCTTTCATGCTTTTTGAAAAGCTGTATATCGCACATCATGGAACCAGCTGGTGGAGTGAAGGAATTCTTTTTCTTCCTTTTACTGCCTTTCTCATCTATGTTTTTGCCTGCAGCCAGGGAAGAATTTCTCAAAAGCTTTCTTCCTGCAGACCCCTTCTGTTCATTGCGGAAATTTCTCCTTATTGTTACCTGATCCATTTTGTGGCTTTCCGGGAAATCTTTCACTATGTCAGCCAGGCAATGCCCCGCACATCTGCACTGTGTATTACCGTTTTCCTTGTCGCTCTTATTTCCATCACCGGTTCGCTGCTTTATCAGCAACTTCTTATATGGCAAAAGCGACAATATTATTAATAGCATTGTTCTTTTTAGTACTGTCCCGCTTCATAATTTTCCTTCATATCCCTTTTCTATTCATATAAGAAGCATGATAATTATTCTGGTTTCCACTCCGCATCTTAATATGTCATGGTTGACATGTATTCGTTTGCCTGTTATAATGCAACAGTGCTTCAAAACCACACCCGACATCCTGTCACTTTCTATCGCATCATCATAATTTCTTCGGTACGATGCGAGCTGTTTTCACTACTGATTTATCCTTTCTATTGCCCATATTCCAAGGGGAATTCATGCCCTCTTCTGCATGTAATGAACAGGAAAACAGCTTTTGGACAGAACATGAAACGGTGTAACGAATGAAAAGGCCCCGAATTCTTCACGAATCCGGGGTCTTTTTCTAACCGTCAGGTAACCCTGTCCGGTCACTGTCTTCTATTCTTTTATCGTTCCGCACGCATCGGATTATTCAGGAAATCCTCATAGGTAAGACGGATTCCTTCTTCCAATTCTGTCTTATAGGTCCAGCCAAGTCCGGTTGCCTTCGACACATCCAGAAGTTTTCTGGGTGTACCGTTCGGCTTACTTGCATCCCAGCGGATTTCTCCCTGATAGCCGACAACCTTTGCTACCTTTTCCGTCAGTTCTCTGATGGTCAGTTCCTTTCCTGTTCCTGCATTCACTGTTTCGTTTCCGCTGTAATGGTTCATCAGGAATACGCACAGATTGGCAAGATCATCCACATACAGGAATTCACGAAGCGGACTGCCATCCCCCCAGCAGGTTACATACGGAAGGTTCTGTTCCTTCGCTTCATGGAATCTCCGGATCAGTGCCGGAAGAACATGACTGTGCGTCGGATGATAGTTATCATTAGGGCCATAGAGATTGGTCGGCATCACAGAAATATAATCTGTTCCATACTGGCGATTAAGAAATTCACAATATTTCAGTCCTGAAATTTTGGCAAGTGCATAAGCTTCATTCGTCTTCTCCAGTTCAGAAGTAAGAAGGCAGCTTTCCTTCATCGGCTGCGGTGCCATTCGTGGATAGATACAGGAACTTCCCAGAAATTCCAGCTTCTTGCATCCATTCTGCCATGCAGAATGAATGACATTCATTTCCAGAATCATATTATCATACATGAAGTCTGCAAGTGCTTCTTCATTTGCAACAATACCGCCGACTTTAGCTGCTGCTACAAATACATAATCCGGCTTTTCTTCTGCAAAAAACCTTTCCACATCATCCTGTCTGCACAGATTCAGTTCCTTATGTGTACGGGTGATGATATTCTCATAACCCTGGCGCTGAAGTTCTCTGACAATCGCAGAGCCTACCATTCCGCGATGTCCCGCAACATAGATTTTAGCATTTTTTTCCATCATAAATCCTATCCTTCTTCCTGTATCTATCAGATACGGCTGGCTGCCGCTGCCTTTCTTGCAAGCTCACGGTCATGCGTTGCCATAATATTTACCAGTTCCTCATAGGTTGTCTTCTGCGGATCCCATCCAAGTACGGTTCTGGCCTTGGTTGGATCACCCCAGAGATTATCCACATCAGTCGGGCGAAGCCATTCTGCATTGACACAGATCAGCATCTTGCCTGTTGCTGCGTCATATCCCTTTTCTTCTGCGCCTTTTCCTTCCCAGCGAAGATCAATTCCGTTAGCTTTGAATGCCTTTTCCGTAAAGTCACGGACAGTATGCTGAACCCCTGTTGCAATTACAAAATCATCTGGCTGTTGCTGCTGCATGATAAGCCACATACATTCCACATAGTCTTTTGCATAGCCCCAGTCACGTTTTGAATCCAGATTGCCAAGTTCAAGGTGATCCTGCAGGCCTTCCGCAATACGCCCTGCGGCAAGTGTAATCTTTCTGGTAACAAAGTTCTCACCACGGCGCTCTGATTCATGATTAAAAAGAATGCCATTTACCGCAAACATGCCATAAGCCTCACGATATTCCTTCATCATCCAGAAACCATACTGTTTTGCAACTGCATACGGACTGTAAGGATGGAACGGAGTAGTTTCCTTCTGCGGAAGTTCCTCCACTTTTCCATACAGTTCTGAAGTAGAAGCCTGATAAATTCTGGTTTTATGCGTAAGCCCCAGCATACGGACCGCCTCCAGAATACGCAACACACCAATGGCATCCACATCACCGGAATACTCCGGAACATCAAAAGAAACCTGTACATGAGACTGCGCAGCCAGATTATAGATCTCATCCGGCTGAACCTCTCCGATAATTCGGATCAGTGAACAGGAATCAGACAGATCACCATCATGAAGTGTAACTGCACCCTTTGCAATCAGATGATCAATCCTTGATGTATTGGAAATTGAAGCCCGTCTCGTGATTCCATGTACCTCATACCCCTTTTCCAGCAAAAGTTCTGCAAGATAAGAACCATCCTGTCCGGTAATTCCGGTAATAAGCGCTTTTTTTGCCATATCAGTCAACCATACCTTTCGTTTGCGGTTTTTGCATCATTACTTTTTTAACTTAGCACTATTATATTCCTGCATAAATTCAATTATAATGGAGGAAATTGAATTTTTATAGCATTATCTTGACTTTTATGGTATACCGTAAATATGAATACATCAAACATGGATACTTACCTTTTTCATGGAAACATGGTTTCCTCAAACCGAATTTTATATACCCCCTCTGTCTTTGCCAAGAGCAGTCTGCTGCATCTTCAGGAGATCGGTACACTCAAAGCCCAGAAGCCGCACACCAGCAGAAGAGAGAATCTCTCTTCCTGCCTTTTCTTCATTATTCTGTCCGGGTCGGGAACACTGGAATACGATGGTACTGCCTGTGATCTGCATGCAGGAGACTGCGTTTTTCTGGACTGTCACAAATCCTATTCCCATACAACCTCTCCCGAACTCTGGCAACTGAAATGGGTTCATTTTTATGGCCCGAACATGGGAAGTATCTACGATAAATACGCAGAACGCGGCGGTACGTCGGTCTTTCATCCAGCTGATCCTTCCGGCTATATTTCTCTGCTGGATCAGCTTTACGACACTGCTTCTTCTGAGGATTATCTGCGCGACATGCGCATTTTTGAAAAACTGACAACACTCCTGACACTGCTTATGGAAGAAAGCTGGCATCCGGAAAGCAGCAGGAAGGCTTCTCTGAAAAGGAAAAACATTCAGGAGATCAAGGACTTTCTTGACCTTCATTACACAGAAAAAATCAATCTTGAGAATCTTGCGGAAAAATTCTATATCAATAAATTCTATCTGACCAGAATCTTCCGTGAACAGTTTGGTATTACTGTAAACAGCTACATTCTGCAGCTGAAAATCACGCATGCCAAACAACTGCTGCGATTCAGCGATCAGACCATTGAAGAAATTTCACGTGCCTGTGGAATATCTGATCCAAACTATTTTTCCAGAATTTTCCGTAAGATAGAAGGCATAACTCCGGGAAAATACCGGAAGCTCTGGGCCTATCGGGGCTCTGCTCCAGAATAATGCAAAGATTTACACATACATCACGTTTTATCTCACCGGATCAAATCCGTCTGCAAGACTGCGCCCCCGAAGTCTGACCCCCGCCTTTACCGGCGATGACGGAAATGGCTGATAGCCGGTCTGATCCCCGGTTACCGGATAATAAAATGTAATCCCGTCGATCTGATATGAATTCACATCAAACTCCGGATAATCCTGCTGAACTGCCAGTTCCCTGACTTTCAGACTTTTGATTTCCGGCAGCAGTACTCTCACTGACTTATACGCAAGAAAAAGCAGAATCAGACACACCAGTGCGCCATATACCACTGCTGCCGCATGTTCTCCCAGCCTGTGATATCCGTAGGTTCCGATTCTGTACAGCATCAGCACCGCCGGAAACAGGATAAAAATACTTCCATACCTGATCAGTGGTGAACTGAGCAGCCAGAAAAAGAGCTGCGCATAAAGTACCACTTCTACAAACAGGAAATCACCCATGGTCACCATTCTATGATGATTAAGGAAAATTACCTTACTTTTTTCCTGTATTTTCCCCGCATGATGTGACATTGCTGTCATATATACAATCAACGATGCAACCACTATTAACAATACAACTGCATCCGTAATCAGCATAACCTGATTCAGCCGGCCGATTCCGGAAAACCATCCCGGGAACCATCTGGCAAACGGTTCTGTATACTTTGTCACATCCGTATAGCCACGTCCATACACCGCAATTTCTCTGGCATCATACTGCGCTGTACCTTTCGGGATCTTCCACGACACGTTAAAAAGATCAATCGCCGTAAACGGATAGATCAGCCATCCGGAAAGAATCACATTCCGGATCAGGAAAGGCACTGCAGTCAGAATTCCCAGTATCAGACAGCAGAAAAAAGTCTTCCGGTATTCCTTTCTTTTACTCTGAAGCATCATGACAACCGGTTTTGCAGCAAGAAGCAGAACCGGTGCCGCCGACAGTTTAAGCGTAACTGCATATACTGCCGCCATACTTAAGAATGCATACGGCACTGCCGACTTCTCATGTTCATAATCAAGATCCAGCCACTGAATGATAATGTAGCAGACCATGGTAATTACAAAGTAATCCGAGGCAGGAGATACAATTTCATCATAAATCGTAAACAGATAATAAATAGCCACCAGTCTCGCTGCATCCGGAACTGTCGGTCTCTTTCTTCTGCGCAGATTTTTTAAATCCACACATTGCCATGCCAGGAGAAGCGCAAAATATCCGGCCATGACATGATAAGACTGTCCGCCCAGAAATGAAAAACTGTAAAGCGCGGACAA
The DNA here is from genome assembly GCA_022486625.1 of Butyrivibrio sp. Taxonomy (GTDB): domain Bacteria; phylum Bacillota; class Clostridia; order Lachnospirales; family Lachnospiraceae; genus Butyrivibrio. The sequence continues at coordinate 92,044 of JAKVKH010000002.1, read as the reverse complement.
CGGAAAAGCTGCACTGTTATATGCCAGTCTGAGGTGAAGGTTTCCAAGCCCCTTTACCGCGCCGAATGTTTCAATCCAGTGAATTGCCTGTGCATGGTACAGACCGGTATCATAATGCATGATCCCGTGTGAAGTACCAAATGCCAGAAGAAGAAAAACACCAAGATAGAGCCAGAAGCTTTTCGTGGAAAGCATTGCCATCCAGTGCCGGAAGCCTTCCGCACCGTACTGTCTGATATGCGGAACCGCAATAAACAGGCAGATCACCAGAAGCAGCAGATTCGCCCAGAGTCCGACACCGCCAAAAAGGCTGAAAAGTTCAGCATACAGAGTAACCGCAATAATACCGGTCAGAAGATAGCTTTCACGAAAGCGGATATGATAAGGATATATTTTTTCTCCGCGAAGACTTCTCATACATGACATCGACGTCATATATTTCAGAAGTCCGTATCCGATTACATATGTAGTTGCAATCACGTAGAGCCAGATCAGAATCACTATCAGCATAGCGTGTCCATCTCCCCGCTGCTTTTATTTTTTATACCATGATTGCACAGACCACAAATCCCATTACCACGCCAAGTATTGCTCCCATGCATACCTGAAGCGGAGTATGTCCGACAAATTCCTTCAGTTTCTCTTCCACCGGCATCTCTTTGCCCATGTCTGTGAAAAAGTCCATCATGCTGTTAAGAACCTTGGCCTGAATTCCGGTCTCTCTCCTGACTCCCATGGCATCATGCATGACAATCAGTGCCATAATTCCTGCCAGTGCGAACTGAAAGCTTCCGCCACCATAGTTGATTCCGGTTGCCGTAACCAGAGCCATCACCGTTGCAGAATGAGAACTCGGCATGCCGCCATCGCCCACCATACGCTCCGGCACAAAGGACTTTGTTACCCACATATGGATCAGTGTTTTCAGGATCTGTGCAACGATCCATCCCCAGAACGGCGCCATCAGCACCTCATTGTGCACCATATCATATAAAAAATTCATTGATCAGCCTCCAGTCACCAAAACGTTCCGTTTACTTCAGAATAAAATTCTTCATATACTGTTCAATCGCATCATGCCAGTCTGCAAAGGTATAACCGCCTGTCAGCTTCAACATATAATTCTCCAGAATAGAATATTTCGGTCTGGGCGCTGTTGTCGGATTCATCTGCGCATACTGCTGTGTGGTCACATGATTTACATGTGTGGAAACACCGGCAATACGGAAGATTTCTTCGGTAAAGTCTGCCCAGCTGCAGGAACCTTCACAGGTTCCATGGAACAGTCCATAATTTTCCGTGGAAAGAAGACCATGAATTGCTCTGGCAAGCTCTGCCGTACTGGTCGGCGTTCCAACCTGATCATTGACTACACTGATTTCATCATGCGTCTCAGACAGTCTCATCATTGTCTTTACAAAATTCTTTCCATCACCATACAACCATGCGGTACGAATGGTAAAAAAGTTTCTGGAAAACTGTTCTACAAACTGCTCGCCTGCCAGTTTGGAAATACCATACATGCTGACCGGTCCCGTTTTATCAAATTCAATATACGGTCTGGTTCCGTTTCCGTCGAATACATAATCAGTAGAAATATGCACCAGTTTTGCTCCTGTCTCGGTTGCGGCAATTGCAAGATTTCTGGGTCCGATGGCATTGATCTTATAAGAAAGATCAACATCCTTTTCCTGTGCGTCTACTGCTGTATATGCCGCACAGTTGATGATTGCGTAAGGTTTTACTTCACGCGCAAATGCAGTTACCGCATCCACACTTGTAATATCAAGCGGATGAATTCCGTCTCCCTCTGCAACGTCTGTATTTACCAGTTCATACTCTTCCTGATTTCCAAGTTCAATATTTACGGCTCTTCCAAGCTGCCCATTGCAGCCTGTTACAATGATTTTTTTCATTCTGTTCTCCTGTTTTCTATGAAAACGGACGGCTCAAAGCCGTCCGTCTGTGTTCAGTTCCTGTATTTGACAACTTCTCCATTCACCTTGAAGGTATTATCCTCTTCAATTACAAATACCATGGTTCTTCCGGTATTGACGGTAATTTCCTTACCGTTATCGTCAAAGAATCGGGTTGGTGAATAATCCGGCTCTGTGTTTCCGATTGCTTCCTTTTTCCATGTTACATGAATCATCTTGCCCTGTGTGATAAAGTATCCGTCACGGGTGGTATCGTGCATCTGGAATGCAAGGTATCCATGAGCATCCCGCACTTCATAATATGCTCTTTCAATCAGCACATTGGTAAAGCTGAGCTGTTCCTTGGTCTCTGCATCCACCTGCTTCTGCCCATAGAGCGTCTTATAATAAAGATGATCATCAGCATTATATTTCAGCGCAGACTTGGTTACCGGATAACATCCTGCCATATCTATGTCTGTTGCATCCACTGCATCGCTGTATGCAGAAAGTGTATTGGGACTGCTTTCATTTGTAAACTGGAAATGCGGCTTTCCATAATAATTATCTCTGTGTTCAAGCTGGAAACCGGCCTCTTTGGCTGCTGCCACAACATGCTTTCCATCCGTAAACGCCGTATGCTCAGAAGTACTGCCTGCCGGGACACGATAAAATGCACCATAAGCAGATCCCATAACTCCACCGACGCCATTCAGATTCTGTACATCTTCTCTTGTCAGAATGTCCTTTACATATAACTCCGGACCTCCGAAATGAATGATAATCGGATCATACTCCAGCGCTGCATAAACAAAGTAATCACGGATACTTCTGATATTTCCGATCCTGTCCAGCTTCTGCCAGTCTTCAAGGATTCCCATCTGTCTGCTCATGCTGCCCTCTTCCATGATTTCATAGAAGACTGCTACATTACTGAGTCCGTACTGAGGCTGTGCCTCTTTGTTAATCGGATACATGACTGCAAGAGGACGGGTTTTTGCCACACTTTCATCCTCCCATTCATTGGTAAATGGACTGCGAACCATGCCCGCGGCCGGTGGAACATCTTCCGATGAAGCTGTCCCCGCTGTATCTGATGCACTTGCCGCCTGCGTTGAACTCTGTATTTTTTCAGCACTGATTCCTGTAATGGCATCATTACTGCTCTTGCCACATCCAAAAATCATCGTTGCCGTCAATGCTGCCAGCAACATCACCTGAAGTTTCTTCATTAAAAACCCCTCACTTTCAACTTTTTTCATACAACTGAATCAGTATATCATATACTGTCCTGCTCTACCAACCGGTTACGCGCCAAAACTTTATTCTCCAAGACCATTTTCAACTGCAGTGACAAGCGCATCCAGCGCCTCATTCTCATCCGGTCCGTTACAGGTAAATTCGATTTCATCCCCACATTTGACACATGCCCCGAGCACACTCAGAACACTTTTGGCATTTGCCGTACTTGCCCGATACTGAAATGTAATCAAAGACTTATACTGCATAGCCACCTTGCAAAGAATTCCTGCCGGCCTTAAATGTAACCCGGTCGGATTCTTTATGACTACCTTCTGGCTGACCATTACTTACCCTCCTGCCTCTTCGTCTGTCTTAATTTCCCGCACTGCTTTCTACAGAAGCAGTGTCTGATGCATTCGCATTTCCGGTGACTTCAAGCTGTACTTTGACTTTATGATCTGCTTTCACCTGATCCGGCAATACCAGTGCTGCATCTGACTGATAGGTGCCATCCTTGATTTTCTGATCATTCATTTCGGAAATGACATCATTCATATCAACTGTGCCGGTAATATCTGCCGCGGTAACCTTGGCCAACTCCGCTGCAAGTCCCTGAATTTCAACTGAAACAGTTCCTCCGGCATCCCCTGACAGATCTCTGACAGATACATTGTATCCATCCGGTACGTTCTCCACTGCAATCTGACTGACCGGAACCTCCAGTCTGGCAGTTGCAATCGGTTCAATATGTACTACCACTGATGCCACTCCGCTGAAATCGCTGTCACCAAACGTAATCCCTGACGGCAGATATTTCTCGAGATCAACTGAGGCTTCAAGATCTGCGCGTCGTCCACTGACATCCAGCTGATCATCCGTGATTTCAAGTGTATTAATGCTTTCCAGCGCTGTACTTTTCCCTGCGATCAGTACCTTATCCGGTGTACTGTCAACTACTCCTGTAAGCATATATCCGCTGGCCGGAGTTCCCTTGGTGTTATAGTGCAGTTCCACATATTTAGCCTGCAAAATCTCTACATTCACCCGAACAGACTTGATATTCATCTGAATGGAATCATCGCTGACTTCCCTGCCGTCTGCATCATAAAGTCTGATATCCGCATCCGTTCCGATATTGGAAGTAAATCCGGTCACATCCACATCTACAGTAGCCTTTGTAACCCTGGCAATCACAGATTCCGGACCGGTAATCCGGATCATATTCTGCTCTGTACTGACAGCCCCGATAATATAACCATCAGAAAGTGTTCCGGAAGTTGTTGCTGTAAGAGGCAGCGTTGCCGTCTTCTTTTTCTCAATGTTGAGTTTGACTGTATCGATACTGCCACTGATATTATCAATCTCATTACTGTACTTGTTCACAGAAAGCTGTATATTGGCTGTATTCCTTGTCGTCAGATTGTCCAGATCTGCCACGGCAACTACATTATCCTTGGAAAAAGAGTCCGCAATCGATCTCGGCGCGAGAATTGTTACCGTACCGATAACATCCGTATTATCCAGAACCTGATACACATCTCCCGCATCCGTTATGGTGTCCGTATTTTTCAGTGTTACCGGCACATTTCCAAACCGCACCGTCACCACCGGATCATTGATATTGGTTACCAGAAACCAGAGCACTGCAGCGAAAATCAGCGACGCAAGCTTAAGTCCCCAGTTGGCTGTTAATCTGCGCTTTTTCATTTCGCCTTTCCTCTCCGGGCTGATTTATGTCTGTGTTCTTCCGTCGGCTTGTTCTGAATCTGCCTCAGACGTTCCTTGAGTCTGTCGCTGTCAACCCCACGCTCCAGTTCTCCGCCATACGCAACGCTGATCTTTCCGGTTTCCTCCGACACAATGATGGTCAGTGAATCCGTCACTTCCGAAACGCCAACGCCTGCACGATGTCTTGTACCAAGTTCCTTTCCCAGTTCCATGTTATCTGAAAGAGGCAGATAACATGTTGCAGAAGTAATTCTGTCTCCGCACACAATAACAGCACCGTCATGAAGCGGTGTGTTATGCTCAAATATATTAATCAGCAACTGGCTGGTGACAATTCCGTCAACATCAATACCGGTTCTTTCATACTCAGCAAGAGAATGATTCTGCTCGATTACAATCAGTGCACCCGTACGCACCTTTGCCATTTCCACACAGGCACGAGTGATCTCATTTACCGTCTTATCAGAAAAACGTCCGCTGCTCTTACCATTATCAAATGACAGGAGCGAAGAAATGATATTCTTTCTCCCCAGCTGTTCAAGCGCTTTTCGAAGCTCAGGCTGCAAAATAACCACAATTGCAATAACTGCAATACTGAAAACATTCTGTACAATCCACAGAATCGTTGTCATATTGAAAATGGCAGCAATTAACACAAACACAACGATAATGACGACGCCCTTCATCAGCGACCATATCCTTGTGTTTTTCGCCCAGACCAAAATGTGATATACCAGAAACGCAATGATGAGAATTTCAACAATATCCGTTGTTCTGATATTTGGCATATGCAGACTGGTCAGATTTGTATCCAGAAATAATTCAATCTGCTGCATTCTTTATTCCGCCCTGTGTCCATGCGCATTCTGCGCACGGTTTATCTTTTTCACCTTACGTTCAGGCGTTGTAACCGTAACTTTCGGAACCGCCTTGACGTAATAATAATATTCATCATCTTCAAACTGAACTTTCTCAGTCCTGCTGTAATCCAGATTGAACGAAAAGAATTCAACCACTTTCATCAGAAGCGCAGAAACAAGCGTTCCGATAATTGCACCCACAATGGAAATCTGTGTATCATAAAGCAGATCCCCCACCAGCAGACTGATCAGTTCAACAATTGCTCCTGCAATAATCGCAACCGACCACGCATGATCAATAGACAGCCTTCGAATGATATAAACCACAATCAATGCAATTGCAAATGCAACCATTGTCACAATCATTCCCCTGTCTCCAAGGCTTCCGCTCAGAACCGTCTGCAGCCTGTTTGCAGTTTCCTCACTGTTGTTCACGTTTCCAAGCGTTGGTGCATTCAGGGAAATATACTGCAGAAAATAATACGTCATGATACCAAAACACATGGATATAATGGATACCGGTCCGGAAAGCAGACCAAGCGCCAGCGGCATCATATAAGGAATATGCAGCTGAAAGCAGATCGGCGTTAGAATCACTGCCAGTGTATCCTTTGGTGAAAAGCGATAATACAGTAAAAACATAAGCAGAAACAGAACCAGCCCGATCAGCATACACTCTCTTGAAAGCTGATACAAATGTCCAAGTACAAATATAGCGGACATCACAACGGTAAAATTCTTTGGCAGAATTGAACAAAGAAGCGCCGCCATCAGTACGATCGGGAAGCTGTTCAATGCCGTCATATACCCCAGCTGCGAATTAATCAGTAAAAGGCAGATCAGCGCAAGCAGAAATTTCCATATGTGTGTAATATAAACTTCGTATTTCATATAAAAAACTTTTACTGCCTGTTTCAGTTCCAGTAATGTCGTCATATCAGATTTATTCCTTTTCGTACATTTTATTCAGTCTTTTCAGGTTGCTGTAGTATGTTTTCATATTCTTACGCATTCCGGCATACCGATAGGAATAAATGATATACGATGCAACAGAATACCCGCCGACCAGCAGAATATAAAAGATCAGAAACCTTCTTCCCTGCTGAACCAGATCCAGATTATACAGATTCTGCATCACGGTATCAAATCTGATCAGAAGATATGAAACAAAGAGAATGACATATACAACTGTCGCACTGATGACCGATTTCAGCACCTGAAATCCTACATAATCACTTCTGAAATACTGATTGATTTTTGTATCCTTTCTGCCCTCATGCTCAGCAAAGGATTCCATCTTTGTCATCAGAATTACTCTTTCTTCATTCAGCATTGAAACCAGTTCCTTCCTTCATCCACATCTGCCGCCTTATTTATCCAGAAATCTCATTCCGCCTTTTTCATCCTTCGGAAGTGTTCTCTTCAGTTCCGGTTTTGCCTTTGTAAATGCATTGGTCAGGCCATTTGCCATCGCACCCTTGCACTTTACGCAGTATCTTCCGGTCTGGATCGGTGCCCCACAGTTCTCACAGGTCAGCTGAATCGGTGAATTTTTCGAAAACATCAGCCTCTCCTCACGGATCCATTCTCTGATCTGTGCTGTCTTTACGTTATTGTCATCGGTAATCTGTTTTAACGATGCTGTCGGATTATCTGTAATATATTTTTTCACTTTCTGGAAATCATCTTCCAGTGCTTTTTTGCATTCCTCACACATGATCGGCCCTGCGATATAATTAAACATCTTGCCGCATCTTGAACAATTACGTAAACTCATACTACCTACCTCCGGTTATTTTTATTATGATGTCTGTCCGATTGCAAGTGACAGAAAATAAATGTGCTTTACTCCTGCACGGCGAAATTCTCGCGATATTTCGTCTGCTGTACTTCCTGTTGTATAAATGTCATCTACAACTATAATTGTTAATAATTTTACATCATTTCGGGCTATATTAAAAGCCTTTTTCAAATTATTGCGGCGCTCTGTTTCACTAAGTTGCTTCATCGGAACCGTATTTCTGATCCGTGAAATTACCTTTGTCTCCACCGGCACTTCCATTCGTCTGCCAATTGCACGTGCAAGTACTTCCGCCTGATTGTATCCGCGTTTTCTTTCCTTTGCTGCATACATCGGCACCGGCACGAGTGCATCCGGATGCAGGCTGCGCAACATACTGCCGAATTTACGGACAATTTCATCCGCATAATAGTCTGCATATTCTTTTCTGCCCATATACTTAAACCGATATAACGAACCCGAAATACTCCGATACTGAAACAGTGCATAGCCTCTGTCAAACACATGTACCGTCCGCATACAATCTGCGCAGTATTCCTGCTCACTGTCGCGAAGCGGCTTCCCGCATTTCATGCAGGATGCCCCACTGACAAAGGCAGGCCGATTCCTGCACTCATCACAGATCAGATGTCCCATTGGTACCACAATTTCATCACAGATCGCACACCGCCTCGGATATACAATACTGACTGCAATTTCAAGTGCCTTATTCATGCGCTGATTTCTGTTCCATAACTTCAAATGCTTCCTTAATCCTTTCACTCAATCCGGTATATCGCTTCAGCTGTTCTTCATTGTCAATCATGGTCTGAATGGTTTCCCTGCTGCCCAGAATCAGAACACAGTTCCTTGCCCTGGTCACTGCCGTATACAGCAGATTCCGGTTCAGCAGCATTCTGGGTCCTCCCAGAATCGGCATCACCACAGCCGGATATTCGCTTCCCTGAGACTTATGAATAGTGATGGCATAGGCAAGCTCAATTTCATCCAGTTGTGCAAACGGATATCTGACCTTTCGATGCTCATCAAATTCCACTGTCAGTTCCTGCGAATAAGTGTTGATTTCCTGGATAATTCCCATGTCCCCATTAAAAATTCCGGTTCCCTGATCCACCGGAATATTATATTTCCCGGTAACCTCCCACTCTGCCTGATAATTATTTCTGATCTGCATTACCTTATCGCCTGCACGCAGAATGTGATCTCCATATGCATATTCCTTTTTTCCGTCCTGTGGCGGGTTCAGATATTCCTGCAGAATGTCATTAAGTGTTTCCGCACCAAGTGCGCCTTTACGCATTGGTGTAAGTACCTGAATGTCTGTCGGCTGTGCGTCTACATAGCGGGGCAGTTTATCCCGGATCAGCTGTACCATATGCTTATATATGACATTTACGTCATTTCTTTCCAGGAAAAAGAAATCTTTACTTCGGTTATCCAACGGTAACATTTCTCCCCGATGAATCCGATGTGCATTCATGACAATATCGCTTTCCTCCGCCTGACGGAATATCTTCTGAAGCACAATGGTCGGAAATTTCCCGCTGTCAATCAGATCGTGAAGCACCTGCCCCGGTCCAACACTTGGAAGCTGTGAGGCATCTCCAACGAGGATCAGGTGCATTCCCGGAACCACTGCCTTCAAAAGAGCATAAAACAGATGCATGTCTACCATGGACATCTCATCAATAATGATGGCATCTGCAGCAAGCGGGTTCTCTGCGTTACGGTTAAATCTGACACTGCCTGCTGTCTCCTTATCTTCCATCTGCCCGTTTACTTCCAGCATACGGTGTATTGTTCTGGCTTCATACCCCGTTGCCTCCGTCATCCGCTTTGCAGCTCTTCCTGTTGGTGCTGCAAGCATAATATCCAGTCCTTCATCTGCATAATACTGAATAATGGTATTGATCGTGGTGGTTTTTCCTGTCCCTGGTCCTCCCGTAATGATCACAACACCGTTCCGGATACTTTCAATTACAGCTCTGCGCTGCAGTTCATCCAGGACCATATTCTTTTTCTGTTCCATATCCAGAATCCGCTGCTTCTGATTTTCTTCGGCACCAGCAGAAGCGGTCTCTTCATCACAGATGTTCAGATCGTAAAGCATTGCCGCACAGGCACGCTCCTCATTATAGAAAGATGCCGCATAGACATCTGTCCCGTTTTTGCAGATCAGTTTGCTGTCCATTGCCAGAAAGCTGATCTGATTTTCCACCATCTCCGGCTCAACACCCAGAAGTGAACAGGTATCCTGAATCAACAGTTTTTTCGGCAGATAACTGTTTCCTTCCATGGCAGCCTGTTGCAGCGTATACAGAAGTCCACTTCTGATGCGGTAATCGGAATCCACCCGGATTCCGATTTTCCCTGCAATTTCATCCGCCGTGCGAAAACCGATTCCACCGATATCTTCTGCCAGACGATAGGGATTTTCCTGCAGAATACGATAGATTTCCGTTCCATATTCATTAAAAATCCGTACTGACATTGCATTGGAAATACCGTATTTCTGAAGAAAGATCATCACATCGCGCATTTCCCTTTTTTCATTCATCTGCTGCGCAATATCCAATGCCTTATGCTCACTGATCCCGCGAATTTCTGAAAGTCTCTCCGGTTCTTCCTCAATGATCCGGAATGTATCTGCACCGAATTTTCTGACAATTCTTGCCGCAAGTGCTTCTCCGACTCCCTTTACCGCCCCCGATCCCAGATATCGTTCCATGGATGTTTCATCCTCCGGCACGGTAATCCGATATGACTGCGCTTTCAGTTGCTCTCCGTACATGGCATGCTGGATCATCTCGCCTTCCACTTCAATTGTGGTTCCGACGTCGATGTTCTGAAATGTACCGACGCAGGTAATGTCTTCCCCATCACATACAATGTTCATTACACTGTATCCATTTTCATTATTTCGATAGATAAAATGTTCTACATAACCTTTGATTTTTTCCATATTTACAGGGTATTCCTCTTGATCCGCCGACCGGCAATGTGAAAATTAACGTAAAGAAAAGCAAAAAGAAAGGCCGAAGACTGACTGCTCCGGCCAAAAAATTCAGCAAAATGATACAGATTCAGGTTTTATAATTACGCTTCATATTTTCATAAAGCATCTGTGCAAGGCCTGTTCCCTGCTTTTCCGTAGATTCTGACGCCACATCTGCAATGGTCTGGTCTTTATAATAGGACACCAGATTATTGGTCGGATTATCCGTGCTGCTCTGATCTTTCAGTGCATCCACAGACTTGTCCATTTCCTTGAAGACCTGTTCAAGGAAATAAGATTCAAATTGTTTGCATGCAGACATCAGCTCTTCATCTGTCGAACTGCCATCTGTTTTCTGAAGTGTACTTTTTACCTGATTTGCAGACGCATTCTGTGTTTCCTCTGCCGCATAATTGGTGTAAGCACTTGCATTGATACCGGATAAACCGGACAGATCCAGAGACATATCATTACCTCCCGATCAGAATAGGATCATCGCTTCAGAGAATTTGCCGTCTGCATCATCTCATCCGTTGTCGTAATCGCCGTACTGTTCATTTCATAGGCACGCTGTGCCACAATCAGGTTTACCATTTCCGTTGCCACATTTACATTGCTTCCTTCAAGGTATCCCTGCTGAATCTCACTCTTTTTCACTGTTGTACTGGTAGATTCATTGATCGCCGCTCCGCTCGCAGCAGTTGCGTTATAGCTGGTGCTGCCGACTCTCTCAAGTCCGCCCGGATTATTAAACTGCCAGAGTCCGATCTTCTGTCCGACTTCCTGCGGTGTACCATTGGCATCCGGATAATAAATGGTTCCGTCCGATCCCACTGTGATCCGACTGGCAACATAACTGCCACTCAGTTTGATCTCCGCACCTGATGTATTCAGTACCGGATTACCGTCAGACGTTGTCAGTACGAGCTGAGAACCTGCCGTATTTCCGAGTGCCCAGGTAAAATCACCGTTTCTCGTATAAACCGGATTGCCATCTGCGTTATTATATGCAAAAAATCCGTCACCGCTGACCGCAAATGCAGTACTGCTCTGATTGTCAAGAAGACTTCCCTGTGTAAAATACTGATTGATTGATGCCGTCCTGACACCAAGTCCCACCTGAGAAGTTGTTGGCTTCGGATCGCCGTTTGCTGTCGTTGTATTTGACTGAATTGTCTGGTAAAGAAGCGACTTGAACTGTGCCCCCTGTGCCTTGAATCCCGAAGTATTTACATTTGCCAGATTGTTGGCAATGGTATCTACATTTGTCTGCTGCGCATTCATTCCGGTTGCTGCTGACCATAAACTTCTGACCATACGATCCACCTCCATCGGTCTTCCGGCTTAAACAGAACTGTCATTAAAACTGTTTAAAGCCTTCCAAGCTCCGTTGTTGCTGTATTGAGTGTTGTGTCTTCTGTCTGAATCATCTTCTGATTCGCCTCGTAATTCCTCTGTACAGCAATAATACTTACCATTTCATCAACTGCCGAGACGTTTGACTGTTCCAGAAATCCGGAATTGACTGTTGCCGTCGCATCCGTCTTTGTTGCTCCGTCTACCGGCTGAAAGTAGTTTTCTCCATAGTGCTCAAGATAGTTATAATCTGCAAAATCTGCAACCTGAATTGTTGCCACCACATTTCCATCCTGAATAATCTGCCCTTTGGTATTGATCTGGGAAGAAAGATTCGGATTCAGTTTAATATGATTACCGTCCGTATCGAGAACAAAATCGCCATCATCTGTTACCAGATTTCCATTTGTATCCAGCGTGAAATTACCATCACGGGTATACATTGTCGTTTGCTGGTTGGCATCTGTCCGCTCGACATTGGCGGCCTTATTCGTATAATCAATGGCAAAAAATCCCTTTCCCTGCAATGCAAGGTCATAGGTATTTCCGGTACTTTTCATGGGGCCATCCGTGTAATCGGTATAACCTTCTCCGATTTTTACTCCCATATTCATCGTACCAAGTCTGCGTGCTGTATTCGGTGCCTCTGAAAGGTCCTTGATCTTAAGACCAAGGACATCACTGAACGCCTGACTGGTTGCCCCTTCTTTTTTATATCCGGTTGTATTGACATTCGCCAGATTATTCGTAAGGACATCCATCCTGTTCTGTTCATTCACCATTCCGGTCCATGCAGTATACAGGCCTTTTACCATGTAAGATTACTCCTCTCTGTACCCGGCAAGGAACTCCACATACCTTCCTGTACCGATAGCAACAGCAGTCATCGGATCCTCTGCTGTAACGGTATTAATACCGGTCTTTGATGCAATCAGATCCTCCAGGCCTCTTAAAAGACTTCCGCCTCCGGTAAGTACAATGCCTCTGTCTGCAATATCTGCAGCCAGTTCCGGCGGAGTTTTCTCCAGAACGCTGTGAATTGCTTCCACAATCTGCGAAGTTGTCTCCCTGAGTGCTTCTTCCGTTTCTTCCGAAGATACCTTGACTGTCTTTGGCAGGCCTGTTACCAGATTTCTGCCTCGAACATCCATGTAATCCACTTCCGGACGAGGATAAGCTGACCCGATCCTGATTTTGATGTCTTCTGCGGTACGTTCACCAATCAGAAGATTATGTTTCTTTCTCATATAACGGACAATGGCTTCATCAAAGTCATCGCCTGCGATCTTAACGGAAGTGCTGACAACAGTACCTCCCAGTGAAATTACTGCAATATCTGAAGTACCGCCGCCAATATCTACAATCATGTTCCCGCACGGTTTGATAATATCGATTCCTGCGCCGATTGCTGCTGCGATAGGCTCTTCAATAATCTTGACATCTCTGGCGCCTGCCATCAGCGTTGCATCCTCAACTGCCTTACGTTCCACTTCAGTAACGCCGCTGGGTACACATACTGCAATCAGAGGCTTACGGAATGTCTTGCGTCCGATTGCCTTGGTAATGAAGTATTTCATCATCTGTTCCGTTACCTTATAGTCAGAAATAACACCCTGACGAAGAGGTCTTACGGCAACAATATTGCCGGGCGTACGGCCCAGCATCAGTCTGGCATCTTCTCCGATTGCCTTGATCTTCTCAGTATCTCTGTCATAAGCGACTACTGAAGGTTCCTTCAGGACAACACCCTTGCCTCTGATATAGACCAGAATGCTGGCGGTTCCCAAATCAATTCCAATATCTGTGTACTGCATAAAACAATGTTCCCCTTTCCGGAATGGCATTTATTATGTGATATCTGCATAAAAATGCGGACATAACGTCAAAGCTACAATTTCAATGCCATTATAAACTATAGGAACAAGTTTTAAAAGTAGATTAAGAAAAAATTCATAATAGCAGCATACAGAAAATGACGGAATATCCGTCACAAAAAACGGGTCCTTCCGTCATTTTCGCTTCCGTGCTTCGATTACCATTATGGTTGGGGAACCAAAATGCAATATGTCTGATACTGCTACATCAATTACATCGGCATTCTTTCACAGAAATATAACCCTTTTCCACAATTATTTTTTCCCGTCACGTTCCAGCATTTTCTGAATATAATACCCCGTATAGGATTCTTTACACTTCGTGATTTTCTCCGGCGTGCCCTGTGCGACAACCCTGCCGCCCTTTGCACCGCCTTCCGGCCCCATGTCAATGATATAGTCCGCCGTCTTGATCACATCCAGATTGTGTTCAATCACAACAACAGAATTTCCTGCTTCCACCAGTTTCTGCAGAATTTCCACCAGTTTCTGGACATCCGCAAAATGAAGTCCCGTTGTCGGTTCATCCAGGATATAGATGGTCTTACCGGTACTGACCTTACTGAGCTCCGTTGCCAGTTTGATTCGCTGTGCCTCTCCTCCTGACAGTTCCGTGGAAGGCTGTCCCAACTTCACATAGCCAAGTCCGACATCATAGAGTGTCTGAATTTTTCTTCTGATACCGGGTACGTTCTCAAAGAAATCCAGTGCTTCTTCCACCGTCATATCCAGCACATCATAAATATTCTTCCCCTTATATCTGACTTCCAGCGTTTCACGGTTATAGCGCTTGCCCCCGCAGACCTCACACGGCACATATACATCGGGAAGGAAATGCATTTCAATCTTGACAATGCCATCGCCCCCGCAGGCTTCACATCTTCCGCCCTTGACATTAAAGCTGAACCGGCCCTTGGAATACCCTCTCGCTTTCGCATCCTGCGTTCCCGCAAACAGATCACGGATCATATCGAAAACGCCGGTATATGTGGCAGGGTTGGATCTGGGCGTTCTGCCGATCGGCGACTGGTCAATATCAATTACCTTATCAAGCTGATCTGCTCCCAGAATATCCTTATGTTTTCCCGGAATACATCTGGCACGGTTTAAGTCTCTTGCAAGATGCTTATAGAGAATCTCATTTACAAGTGAGCTCTTGCCGGAACCGGATACACCGGTCACCACAGTCAGAACCCCCAGCGGAACCTTTACATCGATATCCTTCAGGTTATTCTCTGCCGCACCCTTTACTGTCAGCCATGCTGCCGGTTTTCTTCTTGTCTTCGGAACCGGAATCTTCATCTTTCCACTCAGATACTGTCCGGTAATCGAATCCGGATTCTCCATGAGCTGTTCTGCAGTACCTGTCGCTACTACTTCTCCACCATGGGATCCTGCACCCGGACCGATATCAACAATATAATCAGCCGCGCGCATGGTATCCTCATCATGTTCAACCACAATCAGTGTATTTCCAAGATCACGCAGATTTTTAAGTGTATTCAGCAGTTTGTCATTATCCCTCTGATGAAGACCGATACTTGGTTCATCCAGAATGTAGCACACGCCGCACAGTCCTGATCCGATCTGTGTTGCCAGACGGATTCTCTGTGCCTCACCGCCCGACAGTGTGGCCGTTGCTCTTGAAAGCGACAGATAATCAAGCCCGACATCAATCAGGAAGCCCACTCGATTACGGATTTCCTTAAGTACCTGCTGACCGATCAGTTCCTGCTGCGCTGTCAGCTTCATATCCTGCAGATACCGGTACAGTTCATCAATTGACATGGAAGTAATCTCAAAAATATTCTTATCTGCAACCGTTACTGCCAGCGACTCCTTTTTGAGCCTCTGTCCATGGCAGACCTGACACGGCGTAATACGCATAAATTCCTCATATTCCTGCTTCATGACTTCCGAACCGGTTTCACGGTATCTCTGCTCCACATTCTTAATCAGACCATCAAAAAGAATCGGATAGGTACCCTCTCCCCGCTGCCCTTTATAATGCACCATGACAGTCCTGTCTGCGCCATGCACCAGCATATTGCGGACTTTTTCCGACAGCTTTTCATACGGTGTATCCAGACTGAACTTATATTCCTTTGCCAGTGCCTGCAGCGTCGCATTGGTAAAGCTGCCTTCCTTACCGGAAGACTGCCATCCCATAACCTGTATTGCCCCTTCGCTGATGGAAAGTTTTCGGTTCGGAATCATCAGTTCCTCGTCAAATTCCATCTTATAACCAAGACCAAAGCACTCCGGACACGCACCATACGGATTATTGAAGGAAAAGCTTCTGGGTTCAATCTCCGGAATACTGATTCCGCAGTCCGGGCATGCAAAGTTCTGGCTGAAGGTCAGTTCACTGCCGCCAATGACATCTACCGTCAGAAGTCCTTCCGCCATTCCCAGCGCATTTTCTATGGAATCTGTGAGACGTCCGCGAATGCTCTCCTTATCCTCCCGTATGACCAGCCGGTCAATTATCACTTCGATATTATGCTTGATATTCTTATCCAGACTGATTTCTTCCGAAAGATCATACTGGCTTCCATCGATACGGATTCTGACATAACCTGCCCTTTTGGCACGTTCCATCACCTTGCTGTGCTCACCCTTACGGCCGCGGACAACCGGTGCCAGCAGCTGAATCTTACTGTCCACAGGAAGTGCAAGAATCTGATCTGCCATTTCGTCCACACTCTGCCTGCGGATCTCACGTCCGCAGTTCGGGCAGTGCGGAATACCGATTCTCGCATACAGCAGTCTGAAATGATCATAGATCTCCGTAACAGTTCCGACTGTGGAACGCGGGTTTCTGTTTGTAGACTTCTGATCAATTGATATCGTCGGAGAAAGCCCCTCGATCTTCTCCACATCCGGCTTGTCCATCTGCCCCAGGAACATCCGGGCATAGGATGAGAGGGATTCCATGTACCTTCTTTGTCCTTCAGCAAAAATGGTATCAAATGCCAGTGAGGACTTACCGGAACCTGACAGTCCTGTCAGCACCGTCAGTGACTCTCTCGGAATATTGACGTCCACATGCTTAAGGTTATGTTCATTTGCTCCGCGAACTCTGATGTAGTCGTGGATATCTGTCGACAGCGGACGTCTCTGGGACGTATTCTGTCTTGTCATTTTTTCATTGTTATCTGACATGGTTACTGCCTTTCCCGTATTACATTCCCGAAGTGATCTCGTTCAGCTGTTTCTTCAGATCCACCATCTGATCACGCAGCTGCGCCGCCGATTCGAAATCCAGTTCTGCTGCTGCCCGTTTCATCTTCTTCTGAATCTGACCGATCAGTTTCTCGATTTCATCACGGCTCATGGATTCCGGATCCTTCTCAAATTCCACTTCTTCTCTGGTTACTGCCTTTGTAATGGCGATCAGATCACGTACCGCCTTTTTAATGGTCTGTGGTGTGATTCCGTGCGCTTCATTATATTTCTGCTGTATCGCACGCCTTCTCTGCGTTTCCTCAATTGATTTCTTCATGGAATCTGTCATTGTATCTGCGTACATGATCACATGTCCCTCTGAATTTCTGGCGGCACGTCCGATGGTCTGAATCAGCGAAGTCTCCGACCTCAGAAATCCTTCCTTATCCGCATCAAGAATTGCTACCAGTGCAATTTCCGGTATGTCCAGTCCTTCCCTCAGCAGATTGATTCCGACCAGTACATCAAATACATCCAGCCTCATATCCCGGATGATCTCAGAACGTTCCAGCGTATCAATATCAGAATGCAGGTACTTGACCCTGATTCCCGCCTCCGCAAGATATTCTGTCAGATCTTCCGCCATGCGTTTGGTCAGCGTTGTCACGAGTACCTTGTTCTTACGATCCGTTTCCCTGCGGATTTCCGAAATCAGGTCATCAATCTGCCCCTCCACAGGACGAACCGAAATTTCCGGATCCAGAAGCCCTGTCGGACGGATTACCTGCTCTGCACGCAGCAGTTCATGCTCTTCTTCATATTTTCCGGGCGTTGCCGAGCAGAACAGCATCTGATCGATATGTGTCTCAAATTCCTCAAAATTCAGCGGTCTGTTATCCAGCGCCGACGGCAGACGGAAGCCATAATCCACCAGCGTCCGCTTTCTGGACTGGTCCCCGTGATACATGGCACCGATCTGCGGAATGCTCATATGTGACTCATCCACAATGATCAGAAAATCACGGTCAAAGAAGTCCAGAAGCGTAAGCGGCGGTTCTCCCGCCTTCATGAAGTTCAACTGTCTGGAATAATTCTCAATGCCGGAGCAGAACCCGGTTTCCCGCATCATCTCCAGATCAAAATTGGTCCGTTCGGAAATCCGCTGCGCTTCTACGAGCTTATCTTCACCCTTGAAATATTTTACCCGTTCCTCCAGCTCTTTCTCAATATTGTCACAGGCAAGATTGATTTTTTCCTGCGGTACGACATAATGAGACGCCGGATAAATCATGACATGTTCCAGTTCTGCATGAACTTTCTCTGTCACAGGCTCCACTTCGCAGATCCTGTCAATTTCATCTCCGAAAAATTCAATCCGGATCAGATAATCACTTCCCTGCGCCGGAAAAATTTCCAGTACATCTCCCCGCACCCGGAAGTTACTGCGATCCAGTTCCATATCGTTCCGAAGATACTGAATGGAAATCAGATCTTTGATGACATCATCCCGCTCCTTTGTCATTCCCTCACGCAGAGAAATTGACATCCCCCTGAATTCGTCCGGACTGCCCAGACCGTAGATGCAGGAAACGCTGGCCACAACGATGACATCACGCCGTTCCGAAAGAGACGCCGTTGCGGAAAGCCTCAGTTTATCAATTTCATCATTTATCGCCGAATCCTTGGCAATGTAGGTATCTGACTGCGGAACATATGCTTCCGGCTGATAATAGTCATAGTAACTTACAAAATATTCAACTGCATTCTCCGGAAAAAACTCTTTCATTTCTCCGTAAAGCTGTCCGGCAAGCGTTTTATTATGTGATATGATCAGTGTCGGCTTATTCAGCGCCTGTATGACATTCGCCATCGTATAAGTCTTGCCTGATCCCGTTACGCCGAGCAGTGTTTCAAATTGATTTCCTGCTTTAAAACCATCTACCAGTTTCCGGATCGCCTGGGGCTGATCTCCGGTCGGCTGATAGGGTGCAACCAGTTTAAAATGATCCATATGCTGTCCTCATGAATCCATTCCATTGTTATGTTTCCGTATATAAGTTCTATGGTGAAAGTATATCACGAGTTATCTTTTTTAGCGAATGAATGTTCGATTTTTATAAAACATTTATAATTTGTTCGATATCAGCCGCGCAGCAGATTTCCTTTTCCATATGAATCCCGCTCCGGGAAAAGCGTCGCACCTGTGGCTGCTCAAAGCTGATCCAAAGATCACACTGTTCTGCATCCATCGGAATCAGTATTTCTTCCCAGCTGCGGTAGTTTTCACAGATATCTCCTCTGTGCTTTTCATAACTTCCGTATGTTTTCATAAATGCCTCGTATCTTCTGATTCCGGACTTTCTCCGCATTTTCTGCAGTAGCATCTGCGCCCCCGGAATACTGTATGATCCGGTACTTCTGCATATCACCAGATCTGCATACAGTTGTGCACAGGATGCATATCTGAGAGAAGGGTCCTCTCTGCTGCACTTTTCCGCAATTTCATAAAGTCTCCGTCTGCGACAATCTGTCACATTTCGCTCTGCTGTGCCATGTCCCATCCATGGCACCTTCCCAGTCAGAAGCTGCAGAATCGTTTTACCAAATGCATGAATATCCGTTGCCGCACCGGCATTATTGCCCAGATACTGCTCAGGCGCTGCATAGCCTTTCGTTCCAAGACACAGATATTTGCCATCTCCGTCACAATATTCGCGTGCAGTTCCGAAATCAATCAGTACCAGTCTTCCGTCTTTTTTCCGGATCAGATTGGAAGGCTTGAGGTCCTGATACAGAATCGGTTTTTCTCTGCTGTGCAGATATCCCAGGATTTCACAGATCTGCATTGCATCAGCAAGTATCTGCTCTGTATTCCGCTGTTTTTCCGTTTTGAGTTCCTGTTCCAGTGTCATGCCTTCAACATAACTCATAATGAGATAAAAAAAGCTCTGACAATCAATCACATCAATGATCTTCACAATTCCCGGATGAGAAAGCTGTTTCAGTATTTCTTTTTCCGAAATCAGTCTTTCTCTTACAAAGTTCTCCTGCAGTCTGCCTTTCCTTCGAATTTCCTTTAACGCAAATCTGCATCCGGATTCCCTGTTCTCCGCCAGATATACACTGCTCATTCCGCCCTGTCCGATCTGCTTTTGAATCCGGTATTTACCTCCCAGTATGCTTTCCTGCGTCAGCATGACTTTTTCCTCCCCGATATATGAAGAAGAACCGCCGATATATCGTCTGCCTCTCCTCTCTTCCTGCATCTTCTGACCGATACATCCAGCATTTTTCCCATCCCGCTTTCCGTTTTGCGGAATGTTTTCCTGAGCACTGAATCAATTTCTTCCTGCTGCATCCCCCTCCAGAAACCGTCCGTGCACAGCAGAATCGCTGCCTTTTTTTCCAGTACTCCGGAAAAAAAATCCGGAGAAACCTTTTCTGATGCGCCAATACACTGAAGAAGTACATTTGCTCTTATATCTGACTGTGCCTGCTGCAAGGTCATGATTCCTTCCGCCACGCATCTGCAGAGATAGGAATGGTCCTGTGTCAGCAACTTTTTCTGATGATTCTGATAGAGATATATCCGGCTGTCTCCGACATGAATTACCAGATACCGGTGTTCAATCAGAAGGATGGCCAGCAGTGTAGTCCCAAGGCGGACTTCATGCAGTCTTCCGTAACCACCGAGGCGGATATTCATTTCTGCCGCCATCTGTGTCCATCTCTTTTTCGTTTTTTCAATAATCTGCTCCGGTTTCTTATCCTCTTCATTCAGCAGCACCGGAAGTTCTTCATAAAACCAGTAATCCAGCATTCTGATACAGGCTGCACTTGCTATTTCTCCACATGCAAGCCCTCCCATTCCATCACATACTGCTGCAAGCGTAATCCTGCAACGTCCTGCGCGTGCTGTCTTAAGAAGCAGCGCATCCTGATTTGTTTTTTTACGTCTGCCCTGATCTGTACAGACGCAACTTCTGATTTTCATTCTTACCTCCATACCGTAGCTTTTTATCTATGCTTTCCGGTACATTTTCTGTTACTTTCTCTTTGTGGGAAATGCAAAATACAGAATGTATTCTGCAAAAAAATGAAGCCAGTCACAAACGTGACTGACTTCGCTAGTTTATCTTATCTGAGCAGATTTTACAATATTTATTTCAGTTTCTGTGACATTACCTGCTGCGCCTTTTCAAGCTGCGTATCTGTACCATCCTTTTTATATGCCTCTGTATCAAGATCTACCTCAACATCCGGCTCAATTCCGATTTTATTGATATTGTTGCCCTTTGGTGTAAAATAATTGCTGACCGTAAGTTTCACCGCTGTTCCATCGCTGAACGGTAAAATTCTCTGCACTACACCTTTGCCATAAGTCTTTGTACCAACCAGTGTTCCGACGCCATAATCCTTGATTGCTCCGGAAAGGATCTCCGATGCACTTGCGGAATATCCGTTTACCAGCACCACAATCGGAATCTTCATCTGATTTTTGCCATCACAGGTATAGTTTTCACGTTTTCCATCTCTGTCCACTGTATATACAATATTGCCTGCCGGAAGAATCTGTCTCGCAATGTTGCAGACTGTATCCAGGTTTCCGCCCGGATTACTTCTCAGGTCAAGAATCAATCCTTTCATGTTCTTTCCCTTGAGCACCGCCATGCCTTCCGTAAACTGATCATAGGTTACTGTATCAAACTCCGTAATCTGAAGATAACCGACATTATTATCCAGCATCTTATAATTTACAGTCGGACTTTCTACCTTCTTACGCGTAATATTGAAATCAAGATAACCATTCTCTCCTTCGCGGTAAATGGTAAGTTTGACACTTGTGCCTTCCTTGCCTTTAACCTTGCTGACAAGTTCTTCTGTCGTCATATCCTTTGTGGAAACATCATCCACCTTGTAAATCACATCACCTGTACGAAGACCTGCAGTCTCTGCCGGACTTCCGGAGATGACTCCTGCAACAGCCGGAAGATTAAGTTCCTGATCTGTTGTGATATAGGCTCCAATGCCATAATAAACGCCTTCTGTCTGGCTCATCATGGAAGAAAGCTCATCTTTCGTGTAATAAGTAGAATATGGATCATCAAGAGAATCAATCAGTCCCTTATACATACCGTCCGCTTCTGCACTGCTGTCAACGTCTTTTTTATAATAATACTGATTTATGGTATCCTCCAGCAGCTGCAATTTGTCCAGCGTATTGTCCGTAAGTGCCTGTGCACCGGAAACGCTGCTGCCATTTCCTGATACCATTTTCATAATGGTGTTTCTGTTGACGACTACATAACAGGCACATACCACCAGAACTGCCACAAGGAATCCGGCAATTACTCCTCCCCAGAAGCTGTGACGACGAAGCCTTTTCTCTTCTTTGTCATCCTCCGGCTCAGGCTGCGGTACGCCATTATAGGTATTTTCTGTTTTACAGCTGTCCTCAAATGTGCTGCCATTGGAAAAAGTGTAATAAGTTCCGGTCTGCTTTGGCTTACTCTGTTCTGCCTGGTCCTGCTGTTTCTGCTCCCCCTGCGGTTCATTATCCTGTCTGTTTTCCTGATCGTTCATCTTTATTCTCCTAACGGTTATTTTAAATAATTCCAGGGGCTTACATAGGAACCATTCAGACGTACGCTGAAATGCAGATGATTTCCTGTTGAACGTCCTGTTGAACCAACTGCTGCAATTTTATCTCCCTTTGACACCTGTTGTCCTGTAGATACATATAATGCTGAAGCATGCATATATACCGTATACAGACCATCGCCATGATCGATCATTACATAATTGCCCATGCTTCCACTGTAAGCAGCTGCCACAACGGTTCCATTGTATGCTGCCAGAATCGGTGAACCGGCAGGTGCTGCCATATCTACTCCATTGTGAAACTGCTTGATTCCCAGAATCGGGTGAATCCGTTCTCCATAATCATCCGAAATTCTTGTATAAGAGGGACATGGCCATGTAAACATGCCGCCATCATAAGTCTGGGCCTTCTTATTCTGCTCTTCAAGCTGTTTTTTTTCTTCTGCCACTGCTTTTTCCAATGCAGCGATTGTATCATTCTGATCTGCTATGCTGGCCTCATATTCATCAATCGCTGCCTGTTTATCTGTAATGTTCGCAGAAATATCACCGATCTGTGCTGTCTTATCACTGATCAGCGCCTGCATGTTTGCTTCTTCTGCTGCAACATCAGCCTTCGCCTGCGTCAGCGTTTCCTGCTCTTCTTCAAGTTCCTTCTTGGTCAATTCAATCATTTTAGCTGTATTGATATATTCATTCAGCTTATTTCTGTCATAGGATGACAACATCTCAACATATTGTGCCTTATTCAGCATTTCTGCAAAACTTCCGGATTCTAAAAGAAGTTCAAGATAAAGAGAGTCCCCTCTCTCATACATGAACTTGATCCGGTCCTTCATCGCTTCATACTGAGCCTTCTGCTCTGCCTGTACTTTTTCAAGTTCCGCAGTCGTTTTCTTGATGTCCTGTTGCTTTTCGTCAATCTTTTTTTCCAGGTCATCAATCTTCTGCTGAATACCAGTCAGGTTCGCATCGAGTTCCTTTACATATTTATCAAGGTCATTCTTGGATGCCTGCAGTTCCTGCTGCACTTGCTGCAGGTTCGTAAGATTACTTTTCATGTTCTCACGTTCCTGCTTGGCAGACTCAATCTGATCTTCTTTCTGTTTGATCCCTTCCGCAGTAACTTCTGCCTTGGACTGAATACTTCCAAAGCTCACTGTGCAAATACAGATCAACAGACAGATGATCAATATTCTTTTTACTGAAAAAATTTTCAAATCGTTCAAATGTCCCGGCCTTTATACATGCAAATGTCTGCGTACGGTTACTGCACTTCCGATAAATCCGATTCCCACACCGATTGCCACAGAAATCGGCGCCAGATTATTAAATATGGTGTCCACCGGCAAAAAAGTGAGGAAAGTACTCAACATAGAAAACTTACCGCTTACATAAAGAATTGTCTTATTATAAATTACATAAATAATTCCCAGCGGAACCAGCGATCCGATAATACCGATCAGAATTCCCTCAATGACAAACGGCGCCCTGACGAAAAAGTCCGTCGCGCCGATATATTTCATGATATTAATTTCCTCTTTTCGTACGGAAATACCGATGGTAACAGTATTACTGATCAGGAAGATGGATACTGCCAGCAGGATTACGATGATTCCAAGCGAAATATACGCAATCAGCTTATTCACGCCACTGAGAGTTGTTGCTGTCACCTCCGAACGATTTACCTCTCTGACACCATTAATGGACTCCAGGTAAGTAACCAGCGCCGGCTGCATGGATACATCTTTCAGATAAATCTGAAGGTTGGCAGAGTCTGCCAGCGGATTCTCTGTAAATCCATCCGCATATTCTCCAAGATACTCTTTTTTAAAACCGTTCCATGCATCGTCTGCAGAAACATAATCTACCTTGCGCACCTCCGTACGCTTTTCCACATCACTCTTTACCGCAAGGATCTGATCTTCCGTAATTCCCTGATCAAAAAAGACGGTAACAGAAACCCCTTCCTCTGCCGTCTTTACCACATTCTGGAAGTTGGTCACAATCGAGTAAAACATTCCAAAGAGAAACAGACAGGCGCTGATAGTTGCGATTGATGCCAGTGTATACCATCTGTTTCTGGTCAGATTACGAAATCCCTGTCCGATGGTATAAAAAAATGTACTAATCCTCATCGTTATATACGCCCTTCTCCTCGTCGTCCACAACGACGCCTTTCTTCATTGTGATGACTCTCTTCTGCATGGCATTTACAATCTCCCGGTTGTGCGTAACCACCAGAACCGTCGTTCCGTTCTCATTAATCTGTTCCATCAGTTTCATGATTTCCCATGAATTATTCGGGTCCAGATTACCTGTCGGCTCATCCGCTAACAGGATCGTCGGTCTGTTTACCAGTGCACGCGCAAGTGCAACACGCTGCTGTTCACCTCCGGACAGCTGATTTACTTTATTCTTATATTTGCCTGCAAGACCTACCGTTGCAAGAATTGATGGTACATTTTTCTTGATCTCCCTGCTCGGTGTCTGTACAATTCTCTGTGCAAATGCAACATTCTCATATACATTACGATCCTTCAGAAGACGGAAATCCTGAAATACAATTCCCAGATTTCTGCGGAACTTCGGAATCTTACGATGCCGGATATGATTCAGATTGTATCCCATCACGGTAATTGAGCCTTCTGTCGGTACAAGCTCACGAAGCAGAAGTTTAATCAATGTAGACTTCCCCGAGCCACTGTCTCCGACAATAAATACAAACTCACCTTTTTTGATATGCAGTGTCACACCGTTTAAGGCCGGTGCTCCGGAAGTGTATGATTTCGTTACATTTTCAAGTGTAATGATCTCATCTTCCGGAATTCTGCTTTTCTTTTTTTTCCTGCCAAGTTTCTCCATTAAACCCTATCCTTCAGAACTGAATTTTTGCACTCCGTGCCATTTCTGCGTTAACCGAGGTTGCTTTGCAATCTCGTAAACTTAAGATGCCACTGCATCTTAAGTTTTAATACTCGAACTTCTCCATATAATTCATGTACTTGACTACCATCAGTGCAATCTTGAAAGTAATGGCGTCCTCAAATACCCTCAGATCCAGATTGGTACTCTTCTGCAGCTTATCCAGACGGTAAACAAGCGTATTTCTGTGAATAAAGAGCTGCCTTGATGTTTCTGAAACATTCAGATTATTTTCAAAGAATTTATCAATCGTAGTCAATGTTTCTTCATCAAAATCATCCGGATTTCTCCCTCCGAAAATTTCCTTGATAAACATCTTGCAAAGAGGGATGGGCAACTGATAAATCAGTCTTCCAATACCAAGCTCACTGTAACAGATCACCTTTCTGCCATCAAAGAAAATCTTTCCGACATCAAGTGCCATCTTGGCTTCCTTATAAGATCTGCTGACCTCCTTGATTTCCTTTACCACAGTACCGAATGCCACACGTACACTGCGAAGCCCTTCTTTTTCCAGATAATCTGCCATTTCGACTGCAAAACCGGTAATCTCATCCTGTGAGCTGTTCTCGCTGACATCATGCACCACAATGACATTGTCTTCATCAACTTCAGTCACAAAATCATCCCCGGTACTGCCTACATATGCCCGTACCATTTCGAGTGCATTGGTATCACGTCCATTCTCTGATTCCAGAATCATCGTCACACGGCTTGCATCCGTCTGAATATGAAGTTTCTTGGCACGGCTGTAAATATCCACCAGAAGAAGATTATCCAGTAACAGATTCTTAATGAAATTATCCTTATCAAAGCGTTCTTTATATGCAATCAACAGACTCTGCACCTGAAACGCAATCATCTTGCCCAGCATGTAGGTATTTTCACCGCTTCCGGTAGCAATCAATATATATTCCAGCTGTTGCTCATCATATATTTTAAAATACTGATGTCCCTGAATTTCCTGTGAATCTGCCGGTGATTGCACAAACTCTCTGGCGGCTCCTGAAACATCCCCTATGTCAGATATTGTTGACGCTACCTCTTTTCCGTCAATATCCAGCACACACAGTTCTACATGAGCTATGCCCTTTAACCCGTCAATTGTGTTCTGTAATATCTGATTCGATATCATCCGTCACTCTTTCCGCGCAAGAATATATGCTCATCACATCATGAGCCTCTCTGCGCTATTATATAGTTTTGCCCCATACCATTGTAATTCACACTACTAAAAAAATCTACAATTTTCGCCGTTCTTTTTGTATATTATTGTCAGTTTTTATCCTTCTCATATTCACTTACAAGTCTGCGGAGAAGTTTCTGATAAGTTCTTCTGATGAACCTGTCATAAAACGATTCCTTCCTGTTTCCCAAATTGAGGTCATCCGGAAGTCCAACCACAACTTCTGAATTAATCAGCGCACAATCTGCCATCAGGCGCTGTTCATAGGGATATGGCATACGCATGATAATCATCGTCGGTACAATGTCGTTCACCTGATTAATGGTCTGTGCATTCACATCCCCGTCATCACCGAAGAGTCCCTGCCCGGAAATAGGAAGTCCCGGCTCCAGAAGATCAATATCGTGCTCCAGAAGTCGCAGTTCCTCCTCCGTATCCGCCACCAGATACAGCGAATCCCGATGCCTGCGAACCTTAATCAGTGACTCTCTCAAAAATGTAAACTCCTGAACCTCATGTACACGGTTTCGCGCGGTAATTCCCGACTGCTTAAGTGTCTCCTGATCTCCGCAGATTGTCATATCTGCCTGCTCAATCCAGTTACGAAGGCTCTCGTCTTTTCCAGCCGCTACCAGAAGACGTGTATTAAGATACAATACTGTATTAAGAGCCCCGTTTCTCAGAAAAATATCCATTCTGGAAAGTGCCTCTTTCAGATAATAATCTGTGATGGAAATTCCAAGCACATTGATTTTTCGCATTTCAGATCCTCGTCTCTGTTGTCTCATACTGTTCTGACCACAATACGTCATGGCTTGATTTTAGCGGTATTTCGATATATAATATTTGTACGAAGAAATCACTCTTCATTTTCATGAAAGGAGGGAAACGGCATGAATATACCGCAATTATCATCCGCCATGTCTCTCGCAAATTTACAATCCAATTTTGGGGTTGCGATGCTCAGCAAAAGTCTTGATAATGCAAAAAGCAGTGGTTCATCCATGGTCAGTATGATGAACCAGTCTCTTGAGCAGTCTGTTAACCCTTCAGTTGGAAGTAACATCGACCTGCGTGTATAAAACCGGATGAAAACGCCTGCCGCTCTGGCAGGCGTTTTTTCATGTCCATCCCCGCAAAAATCACACACTGATTATCATAAATCCAATTGCAACAAGTATTGCAAGCACAAGCGGTACTGTAATAAATCCCGTTTTTTTCTGCAGCACCATCTTTTCTGCCGATCTATCCTTTTTCCAGATGGAATGAAAATACTTTCCCCGTCCTTCATGTTCCGCTATTTTAAAAACCAGCAGTACCGCAAGTAATGTACATACCGCTGCAACTGCTCCGTATACTCCAATCTGCTGAATCAGCATCTGATGATACGCCTGATCTGACATATCATTCGTCTGCTTAAGCAGTTCCGGCGCATATTTCTGTTCCACATACATCATTACCACATTCTCAGTATTGAAAAGTGCATGACAGATGACAGATGTCCACAGGCTTCCGGTTGCTTCCACCAGCATTGCCAGCATGAATCCGATTACGATTGCATATGAAGCCTGATTGAAATTCAAATGCATCAGTCCAAAAAGGACTGAAGAAAGAATCATTGCACCTAATACTCTTCCGCTTCGTCTGTAGCTTTGCAGCATTACCCCTCTGAAAACGCATTCTTCGCAGAAAGGTCCATATACACCGACCAGCAGAACGGTAATCCACATCGGCCATTTCAGGAAATCATCACTCATTTCCAATACGGTATTATCCACAAAAAGCATGGACAGCGCATTCAGAAACACCGTCATCGGAATCACCAGTATCGTATAAAGAAGTGTCAAAAGTCCCGTGGAAATCCGGATCCGGTGAAAAGGAAACAGCGTATTCATATGGTCTCCGGAACACAATGCAAAAGAAAGCGCCGGAAGCATCAGAATCAGTTCACTGCTGATCATATTCGGAATAAACGGCAGTTCAAATCCCGTCAGTGTCATCAGTGAAAGCAGCATGGAAATGGAAATGGAAAATAAAATTGTAACAAAAAACAGCCTGTTTGCTTTTTTAGTATTCATGTCCACCAGTATAGTTTGATTTGTATCAGTATGCAAGTCAGCGAAGTTCAATCGATCCTGATCCGATTGTAATCTTTCCTTCTTTGAGCAGTCTTCCTATCGCACGCTTGAATTCATTTTTGCTCATCTGCATTTCACTTCGAATCAGTTCGGGATCCGCTTTATCTGTAAATGGAAGCTTTCCTCCTGCTTTGCTCATTTTATCCAGAATTCTCTGTACATCCGCATCCATCTGCACGTATGCATTCTCTCTGAGACTGAGTGTCAGCTTTCCGTCCGGCTTCACATCAAATACCCTGGCTTCCACCGTATCTCCGATTCTGATATCCCCATATATTTCCTTTAAGGGAATCAGTGCAGAATATATATTATCCACAGCCACAAAAAGGCCGAAATTATCACTTTCTTCATAAACAGTTCCCTTTACGTGATCGTCTTTATGGTAGGGACTGTCTGTTCTCAGATCATCATATACATTCATTGTCACACAGAGCCTGTTACTCTTATCAATATATAATGCACAGAGAATATCCTCTCCGCCTTTCACTTTTCTGGTCTGTTCATGAAACGGCAGAAGAACATCCTTCTCAAGTCCCCAGTCCATAAAGGCTCCGATTCTGCCGGCTTCCTTTACATGCAGCATACCGACCTGTCCAAGCGTCAGTCTGGGTTCATTCGTAGTTGCAATCAGACGGTCATCCGAATCCTTATACAGAAACACTTCCATCTGTGAACCTATGTCGGTTCCTTCCGGTACCTGTTTCTTCGGCAGGAGAACCTTATCCTCACTCTCCATTTCTTCTGCAAGATAAACACCAAACTCCACCTTTTTAATTACTGTCAGTATCTGTTTTTCACCAAGTCTTAACATCTGTTCCTCCGTTCCATGCCGGCTCATGCCAGCGTAAGCTCTACCGTACAATACGGTGCACCTTCAGTTGTATTGAGTGCCACTGTGTATACAGGTCTGCCATCTTCTGTTATTTTACTGTTTATTTTCGGGCAGATCATGTCTCCAAGTCTGGCCTGCTGTTTATACTCCGCCCGCAGCTGTCTGATCTGTGCGCTGCGATCCGGCAGGTTATTTACTGCCATCCGGATATATTGCTCATTATTCACATGCTGATTGGTATCCAGATAGTCTTCAATCACCTGGATTTTTTTCCCGTCAGAAAATGTTCCCTCTTCCGGAAACGGAATCTTCCGGGGCAGATAGTTCATCGGCAGTTTTTCAAATACCGGATAGGCATCTATCAGTTCCTGCGAAATTCTTGAAGGAAGCCCGCTGTCAATATTGATCAGTGACCAGACTGAATTTGCAACGGCAAGCTGTTCCCCGTCCTGTGTCTGCATATAAAAATTACGGTACCCGATAAATCCCTTCATCCCATACGGAATCGTGCCGATTATGACTTTTTCACAATGCGCAGGATATCTGTGCACAACAACCTGCCAGGAAGACACCACCCAGGCTTCACGTCTTGCAAACATCCAGGCAAGTCCTGCACCGTTATCCTCTGACTGAAACGTAGAGCAGTCCTGAAAATAATTCATAAGGGACTCCATGGTCAGAAGGCCATGAGAGTCCACTTCGCTGTATCTGATCCTTGATTCAAATGTGTAATACATACTGCCGCCTTTTACTGTTTATCTGGTAAGAAAAGTACCTGATGCAATCATTTTATCTATATCCATGCCGATAATGCCTGAAGCTGTCTTTTTGGCTGAGGCAGCAGCCGCCCCATCAATATTTTTATACACATCATACGCCATTTTATGAGAACCGTCAGTGTTACACAGTCCTAATGCAAGATTGCTTTCCATTTCATGTGTATCATCTGTCTGACGGAACAGCATGAAACTGTCAATGTATGGATTTGACTGTGCAACCAGATATCCATATGCCACGGACGCCGCCTGCAGATCTTCCCCGAAGCTGGAAGTAAAACCGATCTCCGCAAGTGATATGCTGCGGACTTCCCCTGACGGAGAAAGGAAATCCTTCTGTTGCATATAATCCGTCAGAATATGCAGGTTCTGCATGGTGATATACGGTGTTCTGATATTATCCTTTACATAAATTGCCTGTCCCTTCCAGGCATAGGGATCATACAGTGGTGCATCATAGGGATGGAAGGAAAGTCCCCAGTCAATATTGCCTTCACGATTCATATAATAATTGAACCGATCCAGATAATCTTTGCTCAGGAAACAACCGGGATTCGATTTTCTGGCCCATTCCTGATCCAGAGAATTATAAATTCGTGCACCTGCGTTCTGACTTCTGATCCCATTATAGAAAATTCGGAATGCCTTCACGTAATTATTAACATTTATGTCAAGATCATCTGTACCCAGATAATAGCACTCCGTCCTGGCATTCACTTCATTTCCGATAATCCAGTTATCCACCTGTCCGCAATTCTCTGTTCCTGAATATCTTTCCCCCAGAAAAGCAGCAATCGCTTCCAGATGCTTTGTCCCTGTCTCTTCCGCCGTATTGAATGCATACCCCGGCCACGCAAGCGCACTCCATGTATGTCCATCCTTTGCCAGCGGGTGAATCAGATCCTGTGTAGCCTCTGCCCCGTTATTCAGGATTGCCATGGTCACTTCCATTCCCTGCGCGTTAAAGACTTTTATAATATTATCATATTCATTTACGACTTTACCATTAAACTGATAGTTCTGACCATCATACCGGTATGTAATCGTCGGATACTGTGCATCTGTAGTTGTCCCGCAGAGGTAGCCGAGATTCATATTATAAACCACCTGTTTGATTCCAAGATCCTGAAGTTCACCACTGGTAAGTTTGAACTGGTCCGGCAGAATTCCTTTTTTTCCGGTTGTCATCCTTACTGAAGTATGCGTTGCAGCAGCCTCCGGATTGGTAATATAATGCTCATTGCTGACCTGTATCATCCTGCCGCCACGTCTGACTGCAACCAGAAACTTTCTGCTGAGGTTTGAATCCGCCGAGTTCAGGTTCAGTGCAAAAGAAAACTGCGCAGACCTTGCACGAGATGTCTTTGCTGCAATTTTCCCATTTGCACCGTCTTCATACACTTCATCCGCATACAGATAAAATATCCCGTCATCACTTGCCGGCAGAGATTTGCAGGAAACACTGCAGATCACCTGATCTCCACTGATGGCACAGGAATTAATAACTACTGGCCGATCTGCCGCTTCCGCAATGCTTCCTGTAACCGGCATTACGAACGGTGCTGCGAGCAGTGTTCCAAAAGCCATCAGAACAACAACTGCTCCGGCACAAATTTTTTTTCCGACTTTGTCTGATAAGCGCTCCGTTATCTTCACTGTCATCCTCCGTCCGTACCCTGCATTATCTGACTGTCAGAATCTGGGACATATCAGATACACCGATCGTCGCTGCTGCCGCTGCAGCATACTGTGCCGCATTTGCACCATCAATATTCATATAATAGTCATAAGCAAGCTTATGTGTTCCGTTAAGATTGACAATTCCATTTGCCAGCCCCTGTGCAATTTCTCCGGCATCATCCAGCTCTCTGGAAAGAATGAATCCATCAATATGCTGATTGGCCATTGCCTGCAGATATCCATAGGCAACTGCCGCTGCCTGAATATTTTCACCCTGAAGAGATGTATAACCCTGTTCACTGCAGATGACACTTCTGACCTGTCCGTTCGGTGCAAGAAGATTCTTCTGGCACAGATAATCTGTCAGAACATCAATATTCTGCATGGTTATATATGCGGTATTCTGGTTATGCTGCACTCTGCTGCTGGAAGACCACGGAATGGGATCATACAGCGGAACGTCATAGGGATGAACCGCAACATGCCAGTCGATATTGCCTTCTGTTCTCATTATGCTGTTAAACACATCCAGAAAGCTCTTTGATCCATAATACAATGCCGGATTGGATGCTTTCCCCCACTGCTGATCAACAGAAATATATACTCTTGCGTTTCCGTTCTCACTCTTGATTCCATTGTAAAAAATACGGATTGCCTTTGCATATTCTGCCGCAAAGGTATTCACGTCAACTGCAGACATATAATTCCAGTCCGCACGTGCATTGACTTCATTTCCGATTACCCAGTTGTCTACCGTGCCATGTCCGTTTCCTGAATAACGCTGTGCCATAAAGGACGCAACTGCTTCCAGCTTCTCTACGCCTGCCTGCTCTGCCGTATTGAATGCATAGTAGTTAGCGGTCACACTGTCTCTGGAAAGCGGATGAATCAGCGTCGGATCTCCCGTCAGATTATTTAATACAACCAGTGTGATCTGAATCCCCTTGTTGTTCAGCTTGGGGACCAGTGTATCATACTGTCCGACAATTGCCTTGCTGAAATAATACGTCTTTCCGTTATACTGGTAGGCAATTGTACCTCCTGTACTCTGGCAGAGAGAGCCTACCGGCAGATTATATGTACACTGATGAATCCCCAGTGTCTGCAGATCATTGGTATCCAGCATGGTTGCCGCCGGAAGAATTCCCTTTTTACCCACAGTCATTCTTGTCGTGGTATGCGTTGCGCATGCTTCCGGATTTGTAATATAGGCTGCTGCGCTCACCTGTGTAAGTACCCCGCCTTTTTTTACCGCCACTACAAATTTCTTATACAGATTTGAACCCGCCGTATTTTTCCCCAACGCAAATGCAAACTGCGCATTTTTCCCTGCTGCTGCGGATGCAACTTCTGTTCCTGTAACTCCTGATCCATATACATCCTCTGCATAAAGATGATATAGTCCGTCATCGCTGGCCGGTACCTTTGATGCAGATACCAGTACTGTTACATTTGTTCCCTGAATCACACAGGTTTTTACTGTTACAGCATAACCTGCTGCTTCTGCCGTCCCTCCATCTGTCAGCGCAGCTACACCGGTCATCAGAACCGTCCCGATCAGCACCGCTGCTACCCAGGTTAACACTGCTGAAAAAAATCCTTTTCTTTCATCCCTCATTTTGTTACCCTTTCTCCGCCATCCTGGCGCATTGTCTATCGATGTTACAGATTTGGAAAAGCAGACACTCGTTGTAGCTTTTTGCCGAGGTCACGAACCACTCCTCGTATAAATGCAACTAACGCGCAATTATATTTAATTATACCATACGTTCAATGTAATAGTGAAGTTCTTAATCCGTGGTTATACACAATAAAAAACTCTCATGAATTTCTTCATGAGAGTTTAAATGAAACTGGGCTAGAAGGATTCGAACCTTCGGAATGACGGAGTCAGAGTCCGTTGCCTTACCGCTTGGCGATAGCCCACCGACAAGAAAATAATATACACGAGTTCCAAACAAAAAGCAAGGACTTTTTCCAAATTTTTTTCATAATTTTCAAAAAAATGAAAATTTGTGGCCGGAACAGGCTCCGGCCACGTTCTTTTTTCTCTTTATTCCTGCTGTCCGCGACTGATTCTTCCATCCTGCGGCGCATGTATTCTCAGAATATCATACTCCTGCGTCTGCTGATCCAACTTCACGTAAAGTTTTTCCTTCGGATGTGGCGCACTCTCTACCGGTGTCCCGTCTTCCTGACAGATTTCAAGCACCGTGGCATCAATGTCTCTTCCGTCCGGCTTCATGATCTCAATGTGATCTCCGACAGAAAACTTATTACGCTGCTCAATGCAGAAGTGTCCGTCTGGACATACATCATGGACCGTCCCCAGATACGTATATTCATTCACATACGTATTGGCATCATAAATCTGTGCATCATTTCCGGGTTTTCCAAAATAAAATCCTGTCGTGAACTGACGATAGGTACATCTGGCAATTTCATCGAGGTACCATGGCATATTCTTCCTGTAAGTCTCCTCTGAGATAAAATAGTCATCAATTGCCTTTCGGTATGTTCTGGCCACGGTTGCCACATAAAGTGCAGTTTTCATTCTGCCTTCAATTTTACAACTGTCAATTCCACAGTCCACAATCTCCGGAATGTGTTCAATCATGCATAGATCCCTGGAATTAAAAATATAAGATCCTCGCTCATTTTCATATACCGGCATATACTCTCCGGGTCTTGTTTCCTCTACTACGGCATATTTCCAGCGGCAGGGATGCGTACACTCTCCATGATTGGCATCTCTTCCTGTAAAATAGTTACTCAGAAGACATCTGCCGGAATAGGAAATGCACATTGCTCCATGAATAAAGCATTCCATTTCCAGATCATCCGGAATATTGGCTCTGATCACCTTCAACTCTGCCAGCGACAGTTCTCTGGCTGCAACCACTCGTTTTGCGCCCTGTGCATACCAGAATCTGTAGGTTTCATAATTGGTATTATTGGCCTGTGTAGACATGTGAATCTCTATTTCAGGGCAGATTCTTCTGGCCATCATGAACATGCCGGGATCGGCAATGATAAGTGCATCCGGTCCAAGCTGCTTCAGTTCTCTGAAATATTCCTCAGCGCCCTGCAGATCATCATTATGCGCAAGGATATTGGCCGTTACATGTACACGGACACCATGTTCGTGTGCGAATGCAATTCCTGCCGCCATATCCTCATGTGAGAAATTTTTGGCTTTTGCACGAAGTCCAAAAGCTTCTCCTCCGATATATACTGCATCTGCGCCAAACATGACTGCTGTTTTCAATACTTCCAGGCTACTCGCCGGAATCAGTAATTCTGGTTTTTTCATATTCATCCACTTTTCTTATCTGCTGTTTTCATCATTCAGGCGTACGCTCAGCGTCATTCCGTCACCAACAGAGAGAATCACGGTCTCCAGGAGCGGATGATGTTTCAGGGTATATAGATATTCCCGCATACGGGCATGAATGGTACGGTTTCTTCTGGTTACAGCAAACCTGGACTCCACAATGTCTCCATCCTGAAGCACGTTGTCTGACACCAGAAGTCCTCCCGGTGTCAGGATTCTAAGAGCATCCGAAAGGAAATTGATATACTGCCCCTTTGCCGCATCCATAAAAATAAAATCATACCCCGGGGAAAGCGTGCGCAGAATATCCGTTGCATCCCCTTCCAGGAGTGTGATTTTATGTCCGGTATCATATGCTTCAAAATTTGCTTTTGCTACCGGAATACGTTTTTCATATTTTTCAATTGTAGTAATTTTACAGTCTGCACCGCTGTATCTGGCCATCAGGAGCGCAGAAAATCCGACTGCACAGCCAACCTCCAGAATATTCACCGGCCTCTGCAATGTCATCAGAAACCGAAGAAGGCTCTGTGTATCCTTACGAATAATCGGAACCTCATCACCAAGTGCCTGCTGTTCCAGTTCATCCAGCCAGGATTCATTTCCCGGATCCATAGAATTGATGAAGGTCGTCAGTCTTTCCGGATTAATCATGGCTGTGATGCTCCCATGGCAGCAGAATCATCATCTTCTGTTGTTTCTTCTTCTCCGGCACCGTCTCCCTGCATCTCTCCATCATCAGAAAATACAGACGCGCCTGATACTGACGCATCAGACGCATTTGTCTCCGCCTGTACGTTTCCGCTGTTTTCCTCATCGGCATCTGCCTCTTCGCCGGACATGATCTGCAGCATCTGATCTGCTGTCATCGCCGTGCTCAGTTCATAGGTTCCCGGCTGGATTTTTCCATGGTATTCAGACAGACGCTCCTGAAACGTAAAGAGTCTGGCATCTTCAATCAGGCCTTTATTAACCAGCATACTGCCGATATCACTGACCGAATCTGAATCTGTGACCGTAATACTGACACTTTTTCCTTCTCCTGTTGAAATCGGCTGTTGATTATAAATCTGATAACCATAGCTGTATGCTATCATTGCATACCGGTAAACCAGCATAATCACAATAATCGCAATAACAACCTTTACTATGGTCCCGACAATTGATAAACCTACCTGTCTGCTGTTCATAAAAGCCCTTTCACATCATACATTAAACATTTTCATCCATAATGATCGGTAAGATCATAGGTCTGCGTTTTGTCTTTTTCCAGATATATTCACTGAGCGCATCTTTTACAACACCCTTCAACTTTCCCCAGTCTGCATTTCCATCAGAAAGTGCCTCTGTTACTTCATCCAGTACAATATCTGTTGCTTCATCTATCAGCTTGTCAGATTCCTTCACGTAAACAAAACCTCTGGAAACAATGCTCGGGCCGGATACGAGCTGTGCGCTGGTACGATCAACACCAAATACCACAATCACAATTCCATCTTCTGCCAGGTGTTGCCGATCTCTGAGTACAACATTGCCAACATCACCGACGCCAAGTCCGTCTACCAGAATAGCACCGACAGGCACCTTTCCGTTTACCTTCGCCCCACTGTCATCAAGTTCCAGCACTTCTCCGGAATGAAGAATAAAAATATTATCCTTCGGAATTCCAAGTTCTCTTGCAATATTTCTCTGTGCAATCAGATGACGGTATTCACCATGCACCGGAATAGCATATTTTGGCTTAACCAGCGTATAAATCAGTTTAATGTCTTCCTGGCATGCATGTCCTGAAACATGTACATCCTGGAATATAACATCTGCACCCTTCATGAGCAGTTCATTAATGACATTTGTAACTGCCTTCTCATTTCCCGGAATCGGGTTGGAAGAAAAGATTACGGTATCATTGGGTCCAATGGAAATCTTTTTATGCTGATTGCTGGCCATACGACTGAGCGCAGCCATGCTTTCTCCCTGACTGCCTGTCGTAATGATGACCTGCTGACTTTCCGGATAATTTTTAAGCTGTTCAATATCAATCAGCGTATTTTCCGGAACCTGAATACATTCCAGTTTCTGTGCAATATCAATAATATTGACCATACTTCGACCTTCGACAACTACCTTACGGCCAAACTTGCATGCTGTATTGATAATCTGCTGTACACGATCCACATTGGATGCAAACGTTGCGACGATAATTCGTCTGCCCTTATGCTCCTGGAAAAGAGAATCGAAAGTCTTTCCGACAGTTTTTTCCGAAGCGGTAAATCCCGGGCGCTCTGCATTTGTAGAATCACACATCAGTGCAAGAACTCCTTTTTTGCCGATTTCTGCAAAGCGCTGCAGATCAATCGGATCTCCGTAAACCGGTGTATAGTCGACCTTAAAATCACCTGTATGAACTACAATTCCTGCCGGCGAATAAATAGCGAGTGCCGCTGCATCGACGATGGAATGGTTCGTCTTAATGAATTCCACACGGAACTGGCCCAGATTGATGGACTGGCCAAATTTCACGACCTTGCGGCGGGTGGATTTTGTCATATTATGTTCTTCCAGTTTATGTTCAATGATGCCCATTGTCAGACGGGTGGCATAGATGGGCACATTCATTTCATGCAGTACGTACGGAAGCGCACCGATATGGTCTTCATGACCATGTGTAATGACAAAGCCCTTAACTTTGTCAATATTCTCCTGCAGATAGGTAATATCCGGGATAACCAGGTCGATTCCCAACATATCATCATCCGGGAATGACAGACCACAGTCCACCACAATAATACTGTCTTCATATCTGAAGGCAGTAATGTTCATTCCAATCTGTTCAAGACCACCCAAAGGGATAATCTGCAGCTTGGAAGTATTTTCATTTTTCTTTTTATTCAATCAGTTTTCCTCCACATTCTTTGCAGTACCCGTAGAGTTTTACTTCATGATCGATTACATGAAATCCGGTTTTTTTTTCGATTTCCGTCTCGAGGCCTTCCATCATGTCCTCTTCGAATTCAAAAACCTTTCCGCAATTAATGCAGATCAGATGATGATGGTGATGTCGCGCTCCTTTTGTGCCCATCCGCACAATCTCATAGCGCTCACTTCCATCATCAAAGTTGACACGATCAATCAAGTGTAACTCCAATAGTACCTGTATTGTTCTGTAAACAGTCGCCAATCCGATCTCCGGATTGTCTGCTTTTACCAAATCAAAAATCTGTTCTGCGGTCAGATGCTGATTGGAAGATGTTTCCAAAGCTTCCAGTACCACAAGGCGCTGGTTTGTTACTTTTAAGCCTTTTTCTTTCAGGCGCTTTTTAAACTCTTCTCTGCCAACTACCTGGTTTTCTTCAGCCATTCTTATCGCTCCACAGCACAGTCTGCCCTCCGGGCAGTCTTTTTTCAAAACACGATGATTTCTCACCCTGCCTTTTCGATCAGAGATCCAGATCGATGCCGTCTTCTTCCAGCAACTTCTCAAAAATCTCTCCAACCGCGCGAAGTTCACTGTCATCATCCACGATGCTGTACAGTGCCTGCTCATCTCCGGGCTGTGAATCATCCCGCAGAATCAGCGCTTCTCCGTCGCCGTCCTCCGAATCAGTCACCAGAATATAATTTCTGGCACCGATTACGGTCTGTTCCAGTACATAAAAGTCCACCGGCTGATCACCTTCCGGACTGAATGTAATCTTTTCCAAATAGGTTCCTTTCCTTCGTAATTACGAAAATCATATATTACTGTTGCTTATTTTTTACGTGCATTGAGGTAATCCTCCAGAATCACCTTTGCAGCAATCATATCTACATAGTCTTTACGTTCTTTTCCACGGATTCCAAGTTCGTCCATGATTTCATCGGCCTCTACAGTAGTAAGCCGCTCGTCCTGCAGTGTTACCGGAATTCCGGTACGGCGTTCTATTTTATCTTTAAACTCCATAGAAATTTCAGCACGCACACCAACAGAGCTGTCCATATGGAGCGGCAGCCCAAGCACAATTTCACGGATATCATATTCCTGAATCAGTTCTTCGATTCTGGCAAGCGTACGTCGAAGCTTATTCTCTTCTTTTCTGCGAATAATCTCCTTTGCCTGCGCTGTCATCAGCAGTTCATCACTGATGGCCACACCGACCGTACGGGCACCATAATCCAGGCCCATAATGCGCATATCAGTTACGCTTTCCTGACCAGTGATTATTGCGGATGTACTCTGTCAACATCTCTTCCACCAGTTCATCGCGTTCCACCTTCATGATCAGGCTTCTGGCACCATTATGGCTGGTAATATAAGTCGGATCACCTGACATGATGTAACCGACGATCTGATTGACAGGGTTATATCCTTTTTCCACAAGTGCTTCATAGACAATTTCAAGAACCTTCTTGACTCCTGTCTCCTGCGGCACTTCCACTTTGAAAAACTGTGTGCTTCCTAAATCCTGTTCCTGCATATCAATCCTTTCAAATCTCAAAATCTGACCGAACAATAGATATAAGTGTTTTTATTTTACTATAACTGCCGGAATTTAGCAAATCGTACCAAGAAGTGTATCTTCATTCAGAAATTTCTGTACCATTACCGTACTTATTTTACCGTTATGTGTCTGAGCATCTTCCATTTCTGCCGGCAATGCCACACGTACATATCGTTCCGTATGACCGACCAGATATTTTTTCCCCTCTGTTTCTTCGGTATCTTCCCAGAGAACCTTAACCCTTTCACCGATAAAACTTCTGCGATATTTCTGTGACTGTCCTGCAGTCAGTTCCAGAAGAACATCACTTCTTTCCGATTTCTGGTGATCCGTGAGCTGTCCCGGAAGCTTTTCTGCAACGGTTCCCTTTCTGACTGAATATTTAAAAACATGAATTTCATAAAAATCCATGTTTTTGATAAACTGATGGCTCTCTTCAAATTCCTCTGCCGTTTCCCCTGGGAATCCGACAATCACGTCTGTGGTAATGGCCGGTCTGTCATAAACCTCTCTTAACAGACGTACCCCCTCCGCATACTCTGCAGCAGAATAATGTCGGTTCATTCTCTGAAGCGTTGCATCGCATCCACTCTGCAGTGACAGATGAAAATGCGGGCACAGCTTTGGCAGTTTTCCAAAAGCTGCCGCCATCTGCGGCGTAATGATTCTTGGTTCAAGTGACCCCAGCCGGATTCTCTCCACACCATCAATGTCATGAATGGCACAGATCAGCTGCAGCAGTTCCGATTGTCCCCTGTCAAGTCCATAGGAGCTGATATGAATTCCCGTCAGTACCACCTCACGACAGCCTTCACTGACCAGTCCTCTTACTTCCTCCAGAATATCTTTCTCCTGCCTGCTGCGGATTCTGCCTCTTGCATAAGGAATAATACAGTAAGAACAGAACTGATTGCAGCCATCCTGGATCTTGATATAGGCTCTGGTATGCCCCGGCTGATGTTCAAGACGCATCTGCTCATAAACTTCAATATGCGCCATATCATCTGCAGCCTCTCCGCCGAGTGTCTTATCCACTTTATTTCCCAGTTCTCTCTCCCGGAAAAAATCATCCAGAATTTCCACAATTCTGCTTTTTCGGTTATTCCCAACTGCAATATCAATGCAGGCATCTCTTTCCACTCCCGCATGATCTGTTTCCACATAACAGCCGACAGCAACCACAACTGCCTGCGGATTTTCCTTTTTTGCACGGTGCAGCATCTGTCTGCTCTTGCGATCTGCAATATTGGTCACCGTGCAGGTATTGATGATATAAATGTCTGCAGAACCGTCAAACGGAACAATCCGATACCCGTGTTCCGAAAGCTTCTGCTGCATGACATCCATTTCATATCCGTTTACCTTGCATCCAAGGTTATGTAAAGCAACACTTTTCACAGAGATCCTCCGTATTTTTAGGCGTTTTGACATTGACTTTTAATACTTCTCCGTTTAGTATTAATAGAAAAGAAGGAGGTATTTGTTCAATGAAGACCATCACAATTTCTCTTAATTCTATCGATAAGGTAAAGTCATTTGTAAATGATATTACAAAATTCGATTATGACTTCGACCTGGTTTCCGGTAGATACGTAATCGACGCAAAATCTATCATGGGTATCTTCTCACTCGATCTGTCCAAGCCGATCGCTCTGAATATCCACGCAGAAGAAGGCGTTGATGAAGTTCTTAATGTTTTAAAGCCATATACAATCTGAACCAGATTCGCTATGGTGGGGGTAAAAACCAGTAAGTAAATTCAGACATCCTGACAATTGTCAGGGTGTCTTTTTTTGCGTGTATAAGCAGAGCCAAGTGACTTTTCTCAGCCATTGCGCTTGCTCGAATGGCTGAAAAAAGTCATTATTTTCTGATTTCTACCACTTCGTCTGTATCAAGTGCTGTCTGTACCAGTTCATCAATCTTATCTGCAAGATCAAGCTCATGCTTACGGATGATATCCGCACGCGGCTTGGTTACCGGATGCTTGGCAACAAAAATCGTGCAGCAGTCCTCATATGGCAGAATTGATGT
Source organism: Butyrivibrio sp. (assembly GCA_022486625.1). GTDB lineage: Bacteria > Bacillota > Clostridia > Lachnospirales > Lachnospiraceae > Butyrivibrio. The sequence goes on along the minus strand of JAKVKH010000002.1, from coordinate 50,120 downwards.
ATCATAAGCCCCGATTTTCAATGAAATATCTACAATGTCCTGCTTATCAAACGCAATCAGCGGACGATACACCGGCATATCCTCTACAACTTCATTGGTACACAGAAGGCTCTGCATCGTCTGTGATGCCACCTGACCGATACTTTCTCCCGTAATCAGTCCCAGACAGTTCTGACTTGCCGCAATACGATCTGCAATCTTCATCATGTATCTGCGCATGATAATTGTCAGTTCATCATGTGGGCAATGGTCATAAATATACAGCTGGATCTCCGTAAAGTTAATGACATGCAGTCTGACCTTACCGGTATATTTTGCAATGATCCCTGCCAGATCCACTACCTTCTGTCTGGCGCGCTCACTTGTATACGGCGGTGCATTGAAATAGACTGCTTCAATTTCCACTCCCCTTTTGGCAATCATATAGCCTGCAACCGGAGAGTCAATTCCCCCGGATAAAAGAAGCATTGCCTTTCCACTGGTTCCAAGCGGCATTCCGCCAGGTCCTGGAATAATTTCAGAAAAAATATTGATCTTCTCGCGAATCTCCACATTCAACCAGATCTCCGGATCATGAACATCCACCTTCATCTCCGGAAAATGCTCCAGAATATCCCCGCCAAGTGAACGATCTATTTCCATGGAATCCATCGGATATGTTTTATCCACACGACGACATTTTACCTTAAATGTTTTATGTCTGTCCGGATATACGCCCTCAATGAATTTTATAACCGCTTCTGACAGATGCTGATAATCCGGAAGTTTGGCATTCTCATCCCGTTCGATAGTTACTGCAGGACAGATTCCCGTAATTCCGAATACGGTCTGCAGATTGGCTATGGTCTCATCAAAATCAAAATCGGAAGCCTCAATATAAATACGTCCGGCAACACGTGTAATGACAAATTTGCCTTCACAGCGCTCCAGTACCCGGCGCATCTGTCTGACCAGTGCTTCCTCAAAAATATATCTGTTTTTTCCCTTAATACCGATTTCCGCGTATTTGATTACAAATGCATGGTATTGCATACTAAACCTCATTTCTTTCTGATCATGGGACTGCAAAAAACATCTGCCTTACTGACGCGAATAGCGGCGCAGCATAGGTACAATAGCACAAAGTGTTTCAATTGTATAGTCGATCTGTTCCTTTGTCGTAAATACCGACATACTGAATCGGATTGTAGAATCCAGCAGCTCATTCTGCACATGGATCGCCTTCAGTGTTTCACTCACATGCGGCCTGTTGGATGCGCAGGCGCTTCCTGCAGATACGTATATTTCCTTATCCTCAAGTGCATGCAGCAGAACTTCTGCCCGAATTCCGCTGATAGATACACTGATGATATGCGGCGCACTTGTTTCATCTGTTTTGCCATTGAACCGGATATTGTCCAGTTTCTCTGAGAGTGTACGGATGAAATAATGCTTCAGTTCCTGCATCTGCACATGCTGTGCATCAAAATTCTCATAGATTTCTTCCGCTGCGCACGCAAGTCCTGCAATTCCCGGAACATTTTCCGTTCCCGAACGCATTCCTTTCTGCTGTCCTCCGCCATACACAATCGGAGTAATCTTCACGCCGCTGCGGATATAAAGGAATCCGATGCCCTTCGGACCGTGAATCTTGTGTCCGCTGACTGACAGAAGGTCAATCCCCATCTGCTTCGGACAGATCCGAAATTTTCCATATCCCTGGACCGCATCCACATGAAACAGTGTGGACGGATTTACTCTTTTAATCAATGTCCCTGCTTCCGCAACAGGTTCCACTGCGCCGATTTCATTATTGACAAACATCATGGATACCAGAATTGTGTCCGAACGCAGCGCATGCTCAAGATCTTCAAGTCTGACCAGACCGTTTTCATCTACCGGCAGATAGGTAACTTCAAAGCCTTCTGATTCCAGATGCTTCATGGTTTCAAGAATCGCCGGATGCTCAATCTGTGTAGTGATCAGATGCTTACCGGCTCTCATGTTGGCTCTTGCCACACCGATCAGTGCCAGATTATCCGATTCTGTTCCTCCTGAAGTGAACATGATCTCTGAAGGATCCGCCTTCAGTGTTGCCGCGATTTTACCTGCAGCGTCCTTTACGTGATTTTCCGCCACCAGCCCCTTGTGATGCATACTGGAGGGATTTCCGTAGTCCTGTGTCATGATTTTGCTTACAAGTTCCGCAACATCAGGGTAGCACATTGTTGTTGCAGAATTATCAAGATATGTTTCCATTCTGTTTTTGCCTTTCCGAAAAAAATACCGCTATCCGGTATCCTTATTGTTCTAAATGATACATCAGCCAGGACAGGATTGTAAATCCCGCTGTTTCTGTCCGCAGAATCCGTTTTCCCATTGTAATGGGCTCCATTCCTGCTTCTCTGGTCATTTCAATCTCTCTGTCGTCAAAACCACCCTCGGGGCCGATGAAAACTGCAACACTCTGCCCCGGTCTGACGGCAGAAATCAGCTCTTTTGTATGCTGCATTCCTTCCGAAAGTTCGTAAGGAACAAGCCTTACATCCATTTCAGAAGCCATTTTCACCGCCTGCTGCATGCTCACCGGCATCTGTACCTGAGGAATAATGCGGCGCTTACTTTGCTTGGCCGCAGCTTCGGAAATGGTCTGCCAGCGCTGTACCTTTGAAGCTGCCTTCTTTTCATCCAGCTTCACCACGCATCTCTTCATGGCGACCGGAATGACGGAATATACGCCCAGTTCCACCGCTTTCTGCACGATCAGTTCCATCTTGTCTGCCTTCGGAAGTCCCTGAAACAAATATATTTTTGAAGGAAGTTCCAGCCCATCTTCCTTGATGAATCTGAGTTCACAGATCACACGATCCGCTTCGATTTTCTCAATTCCATAGCGGTATTCCTTCCCGTCACCATCTCTTGTACTGACGGAAATTTCGTCGCCTTCCTTCATTCGAAGCACATTTACAATATGATTATAATCATTTCCCGCAATTTCCAGGATTCTGCTGTCATCCAGCATCTGACTGCTGTCTGCAAAAAAGTGATACATCGCTGTGCATTCCCTCGCAATCTGTCAGTTTTTTCTGGAAGTAATGGATACCCATTCTCCCTGATGATGAATTTCAAGCACCTCAAATCCGGCGTCCTCATGTGCTTTTTTTATCACTTCTTCTTTTTCCGCAATGATTCCGGAAGTGATATAGATTCCGCCTTTTTTCAGGTACTGTGGAATCAACGGCGTGAGCGGCAGAAGTACTACAGGCAGAATATTGGCAACTGCGATGTCATACTTCTCATATCCGACCTGCTCCTGTACCTTCGGATCATCAATGATATTGCCGATGATCAGCTCAAAGTTCTCCTCCGGTATCCCGTTTGCTTCCAGGTTCTCATGCACTGCAGGAATGGTACAGGGATCAAGATCTGTCCCTGCTGCATGTGCCGCGCCGAACATCAGCGCCAGAATGGACAGCACGCCGCTCCCCGTTCCGACATCCAGCAGCTGCGTATCAGGCGTCACATATTTGCGCAGCTGGCGGATACACAGCTGTGTCGTTTCATGCATCCCGGTGCCAAAGGCTGTGCCCGGATCAATATGCAGCACTTTGTCTGCCTTTTTCAGATCTGCCTCATCCATTTTTTCCCATGAGGGAATCACCAGTACATCATCAATATAAAATTTATGGAAATACTGTTTCCAGTTATTGATCCAGTCAATATCCTCTGTTACATCAACAGAAATTGTACCGTCTCCGATATCAGAGTAATTCTTCAGTTCATCAAGCTGCTGCCTGATCGCTGTTTTCATTTCATCCGGCGTCTTCTGCAGCTGCGCTTCCTCTGCAGGAATGGTCAGTATCCCCTTGTCATCTATTTCTGCAAAAAAGTTCAGATATGCAATCCCGTCATCTTCTGCAGTCTCTGTTGTATCATCCGAAAACATCTGCTCTTTCTCTGCAGCGGTCAACGGAACCTTATCTTCAATCTGTGCTCCTTCAAGTCCGATTTCAGAAAGTGCACTGATAATTATATCTTCTGATTCCTCATTGGTTCTGATTCTGAAACGCATCCATTTCATGGCATATCCTCCTGCAGAATATAATATACACCAAGTTGATTCTCAGCGCAAAAAATGCGCGGATATGCATTTGGCATGTCCGCGCATAAACTCTAACTACCTGCATTATTTATTCCAGAATTTCTTCTTTTTACTGCCGCTTTCCTCATTATCCTTGGGAGTTTCCGCATTCTGTGCTGCCGTAAGACTGTTTCCTGTCTCTGCATCAAACTGCTTCAGAAGCTCCTTTGCTTCCTTGGAAAGCTTTTCAGGTGTCTTCACCACCAGGGTAATATAATGATCACCTCTTACATTTCTGTCTCTGAGCGATGGAACACCTTTTTCCCTGAGTCTGACACGTGTACCTGTCTGTGTACCGGCCTTGACATCATATACCACTTTACCGTCAACCGTATCAATCAGTATGGATCCGCCAAGTGCTGCAATTGCAAAGGACATGGAAACCGTTGAATAAATATCATAATCCTGTCTCTGGAAAACCGGATGGCCTGCAACAATAACTTCTACAAGGAGATCTCCTCTTGGTCCGCCATTTTCTCCAGGTTCACCTTTTTCGCGGATTCTGACACTCTGTCCATTATCAATGCCAGCCGGAATTGATACCTTGATGGTCTTCCTGCTGGAAATATATCCTGTTCCATGACAATCCGGACATTTATCCTTAATTACCTTACCAGTACCACCGCAATCCGGGCAGGTCTGCACATTCCTGACCGTTCCGAAAAAGGACTGCTGCGTAAATACCACCTGTCCCTTACCACCACATTTCGGACACATCTGCGGAGTCGTCCCCGGTTTCGCACCTGTCCCGTGGCAGGTCGGGCATGGATCCTTAAGTGTCAGTGAAAGTTCCTTTTCGCATCCGGTAATGGATTCCATAAATGTAATCTGTACACTTGCGCGTACATTGGCTCCCTTTGCCGGTCCGCTTCTGGCACCACCTCTACGGCTCCCACCAAAGAAATCACCAAAAATATCTCCGAATATATCACCAAAGTCAGCACTGTTGAAGTCAAAACCTCCTGCGCCGAATCCACCCTGGCCGCCTTCAAATGCAGCGTGTCCAAACTGATCATACTGACGTCTCTTCTCAGGATCGCTCAGAACTGCATATGCTTCTGATGCTTCCTTGAATTTGTCCGCAGCCGCAGCATCTCCCGGATTCATATCAGGATGATATTTCTTGGCCAGAACCCTATATGCTTTTTTTATTTCGTCTTCCGTAGCGCTCTTGCCTACGCCAAGAACTTCATAGTAGTCTCGCTTCTGTGCTGCCATGCTTTACTCCTTAACTATATATATAATCTTTAAGCCCAATACATATTGGGGCCATGTACTGGGCAATCATCAATCCTGAATAGAAATAAAATATGATGTAATGGCACCATAAGGGGTTCCGGATGGAACCCCTCACGGTCAAACTTCATTATACTTCTCTGTAGTCACCATCTACAACATCATCATTCTTGCCGCCGGCATTGCTGCTGCCCATATCCGGACCAGCCTGCGAACCTGCTCCTGCTGCACCGCTCATGTCAGGGCCTGCACCCTGAGCACCTGCTGCGCCCTGTGTGCTCTCATATACCTTGGCAAACAGTGCCTGTGCATCATTCATCAGTTTTTCCTTCTGAGACTTCAGAGAATCAATCTCGCTGTCGGAAAGTTCCTTATCCTTGGTCTGCTCAAGCAGATCTTTCAGGGACTTCAGATCATCTTCGACTGTCTGCTTGGAAGCAGCATCAATCTTGTCTCCGACATCCTTCAGTGCCTTTTCTGTCTGGAATACAAAGGAATCAGCCTCATTACGTGTATCAATGGCTTCCTTTCTCTTCTTATCCTGTGCTTCAAACTCAGCAGCTTCCTTAACTGCCTTATCAATATCATTATCAGACATGTTAGAGCCTGCAGTAATTGTGATGTGCTGCTCCTTGCCTGTACCAAGATCCTTTGCAGATACATTAACGATACCGTTTGCATCAATATCGAATGTAACTTCGATCTGCGGAACACCTCTCATTGCCGGCGGGATTCCATCCAGTCTGAACTGTCCAAGAGACTTGTTATCCTTGGCAAACTGTCTTTCACCCTGAAGTACGTTGATATCTACAGCGGTCTGATTATCTGCAGCTGTGGAGAATACCTGACTCTTCTTGGTCGGGATTGTTGTATTACGCTCGATCAGTCTGGTTGCAACACCGCCCATGGTCTCGATGGAAAGAGACAGCGGAGTAACATCCAGAAGAAGGATATCGCCTGCACCGGAATCTCCGGCCAGCTTACCACCCTGGATACTTGCACCTACGGCTACACATTCATCCGGATTCAGGTTCTTACTGGGTTCCTGACCCGTCAGCTGTTTTACCTTTTCCACAACACAGGGAACTCGTGTGGAACCACCAACCAACAGAACTTTTCCAATATCTGCATTGGTAAGGCCGGCATCCTTCATTGCATTCTGTACCGGAATTGCAGTCTTTTCAACAAGATCAGCAATCAGTTCTTCAAACTTTGCTCTGGTCAGATCCACATCAAAATGCTTCGGACCATCTGCCGTTGCAGTGATGAACGGAAGATTGATATTGGTTGTTGTAGAAGCGGACAGTTCCTTCTTTGCCTTTTCAGCTGCTTCCTTAAGTCTCTGCATTGCCATCTTATCTCCGGACAGATCTACGCCTTCTTTTTCCTTAAAGGTCTCTACCATCCAGTTCATGATACGCTGATCGAAGTCATCACCGCCAAGGTGTGTATCACCGTTTGTGGAAAGAACTTCGATAACACCGTCACCGATTTCAATGATGGAAACATCAAATGTACCACCACCTAAATCGTATACCATGATCTTCTGCTCTTTTTCATTATCAAGACCATAAGCAAGTGCTGCAGCAGTAGGCTCGTTGATAATACGTTTTACATCAAGGCCTGCAATCTTGCCTGCATCCTTGGTTGCCTGACGCTGAGCATCATTGAAATAAGCCGGAACCGTAATAACGGCTTCTGTTACCTTTTCGCCAAGATACTGTTCTGCATCTGCCTTCAGTTTCTGAAGAATCATTGCGGAAATCATCTGCGGAGAATATTTCTTATCATCAATTGTACGGCCACGATCAGTACCCATATCTCTCTTAATGGAAGAAATGGTTCTGTCTGCATTTGTAACTGCCTGACGCTTTGCAGGCTCACCGACAAGTCTCTCACCTGTCTTTGTGAATGCAACAATAGACGGTGTTGTTCTTGCGCCTTCTGCATTTGCGATAACTGTAGGCTTTCCGCCTTCCATAACTGCTACGCAGCTATTTGTAGTACCAAGATCGATACCAATAATTTTACTCATTACTGATTACCTCCATATTTTCAACTTTGATCATATTGTTTTTCTATGTTAAAAAAGCTTATAAAACATGTGCCGCAGACCATTCCAAAATGTATACCCCGGTCTTATGGCATTACAGATACTATTTGGCAACAGACACCATGGAGTGTCTGAGAACTGTGTCATGGAACATGTAGCCCTTCTGAAGTTCCTGCGCCACATATCCTGACTCGACTTCTTCACTGTCCACCTGCATCACTGCATTATGGAAATTCGGATCAAACTCTGTTCCCTGTGCATCAATTGGCTTCACCCCAAGATCTTCAAGCTGTTTTACGAGCTGCTTGTAAATCTTGTTCATTCCGTCTGCAAATGCACTGTCTTTCTGATCTTCCGGAATTGTTGCAAGACCACGCTCGAAGTTATCTACAATCGGAAGAATTTTTTCCAGTACACTGCTGGCACCTGCATCAAACATCTGTGCCTTTTCCTTATCGGTACGCTTACGGAAGTTATCAAACTCTGCAACCTGACGCATGTATTTATCCTGCATCTCATCCAGTTTTTCCTTCAGCGGATCCTTCTTATCCTTTTTCCCAAAGAATGACTTTTTTTCTCTGTCCTCTTCCTGATCTTCTTTCTCAGTACTACTCTCAGCAGCTTTCTTTTCTTCGGATTTTTCTTCTTTCTTTACTTCTTTTTCTGTTTCTTTTTCCTCTTTTTCGGAAGTCTTTTCATTCTTATGTTCTTTTTTTACTTCTTCTTCCGTTTTATGCGGCTTTTTTTCTTTGGATTCCTTTTCAAGATCTTCCATGATATCCTCCAGAACCTCTTTTTCCTGATCTTCCAATTTGTTTACCTCGCCTATTTCTTTCTATACAGATCGTCCAGCTGATGCATCATATCCTTCAATGTGGATATCACTCTGTCATAATCCATTCTCTTAGGTCCGATGATTCCTACGGTTCCCCGCATTCCTTCTCCAAGTTCATAAGTGGCTGTCACTACACTGCAGTCTTTCATTGCCTGAACCGGAGTTTCCTTTCCTATATAAACCTGAATGCCAGTCTCTCCCGTTGTGGAAAGTGTTTCTTCTACCAGATTTGTAAGATCGCTTTTATCTTCAAAGGTATTGATCAGCTCGCTCGCCTTCTGGTTATCTGACAGTTCAGGATACTTGAAAATGTTATTGGCTCCGCTTGTATAAATTTCCAGATCCTCATCATCTCTGATGGATTCGGCCGCCGCATCAATGACATTTCCGATGATCTCGCTGTGCATTCCGGCTTCCTGTTTCATCGCCGTAATCATTCCCAGATTAATCTCTTCCACTGCAAGCCCGTTCAGATGTGTATTGAGCAGAATATTCAGTTTCAGGAGTACTGCGTCATCAACCGGCTGTTCAATCGGAATGATCTTATTCTTAATTACATTTCCTTCTATTACAATCGTTGCCAGAAGCTGTCCTTCATCTACTCTTGATACCTGAATGAACTTCAGTTTGTTCTTCTGGATCTGAGGTACGGAAACCATTGTTGCATAATTCGTGTTGACTGCCAGTTGTTTGGCAACCTGTTTCAGAAGGTCTTCAAGCTTTTCTTCCTTATCAAGGAGAATGTCCTTCATGTGATCGACTTCCTGCTCCTTATCCTTGAGCATTGCATCGACATATACACGGTAACCCTGATCTGAGGGAATTCTGCCAGCAGAAGTATGCGGCTGCATAATCAGTCCCATTTCTTCCAGATCTGCCATTTCATTCCGAATCGTTGCAGAGCTGAGATTCAGATCCTGCTCTTTCGAAATGGTACGGCTTCCGACCGGTTCACCCGTTTCCAGGTAATTACGGACAATGGCATTAAGTATTTTCATTTTGCGGTCTGTCAGCTGCATGCCATTCTCCTCTCACCGGTATGTTAGCACTCATCTCATTTGAGTGCTAACATCTTTCTTTACCTAAAATATCACTTGCCCTATTTGTTGTCAACTCATCAAAATATAAATAATTATTAAATATATATAAAAGGCGGGCAACAGGTCATATGGCCTGCTGCCCGTCTTCCTATCTAAACAGATCACTTATGGTCTGTCTGAATCTCTTCAGATCTCAAAGTCTCCCGTTTCCTTTTCGTTGGCAACATAATATACCTTGCCCTCTTCAGGTTTCACATACAGGTTCAGAGACTTCATCTCCTTCAGACTTCGCTTCTGCTCCTCTTTCCATTTATTCTGAGCAGTCTCAACGATTTTATCTGTTTCCACAGACCTGTCCCCGTACTGAAGCACAACCTTAATCTTCACTTCAGCCTTCTTTACCGGCAGTTTTTCCTGAACCGCTTTCTTTACCGCTGTCGTTTTTTTGGCAACTGTCTTCTTCACAGCCTTTTCTTTCTTTGTAACAGCCTTCTTTACTTCCTTTTCTTTTCTGGCAACTGCCTTTTCCACCGTTTTTTCCTGTTTATCTACGGCTTTTTTTACTTCTTTTTCTTTCTTTGCAACTGCTTTTTTAACTGCTTTTTCTTTCCCTGCAACAGTCTTCTTTACCTCTGCAGTTTTCCTGGCAACTGCCTTTTCCGCCGCTTCCTGTTTCTGTTCCACTGCACTCTTTGCATCAGCGACCTTACTGGAAATTACTGCCTTTGCATTTTCTGTTACTGCTGTCTTCTTCGGTTCTTCCTTCTTTGTTACGACTTCAGGTACGACTTTCTGAGCTTCGGGTCTTACTGCTGCTGTTTTAATTGTTGCAACAGGTTTTACTGATGACTTCTTATCCTCTTCCATATCCATCCTCCATTTCGTAAACTCACGGGCAGTCCGATGCATCAACCGCTGTATTCCACCACGTTAATGCAGTGAATTGTCTATGTATCGAGTTTAGCGCAACAGAAAGATAGTGTCAATGTTTGAACGAATATTAATCCCTGTTTTTCAGGAAAGAATACCCATGAAATAGCAGGCAATGACAATCACACCCAGAACAATACGATACCAGCCGAATACCTTGAAGTCATGTTTTCTGATATAGCTCATCAGAAAACGGATAACGATCACGGACACCACAAATGCCACAATCATACCGGTCAGCAGGATTGCTGCTTCCATTCCGCTGAATGCAAAACCATACTTTACAACTTTCAGAAGGCTGGCACCGAACATAACCGGAATCGCCAGAAAAAAGGTAAACTCTGCTGCAACGCTTCTGGAAACACCGATCATAAGACCACCGAGGATAGTTGCGCCGGATCTTGACGTGCCCGGGAATATCGCAGCAATAAGCTGGAAAATACCAATGATCAGTGCCGTTTTGAAATCAATGTCCTTAATTGATCTGATGACAGGTTTCTTTCCCTTATTACTGTTCTCAATAACAATAAAGCCAATACCGAAGACAATCAGCGCAATTGATACGCAGATGCCGTTGTACAGATATTTATCCAGAAGATCTCCAAATGCAAGTCCGACAACTGCAGCCGGTATGCAGGCAACCAGGATCTTGGCCCAAAGCATCCAGATGTCCTTACGGTTGACAGTATGCGTTTCACGTGCCTTTTTTGAAAAATCAAAAGGAAAAATCTTATCCCAGAACAAAAGCACAACCGCCAGAATCGCGCCCAGCTGAATCACCACCAGAAATACATCCCAGAAATCCGGTTTTACATTCATTTTCACAAACTCATTTAAAAGAATCATATGCCCCGTGGAACTGATCGGAAGCCATTCTGTAATACCTTCCACAATACCAAATAATATTGCCTTTAAAATATCAATCATCTCAAATCTCCATTTCCTTATTCATCATTCAGGTCAACCGTTACAGTCAGACCTTACCATTTGCCACATCCGGATAAATTTCCCGGACAAACTGACGGAGCCTTGGCATCGCGCGTTGCACTTTCTCCGTATCAATGCAGTAAGCCATCCGAAAGAATCCCGGTGCACCAAAGCTGTCGCCCGGAACCAGAATCAGGTCATAATCCCTTGCCTTGTTGCAGAAGGAAACAGAACTCTCTTCCAGTGCCTTCGGGAAAATATAAAAAGTGCCGCCCGGTTTCACACAGGTAAATCCCAAATCCGTCAAAGTATCATAGATCAGATTCATATTGGTTTCATATACGGAAAGATCTGCTGTCTCATCGCATACCTCCGCCACCGCAAGCTGAATAATGGACGGCGGGCAGTTGTGCCCTGTTCCTCTTGAGATCTGTCCACACATCGGGACTATTATCTCCGCATCCTCACAGGCAGGATTCACGGCAACATATCCGATTCTCTCTCCAGGAAGTGATAGCGACTTGGAAAAGGAATAGCAGGAAAGCGTATTGGCATAGAACTTCGAAACATAGGGTGCGTCTGCACCCTTAAATATAATTTCACGATACGGTTCATCTGAAATCAGGAAAATCGTATGTCCGAACGCTGCCGATTTATCCTTAAGAATCTGTGCCAGCTTCCGAAGGGTTTCCGTCGAGTATGCTATTCCGGACGGATTGTTCGGCGTATTGATGAGTACCGCTGTCACATTCTGTGTCAGCATCTTCTCAAATTCATCGAAGTTGATCTGGAACGTCCTCGTATCTGCGGGAACCACCTTCAGCTGCGCACCGGTTCCACTGATATAGGGACCATATTCCGGAAAGAAGGGAGCAAAGGTCAGCACTTCGTCACCAGGCGTTGTCACCGCGCGGACTGCATGCGCAAGCGCACCTGCCGCACCCGTGGTCGGGAAAATATGTGCTGCCGTATAATTCATCTGAAATCTGCGGTTTAATGACGCTGCGATCTTTTCCTTATATACAGGGTTTCCAAGACTTGGGCTGTATCCGTGCAGCTCCATCGGATCTTTCTCCTGTAAAAGACGGATCATCGTATCCGTCAGTGACTGCGGCGCCGGAACCGATGGATTTCCAAGGCTGAAATCGAAAACATTCTCATATCCGATTTTTTTCCCCCTTGCTATCGCATATTCCGAGAGCTGTCGTATTACGGACTTTCCGCTCAGCATGCTCTTATATTCCTGATTAATCATTTTCTGCCTCCTGCAGTTTACACATAGAACTGATTTTATCACAGCGCCACGTGAATGGAAACTGTCACGTTATGATTTTTGCAGAAGAACCTGCTCCATTGCCATTGTAATATCCTCTGTATCTTTCAAAAGCTGCCGAGCTGCCGCTTCTGACTGTTCATCCTTTTTATACTGATACAGGAAAAGAGGCTTTCCGCTGGTTTTGAAAGAAAGCTTCTGCCCAAACCCCTTCAGCAACTTAGGTATTCCGGCGCTGTCAATGTGGGCATTCCTGCTCACTTCAAAACTGATTTCTCCGTTTCCCCCCTTGATTTCAACAATATACAGATGATGTGCCCGGACTCTCAGAAGTGCAATCCGGAGCAGGTTATCCACCGCCTCCGGAACTTCGCCGAAACGATCCACCAGTTCATCCCGCATATCATCGCTTTCTCCCTGATTCTCGATACTCGCAATTCTTTTGTAGATCTCCAGCTTCTGTTCCTCATTGAGAATATATTTCGTCGGAATGTATGCATCCACATCCAGATCAATGCTGGTTGCGAATTCTTCCTGTTCTTCGAGTGTTTCTGTTCCCTTAAGCTTTTTCACCGCTTCATTGAGCATTTTGCAGTACATGTCATAACCGACTGCCTGCATATGGCCGCTCTGCTTCTGTCCCAGAATGCTGCCGGCACCTCTGATCTCGAGATCTCTCATGGCGATCTTGAAGCCGGAGCCCAGATCCGTAAATTCACGGATGGCAGAAAGTCTCTTTTCTGCAACTTCCTTCAGCATCTTGTTTCGCTTATACATCAGAAAGGCATATGCGGTTCTGTTGGATCTTCCGACACGTCCCCTGAGCTGATAAAGCTGTGAAAGTCCCATCTGATCCGAATCATGAATAATCATGGTGTTTACATTGGGGATATCCAACCCGGTTTCAATGATCGTGGTGGATATCAGAACATCAATATCGCCGTCAATGAAATCATACATGATCTTCTCCAGTTCATTCTCCTGCATCTGCCCATGTGCAAAAGCAACATTTGCTTCCGGAACGAGCTTCTGTACCTGTGCCGCAATATCCGCAATATTGCTGATTCTGTTGTAAACATAGTAGACCTGCCCATGTCTTGAAAGTTCACGGACAATTGCCTCACGTACCATTTCATCATTGTACTCGCAGACAAAGGTCTGGATCGGCTGTCTGTCATTTGGTGCTTCCTCAAGAACACTCATATCACGGATTCCGATCAGACTCATATGCAGTGTTCTGGGAATCGGCGTTGCCGTCAGCGTCAGTACATCAACGCTTTCCTTCATTTTCTTTATTTTTTCCTTATGAGTAACGCCAAAACGCTGTTCCTCATCCACAACCAGAAGTCCCAGATCCTTATATTTCACATCAGCGGAAAGAAGTCTGTGGGTACCGATCACGATATCCACCATACCCTTTTTCAGATCTTCAATGGTCTTTTTCTGTTCCTTGGCTGTTCTGAACCTGGACATCATGTCCACACGGACCGGGAAATCTTTCATACGTTCAGAAAAGGTATTGTAATGCTGCTGCGCCAGAATTGTGGTCGGTACAAGTACTGCTACCTGTTTACCGTCCTGTACTGCCTTGAATGCGGCACGAATGGCAATTTCCGTTTTACCAAAGCCGACATCCCCACAGATCAGGCGATCCATGATTCTCGTACTTTCCATATCTTTCTTGGTTGCATCAATCGCATTTTCCTGATCTTCTGTCTCCTGATAAGGAAATGCCTCCTCAAACTCCTGCTGCCACACTGTATCTTTTCCAAACTGATAGCCATGTGCTTCCTGCCTTCTGGCATACAGCTCCACCAGATCCTGCGCCACCTCTGCAACTGCACTTTTGACACGGTTCTTGGTCTTCGTCCATTCCGGTGATCCGAGCTTATTGAGCTTTGGCTTATGAGTCTGTTCATCGCCGCCGTTAGCATACTTCTGGATCACGCCCAGTCCTGTTGCCAGCACATACAGATTGCCGCCGTCTCCGTACTCAATCTTGATATAATCCTTGACGACATGATCTGTTTCAATCTTTTCGATTCCGCGGTATACACCAAGACCATGGTCTTCATGCACCACATAATCGCCCACCTTCAGATCTGCGAAATCATTGATTTTTTCGCCTTCATAGGCATGCTTTTTCTTTCTGCGCTTTTTCTGATGTTCAGCAAAAATATCACTCTCGGCAATAACAGCAAACTTTACAACCGGATATTCAAATCCCTTCAGAATCCGGCCATAATAGGTCATAATATCCCCGGGCTGCAGTACCTTGCCCGGATCCTCACTGTAAAAAGAAGAAACTTCGTGATCGCGAAGATCTTCCACCAGCCGTTTTGCTCTCGTCCTAGATCCGGACAGAATCAGCACCTTATAGCCTTTCTGATGATAACTCTTTAAGTCTTTTACGAGTGCATCAAAACTGTTGTTATATGGTGCGATACTCTTTGCTTCAATAAAAACTTTTTTCTCCGGACTGAACATATTCTGCGAATCCGGCAACTGCAGCGTATCTAGAAGAACTCTGCGTCCATTCGCCATTCTGGCAATACACTGCTGCACGGGAAACAGAAGATTCATCTGCCCCGGAAGAATATAGCCCTTTTCAGAACGGTGCACCATGCTTTCCCGGAATTCAGTTTCCACCGCATTTGCATGTTCCTGCACATGCCCGGGCTCATCGATGAATACGCAACTGTTTCCTCTGGGAAAAAGCTCCATGAAAGAAACCGGTTCTTCATAGAAATAACGGATATAGCTTTCGATATTGGTCGTGGTATGGAGCTCCTGAAGCTGTTCGCCAAGCTCAGCCACCGCATTTTTAAGGCGCGCCGATTCTTCTGTTTTGAACTGGCTTCGAAGCGCTTTGATGGTATGATCTGCTTCCTCCCGGATCTTCTCCATTCCGTGCTGAAGCTGCTGTGATGTCAGAATCATTTCCGTCGCAGGATAGATTTCAATGGATTCCAGCTTTTCAATGGAACGCTGTGAAAGTATGTCAAAGCTGCGGATGGACTGTACTTCATCTCCCCATAGTTCAATCCGGTAAGGATTTTCTTCTGTCAGGTCAAACACATCAATGATATCACCGCGGATTGAGAACTGTCCCGGCGCTTCCACCTGATAGTTCTTCTCATACCCCATCTGGATAAGTGCCTTTGCAATCTTTTCTTCATCCGCCGGTTTTCTGCGGTCAATGGAGAGAATATTCTCCTGGATTACTTCAATCGGAATCTGCGGCGTCATCAGACTTGAAAACGTGGTTACCACTGTCATGGGCCTGCCTTCAATCAGCCTGCGAAGACTTTTTATCCGTTCTCTGACAATCTCATTGCCATGCACATCTGCCTGATAGAAAATCAGATCTTTCGCCGGATATAACGTGACATTTCTGTCATAAAATTTGTAATCCTCATAAATTTCCTTTGCCCTGAGGTCACTGTAGGTCACAATAATTCTGTACCTGACATCCTTGCCAAGGCCATTGATCAGATGCATCTTCTGCGAATCTGCGCAGCCGGATACTTCTGCACAGGCAAAAGGTTTATCCAGATAACTGTTCAGTTCCTTAAACTGTTCCATTTCCTGCAGCGGTGCTTCTATTGCTCTCATGACAACTCCATTTCCATTTTACTGATTCTGTTTTACTGGCTCTTTTTGTGGTTAAACTGATTCATCGCCGCGTCTGTTCCCTGCTCCATAATGACACGTACCGCCTCTGCCGCATGTTCAATACTGTCATCCATTTCTTTCTGCTGAGATGCCGTAAAATGGCTCAGCACATGGTCTGCCAGATCCATTCCTGCAGGCTTATGCCCGACGCCGACACGCACTCTATTAAATTCATCCGTTCCAACATGCAAAATGATGTTCTTAAGGCCGTTATGTCCACCGGCACTTCCTTTGGGACGTACACGAATATCGCCGATCTCCTGATCGATATCATCCGATATGATAATCAGTTCCTTTGTCGGATCAATTTTAAAATAAGAAGTCATTTCTCCAAGGCTCTCTCCGCTGAGATTCATGTAGGTGAGGGGTTTTACCAAAATGACCTTCTCATCACCGATTCTGCCTTTCCCATATACTGCCCTGAATTTTTTCTCCGTCAGACTGATTCCGTATTTCTCTGAAAGACAGTCAATTGTCGCAAAGCCAACATTATGACGGGTTCCATCATACTTTTTCTCCGGATTACCAAGTCCTGCAATAATATACATCTTATTTCTCCTGTTTATTCTCTTTCAACACATGCTATCTGCTTCCTGAACCGTACACAAAGGCGTCACAAAACGCCGGGCCATGCAGTACATGCCCCGTTTTGTGACGATTTTTCCTCTATGTTGTTATCTGAATTATAGAAGCCGGGGAGCAAAAAAGCAACCGGAACATTTCTGTCCCGGCTGCTTTTTAAGCAAATCTGATTTACGCGCAACGCTTTATTCAATTGTCATGTCTGCTTCAAGCTGTTCATCCTGCAGAGAATCTGCAGCGGCCTTCTCATAGCTGTCAAGAATCATCTGCTGCATCAGCTGTCTGGTATCAGAGTTAATCGGATGTGCAATATCCCGATATTCCCCATCTGCTGACTTTTTGCTGGGCATCGCAATAAACAGCCCCTTGTCACCTTCAATTACCTTGATATCATGAACTACAAACTCATTATCAAAGGTAACGGATACAACTGCTTTCATTTTGCCCTGCTTTGCCACTTTTCTTACACGCACATCTGTAATCTTCATGATTAACCCCCCATAGTTGTATGCGCCCGCGTGTAACTCAGATCACGTACCGCTCATTATTTTCTACCACGATGCGAATGTCATCTTCACCTTTATAATAGGAATTTGCCTGAATCGTTCCATGACTTTCTACAATACAGTTCTCAATATGTGTATTGTCTCCTATATAGACATCGTTCAAGATGATAGAATTCTTAATGTAGCAGTTATTTCCGACAAATGACTCTTTAAATATCAGCGAATCCTCTACTGTACCATTAATAATGCATCCGCTTGAGATCAGGCTGTTCCTGACCTTGACTCCCACATTGTACTTTGCGGGCGGCAGATCAATTACCTTGGTGTAAATATTCGGATAATCACAGAAGAAATACTGCCGTACCTCAGGCTTTAAAAAATCCATGTTGGTGCTGAAATAATCCTCTATGGTTGCTATATTGCTCCAGTAATTTCTAATCTTATATCCGTAGATTCTCTTCATGTCCTTATATCTGACGAGAATATCCCGGACAAAATCAAATCTTTCCTCCGCTTCTGCTTTCTCTATCAGCTCGATCAGCTGCCGTCTGCGAATCACATAAATTCCGCAGGAAATGGTATTGGATCTTGCCACTACCGGCTTTTCCTCAAACTCTTCAATCCGGCTCTCCTCATTCATACGGATTGTCCCGAATCTGTCCGTATTCACATCCGCCGGCATATCCTTACATACAACTGTAATATCCGCCTGCTTACTGATATGATATTCAAGGAGCTTGTTATAATCCATCTTGTATACGCAATCACCGGAAGTGATAATGACATACGGCTCATGGCACTGTTTCAGGAAATCGAGGTTCTGTCCGATGGCATCTGCCGTCCCACGATACCAACGATTGCTGTTTGCCGTCTGGGCAGGTGTAAAAATGAACATACCACCCTGTTTTCTTCCGAAATCCCACCACTTGGAAGAACTGAGGTGCTCATTCAGACTGCCGGCATTATACTGCGTAAATACCGCAACCGTCTGAATATGCGAATTGGACATATTGCTGAGCGCGAAATCTATACTGCGATAAAGACCTGCAACAGGCATTGCACATACCGCTCGTTTGGTAGAAAGTTCACGCATTTTATTACTGTTACCGCCTGCAAGAATTATGCCTATTGCTCTCATTTGTGATCACCTGCCTTATCCAAAGTTCTGCCGCTTTCCAGCTGATTGTCCGGGTAATCCTTCAATGTAGTAAGTCCGGAAACCACAGTATTCTTTCCAACCGTAACACCACTTGGAATGAACGAATTTTCTCCTACTGTGCAGAGTCCTTCCCGATAAATATCAGGTCTTGTCTCATTATCTTTTTCTTCTCCGGCACCAAGTGAAACATGATCACCGATTGCCGTTTCTTCTGCAACAATTGCCTTTTCCAGATTACAGTCATCACCGATTCTGACACTGTTCATGACAATGGAATGCCGCACGACCGTTCCCTTTCCGATCGTAACGCCGCAACCGATCACAGAATCATATACTTCTCCATATATCTCAGAACCCTCGCCGATAATACTTCTCTCAATCGCACTGTCCGGTCCCAGATACTGCGGAGGCTGAATCTCATTTTTGGTATAAATCTTCCAGTATTCTTCATACAGATTAAATTCCGGGACAATATCAATCAGCTCCATATTGGCTTCCCAGTATGAAGTCAACGTTCCTACATCTTTCCAGTAGCCGTCAAACTCATATGCATAAAGACTGCGGCCATGATCCTTACAATAAGGAATAATATGTTTGCCGAAATCAAGTCCCGGCTGATCTTTATTTGTAATCAGTGCTTCTTTAAGCGCTTCCCACGAAAAGATGTAAATTCCCATGGACGCAAGATTGCTTCGCGGATGTTCAGGTTTTTCCTCAAAATCCGTAATCTGTTTTTTATCATCCGTGATCATGATACCAAAGCGCTTCGCTTCTTCCATCGGTACCGGCATGACTGCAATTGTGACATCTGCATTGCAGGCCTTATGAAAATCAAGCATGGTCTCATAATCCATCTTATAAATATGATCCCCTGACAGGATCAGTACATAGTCCGGATGGTAGCTTTCCATGTACTCCAGATTCTGGTATATGGCGTTTGCCGTGCCACTGTACCACTCTGTGTTAATGCTGTTCTCATATGGTGGTAGAATGGAAACTCCACCGATATTTCTGTCCAGATCCCATGGAATACCGATTCCAATATGAGAATTCAGTTTAAGCGGACAATACTGGGTAAGAACACCGACTGTATCTACCCCTGAATTGATACAATTGCTGAGTGGGAAATCAATAATTCTGTATTTCCCTCCGAACGATACTGCCGGTTTTGCCATCTTTGCCGTCAGCACGCCGAGTCTGCTGCCTTGTCCTCCAGCCAGCAGCATGGCTATCATTTCCTTTTTAATCATCTTACCACCTCGTTGTCTTATCGCATTCTGGTCCTTCTTGCTTATTCCGGTATTCTCCCTGTCATACCGAAATCCAGGAAATGTATCAAGATGATTCCCTTCTATAAGTATAACACAACATATTTGTTATGGGAACGTGATTTCACACAATTCACCAATTTCCTGTCTCATATTCTGTGATTTATCTACAACTTTTTTTCTGATCCTTTTTAATTATTTATTACTTATTCACTATATTATTTTCTTTTTTCTTTCTTTTTACTACAATATTTAACATTTTGACATTGCCCCGCCACGTGCTATATAATCTATAGGACTTATTAACATTATCGATTTTGGATAAATGTTATTTCCTTATTAATAGATTTCTTTGGAGGCATCATGTATCAGATTGATTTTAAGAAACCCGTTCACGTTTATTTCATCGGTATCGGCGGTATCTCCATGAGTGGAATCGCTCAGATCCTGCAGAACAGAGGCTTCAGAATCTCCGGTTCTGATTCCAGGCATTCCGCGATGACCGATTCTCTTGAAGCACTCGGCATACATATCTGCTATGGTCAGAAGGCTGAGAATATTTCCGAATCACCTCAAATCGATGTAGTAGTATATACCAGTGCCATTCATCCGGATAATCCGGAATATGCAGCAGCCGTTTCTGCTGGAATTCCCATGCTGACAAGAGCACAGCTCCTTGGACAGATCATGAAATATTTTAAAATGCCGGTTGCCATCAGTGGTACGCACGGCAAGACCACTACCACTTCCATGATTTCCAAAATTCTTCTGGATGCAGGAACTGATCCGACACTTTCCATCGGTGGAATTTTCAAGGATATCAATGGAAATACCAGAATCGGACATTCAGATTATTTTGTCGCAGAAGCCTGTGAATATACCAACAGCTTTTTGAGTCTTTTTCCAAAGGTTTCTGTTGTTCTGGATATTGATGCAGATCATCTTGACTTTTTCAAGGATCTGGATGATATCCGTCACTCTTTCCGTACTTTCTGTGAACTTCTTCCCGATGACGGATCACTTGTCATCAACGGGGAAATCGACCGTCTTTCCGAAATCACAGGATCTCTGAAATGCCCGGTTATTACCTATGGAATGGACGCTGCTTTTGACTATTACGCAACAGATATTACCTATGATCACTTTGCGAATGCGACCTTCACTGTACATCATCATGGCGCACCTGACCGTGAAATCGCTCTGCATGTACCGGGTATTCACAATGTTTATAACGCAATGGCTGCAATCGCCGTCGCTGATCTTTTTCACATTGAAGACAGATTCATTCTCTCCGCTCTGAGTGCATTCTCGGGAACCAACCGCAGATTTGAATACAAGGGAGAAGTTGATGGTGTCACGATCGTAGATGATTATGCACATCACCCTACTGAAATCAAAGCAACTCTGAATGCTGCAGGAAACTATCCGCATAAATCTGTATGGTGTGTGTTCCAGCCTCATACCTACACCAGAACAAAAGCGCTCCTTCCGGAATTTGCGAAAGCACTTTCCCTTGCTGATCATGTTGTCCTTGCAGATATTTATGCTGCACGCGAAACAGACCATCTGGGTATCAGTTCACGTACTTTGCAGGAAGAAATACGCAAACTCGGTCATGAATGTTACTACTTTCCGTCGTTTAATGAAATTGAAAAATTTCTTCTGCAAAATTGCACGAAAGGTGATTTGTTGATAACTATGGGTGCCGGGGATGTCGTTAAAATCGGTGATGAACTGCTGGGTCACTGATTTTTTTCCACTTTTTCCACGTCATCAACGATGTTTTCCTCTATTTCAGGCAGTGGATAACAACCGTTACAGTAACCTCTGAAATAGAGGACTGTAGCGGTTTTTTTGTTCCCTGCTTCTGTCTTCCGTCCACAGAATCCACATTATCCACATCATAGTATGATCTTTGAAATCCGCTCTGGGAGCGCATTTTTCTCGTCGTTTTTTCTATATCATTTGAAAAATCCATATGCTATAATCTCAACTGTTCGATGAAGTGTCATTAAAAGCAGGTTGGAAATGCGCCTCACATTCAACGTTTTCCGACAGGTTTCATATCGATACAGCAGGGTACTAAATGGCCGGTCAGTCAGGGAAACTGCCGCGGCTTTTCGAACATACATTTCAGGTAAAGACAGGTGAAGCATTATGATGGGGAGAGTTACGATTAATTGTGGTTCCGGGGAAGATTCAACTTCTGTTTCCAATACGTTTATAGATACCTATATGGGCGATGCCAATGATGCGCAGATTAAAGTCTATCTTTATCTGCTGCGCATGATGAGCGCCAATCTGCCCACAAGTGTTTCCGATATCGCTGATAAATTCAATCATACCGAAAAAGATGTCATGCGCGCACTCCGTTACTGGGAGAAGCATGGTCTGATCAGTCTTGAATATGATGGCGCACGTCATCTGACCGGTATTCATATGGAGGATATGCCGTCTTTCAGAGAGTTGCCTTCCGAGGTACCTCCCGTAAAGCAGTTCCCGGTTCAGGAAGAAGCTGCTCCGCTTATGATGACGTCTCCTGCGCAGACACCGTTTCCGGCTCCTGCACCCATTCAGAATGCCGTTCCCGAAAAGCCAAACTACTCTGCAAAACAGCTGCAGGAATTCAGACAGGATGCACACTGCTCACAACTTCTTTATATTGCAGAGCAGTATTTCGGTCGCACTTTAAGTGTTTCTGAGATGCGCACAATTCTGTACATTCATAACGACCTTCAGTTTTCAGATGATCTTCTCGATTATCTGATGCAATACTGTATTGAACATGAGAAAACAGATTTCCGATATATGGAAAAAGTTGCCATTGAATGGGACCGTGATGGCATTAAGACACCCAAACAGGCAAAATCCCGATCTGCAAAATATGACAAGCGAATCTATGTGGTTATGAAATCTCTGGGCATGGAAAATGCACCAACGGACAAAGAAGCGGGTTTTATCAGCCAGTGGCTTGATTCCTATGGCTTTTCCATGGATATCATTCAGGAAGCATGCGACCGTACTGTTTTATCCACACAGAAAAACAGACTCCGCTATGCGGATGGCATTCTTCGTAACTGGCACGACAACGGTGTACAGGACAAGAATGATATTGCAAGGCTGGATGCGGCTCATACTGCTGCTCCCGCCGCAAGAAGCATGCGTAGCACTGAACATACAGCTGCACGCAAGAACAGCTTCAATCAGTTCCAGCAGAACGATTATGATTTTGATGCGCTGGAAAAACAGCTTTTACACAACTGATAAGGAGTCACCGTGGCACTTACAAATGCACAATATGATGCAATCATGCATCAGTACGAAATCAAACAGCAGAAAAGCCGTGAAGAAGCAGCCGCACATCTGCAGTATGTCTATCAGCATGTACCTGGATATCAGGACCTGGACGAATCCACTTCTGATGTCAGTGCCTCCTTTGGCATCCGGCTTTTAGGCGGAGAAGTACAGGATCGCAGCTGGCTGAAAAAAAAACTGGCTGAAATTGCATCTCAGAAAAAGTCGCTTCTGAAGGAAGCTGGCCTTCCGGAGGATTATCTGCTTCCGCATTATGAATGTCCGGACTGTCATGATACCGGATATATCAGTAATGAGAAGTGTCATTGCTTCAAGCAGGAGATTATTAATCTTCTTTATTCTCAGTCTAATCTGGAGCGTTTATCTGCAACCAACAATTTTTCCGTGCTGACAGACCGCTTCTATCAGGGCGAAGACCTCAACCATTTTCATGGCGCTGTGAACACCTGCAGAGATTTCATTAAAAATTTCAATTCAAGCTACCAAAATATGTTCTTTTATGGTACAGTAGGTACCGGAAAATCTTTTCTTTCCATTTGTGTTGCCAAAGAACTGTTGGATCACGGTCATTCAGTCATTTATTTCAGTGCTGCAGATCTTTTCCAACGTTTATCTGAAAACTCCTTCGATTACCGTAACAAAGAACAGCTTCAGATTCTTCAGGAGAATCTGTTTAACTGCGAACTGCTGATTATTGATGATCTGGGTACGGAACTGACAAATTCTTTTGTCACCTCCCAGCTGTTTTCATGTTTAAATGAGCGTTATATCAGACATCATGCAACCGTTATTTCTACAAATCTTTCTCTCGAAGATCTCCGTAACCGCTATTCTGATCGTATTTTTTCAAGAATAACGAGTAATTTCATGCTGATCAAGCTGACCGGTCCGGATATCCGGTTATATAAGAAAAGCCATAATGTTTAGCTGTCTCTGAATCTTTCGAAACTCAGTAAATGAGTTTTGTGGATATAGAACTTTGTCAAGAACAGAAAGTGAGGAGTTTTTTTCATGCCAAGAAGAGAAGAAAAAAGAGATCTGGAAACCATACCGGTAGGTTCACTCGGTATCATCCCACTGAAAGGCTGCCGTTCCCTCGGAGAAAAAGTTGATTATTACCTTGTAAAATGGAGAGCTGAACGTGAGAACGAGCACAAGGGAAGCCTTGCATTTACAGGTTATGAACGTCCTTCCTACCTTTTGGAAGCCGATGTTCCGCGTTTTGGAAGCGGCGAAGCCAAGGGTGTCATCAAAGAATCTGTCCGTGGTGACGATCTGTACCTTATGGTTGATGTTGCAAATTACAGTCTGACCTATTCTCTTTTCGGTAAGCAGAATCATATGTCTCCCGATGATCATTATCAGGATTTAAAACGCATTATCGCCGCTGTCGGAGGAAAAGCAAGAAGAATTACAGTCATCATGCCTTTCCTGTACGAAAGCAGACAGCACAAAAGAAGCGGCCGTGAATCTCTTGACTGTGCCATTGCTCTTCAGGAACTGGTAAATATGGGTGTTGATAATATCATCACTTTTGATGCTCATGATCCACGTGTCCAGAATGCAATCCCGCTGCATGGTTTTGAAACGGTTCGCACTACTTACCAGTTTATCAAGGCTCTTCTTCGCAATGTAAATGACCTTCAGATTGATTCTGATCACATGATGGTCATCAGCCCTGATGAAGGCGGCATGAGCCGTGCTATTTATCTTGCCAGTGTTCTTGGTCTTGATGTCGGAATGTTTTATAAGCGCCGTGACTATACTCAGGTAGTTGATGGTCGTAATCCGATCCTCTCTCACGAATTTCTTGGTTCTTCTGTCGAAGGTAAATCTGTCATCATCGTCGACGATATGATCTCCTCCGGCGAGAGCATGCTGGATGTTGCCGCTGCCCTGAAGGAACGAAAAGCTGCCAGAATTTATGTATTTTCTACCTTTGGTCTGTTTACCGGCGGTCTGGAAAAATTTGATGAGGCTTATAAAGATGGAATCATCGACCGTATTCTGACCACCAATCTGATTTATCAGACGCCTGAACTTCTTTCCCGTGAATGGTATATCAGCTGCGATATGAGTAAATATATCGCATACCTGATCGACACCTTAAATCATGATGCTTCCATCAGTGATCTCTTAAATCCGGTTGAACGTATCCAGAGCATCGTTACCAGATATAAGAACGGAGAATTAACCAACTAAATCAATATGCAATAGCCTCATATAAAAGGAGCAGTTGTTTCAAAGCCATGAAACAGCTGCTCCTTTTTCTATATAATACTATAAGGCAATATCAGCCTGCATCCTCCTGCGGCATCAGATAGGTGATAAAGTGATTCCCGTTCTTCTCAAAAAGCTCTTCCGAATCTTTCATTCCATACTTATATACGGCCGCTGTTTTCTTTTCCGGATCCAGAATCACTGTATTAAGATCGTTGAAACCGATAATCAGCACAGAACTTCCATCATTCATCATTGCCAGCACCGGAATATCCTGATTGACATAGTATAATGCAGCGCTCAGACTACAACCTCCAAGATCAAGAATCTGCGCATCTGAAAGACTTGAGCTTAAAATCTCATTGACAGAACTCCCTTTTTTCAACATTGCCTGCACATTCTGACTGATTCCTTCATTCTGAAGCATCAGATCAAGACAGGCCGTTGTTGAAGATTCTCCCGAAAGATCTTTTCCTGTTACCGCATTTGTGATCGACATGATCTGATTCTTTGTCAGCAGATTTCCCTTGATCCAGACATATCTGTTCGTATCATCTACCACCACGCCGGATATTTCATCTGCTGCCGAAACAGCTTTTGCCGGGTCTGTATAGATTCCTTCTATCCCGCTCTGACCATATGTATAATACATCTGCGGAAGGTTCTCCTCTGTCTCTTCTGTAATCAATACATCACGGCTTCCTTCATAAAGGATCTCACTTGGTGTCAGAAGCTTTACCGTATTTTCATCAGAGCTGCTCTTTAATGCAATCTCTACAATATTTTCAAACACATCAGAATTTGCCGTAACTACTGTATTGCTACCTGCTTCGGCTTCCAACGTGCTCATGATCTGGTCTGCATCTGCACTCGTATATTTCTTTGTTTTCTCATCCAGTCTGACCCTGGTCAACGTAATCTGACTGTCATTAATCTCTGCATCCGTTACAAACATATTATCTACATGATAGTTCTCAAGCGTATTTCCATCTTTATCCCTGATCTGAATGCTATACATCGGATATACCGGGTTGCCCATCTGATCATTATAAATATCGCTCTTATGAAGAAGCCCATATACAAGATCCTCTCCCATAAATCCAATCGGTCTGATATAATCTCCACTGTCTGCGGTAATCTCCGAAACTGCCTGTGTATTCATATTCATCAACTGAATGCTGCTCATCGCATCTTCTCCGGAGTTTTTCTGCCATACCACCATACTTCCGGATTCTGAGATCCTGTAATCACAGCTTACAATATTTTTAATGACATCCTTCCATGACCTGTCATTAAGATTTACTGCATAAACACTGTCCCCCCGCATCATATAGAATTCATCATTCTGATTGGCATACGCCAGTTCCTTTGCATAGGCCATCACAATTTCTTCCGACTGTGTACTGGATACAAATGCTTTTTCCTCTACCGTATTCACGGTTGCATTATAATTATAAACAACCGTTCCCACTTCTCCTTCATGCCTTCCTCTGTCCATGTACCCTGACACCAGAAATTCTACGTTTCCGGCCTCATCCACACTCAGTATCCTGATGGAATTATTTTTCCACAACGTCCTGACATCGTTCTGATCACTGTTATAAAACCCAAAAAGCCTGGCCATCTTACGATCGCTTACATTATAAATATAGAGCCTGTCTGCACTTACAAAGGCAAATGCTCCGCCGCCATCACTTTCCATCATCTGAAGATCCGGGTCACTGATAGAGAGATTCAGTTTTGTTCCGGAGAAATCTGATGCACTTCCTTCAAACACATAATCCATTGTTCTCTGGAAATCCAGAAGGTATATGCGATCCGAAGTATATCTGACTCTGTAGCTTTCCTGCACATCATACGTCCTTGCGACCTTCTGATCATCTGTAACCGTCACCTGATAATCCAGCCTGAACGACGCAGTCTGTCCATGAATATCGGTAATGAAAACTTCCGGATCTGTATGCGAAGTAATTGCAAGTGCTCCCCACGATACCTGATCCAGACTGCTGTGAATATCAACTTTATAAAAAGAAGAATTGTCTCCTTCCGAATTTGTCTCCAGATAACCTGACAGGTTCTGTGCCTTGTTTTTATCAAATGTACTGTCATGAAACGTTCTGACAAAATTCAGCTTTTCGTCCACATGATATCTGCTGTCATCCTCTGTCCATACAATTCTGGTATAATATCTGACCGTTTTTCCGTTAACATCCGCCAGAATTACCAGCATGTACTCTGTATCACTTTCAATCAGATCCTTCAGCTGAAAAGATGCTTCAAGGGTACCTGCATTATCATCTTCCCTGTAGTCTGAAATTTTGGTACTTTCTACAAGACTTGTTCCATCCAGCGTTCTTACTTCAAATGTAAGATTTTCAGGTTTTGTGCCAAACAACTGCATATGCATCTGAATCTGCCTGTTTTTTCCAATTGGAAGTATTGTTCCATGCATATAATTTACTTCCATCTCCTGTGCATAACCATGCAGTGTATCCACTGCCTTCCCATTTTCCAGCATGGAAATCACCGGATAAGTCGCCGCCGGCATCTGTGCTGTCATATCTGTGTTTTCCTGGTTGGATATCTCCCCTATAACCAATACTGAAATCACAAAGACGGCCAATATATAGATAATTTTTATCACTTGTTTTTTCATTCAATATTCCATTTCTGTCTGATTGACAATTCAAATTCTAAAGTGTAAGCTTTTAATCATAACCGATTCTGTTTGTGATCGCGCGGCATGCGCTGATTGGGAGAACATATTATGATTCACCCGATTCTTTATCGTAAACGAATTATTCCATCCGAATGTATTCTGCTGAAAGATGACACGATTCTGAAATGTGATGAATCCGTCGTCATTACTTCATGGAAAGCATTTCACCCAAAGCCGAATCTGGCTTACGGTTATTCCTGTTATTATCTGAAACAAAACTGGAAAGTCAGTAAATTCTATCGTGCCGACAATTCCTTTGCATACTGGTACTGCGATATTGTTGATTATGAAATCGATCCGGAAAAGAATACCATTCTGGTCACCGATCTCCTTGCTGATGTCATTATTGAGCCAGACGGAAGTATCCGTGTCGTTGATCTTGATGAACTTGAGGATGCTTTTGACCGCCAGCTTATTAATGCCAATCTTCTGAAAAAGAGCCTGCTCGCATTGAACAGACTCTTAACTGAACTATATGCCAATGGAGTTTCAAACATAAAAAATCCCATTGAAAATGCCATTTCTCAAAATCAGTAAAACACATGTCCGCCAATGTTAATTCCTGTCAGTCCATCAATCGGCGTTCTGAAATATACACATTCTCCAACATTGGTAACGCCGCTCATTGCCTGATCCGCTGCCTGATAGCAGGAGTCTGTTGCCCGCCCTTCAGCCAGTGCCAGCGCAAGTCTTCCGCTTGCAACAGGTGAAAACTGTTTATTCTGATAAATCACCCCTACAACTGTATTCGGATATACCGAACTGAGCACCCTGTTGATTACCACTGCGCCCACTGCAAGCTTACCTTCGTATGGTTCTCCGCCTGCTTCGCAGTATATCAGATTTGCCAGAAGATAGCGATCCCCATCTGCAAACGTTACCTCGGAAATATCTCTCCAGGAAGACTGTGCCGCCAGCTTGGACATTCTGATTTCCTCTGCCAGCTTAGCCTGCAATGCCTTGATATCAGCATCCTGCTGCGTAATATCATCTTCAATCGCCTGCGCCTGTTTCTGTGCATCAGAAATCTGGTTTGAGTACTTGCTGATATTTCCAGAAGTCTGACTTACCAGACCTGAAACACGGCTCTGTTCCGCCTGCTGCTTTGTCTGGTACGCATTAAGGTCACTCATTTCCTTTTCAAGATCTGCTTCCTTCTTTGCAACCTCTTGCTTGGTTTTCTGATACTGATCCAGCATCTTACGATCATAAGCGGAAAGATCTGCCACATAATTGCTCTGGTTCAGAAAATCTCCAAAACTTTTGGCCTTAAAAAACATTTCCAGAAGTGCATTGCTCTGTTTTTCATAAATAAACTGAACCCTTTTCTTCATTGCAGCGTACTGGGCTTCCTCAGTTTTTTTGGCCTTGGCAAGATCATCTTTGGTCGTATCGATTTCGGTCTGCTTTGTATCAATCTGCTTTTCTATATCTGCAAGATTATCGCTGACCTGCGTAAGCTGACCATTCAGATTGCTGAGCTGACCCTGAAGACTGTCTTTCTGGCTGTTCATCTGATTAATGTTACTTTTCTGATTATCCAGTGTAGACTGAGTCTGCTCCCTTTTCTGCTGTGCTTCCTTCAGCTTCTGCTTTGTTTCTTCCGTTGCATCTGCTCTTCCGGGAACAGACATGACACAAAGCATGACTGCCAGAATCAGTCCACAGCATCGGATGCCTTTTTTACGTATATATTCAGTTTTTACCCCATGTTTGAAATATCTCATATGATAATCTGTATGTTGCGCCCCGAACGCTGATACTGATAATATCTGACCCCTGCTGCATCAAACATTTTCTTGGATGCACGTGTTGCAGCAGAACTGCTGTATTTGTCACTGTCATAGATTACCGTCCTGATCCCTGCCTGAATAATTGCCTTGGCACATTCATTACATGGAAAAAGAGAAACATAGATCTTCGCGCCTTCCAGACTGCCGCCACGATAGTTCAGAATAGCATTCAGTTCACTGTGCGTTACATATGGATACTTTGTTGCAAGCTCATCATCCCCATCACGCTCCCATGGGAAATCATCATCAGAGCATCCCTTAGGAAACCCATTATACCCCATGGAGAGGATTTTATTCTCCTGGCTTACAATGCAGGAGCCAACCTGAGTGTTCGGATCCTTTGATCTCATTCCGGACAGTTTGGCAACCCCCATAAAATACTCATCCCACGTTATATAGTCTTCTCTTTTCATGAACGTTCTCCCCTAAAGGATTATTTTGTTCCGAAAATTCTGTCTCCTGCGTCCCCAAGACCCGGAACAATATATCCATGTTCGTTCAGCTTTTCATCTACGGCACCAATGAAAATATCAATATCCGGATGATCTGCCTGCAGTTTTTTGATTCCTTCCGGTGCAGCAATAATGCACATAAAATGAATATGCTTACAGCCTCTCTTTTTCAGCATTGTAATTGCCGCAGAAGAGGACCCACCTGTTGCCAGCATCGGATCTACCACAAAAATTTCTCTTTCCGTAATATCCGCAGGCATCTTGCAATAGTATTCTACCGGTGCAAGCGTTTCCGGATCACGATATAAGCCGATATGCCCTACCTTTGCAGCAGGAATCAGTGTCAGCATTCCATCCACCATACCAAGTCCGGCACGCAGAATCGGAACAACACAAAGCTTTCTTCCCTTCAATTCCTTCACCTTGGCTTTGCAGATCGGTGTCTCGATTTCAACATCCTGCAGTTGAAGATCTCTTGTTGCCTCATAACAGATCAGCATCGCAATCTCACTGATGGTCTGTCTGAAATCCTTTGTCCCAGTATCTTTCCTTCTGATATAACCTATCTTATGCTGGATCAACGGATGATCCATAATTACAACCTTTCCCATTACTTATCCTCCATTGTGCTGATTTCACCAATTCTTCTGCTGTGTTTCTCCAAGCCGGAAAACGGTGTGTCAAGAAATGTATCTACAATATCTACTGCAAGGTTACTGCCAATCATACCTCCACCCATAGCAAGCATATTGGCATCATTATGTTCTCTGGTCATTCTGGCAGAAAGTGTATCTGAGCAAAGTGCACAGCGAATCCCCTTCACCTTATTGGCCACAATTGAAATGCCGATCCCTGTAGTACAAATCACAATCCCCTTTTCACATTCTCCACTTGCAACCGCTTCTGCTGCAGCCTCGCCAAAAACCGGATAATCACAGGATTTTTTATCATAGGTTCCGAAATCCTTATATGCGATTCCTCTTTCCTTCAGATGCTCAATTACTGCCTGTTTCAGGTCAAACCCGCCATGATCACTTCCAAGTGCTACCATTTCTGCCCCTTCCTCTGCTTTACTTTTTGCTCCACTCTTTATACATGTTCCACATGATGTCCGGCTGCTTTCAGCAACCGGTTCATAATTGCCTGTCCAATCCCCTTATCATCAAATGATTCCGAATACATTACCGTTACCTGTTCATCATCAAATTCACGGAGAATGTGAAAAAGCTCTCTGGCGATCGTTTCTTCATCTTCCCGTTTCCCCGCACTTCTGACCACATCTGCCTTATAGTCACCATATGTGGCATCAGTACTTATAATTCCGACCTTTTCACCTTCTGCCATCTTTTCAGCTGCCATCCGATTGATGTACTGCGTGACATGCTCCTGCGTTCCCTCTACGATCGTAAGGTCACCCTTTGGTGCATAATGCCTGTATTTCATCCCGGGTGCCTTTGGCTTCAGCTTCGAATTGCCATCGATAATTGTACGATCCACTTCCACATTTCCAAGTACCTTCTGAAGCATTTCCAGTGTGATATATCCCGGCCGTAATATCATCGGGACATCTACTGTCAGATCTACAATGGTAGACTCCAGACCGATTCCCACCTGACCGCCGTCAATAATCATATCTACCTTGCCGTCCAGATCCTCAATGCAATACTGTGCAAGCGTCGGACTCGGTCTTCCGGATGTATTTGCGCTGGGCGCAGCAATAAATCCACCTCCCGTCCTGATCAATGCCGCCGCAATTCTGTTACTGGGCATACGAATGGCAACAGTATCCATTCCTCCGGTCGTTTCATAAGGAACCAGATCTGACTTATTCATAATCATCGTAAGCGGTCCCGGCCAGAATGCCTCTGCAAGGTCATACGCCGCCTGCGGTACCCCCCTGGTAATCGGCACCAGATCTTCTGTACGATATATATGAACAATCAACGGATTATCGGAAGGTCTGCCCTTTGCCGCATAGATTTTTTTTGAAGATTCCGGATTAAGTGCATCTCCGCCAAGACCATACACAGTTTCCGTCGGAAATGCAACAAGCCCTCCATTTTTCAGAATATCGCCGGCTTTTTGCAGTCCTGCCTGCGCCTGTGCATCAATGTTGTTTTCATTAATTTCAATTACCTGTGTTTTCATATTGCCTCTATTATACTACATTTCTTATTGTCCGACATAAGCAGCAATTTTATCCCATACATCTGCTGTTTCAAAACCAAGCCTCCACTCGGCAACCCCCGCGATTTTATTCGCAGACATCACACTCAGCTTGGCATCAATGGAATCTGCATCTTCAAGCCAAATCTGATTCAATGCACCGCTGTTATCCGTATACTCACCATAATTCTGGCATGTAGCATCATCCCATTTCATACTTATTTTATGCTGACTGATATACTCATTTGCCTGTGCCATCCCCACTGCTTCGCTACTGACTTTTCCACCGGCAGTAGTCCAGATTCTGGTATAAAACGGTACTCCATTAATTACCTTTTCGGGAGAAACCTCCTTTACCGTACTCTCAATACCGTTTCTGACATAATCGATACTGGCTACGGAACCCGCTTCCTTATCCCCGCCGTAATGCTCATCATATCCCATGATCACAACATAATCCGCAACACGTCCCTGTTCTGCACGGTCATAATGATCATTAATGCTAAGCGGCACGTAATTGTCCACAGACAGCACAATCTGCTGCGCTCTGCATGCAATGGAAAGTTCTCTGATAAACTCAATGAAAGACTGACCACATTCTTCACTTATATTTTCAAAATCCACATTGATTCCATCAAGTCCATACTGCTTTGCCTGATTCATCAGCTGGTCGATCAGGTTTGCTCTGGACTTTGCATGAGAAAGAATCGCATAAGAATCCACATCCTTATTGGTGAAATTATCTACAAGCGCCCATACTTCCAGCCCCATATTATGCGCCTGTGAAACATAATCCGAGGTTGCGAAGCTTGTGATGTCTCCGCTGTTATCCTTCAGTGAAAACCAGGTCGGTGAAACAGTGTTGACACTCTTCGTATTTGCCATCAGTGCACTTAATGTACTGTTTCCTGCAATTCCTGCAACAACATGCCACGCCATATTGATCTTATAAGCCTTTGTGATATTGGTATAGGTCGGCTCTTTATAATCTGAAACACCAATCGGTGTTTCCTCTCTTCTGCCAGTCAGCCGCTTATTTTCCACATAGCCAATATATGCGTCCTCAGTCTTTACCTTTGTCCAGTTATCCATTTTTTCAAGAATAATAACCTCATCACCCTTCTTAAGGTCTTTGAGGATATCGCTTTTCACTCCGCCCTTATGACGCAGTTCTGTATTCTTTGCAATTGTCGCAACTTTTCTGGTATCCCACTTCGTATAGATCTGCATATGATTTGGATCTGTATACGCCGCATACTCAAAGTTTGTATATTTTTTTACGTAATCGAGCGCCACATACATGGTGTCACCCACATACCTTGCAATCTGATATTTTTCTGTCTGCGCAGTTCCATCTGTACCGGACCAGTCTCCACTCCCGGCAGTTGCGGTAATAATTGCCGTCGGCGTTGTATAAATGAGTGTTCCGTCTTCTTTTCCTTCATAGAATCTGCTGTTCAGATAAGTACGCACAGAATCAATGTCCATGTAATAGCTTCCATCAAGAAGCTTTGCATGGACATCCAACGGATCATTCTGAAGCGTAATCGGTACATCAGTATCGTCTTTTACGCCAAAATATGTATTCAGGTCAGCGCGTTCTTTACTGTATGAATAACGGCTGATCAGTTTTTTTCCAAACACAGCCGCCCCAAGCAATATAATAAGGACAATTGTGAATATCACAGGAACTGCTTTTTTCATCTCCTGTCTCCTTTCCAATCGTCCTATATTATATCAGACTATTCAATTATCGTCATTACCAAATTAGAACATTCGGCGGGGTTCTCATGTTCCTTATATATTGTTTTTTCTGTTTGTTTACTGACTGATTCTGGATTATGGAATTTTATGTTCATAAAACGTTAAAGAGGTAATATCTCCGTGATATATTGTTTTATGCAATAAGTTCCACCAAGGTGGTAAATGATTTCATAAACAGTCTGGCAAGTGTCATCTGTTGTATCAACAGTACAAATATAGATATAATCTACTTCAGGTTTAATTGGTTGTTTTGTGGATTCATTTTGGTTTGATTAAGCAGGGAATTTTCCCGACAGGTCATATTTACCTGTAAGACACCCTGTACAGACTGTACAGGACATTTTTAAATCAAAAGAACTGAAAGATTATCATGCCTCCTTTCCGATACATATCGTTCAGAGACAACTTGCCTGTTCAATATACAGGATAAAATAAAATAAAGCAAGTAATATTTTGCAAAAAAATATATAAAATTTTGTAAAACAAACCGATAGATGTATTGACATCGTATAATGTTTCATTTAGTATTTGTGTAATTTAAAGGTGACAGGAGGTAAGTAAATATTGAAAATTGAAAAGGTGAATGATCACCAGATCCGTTGTACACTTACCAGAGAAGACCTTGCCAAGCGTCAGATCAAAATCAGTGAACTCGCTTACGGAACCGAAAAAGCCCGTGAGCTTTTCCAGGAAATGATGCGTCAGGCCAGCTTTCAGTTTGGCTTTGAAGCAGATGATGTTCCTCTGATGATAGAAGCCATCCCGATCAATTCTGAATGTATTGTTCTCGTAATTACAAAGACAGAAGATCCGGAGGAGCTCGATACACGTTTTTCCCAGTTCGGTCCATCCATTCAGGAGGATAACGAAGAAGAGGAAAATGAAGACGGTAACGACACTGATGATGTCATGAATCTGTTTCGTCGTCTTCAGCAGGGAGATATTACAAATTTTCTCGGTGGTACTTCATCCGGTGACATAAAAAAAGTTAAGGAAAAAACCGGTTCCATTTCTTTCAAAGGAACATCCGGTGCTTCAGATTTCAGAATGTTTCTCTTTCATTCCATTCATGATGTCACGAAACTGTCCGCAGCAATCGGATCTGCCTATAAAGGCAGCAACACACTTTACCGGAGCAGTTCCGACCAGCAATACATTCTGATTGTTCACTCAGAGCCGTCACAGACTTCCGCATTCGATCATCTCTGCTCAGTAATTTCAGAATATGGTCATGAAGTAAATGCTGTAACTGCCAGTTCACAATATCTTGATGAACACAATACTGTGATCATCAGGGATCAGGCACTTCAGAAACTTGCAGAGATTTCATCTTAAGTGAATCTGTTTTACAGGTTTTGAAATTGGAAACATAAAAAACAGTTCTTCGCCGTTGATTTTTTGAACGCGAAGAACTGTTTTTTCAGTATAGGACAATTTCACACATGAATAAATTACCACACATATTTTTTATGCAAAAAGTCACCATGACCGGGCATCTTTACAGCTGTCCGACATGGCGACTTTTCTTTTTCAAAGCATCAGAAATGCTCTGTTATTTATTACTGCTGATCTCCATAAAGAGCAACCAGCTTATTGAGATATGCAAGATGTTCCTTTGCATGCTCTGCTGACTCTGCATACAGCTTCTGAGCTCTCTCCGGATTCTTCAGTTTCAGGGACAGATAACGAACTTCTCCATCCAGGAATTCCTGATAATCCATTGAAGGTGCCTTGCTGTCCAGCGTGAACTTCTTCTCAGCCTTCGGATTGAATCTGAACAGGTTCCAATAACCGGAATCAACTGCTCTCTTCTCTTCATCCTGAACCTTGGACATACCGCCCTTGATCTTCAGACCATGGTTGATACAAGGAGCATAGCAGATCACAAGTGAAGGTCCCGGATAAGCTTCTGCTTCTGCAAGAGCCTTCAGTGTCTGGTTCTTATCTGCGCCCATGGATACCTGAGCAACATATACATAACCATAACTCATAGCGATGGAAGCAAGATCCTTCTGCTTGATTTCCTTACCGCCTGCAGCAAACTGAGCAACAGCGCCTGTAGGTGTAGCCTTTGAAGACTGTCCGCCTGTATTGGAATAAACTTCAGTGTTTACAACAAGAACATTGATATCCTTGCCTGAAGCAAGTACATGATCCAGACCACCAAATCCGATATCAAATGCCCAACCGTCACCACCAAGGATCCACTGAGACTTCTTTGCAAGGAAGTCTTTCTCCTTCAGGATTGACTTAGCTGTCTCGCCATTGTCGGAAGCAAGTGCTTCAACAAGAGCTTCGGTAGCTGCACCGTTGGTAGCGCCAACTGCAAATGTATCCAGCCAGTTATTTGCTGCAGACTTCTCAGCATCACTGCCTTCAGCTGCAACCTTCTCTACCTTTTCCTTCAGAGCATCACGGATGGCATTCTGTGCAAGTGTCATACCAAAACCAAACTCTGCATTATCTTCAAACAGGGAGTTATCCCATGCCGGTCCATGTCCTTCATCGTTAACGGTGTAAGGTGTGGACGGTGATGAGTTGCCCCAGATTGATGTACATCCTGTAGCATTTGCAATGTACATTCTGTCACCAAAGAGCTGTGTAGCAAGTTTTACATAAGGAGTCTCGCCGCAGCCTGCGCACGCGCCTGAGAACTCAAGCAGAGGTTTCTTGAACTGAGAACCCTTGATTGTTGTCTCCTTGAACTTTTCTACAACATCCTTCTTAACAGGAAGTGTAACTGCATAATCAAAGTACTTCTGCTCAAACTCGTTCTGAGCGATAGCGCCCATTGTCAGAGCCTTTTCACCCTTCATTCCAGGGCATACATTAGCGCAGGAACCGCAGCCTGTGCAGTCAAGCGCAGAGATTACGATACCGAACTTGTATTCCGGCATACCCATCATCGGGATTGTTACCATTCCCTCCGGTGCCTTTGCAACTTCTGCTTCTGTCATTGCTACCGGGCGAACTGCTGCGTGCGGGCAGACAAGAGAGCAGAATGTACACTGAATACACTTTGTAGCATCCCATGCAGGAACATTTACAGCAATACCACGTTTCTCGAATGCTGCTGATCCGGACGGTGTAGAACCATCTGTGTAAGGAGCAACTTCTGAAACTGCCAGGTTGTTACCTTCCTGAGCATTAACCTTAGCCTGGATATTGTTAACGAAATCAACAACGTCCTTTCTTCCGCCATTGGCAACTGTAAAGTCAAGGCCTTCGTCCTTGCATGCTCCCCATGCTTCCGGAACCGGAACAGCGATCAGATTCTTGTCATCAGCACCGGCATCAATTGCATCCCAGTTCTTCTTAACAACATCTTCACCCTTACGGCCATATGTTTTCTGAGCAGCGTCCTTCATGAACTTGATGGCATCAGCTTCAGGAATGATCTGTGCCAGTTTGAAGAATGCAGACTGCAGAATAGTATTGATTCTTGTCGGGCCCATGCCAACCTCTACACCGATCTTGGAACCGTTCATGATGTAGAATTTGATCTTGTGGTCATGGATGTACTTCTTTACCTGTCCAGGAAGCTCAGAATCAAGCTGATCTACTGTCCAAGGGCAATTAAGAAGGAATGTACCGCCATCAACGATTTCCTGTACAATATTAAACTTACGGATATAAGACGGATTATGGCAGGCAACAAAGTTAGCTGTCTTGATCAGATATGTTGACTTGATCGGCTTCTTACCAAATCTCAGGTGAGACATAGTAACACCGCCGGACTTCTTGGAATCATAGTCAAAATATGCCTGAGCATACATATCTGTGTTATCACCAATGATCTTGATGGAATTCTTGTTGGCACCTACTGTACCATCAGCACCAAGACCCCAGAACTTACAGTTGATTGTTCCTTCCGGTGTAGTTACCAGCGGAGCACCTGCATCCAGAGAAAGGTGTGTCACATCATCATTGATACCGATTGTGAACTGCTCCTTGGAATCGTTATTGAATACAGCAACGATCTGGTTCGGAGTTGTATCCTTTGATCCTAAGCCGTAACGGCCACAGAATACAGGAGTATTCTCAAACTTTGATCCCTTGAGAGCTGCGATAACATCCAGTGCAAGAGGTTCACGAAGTGAGCCGGGTTCCTTTGTTCTGTCGAGAACTTCGATTCTCTTGACAGTTGACGGAATAGCCTCAACAAGAGCCTGAGCGGAGAAAGGTCTGTACAGTCTTACTTTAACAACACCGACCTTTTTGCCCTGCTTCTGTAAATAATCAATCGTCTCTTCAATAGTATCATTTACAGAGCCCATAGCTACGATGACTACTTCTGCATCCGGAGCACCATAATAGTTAAAGAGCTTGTAATCTGTACCGATCTTGGCATTTACTTTATCCATGTACTTCTGAACAAGAGCCGGCATATCATCATATGCGCTGTTGCAGGACTCTCTTGTCTGGAAGAAGATATCCGGGTTCTGAGCAGAGCCCATCTGGCGAGGATGATTCGGGTTCAGTGCATTCTTGCGGAATGCATCGATAGCATCATGATCAACCATTTCATCGAGATCCTTGTAATCCCAAACTTCGATCTTCTGAATTTCGTGAGATGTACGGAAACCATCGAAGAAATTGATGAAAGGAATTCTTCCTTCAATTGCTGCGCAATAAGCAACAGGAGTTAAATCCATAACTTCCTGAACGCTGGAATCGCAGAGCATTGCAGCACCAGTCTGACGGCATGCATAAACATCAGAATGATCACCAAAAATGTTCAGTGCGTGTGAAGCTACGCAACGAGCGGATACGTTGAATACACCAGGTAATCTCTCACCTGCTACCTTGTAAATATCCGGGATCATCAGAAGTAAGCCCTGAGAAGCTGTGTAAGTAGATGTCAGAGCACCTGCTACAAGTGATCCGTGTACAGCACCTGCTGCACCGCCTTCAGACTGCATTTCAGTAATCTGAACTGTACGGCCGAAGATATTCTTCTTTCCGGCTGTTGCCCATTCATCTACATGCTCAGGCATAACAGATGAAGGTGTGATCGGGTACATGGCAGCAACTTCAGTATAGGCATATGATGCATATGCGGCAGCTTCGTTACCGTCCATGGTTTTCATGTTTCTTGCCATTTCAAATCCTCCTACCTTTATGGTCGGCATTCAGTTCATCTA
The DNA here is from genome assembly GCA_022486625.1 of Butyrivibrio sp. Taxonomy (GTDB): domain Bacteria; phylum Bacillota; class Clostridia; order Lachnospirales; family Lachnospiraceae; genus Butyrivibrio. Next base: position 10,943 of record JAKVKH010000002.1, on the reverse strand, counting down.
TCAACTGAAATGTCATTTTACAGTCAGACAAATTGTCTGACCATTTGCAGATTGATGCGCACAAAAATCCCTGCACGAATAGGTCTTCAAGAAAAACCCGTGCATGGACATCCGCAGATAGTTTTTTCTGCTTTCCTCATAGTAGCATGCAAAGCCCGCAATGTCAATGATAGCAAGGGATAAGAGAGATTTTTGCAACTTATTGTACGCCATTTTCATCCCCATCATCTAGTATCTTTTTTTCGTCAATACTAAATATTCCATCTATATTGTATCCAATTTAAAAAATTCTTTTTTAACAAATTCCGAAAGACTCTTCTGACGCCCTGTCTGCACATATACATCGCAAATATTCACACTATTTTACTTGCTAAAAAATCTCATTTATATTATCATATGATTTGCAACATGGGGTCGGTGACTTCTGATCTCATCTGTCAGAAATGAACTAAGCCGTAATGGCAGCTCATTTCACTCAGAGCTCGCTTTGCGGGTTCATAGTTAGAATAAACTGCAATCGCAGTTCATTTCAAAAGAGGTTGCTTCGCAACTTCTGTAATTAAAAACATCCATATAAGGAGGAAATTATCATGGCATATGTAATCAGTGATGCATGCATCAGCTGCGGTTCTTGCGCAAGCCAGTGTCCGGTATCTGCAATTTCTCAGGGAGATTCTCAGTACCAGATCGATGCAAATACCTGTATCGACTGCGGTTCCTGTGCAGCTCAGTGCCCTGTATCTGCAATCAGCCAGGGTTAATAAAAGCAGATGCAATGCATCTGTTTTTAGAGGTTGCCTTGCAGCCTCTGTAAAAAAATAATGGGCCTGAAAGCCCATTATTTTTTTTGCCCTTTTTCTGTTATATATCAGTGTTTCTCAAGATTTGCAAACTTTGTAAATTCAGGCATCCAGAGCAGTCTGACAGTTCCGATCGGACCATTTCTCTGTTTGGCAATAATGATATCCGCAATGCCTTTGTCCTCTGTGTCTTTATTATAGTAATCGTCACGATATATGAACATTACCATATCGGCATCCTGCTCAATAGCTCCGGATTCACGAAGATCCGACAGCATCGGTCGGTGATCCGGTCTCTGCTCTACTGCCCGTGACAACTGTGAAAGTGCCACAATCGGGACGTGAATTTCTCTCGCAAGTGCCTTCAGTGCACGTGAAATATCAGATATTTCCTGCTGTCTGGAATCAGAAGAACGATTTCCTCCTCCGCTCATCAGCTGAAGGTAATCAATAAACACAATCTGAAGATTATGATCCATCTTGTATTTTCTGCATTTGGAACGAAGCTCTGATACAGAAATACCCGGTGTATCATCAATAATCAGATTAGAACCACCGATCAGATCTGCGCTTTCAATCAGCTGTTCCCAGTCGCCGTCTGACATTGCTCCTGTACGGATATGCTGCGCATCTACCTTGGATTCCATGGAGAGCAGACGATTTACCAGCTGCTCCTTGGACATTTCGAGTGAGAATATTGCTACGGTCTGATTATGCCTGAATGCCATATATTCTGCGATATTTAATGCAAATGCGGTTTTTCCCATGGAAGGACGGGCTGCAATCAGAATCAGATCAGAAGGCTGAAAACCAGCCGTATCATAATCAAGATCCGTAAATCCCGTTGCCAGTCCTGTTACATTTCCTTTCAATTTACTGGATGCCGCTATTTTGTTCAACGCGGAAACAACAACATCCTTGATTGGTGTATATTCTCCGTTTCCACGGTTCTGTGTCACATCAAAAACATTTTTTTCCACATCATTCAGAATAACTTCCAGTTCATCCGTGCCTGCATAACAGGAATTCATTGTCTCTTCACTGATATGAATCAACTTTCTGAGTGTGGCTTTTTCCGCAACAATCTGCGCATAATATTTCACATTTGCTGAAGTCGGTACTGCCGTAACCAGGTTACGGATATATTCCAGGCTGCTGACCTCCGGCGGAACATTTTTTTCCTTCAGACGGTTCTGCAGCGTTACGATATCCACTGCCATACCGCTCTTATCCAGCTCCACCATTGCATCAAACAATGTTCCGAGCTGCCTGTTGTAAAAATCATCTCCTGTAATGAACTCAGTCGCTGTGCCGATTGCATCCCGGTCAATCAGCATTGCTCCAACTACAGACTGTTCAGCCTCAAGGCTGCTTGGTGCAACCCGCTTCGCCAGTATTTCGTCTGCCATAATTTCCCCTTAACTGACTGTTACTGTTCTGTAACAGATACTTTCAACTTACTGGTTACCTGCGGATGAAGTTTAACTGGAATTTCAAATACGCCAAAAGATTTGATTGGTTCTGCCAACTGCAACTTTTTCTTGTCAATATCGAATCCGAACTGCTGCTTTGCTGCCGTTGCAATTTCCTTGGAAGAAACGGAACCGAATACCTTTCCGCCTTCTCCGCCCTTCATGCTGACCTTAACTGTCACTGACTCCACTTTCTTTCCAAATTCCTGTGCCTGTGCCAGAAGTTCAGCAGCAGCCTTCTCATCACGCTTCTGCTGGACCTTGAGATCATTCAGATTCTTTGGTGTCGCTTCTACCCCAAGCTTTTTAGGTAAAACAAAATTCGTTGCATAACCGTCGCTTACCTTGACGATCTGTCCTTTTTTTCCAAGTGTTTTTACATCTTCAAGTAATATTACCTGCATATCAGTTAAGTTCTCCTTCCTCTATCATCGAGTCAAGTGTATGTTTGATTACGCCGATTGCTTCTGTCAGGGAAACGCCTTCCATCTGGCAGGCTGCAACGTTCATATGACCGCCGCCGCCAAGATGCTCCATGATAACCTGTACATTCACTTCATCAATGGACCTGGCACTGACATAGATCTTGTTCTGATATTCCGTGCAAATAAAACTTGCCTTGACCCCTTTGATATTCAGCAGCTCATTGGCTGCCTGCGCACCAATAATGGTCGGGCTCTGCACATCTTCGCCTGCGCAGATTGAAATTGCATAGGCATTCCTGTATATTTCAGCCTGACCGACTGCATCAGCCTTTGCCTTATACTCATTTGCATCCTCACGGAACAGCTTGCGCACACGCGTCACATCAGCACCGTTTCTCCGCAAAAAAGCTGCTGCTTCAAACGTTCTGACCCCGGTCTTCGTCATGAAATTATTCGTATCAATCATGATTCCGGAATACATGCTGTCTGCTTCTTCTGTGTGAATCTTAACATTTTCTCCGATATACTGAAGAATCTCTGAAACCATCTCGCAGGTGGAAGAAGCATATGGCTCCACATAGGAAAGTGTCGCATTTTCAACAACTTCTGTTCCCTGCCTGTGATGATCAAACACAACAATATTCTTACAGAATCTCAGAAGCTCCGGACATTCTGTAATACTCGGTTTATTAACATCAACAACAACCAGAACCGCATTATTGCTTGCAAGATCAATTGCCTGCTGACTGCCGATGATCATATCACTTTCATACTCCGGGTTCTCCTTGAACAAATCTACAAGCGGCTTCATTGATGTTGTCACATCATTCAGCACGATATGACACTTTTTATCCAGTGTCTTCGAAATACGGTAAATACCAATTGAAGCACCAAAACTGTCAACATCACCCATGCGATGCCCCATGACAATAACCGTATCCTTGCCGGCAATAATCTCCTTGAGTGCATGTGCTTTAACTCTGGCCTTGACTCTTGTGCTCTTCTCAACCTGCTGACTTTTACCGCCATAGTACACGGTATTATCCGGTGTCTTTACAACAGCCTGATCTCCGCCACGTCCGAGTGCAAGATCAATTGCATTCCGCGCGAATTCATAATTCTGCGCATAGGACAATCCGTTGATTCCGATACCGATACTAAGCGTTACCGCCATTTCGTTACCAATATTGACTGTTTTTACATCGTCCAGAATATCAAATTTATTTTCTTGCAACATCTTGCATGATTTTTTGGGAAGAACAATGAAATATTTATCCTTTTCAAGTTTCTTGGCAATTCCATCGCAGGATGCAATATATTTATTGATTTTACGATCAATCAACGCGATCAGAAGTGATCTTCTTACTTCTTCCACGCTTTCCAGCGCCTCATCATAATTGTCCAGATAAATCAGTCCTGCAGCCAGACTCTGATCATCTACCTCCTGTATGGCAAGGCGAAGTGCCGTCTCATCAAAAAGATATACTGCAATCAGGTACCCTTCATACCCCCGTGCCTCAATGATATCGCTGTTGACTGCCATCTCCCGAAGTGAGATTTTACGAAGTCGCATGACAAAACTGCTTCCCTCATAACTGAGATCAATTTCTGTTTCTTCATCATCCGAAGCGGGGAATTTATCTGCAGTAATCGAAGGAAAAAGAGACGTGATTGATTTCCTGTATCCTTTTTCCTGATGAATCACCTTTTCAAAGGCAACATTCGTCCATATCACCTTACCTGTATCATCCAAAAATGCGCTTGGCAGATCCAGTTCCCGAAGCAGGCGTTTCTGAATCTGGCCATACTGCGTTGCAAAACTGATCAGCTCATTCATAATGATCGGTCTTGTCCGCATATTCATATAGATAACGACAACAAAATAGAAAGCAGTGAATACCGATACGATAATTCCCGGTTCAAAGCCTGAAGTAATATAGATCAAAATATTAACTATGAAAAGGATTACTCCAAGATACATAAATGTCTGCATGTATGTATGAAGTCTTCCCTTTAATTTCACTCTTGCCTTTTTCATCGCTGATTCAGCCTTTCAGAATATTCAGGTAATGATTCTATTAGCTGTATTCGCCGTGCTGATTCATCGAACAGGTTCGATGAATCGCGGGCTTCGCCCTATCCCGAATCAAAAGAGAAAACGCTACCGTCTGCAAGCTGTCTTCGCTTTTTCTCTTTTGATTCGTGGCACTGCTCATTGCCACCGCGAACATTATAACATATAACATTTTCAATAGCAAAAACGGACACTCCAAAAGGAGTGTCCGTCTCAGTCATTATCACATAATGATCAATCTGCTACATACGGCATCATAGCAAGATGTCTGGCACGCTTTACAGCCACCGTGATCTCTCTCTGATGCTTTGCGCAATTTCCTGTAATACGTCTCGGAAGAATCTTTCCACTTTCGGAAACATACTTCTTTAACATTGCAATATCCTTGTAATCGATCGCATGATCTTTACCACAGAATACGCAAACTTTCTTTCTTCTATGCATTCCACCTTTTCTTCTCATGGAAGAATCAGATCTATCTGCCTTGTTGAAAGCCATTTTTTTACCTCCTATCCAAAATCAGTCAGAATTTTGACTGGCGTTCTACGCTATTTCTCAGTTAAACGGCAGCTCTTCATCAATTCCATCCGGAATATTCATGAATCCATCGCCTGCCGCTACAGGTTTCTCTGCTCCGGCAGATGCATTGTTACCAGCTCCGGAGAATCCTCCGTTACTGCCCGCAGCATTCTTGCTTTCTGCAAATTCCTGATCTTCCGCAACGATATCTGTAGTATATACTTTCTGACCTTCCTTATTGGTGTAACTACCCGTCTGGATACGGCCTGTGACTATAACTTTTGTGCCTTTTTTCAGATACTTCTCTGCAAATTCTCCAGCTTTACCAAATGCAACAATGCCGATAAAGTCGGCAGTCTGTGCATCCTGCTGGTCTCTTCTTACAAATCTGCGGTCTACTGCAAGTGTATATCTTGCAATTGCTGCCGGGCTTTCACCCTGTGTATATCTGACATCAGGATCCCTGGTTAAACGTCCCATAAGTATAACTTTATTCATCTATCTTCGTCCTTTACTATTATGCCTCGTCGCGTCTTACGCATAAATATCTGATGACGTTGTCCAGAATACGAACACGGGACTCGAGTTCTGCAGGTACAGTACCTTCAGCGTCAAACTGGATGAAATAATAGAAAGCTTCGTTCATCTTATCAATTTCATAAGCGAGCTTCTTCTTACCCCAATCATCGACATTGGTAATCTGACCACCGAATCTCTCGATCAGAGCCTTACATTTGTCAACGACTTCTGCTCTTGCATCGTCTTCGATCTTTGCGCTGACAACAACGGCTAATTCATACTTGTTCATGCTACTTACCTCCTTTTGGTCTCTGGCCCCTGCCATAACAGGAGCAAGGAATTTATATCACGGAGTTATATATTATCATATGAGGCCAAAGGATGCAAGCTTTTTTACTTTTATTCTCGATATTTCATTGCACGGCATTACATTACTGAGAACATTCCGTCTTTTTATTTTCACTACCCGGTCTGATCTCACGAACATTTTTTTCCACTGCTTTTCTTGGGATCATGATCTGATGTCCGCAGCCGCAACACTTCAGCCTAAAATCTGCACCCGAGCGCAGGACTTCCCATTCATAGCTGCCACATGGATGCACCTTTTTCATTCTGATCACATCGCCAACATTGATTTCCATTTTTTCCGTCCCGTTCATAACTGATCCAGAATCTCTCCTATACTGCCCTGTATCAGAAGATCTGCCTGACTGTCTCTTGGTGTTGCCGAACGATTAATTACAATCAGTTTATTGCCTCTGTAATAGTCTATCAGCCCCGCTGCCGGGTATACCGCCAGAGAAGTTCCACCGATAATCAACACATCAGCCTCACTGATATATCTGACTGCCTCTTCAAGAATTCCCTGATCAAGCCCTTCCTCATACAGCACAACATCTGGTTTGATTCTGCCACCGCAACTGCATTTCGGAACTCCCTCCCCATGAAGCACAGATTCCATATCATAGAATTTCCCACACTTCTCACAGTAATTTCTCAGAACACTTCCATGAAGTTCCAGAACTTTCCGACTGCCGGCTGCCTGATGCAGTCCATCGATATTCTGCGTGATAATTGCTTTCAGCTTTCCCTCTTTTTCCCATTGTGCCAGCTTCAGATGTGCCTTATTCGGTTTTGCATCCGGATAAAGCATTCTGTCACGGTAAAATCTAAAAAACTCTTCCGGCATCTTTTCATAAAAAGTATGACTCACAATCTGCTCCGGAGGATATTTATATTTCTGGCTGTATAGGCCATCCTTACTCCTGAAATCCGGTATCCCGCTTTCTGTGGACACCCCTGCGCCACCAAAAAAAACAATATTGTCACTTTCAGCAACTGTTTTTTTCAAAAGTTCTATTTCTTCACGACCCATACACTCTCCGTTTCTATTCCGGATCCAGACATTCATCAAGTTCTCTGATAATCTGTGCCTGATCCATTTCTCTTCCGATAAAGACAAGCTTATTCAGTCGGTCACCACACCTGCTGTCCCAAGAAGCGCGTACATCCGGATCAGCCTTCAGCGCTTTCTGTACTTCGGCAGGCTCGCCTGCTGCAATCCAGTCTCCATTATAACTGATGGATACCTGTTTCCCCACCTGTTCAAAAACATATGATTTTACATTACTATCCGAAAGCCACATGATCCCTTTTGTTCGGATAATGCTTCCAGGCCATTTTCTGATCAGAAGTTCCAGTTTCTTCCTGTTAACCGATCGTCTTCTTTCATATACAAATGTACCGATCCCGTATTCCAGTACTTCCGGCTCATGCTCATCTTCCCCGTTCATTGCCTGAATCCATCCGGCAGACTGATAAACTCTGTCAAAATGGAATGCGTGCGTATTCAGAACTTCTCCGATATCCAGCTTTCCATAAGAAGTCTCCAGAATTCTGGCCTCCGGCTGCAACTTTTTCACTACTGCACGTACCTGTTTCATCTGCTCTGCGGAGACCATATCCGCCTTATTCATAACAACAGTCGTGCAGAACTCAATCTGCTGCACTAAAAGCGTCTCAATATCGTCTTCAGTGCGGTCTGTCTTCATCAACTGCTCACCGCAATGAAACTCAGATGCAAGGCGCATCGTATCTACCACAGAAACAATACCGTCCAGTCTGCACAGCTTCGGGATTCTGGAATTCTGCATGGATCCGTCCAGCATTGCAATCGTCTGTGCAATCGGAATCGGTTCACAGATTCCGCTCGCTTCTATAACGATGTAATCATATCTGCCCGTGCTGATCAACTCCGCAAGCTGCCTTACAAGATCCGTCTTGAGCGTGCAGCAAATACAGCCGTTTGACAACGGTACCAGCCCCGCTTTGTCCTTAATATTCGCACCATTGGCGATCAGCCCGGCATCAATATTCACTTCTCCGATATCATTTACAATCACCGCAATATGATATCCCTGTTGGTTATTCAGCACATGATTCAAAAGTGTCGTTTTACCTGCTCCGAGATATCCCGTAATAAGCGTAACCGGTACCGGTTCCTTCGGAAATTTTTTCATGCTGACTCCATTTCTGTACTGCAAATTTATAGAAAAAATCAGAATCCAGCCTTTTTCAGCAATGCAGCAAGTGATGTTGTTGCATCTCCCTCACTCTTATAATCGATTTTTTCTTCTGTAATTTCTGTTGCAGCAACATCCTCAAGTGCTTTCATACTGAGACTGAGCTTGCCTTCCTTGATCGCAATAACCTTCACTTTGACCTTCTCTCCGACCTTAAGTACTGAACCCGGATTAGCAATTCTCTGGTTGCAGATCTGTGAAATATGCACCAGACCGGAAATACCATTTCCAAGGTCAATAAATGCACCATATAGTTGAAGACTCTCAACGGTTCCTTCAGTTACCAGTCCTACCTCAATATTGGATATCTTCTCAGATCTTGTCTGATCAGCCTTTTCCTTCAGAATTTCCTTCGCAGACATCACAAGCTTTTCCGATTCCTGATCTACAGTAATGACTCTGACCATAAGCTTTTTGCCCACATACGCCGGAAGTTCCTTCTCATCCACATAAGACAGATCCAGCTTTGATGCAGGAATAAATCCACGAATGCCTTCCAGAAAAGCAACTACTCCACTTTTTACAGCTTCGGATACTGTTACTTCCAGATCGATCTTTTTTTCCATGTCATCCTTCAACTTATCCCATGCAAGAACCTGTGTAGCTTCTTTTCTGGATAAAAGAATATTTCCCTTCCCATCATCTGTACTGATTACAGTTGCCGTAACTTCGTCCCCTACATTAATCTCTCTTCTTGCTGAAAACTTCGGATCTTCACTGAGATCTTCCGTGCGGATAATTCCCTGCGTATAATACTTAAGATCAAGCGCAATATATTCATCGCCAACGCTGATCACTGTTCCCGTCAGAATATCCCCTTCGTTGATTTTCCGAAATGAACGGTCAAGCTCATCCTTAAAATCTTCCATTGATTCCATCTTTTCTTCCGCCATACCTTTTCTGATTCCTCCGCTTTCATATTCTCATTATCAATTCAGAAGCTCTGATTTCAGGCTTCGTTTTGGTACATAATGAACATCCTCTTCATCCCTGTAATATGCAGTACTTCCATCAGTTCCAACCTCTGTCAGCACAATTTTCTCCGCCGGTTTTCCGAGTGCAACTACCAGCATCGGCTGAATCTCCGCACCAAGTTGCAATGCCTTTTTCAGATCACCCGCCTGAAAGTTTCCGATCATACAGCCGCCAAGCCCCTGCTCCACTGCAGCCAGTAGTATCGTCTGTGCTGCTATACCGATATCACGTTGAAAACGATTCTGATTTGAATCAATCTGCAGATCCTGACAGATTACTATAAATGCAGTCGGATGTTTTCCCATATGTGGAAGTTCCAATTGTGGAAGTGCTGCAGCCCAATGCGTCAGTGTCTGTATTTTTTCAACTGTTTCCTTTTCCCATGCAATATAATACTTTAACGGCTGTGCATTTACACTTGATGCGCAAAATCTGGTGCAGTCAACAAATTCCTCCAGCTTATCTCTTGTAAAATGGTAACTTTCATCATATCCACGATAACTTCGATTTTTCTGAACAAGATCTCTGATCATACGTCCCACCTTCCATTATCTTTCAGCCTGTAAATTCTGTTCTTTATCTCTTCATCCTGTGTCAGATCATATACCATTTTATAACAATCCATCGCCTGACCAGACATCTTTTTTTCTTCTGCTTCTTCTCCCGCTTTTACCAGAAGAGCCAAAGAAATCTGATTCGCTTGTATCGGGATTTTTTCTTTCCTCAAAAGTCTCTGGATTTCTTGAGCACTCTCCTGCGCCATCAGCCTGTTCATTGCCTTATTCAGAAACTCAATCTCACTCTCTGCCTGTTCACTTTTATAAAAAAAAATACTGTACCGATATAACGCCGCTGCAAGTTCCGGCTTATAGTTTTCCAGATAATAATACCCAAGGTTTCGATAATATCCCGCAAGTTCTGCTCGGGTACAACAATAATCATAACTTTCCAGCGTATATTGATAAAATCCGCGTAGATCCCCCAACTGCCTGCAACATTTGATAATACAATGATAAATCTCCGCACTCACGGGGTTTTCAAAATGCGCTTTCAGATAATTCTGGAGCGCTTTATCTGTATGTCCCTCCTGCTCATCTTTTTCAGCGAGTTTCACATATTCCGCCGCATGATCTGCACTGCTGATCTCATAGTCTTCATGATTTACATAATATTCATATAAAAAAATCTCGCTCATATGATAAATACTTACTTTTACGCTTTTTTTATCCATATTTACTATTATACCTTTCCTTAATGTCTTCGCAATACAACATATAATAAAAAATCCTGAATGTATAAACATTCAGGATTGAGAGGTGACAGGCGGATTTGAACCGCCGGTGGAGGTGTTGCAGACCTGTGCCTTACCGCTTGGCTATGTCACCATACATATAAAATAATAAATCGATAAATTTCATACATCATAATCCAAATGAAATCTATCGACAAAAAATGACTCCGACGAGGTTCGAACTCGTGTTACCGCCGTGAAAGGGCGATGTCTTAACCGCTTGACCACGGAGCCAGGTATCGTACCGTTCATACATGACCAGTAACAATCATAGGATTATTCCAAG
>JAKVKH010000001.1 GCA_022486625.1 Butyrivibrio sp. | reverse complement strand
ACTCCTGCCTCGTCAGCATATGGGAAATCGTGCTGTTGACCCATTTGTAATCATCAGCGGTGCTCCGATTGTCTGATACTCCGATGCCGAGCGCCTTGGCGTGGGCGGTAGGATTCATGATATGCTTTGCCGTGATAATGTTCGCAATCTTGGAAACCCCGTAACCTTGCACACACAGATGAAAAATCTCCCTGACCACTTCGGCGGCGGTTTCGTCGATGATCCAGTGATTCTTGTCCTCCGGATCTTTAATGTAGCCGTAGGGCGGATTCGTGCAGAGCGGCTTTCCGGCGTTTCCCTTGGCTTTAAACACGGCTCGGATTTTCCTACTGGTGTCCTTGGCGTAGAATTCGTTGAACAGGTTGATGAACGGCGTCATGTCGTTCTCCGTGCCGTTTACGCTGTCCACACCGTTATTTACGGCGATGAAACGGACATCGTTGTTCGGGAACACCATCTCGGTCAGCATTCCAACCTGCAAATAATCTCTGCCGAGCCTGCTCATATCCTTTACGATGAGCGTACCGATCTGACCTTCATCAATCATCCCGGAAAGGCGCTGCCAGTCCGGCCTGTCAAAGGTAGTGCCGCTGTAGCCGTCATCCACGAAAAACTGTATGTTGCCAAAGCCGTTGTCTGTGGCATATTTCTGTAAAATTGCTTTCTGGTTCTTAATGCTGTTAGAATCGCCCTGCAGCTCGTCATCTCGTGAGAGGCGGCAGTAGAGGGCTGTAATCAAATCATTCTTCACAGCAGTCTGAGACTGTCTGTTCATAAGTTCCTCCTTTCCGACAGTCTCCAAGCGGTACTACTATATATCCATACCTGCTGCGAAGAAGTCAAGCATTATCGTCTTATGAAGCCTTTAACAAATTGTGTCTGTCGGGATCCTGCAGAATCAGCTTTTTCAGCTTCTCATACACGGTCTCACGGGCATTCGCGCCTGCGGCAGCCTCCACGATATAGGTCGTGTCTCCGATGGTCTTTTCCATGAACGTTACTTTCTTATCTTCCATAATCATTTTCCTCCGGCGGTGAGCGTCAGAGCCTTTACAGCCTCGCGGCGGATAAGCTTTGCGTCCAGAAATTCAAAGGACAGATAAGCGATCTGATTGTAAACTGCGTATTTTTCCACCAGAGGGCGGATGGTGAGCGGCTTGCGTTCGATAATCCAGTAATAGCTCATATCGCCGAAGATAACCGGGCTTTTGCCGCTGTCCGGGTTTGGCATATAGTTGGAAATAACAACTTTGTGACTGAGAATCGTATCATCAGTACTGCGCCAGAGGTAATTGCCCGCACTGTCCTTGAGCGTCCTCAGATGAAGCGCTGTGCGGTCGTTCATCATCCAGACGGCATCCTTCCGGTATTCGCTGTCCACAGAGAAGAACAGCGTGATGATATTGTCAGTGGCGATTGCGGCGGTGGTCACTCCTGTCTTGGCTCCTGCAGCCGTATCGAGAATGCCTGTCGGCATATTTACTCCGGTGCCGTTTACAAAAGCGTCCTCCTCGGCAAAGCCAAAGTTCCGGGCAAGGCGTGAAACAAGATAGTCCTCAAAACTGAAAGACGCGTCACAGACAAAGTCCGAATCAAGCCTCACGATGTTTGCCAGCTTATGGCTGCCTACTTCGTGCTGAGTGAAATCGCCAATACCTTCAAAAGCAGGAATTTCCCCGCCCTCTGTAACCCATGCGGCAATATCATCGGAATCTTTCGCAAGAATTCGATAATCGCCCCGGTAGGCTTTGATGACCGTGGCAAGGGAGCGGAAAACGCTCTGCTTGTCCAGTTCCTTTGCAAATCCGGCCTGTGTGGCATCAGGCAGCGAATAGGTGCCTGTGGTGCTGTCGCGTCCTGCGTCAAGCTTTACCTCAGCGCCCTTGTTGCCGCGCATGGCATTCCAGAATTCTTTCTCGTAACCGATGTCTCCGGTCATATTTGTATAGTCGTTCATAGTCATAACCTCCATTAGTTTTTTCCGCAGTTCCTGCATTCGTACAGGAACAGGTCATTGTAGTTCAGCGGTGTTCCGCATACCGAGAGCGTCTGTCCGCACTTCGGGCAGACAACATCATAGGCAAGGGAATCATTCCAGCGCATTTCATGCTTTGAATGCAGGCGGTAGCGATTGCTGCCTTCGTCCGTCAGCCAGAAGTCATAGATCTCGCTGACGAATTCCTCTGTATTTCCAGAATACATTGGGCTTTTTCTGGTTCCGTTCTTGACGGCATTTCTTAATGGATAAACAGTTTTCATGGTGAAATCCTCCTTTGATTTTGGGGTTAATTACCCGTTTGAATACGCTTTTTTGCGTGCGAGAGGGGGCGCCGTTTTCCGCGGCATTTGCCACAGAGATTTGACCCGCCCCTCCCAGTCTTATTCCATCTGTTCTTTCACAAGCTGCATCCCGCGACTGCTGCAGAACTTGATTGCTTCATCGAAACTCTTGAAATAGATCTGAGAGAAACCGTACTCTACCATCCAAGGCAGAGGCGCGTCGTTCCTGCTTTTCATAACAAGCACAGGCTTTCCGTCGCGGCGCTTTCTCACCTGAATGCCGTCATAATGGTCGGTGCTGAAATCAGACGCTTTGGCGAGCAGCGGAAACGCTCCGTCCTTCTCGGTGATGCCTACTGGAATTAATCTCATGGTGTTGTCCTCCTTCCTTCGTCAGTGGGTGTGTGTCAGTCTTGACGGTCATTATATAAACTTCTATATATAGAGATTTGACTTAAGAATCGCCTATAATAATTTTTATATATGACCGTCAATGCCTGTCACACGAGTGGTGGTGTATCGTTTTCAAAGTCCGATTTGAGCCGCAGACCGTCAACGAAACGCCCGTTTCTGGTGCGCCTGCGGGTAAAGCCTGCGAACTCGATCGCGGTATAGAAATCCGTGGTGCTTCTGGTGTAATCGCCCACCCTCTGACAGAAATATCTGTACTGGGTATAAAGGTCTCCTGACGAAGCACTGAATCCGTCTCCGATATCACAGCACTCGTAAATAAAGTTGCCGAGCCAGTCGCTGTTTTCTCGATATGCGCTCGTAGCCGACCTTACGCATTCCGGCTGTTCAATATGAAAGCCTGCGTCAATGACTGCCTTCGCGCCTTCGATGATCCATGAGAGAATTGCTTCTCCGGCGTTTTCAAACAGATAATCGGCATAGTTCTTGTGATCGCCGTTTCCTTCAATCCTTGCGCCAAATGGTACGACAATGAGCCTGCGCCAAGTGCCGGGATCATTGGCTCCGACCTTCGGCAGATGGTTCGTGTAAAGGATGAGCGTGTGACAGGGCGTGAAGCTGAACGGATCTTTATATTTCTTCTCCGCATAAATCTCGTCCGTAGAACTGAGCTGCTTTGCGACCGAGGTATTGAGCCTCAGCCCTTCTTCCAGTTCAGCGGCGAACAAGGCTCTGACGCCATTCGTCTCAGCCAGTTCCGGTTTAACGTTTCTGCGACATCCGACCGTCAGTGCGTCTGCGGATATGTGGCCGCTGTAGGAACCGAGGACTCTTGCGATTGAATTCCAGAACGTAGACTTGCCATTTCGTCCTTCTCCATAAGCGATGATGAGTGCTTCGATATAGACATGGCCGATGGCACAAAGTCCGGCAATCCGCTGAACATAGGATTTCAGTTCCGTATCTCCACAGAAGAACACATTAAGCGCGTCCTCCCAGATATCTGCTCCTTTTGTTCCCGGAGCAACGGCAGTACACTTCGTGATGAAGTCCTCCGCCCGGTGAGGCAGTTTACCGTCTGCGCCTTTTCTGAGATCGACCGTGTAATCCGGCGTATTCAGGAAAAAGCCGTCCTTGTTCAGTTCATGATGATCTATCTCGACCATAGGACGGGCTTCTTTCAGCGCCGCCGCCAGATACTTGGAATCCCGGTGCTTAATGACAAATGTCCGGTAGGCTATCGCTCCGGTATTGGCTAAGTAAGCTTTCAGCTGTTCCTCGTTCATGTACTGGGCAGCATTCTTGCCATGTTCCGCGACAACAGCGTCTGCTCCGGTCGTTTCCATATATTTTTCAGTATCAGCGATATGCTTTTCCACTTCTTTCAGCTGTGCGTCCGTAAACTCATCAAGCGCCGCCTGCGCTCTGGGCTTTGACTCTTCCCAGTAGACGCCGTTGTAGACGATGTAATCCGTTGCCGGGGAATACCTGACATAGTCGCGGCAGAACTTGGCGAAAGCATACGCCTGACCGAGATCTGAATAGTCCGCAGGCTTTCTCGGAGTGGGATTGTTGTAATCCTCCGGCGGTATGTATCCGTCCTGCTGAGAAACCTTGCCGCCGAACTTTATGGCGCTGCTCCAGATGGTCTGCAGTTCCTTGGGATCAAGCGGAGGATTGCAGGCCGCGGCTTTCTCGGCAAATCTGCGTTTGGCTTCATTAGTATCGCCGTACCGTTTGATGATCCTCCCGGCAATACGTGACATAGTGCTGTTGCGCTGACCTTCGGGGATAACCTCATCGAAATCCGGCTTCTCGGCTGGTGCTGTTATCAGCGCCTGTTCAGTTGCCTGCGTTTTCATAAATTCACTCAGATTCATCTTTGGCACCTCCGTGATATTCAACTACAGGACTTTTTACACCGAAGAAGAATCTGGCCGAATCCTTGGCATTCGTATCGAAATACGGGAAGAATGCGATAACAGAATCTTTCAGGCCACGGTAAGCGTTGCTGTCCGTAACAGGCTCGATGGGAAAAATCACATGGAACCTCGGTCTTGGACTATACTTGTTTTTCTGTTTCATGTGGTGCCTACTGTAGATGACGTAGAACTGCACTCCGGGGAAAGCTTTTTCTACATCTGCGGGCGTTACCCATTCTTCCGAATCTTCTGAGTGGTCGTTGTCGCAGTCAAACGGAAGACAATCAGAATAGAGAAAATCGTCGATTGCCCTGTGGTTGTTACGATACTCGGCAAAGACCTGATCATAGCAGGCGGCAGCTTTCAACTCGTATGCCGATTTGATGATGTGCTTGTCGGGATAGCATGTATTAAGCGGATTATCCCTGCAGTTTGCCGTATAAATGGTGATGTGTTTCATTCGGGCGTCCTCCTTTCATAAGTTTGTTCATGGCGTTTTGCATCTTTCCGAGGACATCAAGTCCTTCACTATACGGAGAAAAACAGGTCGTTTTGTACAGGTGTTTTTAGAAATGTTTTTTGAATTTTTTCTTTGCCGCCTCCAGTGATTCCATAACAGCATTGACCGTGGTGCCTTCCGCAGCGGCAATTTCCCGGAGCGTCATGCCGTCCGCTTTCATGGTGAGCCTCCGAAGCTGAACGTCTGTCAGGCAGGAAAGCGTATCGCTGATATGCTCCTGTTCCTCCTTACGGACGAATATTTCTTCCGGCGTCAGGCGGTACGCGAGGGAATCGCCCTCATACTCCATGGCCTCGATGCGATACGGGCAGTGATAGCGTTCCCTGCGGTCGGCGTTTGCCATTTCCCGATCGTTTTCAAGAATGTAGGCGGCAGTTTCTTCCGTGACCTCCACCAGCACAGTGGAACCGTCCTCCAGCCTGTAATTGATAAACATATCCGTTCCTTTCCGCCTGAACGGAAAAGAGCCGGAATAGCATAGGGCGGCTGAATAAGAGAGCCTGATTACATAAAAGGGCACAGTTATCCAGAGGTACCGATAGTCCTACTGCGTAAAATGCAGAAGCAGACTATATGTATCCCGGCCCTATACGTAATCAGGCTTTCGATATTTTGTTTGGAGGAGTTACCTTCCTCTGTTTCTTACCGGGAAAATCAACCCCTCTTACTTCCCACTGGAGATAAACGGACGATTTGAGTGGATATTTGGACAAAAAAATATCCCCTGCCGGTGGGCAGAGGACAGCAGTTCACTTATTATTTACATTTCATTTCATCTTGAAAATTTCACATTTACGTGATACACTATATTAGTATACCACATAAAGTGAATTTTTAAATTCGTTAGTACACCGTGGACAAAAGGGAGGCGTACTATGGCTGTAACCTATAAGAAACTATTTCATATGTTGATAGACAGAAATATGACCGCTGCAGAGCTTCAGAAAGAAGCCGGATACAGCGCGAATATTTCTACACGGATGAGAAGGGACGAGTATGTGTCTCTTGATTCGATAGAAAAGATATGCCGGGTACTGAATTGTAAGGTAGATGATATCGTAGAGTTCCTGCCCGATGATAATAATAAAACGACGGAGGAAAAGGAAAAATGATCAAAGATATTATCAACGCTAATGAAAGTGTTGTTCCCAACGGTAAAGAAATGGACATTCTGAAAACCAATTTTCCGTCATGTTTTAAATCTGATGGATCATTTGATATGGAACGGTTTTCAGAATATCTGAAAGACAAAGTTGATATTTCCCACGAAGGATATGAATTAAAATTCCTTGGCAAAAGCTATGCCAAGCTGCTGGTGTCACTTGATACAGAAACTGTTATCGTGCCGGATGATGAGCACAATTCGAAGCCGGAAAATATTAACAGTGAAAATGTTTATATTAGTGGTGATAATCTTGATGCTCTTAAGCATCTTCTCAAATCCTATTCGGGAGAAGTAAAGTGCATTTATATCGACCCGCCATATAACACCGGGTCAGATGGGTTTGTATATTCTGATAGTTTTAAATTCACTGTTGAGGATTTGACAGAAAAACTAAGCATCGATGAGGAAGAGGCACAACGTATTCTCAATTTAACTAATCGTGGTAGCGCTTCCCATTCAGCATGGCTAACCTTTATGTATCCACGTCTCCAATTGGCAAGAGATCTTCTGGATGATGATGGAATAATCTTCATTTCGATTGATGATAATGAACAAGCGAACTGCAAAATTGTATGCGATGATGTTTTCGGTGAGAATAATTTTCTAACCTGTATTACTCGCGCAACAGGCACACCTACAGGTGGTGGCTTTGACGGCTTGGTAAATGAGCTTGATTATATTCTCGTTTATTCCAAAAACATATACTCGGCTGTAATTCGAGGACTTGAAATGTCTGAGAGTGATGCAGAAATATATAATGAGGTGGATGAGAATGGAAACCGCTATCTCACCAGATCATTAAGAAGAACAGGTGGAGAAGATAGACGAGAAGATAGACCCACAATGTTTTATCCGATGATTGCTCCAGACGGGACAGAAATCTTTCCATACGGTCCAACTGGGTATGAAAGTCGGTGGATTTGTGCGCAGAACACGGCTCTACAGCTTGAAGAAGACGGATTAATCGAATGGAAAAAAACCGAACGTAATGGAGAAAATGGATGGCATCCCTATCAAAAGTACTATTTAGAGGACAGAACAAAAAAACCAGGTAACATTTGGAAACAGGTATTTGATTCTGAAGAAGACGTTGATGGATTGTGGGATGACACTGAGGGTAATAAAAAAGCAACCAGAGACATTCGCTCCCTATTTAATAACCAGAAAGTTTTTGAAACAGCGAAGCCGATTGGGTTAATGGAAAAAATAATATCCATAGGAAGTTCATCGGGAGATATTATTGTTGATTTCTTTGCAGGAAGCTCAACAACTGCCCATGCTATAATGCGTGACAATGCTAAAAATCATCATAATCGCAAATATATATTGATCCAACTGCCCGAAGCAGTAAAACCTGGAAGCATAGCTGCTCAAGCTGGGTATTCTACTATAGATCAACTTGGAATAGAACGAATTAAAAACGCTGCAACAGCTATAAAGCAAGAATACCCAGACACGTCAGCAGACCTGGGGTTTAAGCATTATACGTTGAAAGCACCAAATCAAAAGACGATAGATAAGATTGAAAAGTTTGCCCCGACAGGCCAGGGCTTTGTAATCACAAACAATATTCTAAGCGATTTTGGAGTCCCTACAGTTCTGTATACATGGCTTATACGCGATGGTTATAAGTTCGATGCTCCTGTACAAACCGTAGATTTGAATGGCTATAGAGCGTACTGGTGCAAGAATCACTTGTATCTTATTGACGAAGGTATGGATGAAAATGCCATCAAGGCATTGATTGATAAATATAACACTGAAGGTGCTTTTAATCCCCCAAATATAGTTGTATTTGGATATAGCTTTCATTATGTAAATACTGAAAACTTGAAAACAAACATCAAAATACTTAAGGATTCCGAGAAAAACCTCAAGGTCAATCTCGATATTCGTTATTAAGGAGGGCGCATTTTGGAACTAATTCTTGAAAAAGGACTCGACCATCAGCAAAAAGCCGTTGATGCGATAGCTGATGTATTCGAGGGCGTTGCAATCGTTCCTCCGACGATATCCTATCAAAACCCGTCTTTTGATTATAGAGAAGACAGGATTCGAAGAAACATTGCGGATATTCAGAAGAACATACGCGAAGATTATAAACATAATATTGCCCCGGATGCTGGAGAATATCTGAATCTTGATATAAAGATGGAAACTGGCACCGGGAAAACATATGTATACACACATACCATTTTTGAATTGCATAAAAAATGTGGTTTCAATAAATTTATAATTGCAGTCCCTTCTCTGCCAATAAAAGCCGGGACAAATCAGTTTCTTTCAGAACCGTATGTAAGACATCATTTCTCGGATGCGTGTGGTTATAACTGTGATATAGAACTCGGAGTTTTAGAAAGCCCAAAGAAAAAGAAAAAGGGCTTTTTGGCAATGCCTGCACCGGTACGTGATTTTGTTACAGGATCTATTCAGAACAGCAATAGGATTTATGTATTGCTTGTTAATATGCAGCTTCTTACAAATGGTAATATGCTGACGCGCTCAGACTATGATTATCTTGTTGAGGGATTCGACAGACCGTATGATGCATTAAAAGCCACAAAACCAATAGTGATCATAGATGAACCTCATCGTTTCTCCCGTGACCAGCAGGCATATAAGAAAATAGTTGAAGAACTGTCACCGCAGCTTATAATTCGTTTTGGCGCGACGTTCCCGGAAGTTACTACCGGGCGAGGTAGAAATAAGATAACGGGCAAGGACTTTAACAATCTTGTCTACGAATTGAATGCGTGTGATTCCTTCAACCAAAACCTTATAAAAGGTGTTGCAAAGGAACATTTTGAGCCTCTTTCTCAGAAACAGGAAAAAGTCAAAATCGTATCGATTGACTCAAAGACATCAGCAAATTTCCAGCTGAAGAAAGCAAGTGAAAATCCAAAAACTTTCACACTGACTGCAGGCGATTCGCTTTCTATTATCTCGCCGGATTTTGATGGCATACACATAAGCGCGATTGGGAAGAATTATATTGAACTGAATAACGGACAGACAAAATTCCAAGGGGAAGAATTTAATACGGATATTTACTCTTCTTCATATCAGGAGCAAATGCTTAAGTTGGCAATACAACGACATTTTGAAACTGAACGGCAGAATTTTTCCGGCAGGCAGTTCAAAATCAAAACTCTTGCCCTGTTCTTTATTGATGATATTACGTCATACCGTGATTCCGAAGACGGCAAGGTACCATATCTTCGCGATATGTTTGAACGGCTGCTTACAGAAAAGCTGACAGAACTTATCGCCACTCTTCCTCCGGAAGAGAGTGAATATAAAGAATACCTTGAAGCAAGCCTTGCAGACATTCCTGGATGTCACGCTGGATATTTTTCGCAGGATAACAGTGATTCAGATGAAGACATTGCAAAAGAGGTAGATGATATCCTTCATAACAAAAAAGGGCTGCTTTCTATCAGGAATGAAGACGGTTCATATAATATTCGCCGTTTCCTTTTCTCAAAATGGACGCTGAAGGAAGGCTGGGACAATCCGAACGTTTTTACCATTGCGAAACTTCGCTCCAGTGGCAGCGAGAACAGCAAACTTCAGGAAGTTGGCCGTGGGTTAAGACTCCCGGTTGATGAAAACGGCAATAGAATCTCAAATGAGGAATTTCAGCTGAATTATATCGTTGATTTCACTGAGGCGGATTTTGCACAAAGGCTTGTAGATGAGATTAACGGTGAACTTCCTGAAACAATGAAGCTTGATCCTAATGAGATTGAACGTGTGGCCAAGGCAAGAGGAACAGATTCAAATACATTGTTCGGCGAACTGTTTGCGAAGAAATATATTGATTTCCAGATGAATATTAATACCGAAACCAGAAATGCTTTCTTCGCAGATTATCCAGAGTTCACTTCCGGCGTTAAGGGAGGTAAGGTAACAGACAGAAATAAAAAGGAAAAGAATAACATCAAAATCCGCAAGGCGGTATATTCAGAACTGAAGGAACTGTGGGAAGCTATAAACCGCAAATACTATTTGTTCTACGATGCAGACCTTGAGAATGAAATACCAGGTGCTCTTGATAAAATTCTTCGCGAAGGCGATACTTTTGCAATGACATCTGCCTATAGTCGAAGAGATGAGGTATCCGTAAATGATACTGGTCGAATGGAAGTTCGTGGAGATACTGGAGTTACGTACACCGTTAATCATCCGTTGCCTTACAATGACTTCCTGAAACGAATAAGTATTCAGACGAGCATTCCTATTGTAAAGATTCATGAGGCCATCATGAATTTGTCAAAAGAGAAAGCCATTACAGCAGATTTAATCAACGAATATACAGTTGCTCAGATCACATCAAAATTCCGAGACTGGAAAACAACGAATACGCAGGCAAGATTCCGGTATTCAAAATCCAGTCAGAAGGTTGCTGAAACAGCTCTGACGTATAAAGATGGCTCTCCTCGTGAAGTCATTAAGCAGGGAGTTGTTGGCACCATGCTCGTTCCTGGTACGCCGTCAGCAAAGTATTTATATGACACTATCGCATTTGACTCTCCGCTCGAAAAAGACAACATCATGACAGATATTTCTGAGGTCGTCGTTTATGGAAAAATCCCCCGTTCGAGCATAGCTATCCCTACTATTGTTGATGAAAACTATAGTCCGGACTTCATGTATGTTGTAAAAAAGGTAGATGGTTCGAAAGAGCTCAACATTGTTGTTGAAACAAAACTTGTGGAAAATCAGTCCACATTACGTGGCAAAGAGGACGCAAAAATAAAGTGTGCAGAAGTATTTTTCAAGCAATTGACATTAGACGGATATACCGTTTCCTTCCATAAACAGCTTAGCAACAAGAAAGTTAAACAGATTATTGAAGAAGTTATAAACAATTAATGGCATAGCCGCATCAGGGAGCAGTCCCCGGTGCGGCTTTCCTTTAATCTGTGTCTCCGGTCATGATAAACCGGGCATATTCCTTCCTGTGGTCTTCCAACCACAGCACAAGCTCATAATAATCTCGTTCGTATGCAAGGCGCTGAACCATGTTTACATCGAACATATTCGTCAGGCCGCTGTCTCGGATGGTGAGGATTTGTTCTCGGACAATATCATTCATCAGAATCTGCCACCTTCCTGATGCGGTCGATCTCCGGTACCACATTCAGCGATGAACCGTTATCCCAGTCAACCAGAATGTCTCCTATATCATCGACTCCGGTCACGGTGCCTTGCGTACCAATAGGAGGAGCGGCAGGATCGTCCATTCGGATGAGTTCTATCCTTGTCTCGACCGGGTATTGAAGCCGGAGTTCCTTCAGCTGTTCTTTCTTAATCATCAGCCTCGGCCTCCTTCCTTGGTGTACCATTATGCCATGCGCTGTTCCCGGAAAGGTTCCGGAGTAGAATCCGGCGAGTGGTCTTGTACTCATCACCGATAAAGCCGAGCCGGATCAGAAATACCCGGAAGGTGAACTTCTCATTATCCGTAGGCCGCTCCGTCGCGCTGATGCGTTTCTGCTCCTTGCTCATCCGGCAGATGGCTGCGATGAACTCGGTGTAGGCTTTGACCTCGTCCGGTTCAGGCATCTCCGGAAACCAGGGGAATGAAACCTTATAATCCTCGACCTTGATGCTGATGTCGGCGATTCCGAGCGCCTTCTTGATGAGTGCTCCCTTTGCCTCAAGCAGATTCTTGAGATTATCGACCGATGCTGCTGTGACCGGAACCGTGACCGTCAGACCGGAGCCGTCAGCGTTCGTAGCGTTCTCCTGCGGCTCTTGTTCGGCGATAAATCCGTTCTCTGCCAGCTTGGGGAGAAGTTCCTCCAGAGCCGTCGCATCGTCACAGGAAAGGTCTCCGTTGCGCTCAATCGTGAATCTCCCAATCTGGTAAGCGTAGGTCGGTGCCTTCATATACACAGCCTTTTCTCCGGTAATCTCGGCGATGGTGGCTACCAGCTCTTTTCTCTGTCTTCCTTCGTAATTCATCTTCATGTGCGTGCCTCCTTGATTTTTCAGGCTCTGTGGCCTTTTGGTACGTACATACATCACTCTGTCCGGGAAGAATAGCAAGCGGTATGTGCAGGATAAATTGATAAATATCTGTGTCCCTCCGGGCATAGAAAAACGGCCAGACATGAGGCTTTCTCACATCTGACCGTTATTCTTTTTCCCGCTTAGAGGCTGTCCTTAAAGACCTTGTTTTTCATAATCCCTAAGTCCACCCACCGAAAAGGCGTTTTTTTTATATCAGGCTTTATATTTTCAACCTTCAAGATTCTTCTGTATCTCAAGAATAAATTCTTCTGTATTCAGTGTCGTTACATCATCAAGCGTGGTAATCAGCGCCAGATCCTTGGTCATTTTTCCGGACTCAATGGTTCCGAGTGTTGCTTTTTCAAGACGATCTGCAAAATCCTGCAGCTCCTGACTTCCATCCAGCTCTCCTCTTTTCCTGAGTGCTCCGCTCCATGCAAAAATCGTTGCCACAGGATTGGTGGATGTCGGCTCTCCCTTAAGGTATTTGTAATAATGTCTCTGCACCGTTCCGTGTGCTGCCTCATACTCATATGCACCTGTCGGAGACACCAGTACCGATGTCATCATTGCAAGAGAACCAAATGCAGAAGATACCATATCGCTCATGACATCTCCGTCATAATTCTTGCATGCCCAGATAAATCCGCCTCTGGACTTCATGACACGGGCAACTGCATCATCAATCAGTGTATAAAAATAGGTCAGACCTGCCTGTTCGAATTTTTCCTTATATTCTCCCTGGAACGCTGCCTCAAAAATCTCTCTGAATCTTCTGTCATAAGTCTTACTGATGGTATCCTTTGTCCCGAACCAGAGATCCTTTTTTTCATCCAGTGCATACTGGAAACATGCCTTTGCAAAGCTGGTAATGGATCTGTCCGTATTATGAATTCCCTGTATAATGCCGGGACCTGTAAATTTCTGAATCACTTCGCGTGTCTGCGTACCATCCTCTGCCGTAAATACCAGCTCAGCCGTTCCTGCTCCCGGAACACGGATTTCCGTATTCTTATACACATCTCCATACGCATGACGAGCCAGCGTAATCGGTGTTTCCCAGTTTTTTACACAGGGTTCAATTCCCTTTACCATAACGGGTGTACGAAAAACCGTACCGTCAAGAATTGCACGGATCGTACCGTTAGGACTCTTATACATCTTCTTCAGTCCATATTCCGTTACGCGCTCTGCATTGGGGGTTATTGTTGCACACTTCACGGCAACACCATATTTGAGCGCCGCATTTGCACTGTCAACGGTAACCTGATCATCTGTCTCATCTCTGTGCTTAAGTCCCAGATCATAATACTCTGTTCTGAGATCAATGTAAGGTGTCAGAAGATGTTCCTTGATCAGTTTCCAGAGAATTCTGGTCATCTCGTCTCCGTCCATCTCCACGATCGGTGTTGTCATTGCAATCTTTCCCATGGCTTTGCTCCTTTATGCTTTTTTATTCTTCTTCATCCTTGTATATATCATACAGGCCGTTCTTGACCATATTATCATATGCATTGATCATATGCTGATTGGCAAGTTTCTCCGCCTGATCCGCATCATGTGCCTTGATGGCTTCCATGATCCCTCTGTGTTCATGATTGGATACAGGGCCACGCGCACTTGCAAGTGTCTT
Source organism: Butyrivibrio sp. (assembly GCA_022486625.1). Taxonomy (GTDB): domain Bacteria; phylum Bacillota; class Clostridia; order Lachnospirales; family Lachnospiraceae; genus Butyrivibrio. The sequence continues at coordinate 267,294 of JAKVKH010000001.1, read as the reverse complement.
CTGGCGTACACGCCATACATACTGATGGAAATCCTTTAACAGATGCTCCAGCATCTTGGAATCGCATGACTCATACAGAATATTATGAAAGCGATTATCCAGTTCCGCAATCTGATCCATATGGCCCTTGGATGCATGAAACTCCGCCAGATAAATATTTTCTTCCATTTCTTCCATCTGTTCCTGTGTGATATGCTCAGTTGCCCATCTCGCACACAGACCTTCCAGTTTGGATCTGATCATGTAAATATCCTTTACATCCTTGGCTTTGATGCCGGTAACGTAGGCACCTCTGTTCGGTATAATCTGGATCAGACCTTCCAGCTCAAGCTGCCGGAATGCTTCGCGCACCGGAGTTCTGCTGACCCCCAGCTCGTTTCCGATTGCGACCTCTTTCAGTTCCTCATGATCCTTATACTTTCCGCTCAGGATATCTTCCCTGATCTTGTGGAAGACACGACCACGAAGAGAATATTTATCAATCTCTTCCTGTTTTAATTCATTACTCTCCATTGACCCTCCAATTGCTGATTGCTCAGCCATTGCATTTCCTTTTACTTTGTACTCTTTGCTTTCTTCTGTTTCTGTGTATCATCATCTGTCAGAGAAATTCCAAGCTTCTTCTCAACTGCTGCAATCTCTGTCAGCAGTTCTTCATCTGTCATGACTGTTACACGCCCGCCTGCATACTCATCATCTACCCATTCCTTGATCTCTGTCACAAGGGGAGATGTCTTCTCAAGCGCCTTATCACCTCTTAATTTGAAATAGGTATTGATCCAATGTGCAATTCCTGCAAGTCCTGACGTATTGGAAACCGCGCTTACCGGCGGACGTCTCAGAAATTTATCCGTATCAAAGATATTATAAATCTCTTCGTTTTTCAATAGTCCGTCTGCATGAATCCCGGCTCTTGTCACATTGAAATTTTTCCCGACAAAAGGTGTCTGTGCAGGAATATGAAATCCGATTTCCTTCTCATAATATTCTGCCAGATCTGTGATTACGGTTGTATTCATACCATTTAATGTACCCTTGAGCTGGGCATACTCAAACACCATGGCTTCAAGCGGTGTATTGCCTGTTCTCTCACCGATACCGAACAGTGACGTATTGACCGCACTGCAGCCATACAGCCATGCTGTTGTGGAATTGGTAACCGCCTTGTAAAAATCATTATGCCCGTGCCATTCCATCAGATCGCTCGGAACACCGCCATTGGTATTGAGTGCATAGATAATTCCCTGCACACTTCTCGGAATAACTGCTCCCGAAAAATTCACACCGTATCCCATTGTATCACAGGCACGGACTTTTATGGGAATATTATATTCATCCTTAAGCTTCATCAGTTCAATACAGAACGGAACAACAAAGCCGTAAATATCTGCACGGGTAATGTCCTCCAGATGACATCTGGGACTGATTCCCTCTTCCAGGCAGGAACGGATTACACTTAAGTAATGCTCCATTGCCTGTTTTCTGGTCATCTTGAGTTTCAGGAAAATATGATAATCAGAACAACTGACCAGAATTCCGGTTTCCTTCATCCCGATTTCCTTTACCAGTTTGAAATCTTCCTGACTGGCACGAATCCAGCTGGTCACTTCCGGAAATTTATACCCGCGCTCCATACACTTTACAACTGCATCCCGATCCTTTTTGCTGTATAAGAAGAACTCACTCTGGCGAATCATTCCGTTTGGACCGCCCAGTTCATGAAGCATATCATAGATCCTGACGATCTGCTCTGTAGAATATGGTGCTCTTGACTGCTGCCCGTCACGGAATGTAGTATCCGTAATCCAGATATCATGCGGCATGTTATGCGGAACGATTCTGTCATTAAACGGAATTTTCGGAATCTCTTCATAAGGAAACATATTTCGGAAAACGTTCGGTTTCTCAACATCATCCAGGATATACATATGCTCCTCAATCTGGAGCAGATTATTCTTGTCATTCATCGATACCGGTCGATTCTGAAATGCATTATTATCCTGTTTCATACCAGATATACCTCCTGCTGATCCGCCGAAAATCCCCTTTGATAAACGGTTTACGACGGGCACCCATCTTTTTTCATCATGTTTGGGTATAATTGTATACATTCATACCATTAATGTCAAGGATCTGGTTTTGCCAAAAAAATACCCCGATGCAATCTGCACCGGGATATCTTACTGACCGTTATTTCTTTTTCACTCTCTTATTCGATACAATATACAGCTTCTGCATCAGCGCTCTGATCGTTTCCTGATCATCCGCCTCCAGATGACTGTAATAAAAATCAATTTCTTCCAGTGAAAGATCCTGAAGTTTACGCTTGATCGACGAAATGGAATTGATGAACTCATCATAGGCAATTGCTCTTGCTTCTGTCCATCTTATGGAAATTCCGCTTTTTCTTCCGCCCTTTGCATAGGTATCAGAATCCTCTTCGATCAGTTGTGAACTCTCAGCTTTCTGAATCTCTGCCGTATCACTTACGGCTATCAGAATCATTTTTTCAATCGGTACATGATAAAAAACCGCAATCCGGTACAAAGCTTCCGTAGACGGCATCAGCCTGCAGTTCTCATAATGAGAATAGGTCTGCCTGGTCACCCCGAGCATCTCTGCAAGCTCATCCTGCGTATTCTCATGACTTTCCCTTAATGCTCTCAGATATTTTGCAAGTCTCGTGTTTTTTTCAGCCATCGTTATCTCTCAACATTATAAGTTACACATCATCAGGTTACGATATAGAGCGTAGCATGAATTAGTGTTCCGATGTTGAAAGTGATATTCATTGTATCATATCGCAAGTATTTGCTATATCGAATATCATTTTGGCAATGCTTTTATAGCTTCATCGTCTTCTCAAGCTGACGTACAACGTCTTTAAGGCATCCATCCTCAAATGGATTGTTCAGACCGACCTGCGGCAGAAGTCCGGTAAAGAAATCTGATGCGGAAAGTCTGCAGAGTTTAAGATAGCTGTTCCATGCAGCCTTATAATCCTGATCCATCCACGCCTTGTACTGAAGTGCATCTGTCTGTGCAATACAATAATCAATATAATACAGCGGACAGTCATAAATATGATGCTGTTTCTGCCAGAACCCACCCTTTTCCAGGTATTCATTCCCGGAATAGTCAAGATGCGGCTTATACTGACGCTCAAGATCTCTCCATGCCTCATTTCTCTGCTTTGGAGAAAGTCCCGGATTGGCATAGGCAATATCCTGGAACTCATCTACCATGGTTCCGTAGGGAATGAAGATGCAGGAATCTTCGAAATGCATGTCCACATAATCCTTTGCCCTGTCTCCAAAGAACAGATTCATCCATGGTTCCGTAAAGAACTCCATGGACATGGAGTGTGTTTCTGCCGTTTCCATGGTAATATCCGCATGCTCATTGATCGGATCATCCGCAATGATATACCCCTGAAATGCATGTCCGCACTCATGTGTGATAACATCGGCGTCACCGCTGGTTCCATTGAAGTTGGCAAAGATGAACGGAGATCTGTAATCCGGCAGATAGGTCATATAACCGCCTGTTTTCTTGGTCTTTCTGCCAAGTACATCAAACAGATCATTGTCACACATAAAATTCATAAACTTTGCAGTTTCCGGTGAGAGTTCATTGTACATCCTGCGCCCTGCATCCAGAATCTGCTGCGGTGTACCGATCGGCGCCGGATTACCGTTTGTGAAATAAACACCCTCATCTTCAAAATGCAGTCTGTCAAGCCCCAGTCTCTGACGGCGTCTTTCATGAAGCTTCTCCGCAAACGGTACGAAATCACGCTTGACCTGTTCACGAAACTGCTGCACATCACTTCTGCCGTAACAGTTTCTGTTCATCCTGTAATAACCAAGTGTAAGATAATTCTCATATCCAAGCGCCTGTGCCTGCGCTGTTCTGTTCTTCACCAGCTGATCATAGATATCATCCAGTTCTTCCTGATTCTTTTCAAAAAATGCCGTATATTTCTCCCATGCCTGTATCCGGATCTTTCTGTCCTGATGATGCAGATACGGGTTCATCAGTGACAGATTCAGTGTTTCACCGTTCCATTCGATCTGTGCTGTTGCCAAAAGCTTGTTATACTTTGTCTGAAGCTGGTTTTCTTCCTGCATCAGCGGCAGAACCTTCTCATCAACCGACTTCATGGCAAGTTCAATATTCTTAAATGCGACCGGTCCGATCTTCTCTTCAAGGTAAGGTCTGAACTGTGATGAAAAGAGTTTCTTCTGATAAGAAACAACGAGATTACGGAAAACCGGTCCGTTTTCATCATAATAATCCTGCTCTGCACTGTAAAACTCATCTGTCATATCTATATCATGACGGATTTCTGCAATCGTCATCTCTGTCATTACGTGATTTGTCAGCTGATAGTACTTCTGATGCACTGCAAACTGTGCTTCTCCTGACTGTGCCTGCGTAAACTCCTGTTCCAGTGCTGCAAAATTCTTTTTGAGCTGCTCCATATCCACCCGTTCGTAGGGCATGTCCTGAAATTTCATTTTTTATCCTCTTTCCTGTTCATTTTCCATTCTCCGTATGCACGAAAGACATGGCAATTATAACATACCTTTCCCTGACAGGAAACCGGACACATGGCAAAATTAATGTCTGCCTCCGTCAAAAAAAGCGGGTGCCTCACCGGCACCCGCCCCCTCTGGTAACTTCTGTCATTCTGTATTTTTTACTCTTCTGTATTCTCAGCTGCAACCTTATCTGCACGTGCAGCAATTTCTTTTTCCTGTACCTCTGCGGGAGCCTGCTCATACCTGACAAAATGATATTCGAAATCTCCGCTTCCGCCCGTCATGGAACGCAGCTGCGTACAATAACCGAACAGCTCTGTCATCGGAACATCCGCTTCCACTGTCTGCCTGCCGCCTGCTGCAGGATTCATGCCTGTCACCCTTGCACGTCTCTTATTCAGATCGCCCATGACATCCCCGGTATATGCATCCGGAACGGTTACCTTCAGATTCGCAATCGGTTCAAGCAGAACCGGTGTCGCTTCCATAAAGCCTTTCTTAAATGCCTGACTTGCTGCTACTTTAAATGCCATTTCAGAAGAATCCACCGGATGATAGGAGCCATCATAGAGAATTGCCTTCACGCCGACAACCGGATATGCTGCAAGCGGTCCTCTTTGTACGGATTCTGCAATTCCTTTTTCCACTGCCGGGAAGAAATTCTTGGGAACCGCACCGCCAACTACTTCCTGTGCAAAAACATAAGGCTTAAGCACATCTCCTGAAGGTTCAAAGCGCATCTTTACATGTCCGTACTGTCCGTGTCCGCCGGTCTGCTTCTTATATTTATATTCCACATCGGAAGTCTTGCGTATTGTCTCACGGAACGCCACTTTCGGTCTTGTCAGATCAATTCCCACCTTATATTCATTCAGGAGCTTACTGGCAATAACTTCAAGATGCAGATCTCCCATTCCATATATCAACGACTGATGATTCTCGGCATCATTTACGACCTTCAAGGTCATATCCTCTGCTGCCAGCTTGGAAAGCGCCTGTGCGATCTTATCAATATCCGCCTTATTCTGTGCATGATACCGCATCGCCGTATATGGCTCGGAAATATTCATCCTCGCATACTGAATCGGATTTGCCTTTGTCGAAAGCGTATCCCCTGTTGCAATATCGAGTTTCTGTAATGCACCTAGATCTCCTGCATGCAGCTCTGCAATTTCAGTTGTCTTATTTCCCTGCAGAATAAAGAGCTTACCGATTTTCAGTTCCTGATCTCTGTTGGTATCATACATGATATCATCTGTCTTTAATACGCCGGAACGGACCTTGATCAGTGAATACTTACCGATAAACGGATCCATAACGGTTTTGAACACAAATGCCGTCTTCGGTTTTGAAAAATCAAAATCTGCTTCAAAGATCTCATTTGTCTTCATATTAATACCGGACATCTTCCGGTTCTCCGGACTTGGCATATATTTCACAATATCATCCATCAGCGTATAAATACCCTGCCCCAGAATACTGGATCCCATTTCAATCGGAACAATGGTACCGTCACATACGTTGCTGCGAAGTGCCGCTCTGATCTCTGCTTCTGAGAATGTCTCCCCGTTAAAATATCTGTCCATCATAGATTCTGATGTTTCCGCAACAGCTTCCATCAGTGTATCCCTGCAGATTTTCAGATTGGCCTGATTATACTCCGGGACCTCACATTCTGTAACTTCCTTACCTTCCCAGCGAAAGCCCTTTTCCTGAATCACATTGACATAACCGACGAACTTCTCGTCCTCACGGATTGGCAGATTAAACGGTGCCATCTTCTTTCCATACAGATCCGTCATATCCTGTACGACCTGACGGTAGGAAACATCATCAATATCCATATCTGCCACGAAAATCATTCTCGGAATCCTGTATTCCTCACACAGATCCCATGCTTTCTGTGTTCCGACTTCGATTCCTGCCTTGCCGGATACCACGATGATCGCCGCATCCGCAACACTGATCGCCTCTTCCACTTCACCTGCAAAGTCAAAAAAGCCCGGAGTATCCAGAAGATTTATCTTACAGTCTCCCCATTCCATGGGGATCATGGTTGTACCAATCGAAATTTTTCGTTTTTGTTCCTCCTTATCAAAATCACTGATGGTATTCCCATCCGCCACTTTTCCCATTCTGGAAGTAATTCCGGACAAATAAGCCATTGCCTCCGCGAGGCTGGTCTTACCGCATCCACCATGTCCAAGCAATACCACGTTACGAATCTTATCAGTTGTGTAAACGTTCATATCTTGTCCTCCAGTCAAACTTTTTTAGGTAAAATGTGTGAGATGATTTGCGATCCTCCTTGCAGCTTATGTGTATATTTTACTAAAATTGCACATGCAATACAAGATAATCGAACGATATTGCACAATTTCTTTTTTCAATACTTTTAACTTCTGTTTTTTATTTGTTTGACTTTCGCACGTTGACGTGTTATAGTGGCGAATAGCATAAAAAATTACTATAATTAAGTGAAAAGAAAGGGAAAAAAAATGATTATTGTCATGAAACCTGATGCTGCAGAATCCAGCATTCAGACGATTGTAGAATATATTAAGGGTGCAGGTCTCCAGGTTCATCTTTCCAAAGGTGAAGAACTCACGATTATCGGTGTTGTCGGTGATAAATCCAAACTGGCTACTGAGAATCTTCTGAGTTTCCGCGGGGTTGACAGAATCGTCCCTGTCACTGAATCCTACAAGCTTGCAAACAGAAAATTTCATCCGGAGCCGACTACCGTTCATGCCGGTAAAGTCAACATCGGTCCGGGTGTACTGACCGTTATGGCCGGTCCCTGTGCCGTGGAATCTGAAGAGCAGCTGATCACAATTGCAAAGGCTGTCAGAAAAGCCGGTGCAACCATGCTCCGTGGCGGTGCCTATAAGCCGCGTACCAGTCCATATTCTTTCCAGGGTCTTGAAGAAGAAGGCCTGAAATATCTGAAAGAAGCAGGCGAGGAAACCGGACTTGCAACCGTAACGGAGGTCATCAGTGCAGAAGCAATTGAAGCCGCCGTCAATTATGTGGATATGCTGCAGATCGGTGCCAGAAACATGCAGAACTTTATCCTGCTCAAGGAAGCCGGAAGATCCAGAATGCCGGTTCTGTTAAAGCGCGGCATGTGTGCAACAATTGATGAATGGCTTAATGCCGCAGAATATATTATGTCTGAAGGTAATCCCAATGTAGTGCTGTGTGAACGCGGTATCCGCACCTACGAGACTGCCACACGCAATACACTTGATCTGTCTGCTGTCCCGGTTCTGAGAGAACGTACACATCTTCCGGTAATCGTGGATCCTTCTCATGCAACAGGCAACTACCGTTATATCAAGCCAATGTCTCTGGCTGCTGCTGCCTGCGATGCCGACGGTCTTGAAATCGAGGTACATAATGATCCGGCTCATGCACTTTCTGACGGAGCACAGTCACTTACCTTTGAACGCTTTGATGATCTGATGCAGAGCCTTAAGCCTTACGCTGCACTGTCTTCAAGAACTCTCTGAAAAGGAGATCCGACATGTCCTCAACAGTCTGTGGTTTTATCGGTCTTGGTCTGATCGGCGGCTCAATTGCCCGTGCATTAAAGGCTGCAGATCCATCCATCCGGGTACTCGCCTGCGATCCGAATGAAGCATCACTTCGTATGGCAAAAGAAGAAGGCATCGCAGATACTATCGTCCCGCATATCGATGCTTCTTTTTCTGCGTGCGATTATATCTTTCTGTGTGCTCCTGTAGAAATCAATGATGAAAATCTTCTTCTGCTTCGTCCGTTTCTGCGTCCTGAAACAACATTAACGGACATCGGCAGTGTAAAAAACGACATTCATCATCATATACATGAACTGGGGCTTGACTGTCAGTTTATCGGTGGTCACCCTATGGCAGGAACCGAACGCATCGGCTATCAGAATTCCAAGGCTGTTCTTCTGGAAAATGCCTATTATATTCTGACCCGCACGCCGGAAACGGATGAGCCCCGGCTTCAGTCCTATTACCATCTGGTACAGCTGATGGGTGCAATTCCGCTCGTTGTGACATATGAGCAGCACGATTATATTACTGCTGCCATCAGCCATCTCCCACATGTCATCTCCGCATCACTTGTCAATCTGATCAGGGCAAGTGACTCCCCTGATGGTCTGATGAAAATGATTGCCGCCGGGGGATTCAAAGACATTACCAGGATTTCCTCCTCTTCTCCTGTCATGTGGCAGCAGATCTGCCTGACCAACGCCGATAATATTTCTGCACTGCTGTCAGACTACATTACTTCGCTTTCACATATGAAGGATGTCATCGATTCTCACGATGCCCAGGCACTTTATGACTTTTTTGACTCTGCCAGAAACTACAGAGAATCCTTTATCGACGTTTCCAGCGGTCCGATCAAAAAAGTATATGCCATCCATGTGGATATTGCCGATCAACCCGGTATGCTGGCGGCTGTTGCAACACTTCTGGCCGTACATTCCATTAATATCAGGAATATAGGCATTGTCCACAACAGAGAATATGAACGTGGCACCATGCGAATCGAATTTCATGAAGAAAAAGATATCTCCGTTGCAACACATCTGCTGCAAATGCATGGTTATGTGGTATCATAAAAATGGATGCAAAGGCATCCATTTTTAACGAGGTTGCAAAAGCATCCATTTTTTAATCACTTCAGAAAGGAATGAAGATTTTATGCTTACTCTGAACCGGCTTTCACATCCTCTCCGCGGCGAGATTTCCGTACCCGGAGATAAATCCATTTCCCACAGAAGTATCATGTTCAGTGCTCTTGCAAACGGCAGTTCTGAAATTACCGGCTTTCTTGAAGGTGCTGACTGCCTTGCAACCATTGACTGTTTCCAGAAGCTGGGCGTGCAGATTGATCACTCCTACCGCCCTGTGAACGGTGTACCTACAATTACCGTCCATGGCAAGGGTCTTCATGGTCTGACTGCTCCAAATGCTCCGCTCTATACCGGTAACAGCGGTACTACGACCAGACTGATTGCAGGTGTACTTGCCGCTCAGCCTTTCTCCTGCGATCTGACCGGTGACACTTCAATTGAAACCCGTCCCATGAAAAGGATTATCAAGCCTCTGACCGCGATGGGTGGTGATATCACAAGCGTCATGGAGAACGACTGCTGTCCCCTTCATATTAACGGTCAGAAACTGCATGGTATCGTATACCATGATCCTGTTGCATCTGCACAGGTAAAATCCTGTATCCTGCTGGCCGGTCTGTATGCCTCCGGCGATACTGTTGTTTATGAACCCGCACTCAGCCGAAACCATACGGAAATCATGCTTCGTGCCTATGGCGCAGATATTCATAATTCAATTGATGTTTCCGGCGGTGCTGCTGCCATTCTTCATCCCGGAACACCGCTGCAGGGACTGCGCATCAATGTTCCCGGAGATATTTCCTCTGCTGCATACTTTATTGCTGCTGCACTTATGGTACCCGATTCAGAAGTTTTGATCCATAATGTCGGTATTAATAAAACAAGAGCCGGCATCCTGTGTGTACTTAAACAGATGGGTGCAGACATCACTGTACTGAATGAGGACAATTCCTTTGAACCACGCGCAGATCTTCTGGTAAGATATAGTCATCTGCATGGCGGTGCAAACGGCAAATTCGAAATTGTCGGCAAGACCATTCCGACATTAATCGATGAACTTCCGGTAATCGCTGTTCTGGCTGCAACTGCTGACTGTGAAACCATCATCCGGGATGCCGCCGAGCTAAAGGTAAAAGAATCCAATCGAATTACCGCAATCTGCGAAAATCTCCGGAAAATGGGCTGTGATATTGAACCGACAGACGATGGTATGGTGATTCATGGCGGGAATCCGCTTCATGGCGCCGAAATTGATACACATCTTGACCACCGGATTGCCATGAGTTTTGCAGTTGCTTCCATGGTCGCTGAGGGATCTACCAGAATTAAAGACGAAAAATGTGTGGATATCTCCTATCCGGGTTTTTTCCGTGATCTTCAGAATCTGACAAAATTAAACTGAGTTTTGAAACACGTTCCACATAAAAAGGTACTTCATTACTGATCATCTTTTTCTCAGTAATAAAGTACCTTTTTCGTATCGTTTGATCAATCTGCTCTGAACAGATCTCTTGTATAGACTTTATCCTTTACATCTGCAATCTCATCTGTCATACGATTGGCAATGATCAGATCACATCTGCTCTTAAACTCGTTCAGATCCCGAACCACCTTTGAATGGAAGAAATCATCTTCCTTAAGTGCCGGCTCATATACCACAACCTCAATGCCTTTTGCCTTGATTCGCTTCATAATACCCTGAATTGAGGAATGTCTGAAGTTATCGGAATTGGCTTTCATGGTAAGACGATATACCCCGACAAGTCCCGGTTTCCTCTCAATAATTCTATCCGCAATGAAATCCTTTCGTGTACGATTTGCAGCCACAATCGCAGAGATCAGATTGTTCGGAACATCCTCATAATTTGCAAGAAGCTGCTTGGTATCCTTCGGAAGACAATAGCCTCCATATCCAAATGACGGATTATTATAATGTGTACCGATTCTCGGATCCAGACATACACCGTCAATGATCTGTTTGGAATCAAGTCCTCTGACTTCCGCATAGGTGTCCAGTTCGTTGAAGAAAGATACCCGCAGTGCCAGATAGGTATTGGCAAAAAGCTTTACCGATTCTGCCTCTGTTGTAGCCATATAAAGCGTCGGAATATCAGTCTTGATTGCACCCTCATGCATCATATCCGTAAACATATGCGCATGTGCTTCTGCATCTGTGCTGTCCTTACAGTAACCGACAATAATTCTGGACGGATACAGGTTGTCATATAAAGCATGCCCTTCACGCAGAAACTCCGGTGCAAACAGAATATGATCTGTATCATACTCTTCCATCATCTGCTTTGTAAATCCAACAGGAATTGTGGATTTGATGATAATATATGCATCCTTATTTTCTTCTCTTGCCTGTCTGATGACTGATTCCACAGACGAAGTGTCAAAATAATTCTTTTTCTCATCATAATTGGTCGGTGTGGATACAATTACAAAATCAGCTCCGGAATAAGCCTCTGATGCGTTTGTAGTAGCCTTGAGATGAAGGGTTCCCTTTGCCAGGTATTCCTGGATTTCCCTATCTACAATCGGGGACTTTCCCTGATTGATCATTTCTACCTTTTCAGGAATAATATCTACTGCATAAACATCATTATGCTGTGCCAGAAGTATGGAAACAGAAAGTCCCACATAACCGGTACCTACGACTGCAATCTTCAATGTGCTTTTCTTCTTTCCTGCAGGCTTTCGCGCTGCATTTTTTATTCCACGTGCGGAACGAGTTCTTCTACGGTTTCATATACAGCAATCCGCTGTCTGTCAGCATCCGGCATACCGATAAAAATACAGCCATAATTATATCCGTCTTTAAGCTGTTCGCCTCTGACAACCTGCAGAAATACATGCAGAACCTCATGTGTCCAGATCGTCAGATGTGCCTCATAGTTATTTCCAAGTGTCAGCTGACTCTTACATACAAAGCCAAGTCCGGTTCCTGAACAGTTCACAATCCTGATGGAAACAGTTTCCGGAACAGCACCCTGATCCAATGCCTTGATTTCCAGCTCTCCAGACAGTCCAAGTCTTTTGCTTCTTCTTCTCTCTTCCATAGTTTTCCCCTTTGCCACACATGGCTGACAATCTGTATAATACTGATTTAACTATAGCGCCTAGACGTTTTTTTGTAAAGGCATCCGATCCGTAATGAACATGGCATCGCCAAAACTGAAGAACCTGTATTTTTCCTGAATAGCTACCTGATAGGCACTCAGAATATGATCTCTGCCTGCCAGTGCAGATACGAGCATGACCAGCGTGGATTCCGGAAGATGGAAATTGGTAATCAGGCAGTCAAGCACTTTAAAACGGTATCCCGGATAAATAAAGATGGACGTATTATCCGCACATTCGTGAAGTCGTCCATTCTCATCTGCCGCACTTTCGATGGTACGACAGCTCGTCGTTCCGACACAGATGACACGGTGGCCTGTTTCTTTCGCCTTATTAATCTTATCTGCAGCTTCCTGCGTGACCTGATACCATTCGGTATGCATATGATGTTCTTTCACATTATCAACTTTCACCGGCCGAAATGTTCCAAGTCCGACATGAAGCGTCACATAGGCAAGATCAATTCCCTTTTCTTCTATTCTCTTCAGAAGTTCCTGTGTAAAATGAAGTCCCGCTGTCGGAGCTGCTGCGCTGCCTTCATATTTGGCATAAACGGTCTGATACATGTTCTTATCCTGAAGCTTATGCGTAATATACGGTGGAAGCGGCATTTCTCCGAGTCTGTCCAGCACTTCTTCAAAAATGCCTTCATAGCTGAACTGTACCAGACGGTTTCCGTCTTCAATCACATCCAGAATTTTTGCCGTAAGAGATCCGTCCCCGAATGTAACTTCTGCTCCCGGACGAAGTTTCTTTCCCGGTCTTACCAGTGTCTCCCATACGTCGTTTTCTCTTCTCTTGAGAAGCAGAATTTCCACTGCTGCGCCGGTATCCTTTTTGGTGCCGAGAAGTCTCGCCGGAATTACTTTGGTATTATTCAGCACCAGGCAGTCACCCGGATCAAGATAATCAATAATATCTCTGAAAATATGGTGCTGGAGCGCCCCTGTATTCTTATCCAGTACCAGAAGTCTCGATGCTGCACGATCTTCCAGCGGATCCTGTGCAATCAGCTCCTGCGGAAGATCAAAATAGTAATCAGAAGTCCGAAGCCCCAGCATCGGATCCTCCTGCTTCTGTACTGAATCATTTTCAGATTTCATATTTCTGTTTTCTTCTGTCATTTTCTTTTCACTCATTTCTGAAAGCTGCATTCTCAAGGAATGCAATATATCCGCGAAGTACCTCATAAATATCTGCCTTGGAGGTTGCTTCCCACGGTGCATGCATGTTCAGTACCGGAACTCCGCTGTCAATGACATTCATTCCGTAAAGCGCCAGAATATAGGCAATTGTTCCGCCGCCTCCGACATCTACCTTTCCAAGTTCTGCCGTCTGGAAATTGATCTTTTCCTGATCAAATATATTGCGGATATGTGCGATATATTCTGCGTTGGCATCATTGGAGCTGTATTTTCCTCTTGACCCCGTAAATTTGTTAAATACCATACCGCCGCCAAGGAAAGCAACGTTCTTACGCTCAAATGCTGATGCATAATTCGGATCGTAGGCGCTGCTGACGTCGGAAGAAAGCATGCTGGAATTGGCAAGACATCTTCTGAGCTTTATGTCATTATAATCTCCCATGAGATTCATGACCTCGGCTACTGCATTTTCAAAGAAATGTGACTGCATGCCGGTTGCACCGACACTGCCGATTTCTTCCTTATCCACAAGAATACAGCAGGCTGTACGCCGCAGGTTCTCTGCTGCAAGAATTGCTCTCATGGAAGGATATGCGCAGACTCTGTCATCCTGTCCGTATGCAAATACCATGGAACGGTCAAAGCCGGCATCTCGTGCCTTTCCTGCCGGTACAATTTCAAGTTCCGCAGAAATGAAGTCATCTTCCTCAAAACCGTAGTTATCCTTCAGAATTGCCATAATGCCGCGTTTTACTGCGCCGCTGACCTTTTTCTTCTCATCGCTTTCTGCCTTCTCTGCATCCATGGCATACTGCTGTCCGGCAGTCAGTTTTTCATTTTTCTTTTCTGCCTTTTCCTTTTCACTGTTGTCAATGATCAGCGGTTTGTTGCCGATGATCAGATCAAGTGCTTCTCCTTCGATTACCTCAGAAGCTTTCTTTCCCATCTGCTCCTGTGCCAGATGAATCAGAAGATCTGATACGAAAAATACCGGGTCATCCTCATCCTCACCGACGTTCAGCTGTACTGTAGTTCCGTCTTTTCTGACCACTACGCCATGCAGTGCAAGCGGAAGTGCCACATACTGATACTTCTTGATTCCGCCGTAATAATGCGTATCAAGATATGCAAAACCGCCATCTTCATATAACGGATTCTGTTTCACATCGAGCCTTGGAGAATCAATGTGCGCACCCAGAATATTCATGCCGTTTTCCATCGGTTCAGAACCGATCCGGAACATGACTACGGATTTATTCATCCATACGCTGTATACCTTATCGCCCTTCTGCAGTTTCTTTTTTCCGTTTATAAGACTGCTGAGCTCCACATAACCGCTTTTTTCAATTTCATTTACGATACTGTCAATTGCTTCACGTTCTGTCTTCGCACTGTCAAGAAATGCCTTGTAATCTTCCGCAAATCTGTCTGCTTCCTTCATCTGCTTCTGTGAATAACCTGTCCATGTATTTTTTCTGTTCATATTCGTCCTCTCATTTTTTCAAAAAATAAACTGATTGAACCGCGACCGCGGCTCAATCAGCTATTATACCATTCCTGTCCCCATTAGGCAATTATATCGGGCATCGGTTAATTACTCTTCAGAATACATTCTTATGCTGTGCACTCATTGCTTCAATCTTCCTGATCACATCTGCCAGAAGATTTCTGAGCTGTACTGACGTAGCTTCTGCCTCCCGGTACAACTGCTCTGCGCCGTCATGATCCTGTGCGTTGATCTTTTCAATTACCTTCGTGCCATAGCCGTGTACCTGATGATGAAAGGTATCAATCTTCTTCCAGTCTTCAGAAATCTCCGGATTTTCAAGCTGCAGTGCATGATAGAAATGTCCGAATGCACACTTGTGAGAATCAGTCTGAATCGCCTGCACCTGCATCTCATCCACCATCTTCTTCAGATTACCGACCCAGGCAACATGTGCCGTATCTGCTTTCTTAAGAGCATCGATAATGTCCTGATTGGTTACGGCATTCTTGGAGTTCTTCATTCCGGCAAACATAGAAGTCACAACTTCAGAAAGGTGATCATCAATCTGAGATACACTCTTTGCAAAGTTTACGGTATCTTCTGCGCCGCCTGCAAGCCTTGTCGTCATTTCACTGAGCGTCTGCGCATCCTTTCCGGATGCCTCCATCGCTTTTCCGATTTCCTTTGTATTTTCACGGATCTGCTGCATAGAACTGTTCACATCCCCGACTCTTGACAGAACCGTCTGCAGCATATCAATATTATCATTCACAGTCGTTGTAACCGCATCGATTTTAGATCCGATCTGGTCTGTCGACTCTCTGGCACGTGTAATGCTGTCCTTGCCTTCCGCAGCAGCCGCGTTGATATTATTCATAAAGCCGCGCATACCATCCAGATTTTTTCTCGTATCATCTGCAAGATCTCTTACTTCTGTGGCAACGACAGCAAAACCTTTACCCTGTTCTCCTGCTCTGGCCGCTTCAATGGAAGCATTCAGTGCCAGCAGATTGGTCTGACTTGCAATTCCGGCCACGCTGTCAATAATCTTGCCGATTTCTCCGATCAGCTCGATCAGCTGTTCCATCTTATCACTCATGTTGCCGGTATCCTGCAGCAGATTATCTCTGAGTCCCTGCACATCCTGAAGAAGTTGATGACTTTCAATGTTTTTCTCAGAAATGCTGTTAGATTCCTTTGTAACATCATCAAGTGCGTTTGCCGTCTGATCTACTGCACCTTCAATATTGGCCATGGTTGCGTTGGTTTCTTCCACAATTGCCAGATTGGATACGCTCAGATCCTGAAGCTGTCTGGAAAACTCCATCAGACTTCCGGAAATATGCGACATTCCCACATCAAAAGAACTGATTGAACTGGCAATATTGAGGATCTCCTTGGCAGATTCCGCCATCTTTTTCTCATTTTCAAACAGACGATTCAACTGAGAAATCATTCTCTGATGTACCTGATAATCCGTCTTTGGACATTCTGCAGGCCTGCCCTGACTGTAATCCTCCGCATACTGCGCAATACAGTTCATTTCCTTGCAATAAGATCCTTTTTTCCCAAACATCACATGTACCACCTTTCAGAATAATATTCGAGCTGAACTTTCTGACAATGATATTCAGTCTGCATTTTTCTCAATATATTCATTATACAATACGATATAAAGGCAAACAATCGATTTTATTTCAAAAAAAGAAAACGCGTACTTCTTCTGTCTGAAATACGCGTTTTCTCAAATTTCTGTAACTGATCAGAGCATCAGCTTCGCAGTTCGATCTTCATACTTTCGAGGCCGTTCAGAATCTTCTTCATTGCTGCACTGACTTCATCATCTGAAAGTGTCTTTTCCTTATCTCTGAAGCTTAAGGAATATGCCATGGACTTAAATCCCGCCTTGATCTGTGCGCCTTCATAAATATCGAACAGTTCAAGAGATTCCAGAATCTTTCCGCCTCTCTGGCGGATCATGTGTTCAATATCACCGGCAAGAATATCAGAAGGAACAACCATACTGATATCACGGGTCACTGCCGGGAACTTAGCAATTCCGGTATAGATACGATCAAAGGAAGCATGCGGCAGAACCGCAGGCAGATCAATTACCGCAATATACACATGGGTATCCATGTCATAATTATCGCATACCTGCGGATGAACTTCTCCAAGATAACCGATTTCTTCTCCGTCATACACGACCTTTGCCTGTCTGCCGGGATGCAGGAACGGCTTTCCTGCCTTCGGGTCATATTCCACCTTATCCAGCATGCCAATGCTGTCAAGGAACTCTTCAATCACACCCTTCATGCTGTAAAAATCGCCTTCTCCGTAAAATCCAAGCGTCAGCTGCATTCTTTCATCCGGAAGCTCGGTCAGCGGAAGTTTCTTTGCAACATATATATTTCCCATCTCGTACAGACGGACATCCTTATTTCTTCTGTTATAGTTTGTCGACAGTGATGTCAGCATTCCGTTTAAGGAAATGGTACGCATCACAGAAAAATCTTCGCCGAGCGGATTGGAAATGCGAATACACTTTCTTTCCTTCGCATCCTCCGGCAGCAGCAGCTTATCAAATACCTTCGGGCTCTCAAAAGAATAGGTGTATGCCTGTGAAAATCCACAGAACTGTGCAACTTCTCTTGCCTTCGCTTCCACGCGCATCTTGAAGGTCAGCTTACCGGTTGTGGCACTGCTCTTTGGCAGTGTGGTCGGAATCTTGTCATATCCGAAGAATCTGGCAACTTCTTCTGCAATATCGCACATCTGATTTAAATCCTGACGGAAGCTCGGAACAATAATCTGATCTCCGTCTACTGTAATCTGCTCTCTCTTCAGAATCGCAACCATTTCGTCTCTGCTGATATCTGTTCCCAGAAGCGCATTGATACGGTCAGGTTCCAGTGTAATCTTTTTTTGCGGTGCAACGGGAGCGCCGGCTTCTACAATGCCGGAAGTCACCTTGCCGCAGCCAAGCTCTGAAATGAGCTGGCAGGCACGATTAATCGCATCTTCCGCATTCACCGGGTCAAGACCTTTTTCAAAAAAGCCTGAAGCATCCGTACGAAGTCCGATTCTCTTGGCACTCTTTCTGATATTCGGTCCATTGAAGGTCGCCGCTTCAAACAGAACAGTTTTCACATCATCTGTAATCATGGAATTCTCGCCGCCCATGATTCCTGCAATTCCGATCTCCTTGTCAGCATCACAGATCATCAATACTTCTGAATCCAGTTTTCTCTCCTGGCCGTCCAGTGTGGTAAAGGTCTCACCATCTGCTGCTCTCTTTACGACAATATGATGTCCTGCAACGGTGTCCAGATTGTATGCATGCATCGGCTGTCCGTACTCCAGCATGATATAGTTGGTAATATCCACAAGATTATTGATCGGACGGATTCCGCAGGATGCAAGTCTTCTCTGCATCCATTTCGGTGAAGGTGCAATATGAATGTCTGTAACGACTCTTGCGCAGTATCTGGTGCAGAGATCTGTATCCCTTACTTCCACAGAGATATAATCAGAGGTCTTCTCTGAAGTCTCTTCTACACTGACCTGCGGCATATGAAACGGAAGATTATAGGTTGCTGCCGCTTCTCTTGCAATTCCCAGAATGCTGTAGCAGTCTACACGGTTAGACGTAATTTCGTATTCAAATACGGTATCACGAAGGCCCAGTACTTCTGCTGCATCCGCTCCGAGCTGTGTATCTTCAGGGAAAATATACAGTCCGTTTTCAGGTGCTTCCGGATAAAATTCTCTGCTGGAACCCAGTTCTTCAATCGAGCACATCATGCCATTACTGAGAACGCCTCTGAGTTTTCCTGCTGTGATCTTTATTCCGTCTTCCGGATTGGCACTGCCGTCATGGCCGCCTGCAACACGTCCGCCGTCAAGTACAACCGGAACCCTGTCGCCGACTTTCATGTTACTTGCGCCGGTCACAATCTGAATTATCTCTGTGCCGATATCCACCTGACAGATGACGAGCTTGTCGGCATCCGGATGAGGTTCAATGCTCTTAAGCTGTCCTACGACGATTTTCTCAAGGTTTTTGTCAAGTCTTGTATAACTTTCTCCTTTGGTGCCTGAAAGAGTCATTGCATCAAAGAATTCCTGATCGGTTGTTTCAAGATCAGGTACATATGCTTTTATCCATGATAAGGATGCATTCATTGGTTTTTATCCTCCAAAATAAGTTTGTTGGTATTGTACTGGCCCGCAGATCCTCACGAAGTGAGAATCAGAACTGTTTGAGAAAACGGATGTCGTTCTCGTACAGTAAACGCATGTCATCGATTTCATACTTCAGAAGAGCGATTCTTTCAAGGCCTACACCAAATGCAAAGCCTGTGTATTCCTTCGGATCAATGCCGCTCATTTCAAGTACATGCGGGTGTACCATTCCGCAGCCGAGGATTTCGATCCAGCCTTCACCCTTACAGAATCTGCAGCCCTTGCCTCCGCATTTGAAGCAGCTGACGTCCATCTCTGCGCTGGGTTCTGTGAACGGGAAGTGATGCGGTCTGAATTTTACTTTCGTATCCGGTCCGAAAATCTGCTTTGAAAATTCGGCCAGAGTTCCCTTCAGATCTGCAAACGTAATGTCTTTATCCACAACCAGACCTTCTACCTGATGGAAAGAAGGAGAATGTGTTGCATCTACTTCATCTGCTCTGAATACTCTTCCGGGAGCAATCATCTTAATCGGGATTCTGCCCTTCTCCATTTCATGCACCTGTGTGGAAGAGGTCTGTGTTCTGAGCAGGAGATCTGCATTGATATAGAAGGTATCCTGTTCATCCTTTGCCGGGTGATCTGCAGGAATATTCAGTGCTTCAAAATTATAATAATCTTTTTCAACTTCAGGGCCTTCCACAACTTCATAGCCCATGCCTACGAAAATACGCTCCACTTCTTCCAGTGCAATCGTATTGGGATGTCTGTGTCCAACTTTGTTTTTCTTTGCCGGAAGTGTTACATCAATCACTTCTGCTTTCATCTTGGCTTCACGGATGGCGCTTTCCATTCTCGTCTTTGACTCTTCCAGAACTTTTTCAATCTCTGCTCTGGTATCGTTCACCATCTGACCGACCTTCGGTCTGTCTTCCGGCGCAACATCTTTCATGCTCTTTAAGATACCGGTCAGTTCACCTTTTTTTCCAAGGAAAGCGACTCTGATCTCGTTGAGTCTGTCTGCACTGTCTGTCTCTTTGATCTGCTTCAGGGCTTCTTCTCTGAGCTGATCGAGTTTTTCCTTCATCATATCTGTATGTCTCCTTATCATTAATTAATCCATTGAACTGCCTGTTGCTCGCCAAATGTCTTTTCTCTGCCATTCGTGCAAGCACGATGTCTGTTCAAAGCCACTTGGCTCTGCTTCGCCTTGCGTGAATAAGCAGACACCACCTCAAGGCCTTCGGCCTCTCGGTCGTGTTGCTCGCCAAATGTCTTTTCTCTGCCATTCGTGCAAGCACGATGTCTGTTCAAAGCCACTTGGCTCTGCTTATTCACGCAAAAAATCCCTTGCATCTGCATAGATGCAAGGGACGAATTTACTCCGTGGTACCACCCTGATTTCTGTTATTGTAACAGACACTCAATACGCATAACGTGCGTTCACGTTCCGGGCTACTTCAGATCAAACGTTTCACTCAGACTGCTCCGGTGCGAATTTTCAGATTTCATCTTTACCTCAGAAGGCTTTCAGCCAATGACCTTCCGTCTCTTTCCATATATCAGGAAAATGAATCTTGTCCGTATGCCGGAATCATCCGGTATTTACGACACCATCACTGCATTTATTGTTTTACATTTTAGTTTCGGCTGCTATAAAAGTCAAGCCTGTTTTTATTTTCCGCAGCTGCAGTCACAATCATCATCATCACAATCGCAGTCACATTCTCCGCCATCATAATATTGTCCGATCTTTGTCTTTCTGGGACTGATCAGCATACCGAGAATAATTCCGGCCAGTACACAGATTGCAGCAATCAGAACAAACTTCTTACCGTCTACTTCGTTTTCTTCAAGTGAATCCCAATACTCCATCATTTTATCCATATACTGCGCCTCCTGCATAAACCTACCAGTTAGTGTAAATATATCAGTTATTATGATTATACACCGTAATAATTATCTGTAACAGTGTCATTTGACTTCACCGCTTTATATTTTTATCTGCGAAATACATCAATATTTCTAACGTCTCGGATTACAGGTAAAAATAAGAGACAGTGCCTTTTGCATTTTTACTACTGCTCATTAGTGTTTTGCAGCAATACTGAAAATCAGAATTAAAATTGAAATACATAAAATAATAATGGAAATAACGGCTTTTTTTCTCAGCTTTGTTTTTAAGCCCTGTGATGCCATATAAAACCCTAAAACATAAAGAAACACACTGGCAGAGACACCGCAAAAAGATGCCACAAGAGCAAGCAACGAAATCCAGAATCCTATTTTACAATATTTTTCCTTTTGTGCTTCGTTTTCTTTTGTAAAAGTATCCACCGTCTGTGTCTGATCAGCTGTTATAGCGGCTCCGCCACCATTTACCTCATTCAGCTTATCAAACAACCGGCTCAGAAGATCTCTGTAACTGTTCACGCACATATTACTTTTCTTTTCAATTTCCAATGAAAAAATTTTATTTTTTCTTCCGTTAATCCATGCACTGATATGTACCATATCGTTTTCTATCGTATATTGGAAGCCACGGTTTCCGTATAATTTGTCATAGGTATAATAAGCCTCTTCACCAAATTTATTCTGAAACTGAAATCCATTTGCGGTAAGCCATGCCTCAATTATCTGTCTGATTTTGTCTGCATCCGTTTTCATCTGAAAATTGTAATTTGATTTTCCTGTACTCATTTCTTTTCCTTTCAAATCGATATTTTTTACTGTCTTATCACTGTTGCCTCTCCATCGTATGCTATTTCCACATCCGCTTATGGCATCTGACAATGTACCGTTAATGGCATTTTCATCAGGTGAAGACATAAATAAATCAATACGAGGCAAATTTATGGCTTTGTCTCATATTGATCTGATAAAACAGCTGTTAGAATTTTAACATTATTACACCTGATTTACAATCTGCGGTTCAGCGCTCCTCTGGGAATAAATTCATTCTAAACTTG
Source organism: Butyrivibrio sp. (assembly GCA_022486625.1). GTDB lineage: Bacteria > Bacillota > Clostridia > Lachnospirales > Lachnospiraceae > Butyrivibrio. Next base: position 245,206 of record JAKVKH010000001.1, on the reverse strand, counting down.
CCTTGTTCCTGTTCGTTTTATAAAAAGATACTCAGGATACTTTATCTTTAGTCAGGTACCCATTTTTTTCAAGATTACCAATGACTTTCTTTCTCAGGTAAATGGAATCACTGAGTTCCGGTCTTTCTGTAATCTTGCTGACTTTCCGTTCCTGATAATAACAAAATGTCAATACCATCTCATCCTTATCTGTTTCATCAGGAACCGGAACAAATATAACCCGAGTATCACCAGAATCAGTGATACCTTCTGTATACGCCAGATCCGGAAGCACAATTACATCTGCTATGGTGTCATATATACCATCGCCTATGATGCGCCCCATCCCGACAGGCATACCATCATCGTAAGCAGTCAGTGTGAACAGACTCATTTCCAGGGCCTTCTCCTGCTGTTTTCTGCATGGATTCTTCCAGCCGACACTTTCCCGAAGGTACAGATATTCACTTACCGTAAGCTTTTGTCCAACATATGTAAGTTTCATGTATTTCACCTCTCCCGTCCGATCTTGCGATTCAGCTTTTTGCGTACGCGGTTATGGTGATATTCCGAATAGAGGACCTTCACTGCCGGGTGAAAATAGCAGTTGATATGCCCGCCGATCATCAGGATGTAGATACAGCAGTATAGCCAGAACATGGTAATGACAAGCGCTGCAAGGCTCCCGTAATAGGCGCTGTAGGAGCCGACATGGTTGACGAAAAGTGAGAAAAAGAGTGAGAAAATCCCCCAGGCAATTGCGGAAAAAAGAGCGCCGGGGATCTGATAGATAAACTTCTGCCTCACACTGGGAATATAGGTATAAATCAATGTAAAAAGGAATACTGCAAGCACCATGACAATCAGAATCCGTCCATGAAGTAGTAATACCGTCAGAAAATGGAGTCTTGGAAAACTGGTTTCAAGAAATCTTCTGAGAATTCCGCCGAATACGAACAGTACCAGCATCAGCACGACCAGAAGCATCAGCGCAATCGTATATAAAGATGCAATGAACCTCAAATAGAAATAATTTCGACGCTCCTGTACTTCATATACCGCATTCATTCCCCGGATCAGCGCCAGCATTCCCTTTGCTGCCGACCAGATGGTTACTACCGCGGACAGAGACAGAAGCCCGCTCGATTTTCTGTAGGATTCATCAATGATCTTCGTCAGCATATCTTTGGCAACTCCCGGCACAAAACGTACAATTGCATTCACGAGATCAATTTCGCGGACATTGGTATATGGAATCAGCGAAGAAAGAAGCACAAGAATCGGAATCAGCGACAGGAAAAAGAAAAAGGCAGTACTGGATGCAAATGCGCCAATGTTCTTCATGGACATTTTATCTGCAAAATCCAGTGCCAGCCTTGTAAGTCCCTTCTTCGCCTTCATCCTCTTCTCCCCGTAAAAAGATTTCTGCTTTACAACCTGCAAAAGGAAGGTTGCGATCCGCCACCTTCCTTTTGCAGAATAAATATATATATATGAACAGTGACTGCTTTTGCGTCACTGCAAAGCAAAGAAACAAAACACTTTGCTTTTATACCCGATGATGCCGGTTCCTGCCTTTTGACTCCTAGCTGATGCCAGGTGGGTTACCGCAGCTCCGATCTCTGTCTTCCTCTCCCAAAGCTTGTCTGCACATGTGCAGGGCCGAAGGCGTGACATCAAAAAGAGAAATTTAGGATTCCCGTTTAAAGTAAATGTAGGTTCAAAACACACAGGAATTATCGAGCATCCCAGGCGGAGCGTTCCGAAGAACCTCTCCTAACTCTTATTATATCCGGAACCGCATTTTTGGCAAGTACCAGTATATTAGAAAATTATAAACTGATCATAAACCATTCAGATTGCCCTTGTCTGCTCTCTGAGCCATGCACGGATCTCCTGCTCCTCGATCAGCGGCGCTACCTTCTGATATACCTGTTCATGATATGCATTCAGAGCTTCCACATCTCCCGGCTGCATATACTTCTTATCAATGGCCTCAAGATCAATCGGTGCATAGGTCAGCTGATTGAAGTGCAGGAACTGTCCGTCACCGTTCTTTTCTCCTGCTGCCACTTCAAGAATGTTCTCCGTACGGATTCCGTGACTGCCCTCAACATAAACACCCGGTTCATCCGAAACGATCATTCCGGGCGTCAGAACCGCATCCTCCAGACCCGGTCTCATGGCCCAGCGAATATTCTGCGGTCCCTCATGTACATTGAGCATATAACCGATGCCGTGTCCCGTCCCGCATTTATAATCCATATTCATCTCCCAGACCGGCCCTCTTGCCATAATATCCAGGTTTCTGCCATAACAGCCGTACAGGAAATTACAGCCTGCAAGGCGCAGCATACCAACGGCAACCGCAGTGAAATGCCTCCGGATATCATCACTGATCCTGCCAAGCACAATAGTCCTTGTCACATCCGTCGTACCGCCCATGTAGGTTCCGCCGGAATCTACGAGCAGCATGCCTTCCGGCTTTACTTCGCTGTAAACATCCTTTGTAGCCTCATAATGCATCATGGCTGCATTGGCGCCATATGCACTGATCGTCGGAAAAGAGAGTTCAATATATCCCGGCAGTTTGCTGCGGAGTTCATCCAGATACATGGCTGCAGAGTATTCCGTCATCGGAATTTTTCCTGCATTTGTCTTTAACCAGTAGATGAATCTGCACAGTGCTGCGCTGTCGCGAAGATATACCTCATGAATATTTTTCAGTTCTGTCTCATTCTTGACCGCCTTCATCATGGCTGTTGGATCCTTTTCATTGCGGATCGTAGTGCCCTGACCTTCTGCCGTATCCTTCAGTGCACGATACGTTGTATAATTTACATTGCGTACATCATACAATGTTTTACCGTCATATTTATGATTTTGCAGGAAAGGAATGATCTCTTCATAGTTCTTCAGCACGATCCCGCTTTTTTCACAGTAGCTGCGGACTGCTTCTGTTACCTCTGCCTGCTGTACGAACAGATAAAATGCATCCATCGTAATAAATGCATAGCAAAGCGCTACCGGATTGCATTCCACATCATTGCCACGCAGATTCGTCAGCCACATGATATCATCAAGTTTGCATAAAAGATATGCCTTTGTCCTGTACTCCTTCATTCTGACACGTACATCCGAAAGCTTCTGTGCAAAGCTCTTTCCGCACAGTTCATCTGTCAGCACATAGATTTCATGGCAGGGAAGTGCCGGACGGTCCGTCCATACTTCCTGCGCAAGATCACGGTCGAAACGGAAGGTAATCTTTTTATCTGCCAGATCATCCTCCAGCTCCTCACCGATTTCTGCAGATATCACCCGACCGTCAAAGCCAAGGCACTGCCCGTCCTGCATGTTCTGCTGCAGATATTCGTTAATGGTCGGTACACCCTCATCCATCATACGATACAGCGTAACGCCGGTACCTTCCATCTCACGCTCAGCCTGAATGAAATATCTGCCGTCTGTCCACATACCGGCCCAGTCCCTGCTGACTACCAGTGTTCCGTTGGAACCTGTAAAATTACTGAAGTACTCTCTTACTTTGAAAAAATCTGCTGCATACTCTGAATTGTGAAAATCAGAGGTAGGCATCATATAATAATCAATTCCGTAATCATTCATCTTACTGCGAAGCGCGGCAAGTCTTTCCTGAATCTTTCTGTTTTCCATTTTACTTTTTTCACTTTCTTTCATCCATCGGTACATAGGCAATATGCGGTCCCACCGGTTTATAGGCAGGACGGATAATCTTGCCGTTATTGGCAAGCTCTTCCATGCGATGTGCACTCCAGCCGACGATTCTGGCCATCGCAAAAATCGGTGTATACAGCTCCATTGGCAGATCCAGCATCTTATAAACAAAGCCGGAATAGAAATCCACATTTACGCTGACACCTTTATACATCTTACGCTCTCCGCTGATCACCTGCGGTGCAAGGCGCTCCACTCTCTCATAAAGACCGAATTCCTTCTGCAGTCCCTTCTCCTCTGCAAGCTGTTTCACAAAGGATTTGAGTACCACGGCACGCGGATCGGATTTTGAATAAATCGCATGTCCGACGCCGTAAATCAGACCGGCCTTATCAAAGGCATCCTTATTCAGAAGTCGGTCAAGATATGCGCTGACTTCAGCGTCATCTTCCCAGTCGGAAATCTCATGCTCCATTTCATCAAACATACGGACAACCTTGATATTGGCGCCTCCGTGACGAGGCCCCTTTAAGGAACCGATCGCCGCTGCCATCACGGAATAGGTATCTGTCAGAGAAGATGTCACTACATGTGTGGTAAAAGAAGAATTGTTACCGCCACCATGCTCCATATGAAGCACCAGGCAGACATCAAGAAGCCTTGCCTCCAGTTCCGTATACTGCGAATCCGGGCGCAGCAGATACAGGATATGCTCCGCTGTAGACAGATCCGTTCTGGGTGTATGAATCACAAGGCTGTTGCCCTCATGGTAATGGTTATAGGCCTGATAGCCATAGATGGACAAAAGCGGAAACAGGCTGATCAGCTGCAGGCACTGCCGCAGTACATTGGGAAGCGATGTGTCATCTGCACGGTCATCATAGGAATACAGCGTCAGGACACTTCTTGCCAGTGTATTCATCATGTCCTTGCTGGGTGCCTTCATGATGATATCCCGCACAAAACTGGTCGGAAGACTCCGGTAAAAGAACAGCAGCTGCTTAAACTCTTCCAGCTGCTCCCTGGACGGAAGCTGACCAAACAGCAACAGGTAGGTGACTTCCTCAAAGCCGAATCTCTTTTCATCAGAAAAGCCTTTGATCAGATCTCTGACATTATAGCCGCGGTAAAAAAGCTCTCCGTCTGCCGGAACCGTTTCGCCGTTTACCTCTTTCGTCGCACGGATATCTGATATATGCGTCAGTCCGGTCAGTACACCTTTTCCGTTTAAATCACGCAAGCCTCTTTTTACATCAAATTTGGTAAAAAGCTCAGAATCAATCATGTCTGCACGTTCACCAAGCTGCGCCAGACTGGTGATTTCAGGGGTTACTTTTGAGTAGATATTTTCTTCTGCCATATGGTTCACTCCTTCCCATCCTGCAATATTCAGTTACCGTAACATCATTCGCTCCTCTTTCTCAGTACGTTACATCCCGAGAAAGTTCTTTACTGCATGTTCCATCTCGCTCTTATCGCAGACTGTCTTATGACGGATCTCCGCGCTGCGGATGGACTGTACCGCATCCGGAACTGTAAGACCTGCCATCTGTGCAAGCTGGTCTGCAAGTGCGAAATCATCTGCTGCTTCATCTGCATGTCCGATCGCATTCATGACTGCTCTCGTAAATTTGAACGGGCTGGCGGTTGATGCAATTACCGTAACCGTATTATCATCTGTATCCTTCTTATATTTCTGATAAACAGAAGCCGCAACTGCCGTGTGTGTATCAATCACATAACCTGTAGACTGATAGAGGCTGCGGATTGCCGCTGCCGTTTCTTCTTCCGATGCAAAGTTGCCGTAAAAATCTGACAGCTGCTTTCTCATTTCATCTGAGATTTCGTATCTGCCTTCCGCAGAAAGCTTCTTCATATAATCTGCATCCTTCTGCGCATTATCTCCCGCAATATGATAGATCAGTCTCTCCAGATTGGAAGAGATCAGAATATCCATGGAAGGAGAACTTGTCAGCATGAATTCACGGTTTCTGTCATACGCACCGGTCTTAAAGAAATCATACAGTACACGGTTGGAATTGGAAGCACAGATCAGCTTATGAATCGGCAGCCCCATGTTCTTAGCATAGTATGCAGCCAGAATATTTCCGAAGTTGCCTGTCGGAACCACGACATTAATGGCATCACCGTCAGCGATTCTGCCTTCGCCCAGAAGTCTTGTATAAGCATAGACATAATAAACGATCTGGGGAACAAGACGCCCGATATTGATGGAATTGGCAGAGGAGAACTGGAAGCCTGCCTGATCCATTTCACCTGCAAGTTTTCCGTCAGTAAAGAGCTTTTTCACTCCGGTCTGTGCATCATCAAAGTTCCCTTCAATTCCGACAACACAGGTATTGTCACCTTTCTGTGTGACCATCTGCTTTTCCTGAATCGGAGAAACACCATGCTTTGGATAAAATACGATGATCTTCGTACCCGGGACATCGGCAAATCCTGCAAGGGCTGCCTTTCCTGTGTCACCACTGGTTGCAGTCAGAATAACGATCTCATTTTTAGCATGATTTTTCTTTGCCGCAGTTGTCATCAGATAAGGGAGAATGGAAAGCGCCATATCCTTAAATGCAATGGTACGTCCATGGTACAGTTCCAGATAATAAGCACCGTCCGCCTGTGTCATCGGCGCAATTTCCTCTGTATCAAACTTGTCATCATACGCATGACTGATGCAGTATTTCAGCTCATCTTCCGTATAATCTGTCAGAAGAAGCTTCATCACCTCATATGCTGTCTGCTGATAATTCATTCCGGCAATCTCCTGTAATTCCCTGTCCAGATGCGGAATATGATCCGGAACGAACAGACCTCCGTCCGGTGCAAGTCCTCTTAAAATTGCCTCTGATGCCTTAACCTTTAAATCTGCTCCTCTGGTGCTGCTATACATAACGTCCTTCATTCTTCAATCTTCTCCTTTATACTGGCTGCTCTTTTCAACTGGTTCCTGCCCTGTTAAAATAATAGCAGATACATGATCAGATTAATCTATAGTTTAGAAGTATAACATAAAATTACTTCATAAGAAACCGGACAAAATTAATTTTATGTTATGATGATGCATTAATTCAGCATCTCAAAACAGCAGGAGCTTATATGAAAGACCAGAAAAAATATCCCGGCGTGTACCAGACCGCTTTATCAGATGGAACTGCCTCTTATCGATCTTCCATCACCTTCCATCAGAAGCATATCGCACTTGGGTCCTTCCCCACCGCTTCCGCTGCCCACAGAGCCTATCTGTATGCCGGCAGAGTATTGCAGCACCCTGAATGGAATCTGCACCGATGGAAAAAGAACGACGCACTTGCCTTTGATAAATGCGTCATTCTCTTCAATTTCCGTGATAAGGGGATTTACCTGCCGACTCCGGTCTATCTGGAAAAAAGATATTTTCTATATTATCTGTCTCCGAAAACCGTTCTGAAATTTGATATTGATGACCTGTTCTACTACACTTCCCATAAAATCATGCAACGCGGTTCCCATCTGTTCGTTGCAGACTATGGCAGTCAGATCAACATCATGAATCGCTACGGTATACAGAGCTATGCCGTTGCAGGAAGAGATTACCACTTTGCCAACGGAGATCCGACCGACCTTCGTTATGAGAACATTATCATATTAAACCGTTACCGGGGCGTGCGGCAGTTTGCCGATCATGGTTTTATGCGTTATAAGGCAGTCATCCATGTAAAAGGCGACTTTGTTATCGGCGCCTATGACTCGGAGCAGGAAGCTGCCGTTGCCTATAATAAGGCTGCAGATATTTTAAAGCGAAACGGCTCTCCGCGTGCCTATGCCCAGAACTACCTTGAACGCCTTTCTGCCTCCGCCTATGCGGATATTTATACGAAGGTTTCCATCTCTCCAAAGATCTACACACTGAAATTCCATGAAAAGGACCCGTCATGAACAAAAAACATTTCATTTTTATCCCTGTTATTCTTTTCCTTACTGCTGCACTTTTTTCCGGCTGTACAGTAAAAAAATCCGGCCCGATTTCCAGAACAGGCTTTTACTTTGACACCGTCATCTCCATTGCCATTTATGATTCTGAGAACGAAACGATTCTCGACGGCTGTATGAAAATGGCCTCCCATTATGATCAGCTGCTCTCCGCGCAGAAGGAAGGGAGCGACATCTGGAATGTCAACCACGCGAAAGGTAAGCCGGTTACCGTGGACTCCGATACCGCGGATCTTCTGCAGAAAGCACTGTACTACGCCCGGCTTTCCGGCGGACGCTTTGATCCCACACTTGGCGGCGTCAGCAGTCTGTGGAACTTTAACGGTCAGACTCCGGGGCCGGTTCCCGCGGCATCTGACATCTCATCGGCTCTTACCCATGTCGGATATCAGAATATAGAGCTCTCCGGAAATACCGTTACCCTGAAAGATCCGGACACGCAGATTGATCTCGGCGCCATCGCAAAGGGATATATTGCGGATCAGATAAAATCCTACCTGCAGAAACAGGGGGTGAAAAGCGCCATCATCAACCTGGGCGGCAATGTGCTGCTCGTCGGATCAAAGCCGGATCACGAAGAATTTACCATTGGCATTCAGAAACCGTTCGCGGATAACAGTACCTATATCACAACCGTTTCCGCATCTGACCTGTCCATTGTCTCCTCTGGCACCTATGAACGCTATTTTGAGCAGGATGGCAAAAAATATCACCACATCCTCGACCCTTCTACCGGATACCCTGTAGAAAACCACCTGCTGGGCGTTACCATACTGTCAAAACTCTCCGTTGACGGAGACGGCCTGTCCACTACCTGTTTCGTACTGGGTCTGGACGAGGGCATGAAGCTGATTGAGTCCCTTCCGGACACCGAAGCCGTATTCATTACAGACGATGATCAGCTGCATTACTCAAGCGGATTTCCACAGTAAAAGAGATCCGACCTGCCTTCCGGCTGATCGGATCTCTTTTTGTCATCTTATTTATCTTATCCTACAACCCGAATTGCCTTCTTCGGGCATTTCTCTGCGCAGGTACCGCAATGCGTGCACTTTTCCTGATCAATATGTGCCACATTGTTCTCTACTGTAATTGCACCTGACGGGCAGTTCTTCTCACAGATATGGCAGGCAATACAGCCGACCTTGCAATATTTGTTAACGTCTGCGCCCTTATCCTGTGACTTGCAGGTAACCACTTCTGTCGCACTGTAAGGAACCAGGTCGATCAGGTGACGGGGACAGATGTTTATGCACTTTTTGCAGGCTTTGCAGGCATCCTTATCCACAACTGCAATGCCGTTTACCACATGAATCGCATCAAACTGGCAAACGCTCACGCAGCTGCCACCACCAAGACATCCATAGGTACAGGTTTTGGGGCCGTTACCCGGTGCCTGATTCATCAGACGGCAATCCGATGCACCTGCATAATCATATGAAACCGCTGCCTTATCACAATCGCCGCCACAGTGTACATATGCCACCATCTTTTCCTGTGTTCCTGCTGCAACTCCCATAATTTCTGAAATGACCTCAGCAACCGGTGCACCGCCTACAGGGCACTGATTTACCGGAGCCTGCCCCTTTGCAATTGCTGCCGCGCACCCGGAACATCCCGGATATCCGCAGCCGCCGCAATTGTTTCCGGGAAGTGCTTCCAGAACCGCCTGCTCCTTTTCATCCACATCTACATGAAGCCTTATCGCCGCAATCCCCAGGATCAGACCGATCAGGATTCCGATGCCGGCAACAATTGCCGTTGCAATCAAAACGCCACTAATCATAATCTATTTTCTCCTTATATTTTTCTGGAATCAGCGAAGGCCGGAAAAACCGGTGAACGCAATGGCCATAAGTCCTGCCGTAATCAGCACAATCGGCATTCCCTTGAAGGACTCCGGAACGTCATTGTAATACATTTTTTCACGGATTCCTGCCAGAATCACAATGGAGATCGTAAAGCCGATTGCCGTTGCAAAACCGTTTACAATGCCCTGTACGATATTGTAGTCATTCTGTACATTCAGGAGTGCAACACCCAGAACCGCGCAGTTGGTGGTAATCAGAGGCAGATACACGCCCAGTGCCTTATAAAGAGATACCATGTATTTCTTGAGTACCATTTCCACAAACTGTACGAGCATGGCAATGATCAGAATGAATACAATCGTCTGCAGATAGGCAAGATCCAATGGAATCAGAATGAACTTATAGATCAGACCGCATACTGCAGAGGAAAGGGTAATGACGAATGTCAGGGCAAGGCCCATGCCAAGCGCCGTATCTGTTTTCTTGGAAACTCCCAGGAACGGACACAGTCCCAGGAACTGGCTGAGCACCACGTTGTTAATCAACGAGGAGGTTACCAGAATCGTTAATAACTCAGCAATCGTCTTCATCAGTCTGCCTCCTTCTCATGCTTTACTTTTACCGGCTTCCCTGCATCATTTACCGTGCAGCATCCGCCGACACCAAACTTGGAGGTATCCTTGCCCTTTGCTGCCATATTTCTCTTGATCCGGTTCATGGTAGCGATCAGACATGCCAGAACAAAAAACGCACCGGCCTGCATAACGAAGATTCTTACCGGCTGATACATGGACAGAAACTTTCCGACTGCTCCGGGAACAACTGTTCCTTCTCCGAGAATCTGTACACTGAAAGCTGTTCCGCTTCCGATGATTTCACGAAGAAGTCCGATGCAGGTAATTGCACAGGTAAAGCCAAGCCCCATACCGATTCCATCAAAGAAAGACGGCACAACGGCATGCTTTGATGCATACGCCTCAGCTCTTCCGAAGATAATGCAGTTTACGACAATCAGAGGAATATATACGCCGAGTGCATCGTTCAGAGAAGGCATATACGCTTCAAGAAGAAGCTGCACCACAGTAACAAACGATGCAATGACAACAATAAACGCCGGAATACGTACTGTATCCGGAATAATCTTATGAAGAAGTGCAATTACCGCATTACTCAGTGCCAGTACAAAAGTTGTTGCAAGTCCCATGGTAATGCCGTTGATGGCTGATGTGGTAACTGCAAGTGTCGGACACATACCGATCATAAGAACAAGCGTAGGATTTTCAACAATCAGGCCGTTGAAAACACGCTCCATCGGGGAATCCATCTTAAGCCCCAAAGCGCCTTTTTTCTTTTCTCCGCTCATGACTGTGCTCCTTTCAAAACATTCTGGAAGTATAACACACCGGCATTAACACCGTTGGTTACTGCTTTCGAAGTAATCGTGGCACCGGAAATGGCCTCGATCTGATTATCTGATGTCGCATCTGTCTTGGTCACTTCAAAGAGCTTATCGGTTGCCGCTCCCTTAAACTGCGGAACGAGAACCTTCTGTGCATTCATGCCAAGTCCGGGTGTTTCATTGATGGAGATCAGTGAAATTCCATTCAGCGTTCCGTCATCTGTAAGTCCCATGGTAAACACAATATCATCGCCATAACCGCCGGATGTTACCTGCAGTACATATCCGAGTGTCTTGCCCGATGAATCTTTTGCTGCCTTTACGCTGTTGATCTCTACCTTTGCATATGCCGTATCGCCTGCGAGAATTTTGGAAGCCTGTGCGGCATCCAACTCCATATCTTCAAAAGAAGCTGCATCCGGAAATACTTCCTGATTTGCCTTTGTCTCTGCCAGCTGCTCCTGATAGGCAATCGGAGCTTTTGTTACCTGGTATACAATTCCCAGGAGGACTCCTGCTACCAGTGTGATTACAAAGAGGATCATTGCATTTTTGACCATCTGCCTTGTTTCACTCATGCCTTCTTCGCCTCCTTCCGGATACCGAACGCTCTGGGCATCGTGTATCGTTCAATCAGCGGAACCAGCAGATTTCCAAGAATAATTGCATAGGAAACACCTTCTGCAGAGGATCCGAAACATCTGAAAATACCCGTCATTACTCCCAGAAAAATACCATATATATATTTACCTCTGTTTGTAATCGGGCTGGTCACATAATCTGTTGCCATAAAGAATGCACCCAGCATCAGTCCGCCACCTGCAAGCTGCGCTGAGATATAAACCGGATCAATTCCGTGTCCGCCGAACAGACACAGGAAAATAACAAACGAAACAATATAGCTTCCCGGAATCTTCAGATCAATGATTCCAAGCATGATCAGAATACATGCACCAATCACAATTGCAATCATGGATGTCTCACCGATTGTACCACCGGTACGTCCGATGATCATATCCATAACGGTTACACTCTCACCGTTTTTAAGCGCAGCCAGTGGCGTTGCTCCTGTATAAGTATCCGTCACAAAATTCGTCATCAGTGCCGGAAACGAAATGAGCAGAAAACATCTTGCGCCAAGTGCAGGATTCATAAAGTTCTGTCCCAGTCCGCCAAATACCATTTTTACAACCAGAATGGCGAAAACACCGCCGATCACCGGAAGCCACCACGGCACTGTGGACGGCAGATTCATTCCCAGTAAAAGTCCTGTTACCACTGCAGAATAATCACCGATGGTAACAGGCTTATGCATACATTTTTCATAGATCAGTTCTGTCAGTACCGTAGACGCTACAGATATCAGCAGAATGATCAGTGCATCTACCCCAAAATTGTAGACACCGTATCCTGCCGCCGGAAGCAGTGATATCACAACCCACATCATGATATTGGATGTGGTGACTTTGCTTCTGACATGCGGATTTGATGACACTTTCATCATATCACTCATCGCCTGAATGACCTCCTCACTTTTTCTTCTTATTTGCAAGCTGAATCTTTCTCATCCCCTTGATGAGCTGTGTCAGCTGGCGTCTTGCCGGACAGATATAACTGCAGCAGCCGCACTCACAGCATTCCATCCCGTATTCCTTCAAAAATGTTGCTTCATCTCCATGCTCAACTGCATCTGCGAGTGTTTTGGGCACAATCTGTCCCGGACATACTTCAATGCATTTGCCGCAGTTGATACATGCACTTGGTGCCATCTCTGATACTGCGTCCTCTGAAAGGCAGGTAAGTGCCGATGCTGTCTTCGTCGTCGGAACATCCAGATCAAATACTGCAAATCCCATCATGGGACCACCGGAAATAATCTTGGCAGGAGTTGACACAAAACCACCTGCATCATCAATCAATTCACGGTAATTGGTACCGATTCGGACTTTATAGTTACACGGATCCACAACCGCATCGCCGGTAATGGTTACAATTCTCTCCATCAGCGGCTTACCTTCAACCACTGCTCTGCTGATTGCGCAAAGCGTATCCACATTATCTACGATACAGCCTGCATCTGCCGGAAGCATGGAAGAATTAATCTTTCTGCCCGTGCATGCATAAATCAGCATACGCTCTGCTCCTTGCGGATATTTGGTCTGCAGCGTTTTCACGCTGATATTCTGATCATCCTTTGTCAGCTCCTTAAACTTTGCAATCGCATCCGGCTTGTTATCCTCAACAGCCAGAATCCCTCTTGCATTCGGGAAAATACTGACAGCCACTCGAAGTCCGCTCAGAACAAGTTCCGGTTCCTCAATCATACGTCTGTAATCCGAAGTCAGATAAGGTTCACATTCAGAACAGTTTGCAATGACATACTCAATTTTCTCCGGTTCCTTTGGGGCCATTTTAACCGCTGTCGGAAAACCTGCACCGCCCATGCCGACTACACCGGCCTCACGGATAGCTGCAACTTTTTCCTCTGCTGTCATTTCTTCAAGCGACTTTACCTGCGGCCACTCGACTTCTTCATATTTTTCATCGTTTTCGACAATAATGCTGTTACTCATCCCGCCGGTTGCAAGTCTTCTGGGCTCAATTGCCTTCACTGTCCCCGAAACGGTTGCATATACCGGTGCAGATACAAATCCGGAAGCTTCTGCAATCTTCTGTCCTGTCAGAACATGATCACCCACTGCCACAATCGGTGTTGCGGGAGCTCCGATATGCTGTGAAACCGGATATACAAGATCCCCCTTGGGCAACACTGTCTTGATGGGCTTGTCCTTTGTCAGTTCCTTACCTTCGTAAGGATGGATTCCCCCCACAAACGTTAGTCTCGCCATTTCCTGCCCTTCTTTCCTAATGGTTTGTTAACCCATGTCCATCAGTCCTCAGCCTGATCCGCTGCTGAACACGGCATCAATATCATTAATAATACTATTTTTAGCATTAAAGTTCTATATAATTCTTGATTTAATTGTGTTTATTCTGTACATTTTACTGTTATTGTCTGATTTTTTTACTCCGCACTTTCCCTCACTGCAGAAATCATGTTAATATGTAAGAGATTAACAGTATACAGAAAAGAGTGATAATGCGATGAAAATAATCAATGAAACCATAGATGCACTTCAATCTTCCAACCATCCCTATCCACTGGAAATGCTTTCCGAAAATATCGAAGATATTCTCTTTGTCGATATCGAAACAACCGGCCTCAGTGCCCGCACGTCCTCTCTGTACCTGATCGGATGTGCTTTCTTCCGTGAGAATACCTGGCAGCTGCGTCAGTGGTTCGCTGAAAAAGATACCGAAGAAGAGCTGCTGCTCTCCACTTTTCTGTCCTTCGCGGCTTCTTTCCATACACTGATTCACTTTAACGGCAATCGTTTTGATCTTCCCTATATCAAGGCCAAATGTGATAAATACACATTTGATTATCCATTTGATCATTTTGATTCCATTGATATCTATAAACGTATTGCTCCCTATAAAAGTATTCTCGGCCTTCCTGATTGTAAACAAAAGACCGTAGAACTTTTTCTTGGTATTGATCGTGAGGATCTGTACAGTGGCGGTGAACTGATTGAAATCTACAAGAGTTATCTCACCTGTCCCCGGGAAGAAACTTTCCGTCTGCTGACACTTCATAATGCAGATGATGTCCGTGGCATGTTCTGCCTGCTCCCGGTACTGGCTTATCACGATTTCTTCAGAAGTATTCTGGAAATGCCGCCCATGCAGATTGACTGCAATGCGCTGTCGCAGGATGAAGATCAGGATCTCCCTGTCCGTGCACTGAAAGTACAGGCCAATTACTATGATGATTATCAGGGCGAACGCAAACAGGAAATTTTCATGAAACTCTCTCTCAGAACTCCGCTTCCTGTTCCGATCGGAAGTAATCTTGACGGCTGCTATCTGCAACTGAATGAAGATACAGGCACGCTGCGCGTCCCTCTTCTGGAAGATGAACTGAAATATTTCTATTCAAATTACAAGGATTATTACTATCTGCCGGATGAAGACCAGGCAATTCATAAAAGTGTTGCCCAGTTCGTAGACCGTTCCTATCGCAGACAGGCAACTGCTTCTGACTGCTATACCAGGAAACCCGGTCAGTTTCTGCGTGAATGGGATCTTGTCTTTACTCCTTTTTTCAAAAAAGAATATAAAGATACCGGACTGTACTTCGAACTGACAGATGCCATCAAAAAAAGCCGCATCGCTATGAGCCTTTATGCGGTACATGTTCTCTCCCACATTTTTGAATCGCTCTGATTATTAAATGCAGGTGCAATGGCACCTGCATTTAAAAGAGATTGCGGAGCAATCTCTGCATAATTGAAATGAACTGCAATGGCACCTGCATTTAAAAGAGATTGCTTCGCAGATTCCGCAAAAAGCCGGTCATTCATTACTGAATGACCGGCTTTTTCATGGCAAAACATACACCATTATGCTTTAGGTTTCTCATAGTAGAACGAATTTTTTCTCTGGAACCCGATATCTTTATAATTGATGATCTGCTCTGTACTTCCGATAAACAAAATCCCCTGTGGTGCCAGTGAACCATAGAACTTGCGGAACGTTTCATCCTTTGCTTCTTCTGTAAAGTAAATCAGTACATTTCTGCAGACAATCAGATGATAATCCTTTGGATAAGGATCTCTGAGGAGATCAGCCTGTTTAAAGGTGACACGGCTCTTGATCTCGTCTGAAATCTTATACATGCTTCCTTCCTGTGTGAAGTATTTTCTCTTCAGGTCATCTGGTACACCCTGAATCTCCTTTGCCGCGTATACACCGGCTTTCGCCTTTGCAATTGCGACTGTGTCCAGATCCGTCGCCAGAACATTGATCTGATTCAGCGGAAGATGTCTGGAAAGTACCATTACGATGGTATACGGCTCATCTCCTGTTGAACAGGCTGCACTCCAGATTTTCAGGTTCTTTCCGAACTTCTGCATCAGTTCCGGAACCATATCTTTTTCCATCAGGTTCCACTGATCCACATTTCTGAAAAATTCCGATACATTAATCGTCAGGTAAGTTACAAATGTATCCAGTACGTCTTTATCCGTCTTCAGTTTCTCAAAAAACTTATCATACCCCGTAATGCTGTACTTTCCGATCAGAGTATCAATACGCCGCTTCATCTGTTTTTCCTTATAGGCATTAAGGTCGATCTTCGTCAGACTGAAAACTGATTTTTTGAACCATTCATAATCGTATTCCATTCGATTCGTATCCTCCTTTATCATGTTACAAGTTTTTCACATCCAGGACATCTTTCCTTTAAAGAAAAAGGACTATCGCACCACGTGCAACAGTCCTCTTTTTTCAGATGATCATTCCTGATCATTCTTCTGATCGGCAATTACCTGATCAATATCAACGGACACAACATCTCCATCTTCCTGATCATCAGTCTTTTCAGGAGCCAGCATAGCTTTAATACTAAGGCTGATCTTCTTATCTTCTTCATTGAAATCAACAATCTTTGCTGTAACTTCCTGTCCAACCTTTAATACGTCAGAGGGCTTATCTACATGCTCTTTTGCGATCTGTGATACATGGAGAAGAGCATCAATTCCAGGTTCAAGCTCAACAAATGCACCAAAGTCTGTCATTCTTGCTACAGTTCCTGTTACGACGTTACCAACAGCATACTTCTCTGTTGCATCCTTCCAAGGATTCTCATTCTCAAATTTTCTGCTCAGAGCAATCTTCTTACCATCAATGCTCTTAATCAGAACCTTAACCTGATCGCCTACCTTGAAGACCTTCTTCGGGTTCTCTACACGACCCCAGGACATTTCTGAAATATGAAGAAGTCCGTCTGCGCCGCCCAGATCGATGAATGCACCGAAATCTGTTACGTTCTTGACTGTTCCTTCTACAACATCTCCTGCATGAATTGTCTCAAACAGTTCCTTTGCCTTTTCTGCCTTTTCTGCAGACACCAGAATTCTTCTGTTTCCGATATATCTTCTTCTCTTCGGATTATACTCTGTTACAACAAACTCAATTTCCTGTCCGTCATACTTTGTCAGATCCTTCTCATAAGTATCTGATACAAGGCTGGCCGGAATGAAAATTCTGACTTCATCCACAACGACTACAAGTCCGCCTTCAAGTACCTGTACAACCTTGGCCTTAAGAACTTCCTTGTTGTTGAATGCATCTTCAATTCTCTTGTTGCCACGGTCAAGTGCCAGTCTCTTGTAAGAAAGAATTACCTGTCCATCTGCATCATTGGTTTTAAGTACCTTGACATCCATCTTGTCACCAACATGGATTGTTGCGGCGAGATCAACACTGTTGTCGTTACTGTATTCGCTCTTGGTAAGAATACCATCGGCTTTATATCCGATATTTAAGATAATCTCATCGGGTTTAACATCGATAACAGTACCTTCAACGACCTCCCCTGTGTGGATTGTCTTAAATGATTCGTTAAGCATTTGTTCAAATGTCTGATCTTGTTCTGACATACGTCTGAACCTCCTCGATTATATTCTTTGGGGTTGATGCCCCTGCGGTTATCCCGACTGTCTTTACGCCATCCGGAAAATCACCGGGCAAATCATCCGCCTTCTGGACAAAGTATGTATATGCACATTTCTTACTGCATATCTCATACAGTTTCCTCGTGTTGGAACTGTGTGCCCCTCCGATTACTATCATCGCGTCTACCTGGCCGGAAATTCTGTCAGCTTCCGTCTGTCTTTCTTCCGTTGCGCTACATATAGTATTCACAATATTAATATTGTACCCTTTTTGCTTAAATATTTCAACTGTATCTTTAAATTTATTATAATTATACGTGGTCTGAGATACAAGACAGATCTGCGTGTCCTTCGGAACGCTGAATTTTTCGGCTTCTTCGGGTGTTTCCACCACATATACCGGGCCATTGGTCCAGCCGACAATTCCTTCGACTTCCGGATGTGTCGGATTCCCGATCACCACAATGGTTCTGCCTTTTGCACTTTCCTCATCCACAATTGTGTGAATTCTCTTTACAAATGGACATGTAGCATCCACACACTCAAGTCCCTGTGCATTGATCTGCTCATAAATACTTCTGGACACTCCATGCGAACGAATTACAACTGTTCCGTTTTCTATTTTGGAAAGTTCGTCCGGCGTATTTACAACCTTGACGTTTTTACGTTCAAGATCGGCAACCACACTTTCGTTATGAATAATCGGTCCGTATGTATAAATATTATTTCTGTTTTTCGCCAGCTCATATACTTTTTCCACTGCCTTGGTAACGCCAAAGCAGAACCCGGCATTTTCAGCCAGTATAATTTTGATTTCGGCCATTTTTCCGCCTCATGCATTTTCCCGGTACAGCCGGATGATCTGCTGTGCCACTTCATCAATTGTCAGCTCCGAAGAATCTACCAGATGTGCATCTTCTGCCTGTCTGAGCGGTGATATCTCACGATGCATGTCTCTCTCGTCACGTTCTGCAATATCCCGTTCAATTGCCTCTATCTCGCAGTTTTCCCCGCGCTGTGTCAGTTCCTGATATCTGCGGAGTGCTCTGACATGCGTGCTGGCGGTCAGATAGATTTTCAGCTGTGCCTTCGGCAGTACAACCGTACCGATGTCTCTTCCGTCCATCACAACATCTGCCGTTGCTGCAAGTGCCTGCTGCAGCTCCACCAGTTTGGTACGGACATCAGCGTTTACACTGATGGCAGATGCCATGTTACCCACTTCTTCCGTACGGATCAGTCCGTTTACGTTCTCTCCGTTGAGAAGAACTACCTGTTCTCCGTTTTCATGGCGGATCGTAATGTCCACATCCCTGCAGGCCGTACTGACCTCGTCCTCATGATTCGGCCGAACTTTCTTTCTGAGCATGTACAGTGCCATTGCCCTGTACATGGCACCGGTATCCACATAAATAAACGAAAGTGTTTTTGCTACAATTTTTGCAATGGTACTCTTTCCTGCTCCGGCAGGTCCGTCAATCGCTATATTATGACTCATCTGTTCTTTTCCCCTTCTGATTCCTGTTTTCTTCAGACTGTTTCTTCCTGCGCGGCACACACACCCGCAAGATGTCCTGTTGACCATGCAATCTGAAGATTATAACCACCGGTTACCGCATCCACATCCATGACTTCCCCTGCAAAGAAAAGTCCTCTGCACAGTCTGGATTCCATGGTCGACGCATTAATTTCTCTGACATTTACACCGCCTCTGGTAATGATGGCCTCATTATAGCCTCTGGTACCCGTAACGGTCATCGTCAGATCCTTGGTCAGTTCCACAAGTTTCTGACGCTCCTGCTTTGTAATGTCATTTACTTTTTTCTCAGGGTCAATCCCTGATAGCTCCGTCATGACCGGGATCAGTTTTGACGGATACAGACCGCCCAGAATATTCCCGAAGTTCTTATTCAGTCCTTCCTCAAAATCACGTAGTACTCTTTTATCCAGCTGTTCCACAGACAATGCAGGCTTCAGATCCAGATGCAGCAGCATCTTCTCTCCCGCCCTGTAACAGGTACTGGCCGTCAGAATCAGCGGTCCGCTGACGCCAAAATGCGTAAAGAGCATCTCACCAAATCCTTCATATACCGGTTTCTTCTTTTTTCCGCCTTTTTCTCCCTGCCGTTCCATTCTGATGCTGACATTTTTCAGTGACAATCCCTGCAGACTGCTGCACCATGGTTCACTTACAGTAAACGGCACAAGGGACGGACTCTTTTCTGTCACGGTATGTCCTGCAGCCTCTGCAAAAAGATACCCGTCTCCCGTTGAACCCGTACTTTCATAGGACAGGCCACCGGTACATACAATAACTGCGTCCACCGGAATCTGCTGCTTATGATTCACCGTAATGGAACATACCGCACCGTCTTTTCTGCCTATTTCCGTTACCTGCGCACCATAGCAGATCTGTACATGATCTTTCTGAAGTACGTTCACAAGTGTACGGATAATATCAGAAGAATGATCTGAGTCCGGGAAAACCCGTCCGCCGCGTTCTTCCTTAAGCAGACAGCCATTCTGTTCAAAAAAATCCTGTACTGCATCATGATCGTATCCGTAAACTGCACTGTACAGAAATTTTGCATTATGACACACATTACTGAAAAAAGCATCCGTTTCACAGGTATTGGTCACATTACATCTTCCCTTCCCTGTGATAAAAAGCTTTTTCCCCGGTTTTTCATTTTTTTCATATATCGTTACAGATGCGCCGCATTCTGCAGCGGAAATTGCTGCCATCATCCCGGCTGCTCCGCATCCGATTACTGCTATTTTTCTCATAAATCAGGATTTCTTTGCCGTCAGTACCGGCTCCTCTCCAATAAAATTAATTTCGTCATTCAGGTAAACCTGATAATTATTCCAGGTATTTTCAAGTGTCTTCAAATCTTTTCTGACTTCATCCGGACACCTGAGGCAGATGGCAACAATAAGTGCATTGATGACACTTAATGGTGCCACAAGAGAATCCACAATGGATATGCTGTCACTTTGTGCAAAGAGATTACAGGAAGAATAAAGATTCATAGGCGAATGTACAGAATCGGTAATGGCAATCACCTTTGCATTTCTGTCATTTGCAAATTCCATGCATTTGAGTGTTCTCATGGAATATCTCGGAAAGCTGATTCCGATAACCGCATCCTCTGCGCCGATCCGGATCATCTGTTCAAACATCTCACTGGTACTCGTCGTTCCGACCAGAATGTTATCTCCTCTTACCATATTCAGATAAAAATGCAGGAAACTCGCCAGTGGTTCACAGCTGCGAATCCCGACAATATACAGATGCTTTGCCTGCAGGATAATATCCACGGCAGATGCAAATGCCGCCGGATCCATACGGGTTATTGTATTTCTGATTCTGTCCGCATCTGAAGTAAGCACCTCCTGAAGCAGCCCTTCTTCATCGCTTCCGTCAAAATGTTCAAATGTTCTGCCTACGCTGTCCATCTTATCCTGTACCAGAAGTTCCAGTGCATGCTGAAACTCCGGATATCCTTCATATCCCAGAAATATGGCAAAACGAACGACCGTTGATTCACTGTTGCCGGTTGTTGCTCCCAGCTTTGCCGCCGTCATGAACACTGCCTGCTGTGCATGATCTGTCACATAATCCGCAATCTTCTTTCTGCCCTTGCTCATATGCGGATAAGCTTCGCTGATCCTTGTAATGATATCCACCTGTCTGCGCCTCCGTCAGAACTTTTTTATCCGGCCGTCTGTGCAAACGAGGCATATGCAGATTCCAGCATTGCCACAGTGTCGTTGTCATCAAGGTCATAATCTCCGGTAACCGCCATACAGCCGGCTCCGTGAATATAAATCCACATCTTCATAAACAGCTGATCCGGATTCAGTGCTCCCTGCTCTGCAGCACGTTTTACTTCTGCTACTGCATTATCCTCACTTCCATTGATCAGATCATACATACTTTTTGTGTCTTTCCCATGTTCTGACAGAAACAGCAATCTGAACAGATGCGGATATCTCTTTGCGAAATTAATGTAGGCCATCCCCAGATCCACAAAGGGAATTTCATGTGTCTTTGCATAATCCTTATAATAGTCTTCATAATAACCCGCTGCCTTTATATAAACATCTTTTTTCAGTGCATCCATGTTATCATAAATTCGAAAAATAGGCTGTGTGGAACACCCTGCCGCCGCCGCAAGCCTGCGCGAGGTGATCTGTTCAAAGCCTTCCTTTCTCGTAATCTTAAATGCTGCGTTTACAATTTCCTTTTGTGTAATGGTTGCTTTTCTGGACATTGTCTCCCAAGCCTTTCTGATTCCCGTCATATCAATAGCATCTGTTATGTATTTTACACGTGCAGGATACCCCTGTCAATCACACTCAGATATTCAATGTACCGATAATTTCTGCAATTACCTGCTCCGGCGTTGCATTTTCTTCACGAATCGTGACATCCGCATATTTCTCATACAGTGCAGTTCTCTCCCGGTACAGATCCTGCATGGTCTGCCCCTGTCTGACCACAACGCCTCTCTGCTGAATATCATGCAATCTGTGCATCAGTTCTTCGTATCCGACCTGCAGATATACTACTGTACCGATTTGTTTAAAATGCTCCATGGCCAGGCTGCCATAGACTACACTTCCCCCTGTGGAAATTACTGTATGTTCCGCTGCAATTCCGGCGTTGACACGTTCTTCCACATCCAGAAATCCATCAATTCCTTTTTCTGAAATAATCTGGTGAAGTTTTTTCCCTTCCTGCTCCTGAATAAGAAGATCCGAATCCAGAAAGCGGTAACCGATAATCTTCGCCAGAATCACACCTACCGTACTTTTCCCTGATGCAGGCATCCCGATCAGAATAATATTATCTGTTTTCATAATAAACTCCTCTGTGCTATTGTCCCGACATGTTTCTGACATAATCTCTGTATACATGAAACGCTCCCGGCATCGGATATTTTTCCTCTACCTGCTGCGAACCTGCAAGAATTGCATCCATCGTTTCCGGATGAAACTCTGACAGTTCATCTACCTGTATCAGATACCCTCGCAT
Organism: Butyrivibrio sp.; assembly: GCA_022486625.1. Lineage (GTDB taxonomy): Bacteria > Bacillota > Clostridia > Lachnospirales > Lachnospiraceae > Butyrivibrio. The sequence continues at coordinate 222,778 of JAKVKH010000001.1, read as the reverse complement.
ATGCCATTCCAGGTGCGTGAATATATGTTTGGCAGACGGCATCGGCATAATCCGGATCGCCTGTACGCCGGCTTTTCTAAGCCATGTTCGCACATCTTCTTCCGAAAGGCTGCCCTCCAGATTCGGATATTCATACATTCCCGCCAGAAGTCCATGCATGGGTCTTCTGTGAATCACAGTACATTTCTGATCCTGCAGAACCAGTATTGTCCGCTGTTCTATTCTGCGGGCTTTCCTGACTTTTTTTACCGGATACTCGGTTTCTGTCCCGTCAAGATGTGCCCTGCAGCGCTCCTGCCATGGGCACGCCCCGCACTGCGGCTCTCCATGCGGGATGCATACCATCGCCCCCAGATCCATCAGTGCCTGATTATACGCCCCGCACTCTGCCGCTTCCGGAAGATATCCGTACATTTCCTGATGGACTGCCTTCTTCGTTGCTTCTTCTGATATATCCCGCGGATCTGCTTCCGATCTTGTCCACACCCGCAGCACGTTTCCATCAACTGCCGGTTCCCTTTTCCCATAGGCGATTGAAGCAATTGCCCCGGCCGTATAACTTCCGATTCCCGGCAGTTTTCTGAGTTCTTCAAATGTATCCGGTATCCTGCCGCCATACTCCTTCATTACTTGCTCTGCCGCTTTATGCATATTTCTGATTCTGGAATAGTAGCCAAGACCTTCCCATAGCTTCAGAAGATGTTCTTCTTCCGCTGCAGCAAGTGTTTCCACATCCGGAATTTCCTTCAGGAACCGCTCATAATATGACTTCACAGCTTCCACGCGTGTCTGCTGCAGCATGATTTCCGACAGCCAGACATGATACGGCGATGGATCCGATCTCCACGGAAGTATTCTCCGGTTCTGCTCATACCATTGCAGCAGCTCCTGCGTCTTCTCCTGCATCATCCTTTACTCCTGTTTCATAAGCGGATATCTGATCTCGCAGCTGATATCGTCACCGTCAATATTCAGCACGGCATAGCTTGGTTCACGATTCTCCTGCCTTGGCAGTGAAAGACTGCCGGGATTGATTACCAGCAGATGATCTCTTCTTACTACCTTCGGCACATGCGTATGCCCATATATCAGAATGTCTGCGCCTTTGCGTTTTGCATACTCACAGAGCGGATTCAGATCATGTGTCGGATTACAGGGCATTCCTCCGCACAAATTGCCATGCAGCAGAAGTGTATGAAACTTTCCCAGATCAAACAGCTGTTCACGGGAATATCCCAGTCCATAATCGCAGTTTCCCGCCACGATGCGAACCTGATAATCGGTATAACCGAGCACGCAGATCACCTGATCTTCCATATCGCCTGCATGCACCAGGACTTCAAACGGTTCTTCCCGCTCAATGACCTGTTTCATCAGATCCTGTTTTCCATGTGTATCACTGCAAATCAATACTTTCATCTGCCGCCTCACTGCTCTTTCTTTTCTGCATGAATAAACATACACTGCCTTCAGAATCTGCTTATTCATACAGAAAGGAATCTCCAGGTCCTCAGACTCAAAGATTCCTCTCATCAACTCATGTACCCTTAATTTTATTCAAAAAACCTTTCAATGCCAGTTAACGATCTGTCCGAATTCCGGTTTCAGAGATGCACCGCCTACAAGGCCGCCATCGATATCAGGCTTTGTGAAAAGTTCCGGCGCTGTCTTGGCATTTACAGATCCGCCGTACTGAATACGGATTGCAGCTGCTGTTGCTTCATCATAGATCTCACCGATGCACTTACGGATTGCTCCGCAGACTTCCTCAGCCTGGTCAGATGTTGCTGTCTTACCTGTTCCGATTGCCCAGATCGGTTCATAAGCAATAACTGCTGTTTTCGCCTGGTCTGCAGTTACGTTCAGGAATGCGATCTTGATCTGCTGACGGATCCAGTCGATTGTAATGCCCTGTTCACGCTGTTCAAGAGATTCACCACAGCATACGATAGGAGTAATGCCGTGTTCAAATGCTTTCAGAACCTTCTTGTTTACTGTTTCATTTGTCTCAGCAAAATACTGTCTTCTTTCAGAATGTCCGATGACTACAAACTTAACGCCTGCGTCTGTCAGCATTGCAGGAGAAATTTCTCCTGTGAAAGCTCCCTTTTCCTCAAAATAAAGGTTCTCGGCACCGATCTGGATGTTAGAGCCCTTAGCTGCCTCTACGGCAGGAATGATGTCAATCGCAGGAACACAGAATACAACATCAGCTTCCTCTGTTTTTACAAGAGGCTTCAAAGTATTAATCAGTTCAACCGCTTCTGAAGGAGTCATATTCATCTTCCAGTTGCCGGCAATAATTTTCTTACGTGCCATTTTTATTTCCTCACTTTTAATCAGTTTACGAGGCTGCTTCTTCAGCAGCCCCGTACTGAAAATATTTTTTGGATTTTTCAGTTCTTGTCATTTGCCGCTGCAACACCCGGAAGTTCCTTGCCTTCAAGGAATTCAAGGGAAGCACCGCCGCCTGTGGAAATGTGAGACATCTTATCACCGAAGCCAAGCTGGTTTACAGCTGCTGCGCTGTCACCACCACCGATGATTGTTGTAGCATCTGTATCAGCAAGTGCCTTGGCAACAGCCTTGGTTCCTTCTGCCAGAATCGGATTCTCGAATACGCCCATCGGTCCGTTCCATACAACTGTCTTGGCAGACTTTACAGCATCTGCATAAAGAGCTCGTGTCTTAGGTCCGATATCCATACCCATACGATCTGCCGGAATCTTATCCGCATCTACAATCTCTGTAGCAATCTTTGCATCGATCGGATCAGGGAAGCTCTCTGTAACAACCGTATCTACAGGAAGAAGCAGCTTCTTGCCAAGTTTATCAGCTTTTTCCATCATTTCTTTGCAGTAATCAACCTTGGTGTCATCCAGAAGAGATGTACCGATTTCATAGCCCTTTGCCTTTAAGAAGGTATAAGCCATTCCGCCGCCAATGATCAGTGTATCGCACTTCTCAAGCAGGTTGGAGATTACATTCAGCTTATCAGCAACCTTGGCGCCACCGAGGATTGCTACGAAAGGTCTTACCGGGTTCTCAACTGCATTGCCCAGGAAGTTGATCTCCTTCTGCATCAGATAACCTACAACAGCTGTATCTGCAAGCTGTGCAACACCTACGTTTGAGCAGTGTGCTCTGTGTGCTGTTCCGAATGCATCATTTACAAATACATCACAGATGGAAGCAAGATCCTTGGAGAAAGCTTCTCCGTTCTTGGTCTCTTCTGCTCTGTAACGGGTATTCTCAAGAAGAATGATATCTCCGTCTTTCATTGCAGCTACAGCTTCTCTGACCTTAGGTCCGACAACTGTATCTTCCGGAACGAATTTCACTTCCTGACCCAGCAGTTCTGTCATTCTCTTTGCAACAGGTGCAAGTGACAGTTCCGGAACCGGAACTCCCTTCGGCTTGCCAAGATGAGAGCAGAGAATAACTCTTCCGCCGTCAGCAACCAGTTTCTTGATTGTCGGAAGAGCTGCAACCAGACGGTTTTCATCTGTAATCTTGCCTTCCTTCAGCGGTACATTGAAATCGCATCTGCACAGAACACGTTTTCCCTTTACATTGATGTCATCAACTGACTTCTTATTCAGACCCATTTTTTTGCCTCCATTACATTATTAGTTTCAAAATTAAGCTTTTCCCGCTTAAAAAGGGGTTCGGCCCAATTGGCCGGACCCCTCTGAGATCTGAGCATAAATACCCGATGATCCGTCAGAATTACTTTACGAATTTCTCGAAGTACTTGATTGTTCTTACCATCTGAGATGTGTAAGAATTCTCGTTATCATACCATGAAACAACCTGTACTTCATACAGATCGTCCTGGATCTTGTTAACCATTGTCTGTGTAGCATCGAACAGAGAACCGAATCTCATACCAACGATATCAGAAGAAACGATCTCGTCTGTATTGTATCCGAATGTCTCCGGATCAGAAGCTGCCTTCATTGCTGCATTGATTGTCTCCTTTGTAACTTCCTTGGAAGACTTAACAACTGCGAACAGGAGTGTTGTAGAGCCGGTCGGAACCGGTACACGCTGAGCTGCGCCGATGAGTTTGCCGTTCAGTTCAGGAATAACAAGACCGATTGCCTTAGCTGCGCCTGTTGAGTTAGGTGTGATATTAACAGCTGCTGCTCTTGCCCTTCTGAGATCACCTTTTCTGTGAGGGCCATCAAGAACCATCTGGTCACCTGTGTATGCATGGATTGTAGCCATGATACCGGACTGGATCGGAGCGAAGTCGTTAAGAGCCTTAGCCATAGGTGCAAGGCAGTTTGTTGTGCAGGATGCTGCAGAAATGATGTTATCATTTGCTGTCAGTGTCTCGTGGTTAACGTTGTATACGATTGTAGGAAGATCATTTCCAGCAGGAGCGGAAATAACAACCTTCTTAGCACCGGCATCGATATGAGCCTGTGCTTTAGCCTTGGATGTATAGAAACCTGTGCATTCAAGAACTACATCTACACCAAGCTTGCCCCAAGGAAGATTGTGTGCATCTGCTTCTTTGTAAATCTTGATTGTCTTGCCATTAACTGTGATAGAATCCTCGCCTGCTACTACTGTATCAGCGAATTCATATCTGCCCTGTGAAGAATCATACTTCAGAAGATGAGCGAGCATCTTGGGATCTGTTAAATCGTTGATTGCAACAATTTCAGAACCTTCATGTCCGAACATCTGTCTGAAGGCAAGACGACCGATACGACCAAAACCATTGATTGCTACTTTTACTGCCATTTTAAGTTCCTCCTAAAATGATTTTAAGAATATAATAGGTTGCTGTTACTTTATCATGATTGACAAAAAATTATCAGCAATTCCTATTCTAGCGAACTTCTCTGCAAAATTCAAGAACATTCTTCAAATTGAATTCGATTTTCTTAAAAGTATGTTAAGATAAGTGCATTAAGTACTGAAAACATACAGAAGAAAATATGAAGAAACAGAAAGGCTACCCATGTCAATACCAGCAGATTATCATTTACACTCCTGTCATTCCGGCGATTCAGAAGCCCCCGTGCGCGATATGATTACGCGGGCAATCTCCCTCGGCCTTGATCAGATGTGTTTTACCGAGCATATGGATATGAATTATCCCTATGGTTCTCATCTTGCCCCCGGCACCTTTCATCTGGATACTGACAGTTATATGAAGGATTTCCAGACATGCCGCAGTGCTTTTGATGGCCGGATCGGCCTGCACTTCGGGATTGAGCTGGGACTTCAGCCGCAGATCGCCGACCGCAACAGCCGTTATATCAGAACCTATCCGTTTGAATTTGTCATAGCGTCCACTCATGTATGCAACGGCAAAGACCCGTATTACCCGGATTATTATAAAGGACGCAGCACGGAGTCCGCCATCCGCGAATTTTTTGAATGCACGCTGGAAAATGTCATTACCTTCCATGACTACGATGTATATGGACATCTTGATTACATTGTACGCTATCTTCCAAAAGACGCTGCTCCCTTCTCAGTTACCCCCTATTTTGACCTGGTGGATGAAATTCTGCACCGGATCGTTGCCGGAGGAAAGGGACTTGATCTGAATACCAAGGCACTGTACAGCGGTCTTGCCGAACCCAATCCCTGCACGGACATCCTGAAGCGCTATTATGAAATCGGCGGCCGCATCCTCACCTTCGGATCAGATGCACACAGTCCTGAAAATATTGCCCGCGGATTTGACAGCGCCAGGGAAATTGCGCTTTCCTGCGGTTTCACCAGATACTGCACCTTCGAAAACAGAACGCCGGTATTTCACACTCTGTGAAACACCGGCGTTATTCTTTACCACAAAATGTTCTCAGCAGATCGTTCCTCCGCCCAGAATATCCTCTCCATCATAAAATACCACTGCCTGTCCCGGTGTGATGGCACGCACAGGTTCTTCAAATGTCACATGGATGCTGTCCGGACCGGTTTTTTCGATCACCGCCGGTGCACCCTTATGTGAATAACGGATCTTGGCAATTACATGTGTTCTGGCTGTAATATCCGAAACTGACATGAAGTTCAGCCGGTTACAGTCCAGCTGCATTCCAAATACATCTTCGTTTTCTCCAATTACCACTTCGTCCGTTTCCGGACGGATCTGTGTCACAAACACAGGATGTCCCATGGCCAGATTCAGACCTTTTCTCTGCCCGACAGTATAATGTGTAATACCCTCATGCCTGCCAAGCACTTTCCCATCCTTTGTGACAAAATATCCCGGCTTTGGCACTCTGCCCTTTGCCTCTCTGTCAATAAATCCTGCATAGTCATTATCATTAATAAAACAGATTTCCTGTGAATCCGGCTTGTGTGCCACCGGAAGTCCTGCCTGCTCCGCTATTTCACGTACTTTTGTCTTCTCATATTCACCGATTGGCATAAGCGTGTGCCGAAGCTGCTCCTGCGTCAGATTGTACAGTGCATAGGTCTGATCCTTCGCTGCCGTAACGGAACTGCGGATTGCATACCTTCCGTTTGCAAGCTGATCAATTCTGGCATAATGCCCGGTAGCAATATAGTCTGCCCCGATTTCCAGACTGCGCTGCAGAAGTGACTCCCACTTGACATATCTGTTGCAGGCAATGCACGGATTCGGTGTGCGCCCCTTCAGATATTCTTCTGTAAAATAATCAATGACATTTTTCTGAAATTCCTGCCTGAAATTCATTACATAATAGGGAATTCCGATCCGCTCCGCAACTCTTCTCGCATCATCCACCGCAGAAAGTCCGCAGCATCCGTTCGACCTTGCCGTTTCTTCCGGATTCTCCGGCTGCCAGATCTGCATGGTCACGCCGATCACATCATATCCCTGTTCCTTCAAAAGCCACGCCGCGACGGAAGAATCCACCCCGCCGGACATGCCTACCACTACCTTTTCTGCCATATCTGTACCAGACCCTTTATATTTTCTGTTCCTGTGCGGAAACTCGTCTTGCTGCCAGTCCCCGTTTCCATGCCCGGCTTTCTGCAAATGCCGCTCCGCCCATCCGTGCTTCTTTTTCATTCAAAGCATCAGAAAGCCATTTTCTGCTGTATCTGTACCTTCTGCCCGCACCGGTCAGCAGTTCCTCATCCAGCTCCGTAAGACGCATTCTCAGCTCTCTGCACTGTTCCAGATAACGATACAGTATGATCACGGAAATTACAACCAGTACTGCAATCACCCCCATCATCAGAAGTGATATCTGCAGGGAACTGCCACCGGCCGGTGCAGACGCAAGCGGAACTGCTTCGTCCTGTATTGTTGTCAGTGTATATTTTTCATTCATCTCATGACTCCATCAAATTAAAAAATCTGTTATTTTATCTGTAAAGACTGCAAAAATCATGAAAAAGGTTCAGCCGGATCATAATTTGTTTTCATAATGTGCAAAATATAGTAAAATAAGGACGTATATCTCAGCAGTCACCAATAACTGCCATGACAGAAAGGGGATTGTCATGAAATCCAAAAACAGTCTTTTCAAAAAAATCCGTACCTATAAACTGATACTGCTGTATATCACCATTGCACTTTTCCTGACCTGCTTTCTGGTTCTGTACTTAAACCGTGATCTTCGCAATTATGTATACTCCGATTCACGACTCACATTCCTGTGTGCGATGCTGTGGATTTCCTTTATCCTTGAATTTACCCATACCCTTCTGGATCTGACAAAGTTAAAGACGCTGGCACAGGCTGATCACGACCTGAACCGTCTGGCATATCTGGATAAACTTACCGGCATTCCCAACAGATACAGCTGTGACCTGATTTTCGGTCAGTTCAATACCCCGGAGAAGGTTGCTCATATGGGCTGTATTCTGATGTCCATCAGCAATCTCCGCATAATCAATGAAACCAGGACTCACGAAGCAGGCGATCTCCTGATTACCGATTTCTGCACCATACTGGAATCGGTCGGCGCTGATTACGGTTTTGTCGGTCGCAACAGCGGAAATGAGTTTCTGCTGATTATTGATCAGTGCAATAACCAGAAAATTCAGGATTTTCTGGATGCTTTTACCATCCGTATCCGCAATCACAATGTGCTCAATCCGGAAACCCCCATTCATGTCAGCTATGCCTGTCTGTTAAATGACCAGATCCATGCAGAGAAATTTTTTGAATTTATTACCAGAACCTACGCCAAATTCCATGAAGGAAGCCTTGAACTTATATGAATAACAGTCCAGATTACGCATATATTGCGAAACTGGTCATGGCCTGCTGGAACGATGACAGCAATGCTTTTGCAGAGCTGTATGCACTTACCTGCGACAAGGTATACAACTACTGTCATCATTACCTGAGAGATCCGTACCTTGCACAGGATGCAGTTCAGGAGATTTATATTTCAGCACTGCAGAATATTCATAAGCTGAATGACCCAACACTGTTCATTGCCTGGCTGAATCAGATCTGCTTCCACATCTGCTATGACATCAGTTCCAAAAAAAATAATGATCAGTATGAATCCGTAGGCAACGAGGTTTTTGATTTCCTGCAGGATGACCACGATGATATGCGCCCTGATACCGCTGCATTCCGTAAAGCTGATTCCGAAATTCTCAAAAGTGCCATTGAAAGTCTGCCATTCAATGAACAGCAGATTATCATTATGCATTATTTTAACAGTATGAAGCTGCAAAGCATTGCAGATGCCATGACCATATCCTTAAGCAGTGTAAAAAGATATCTTTCCAGTGCACAGATACATCTGAAGCAGCTGCTGAACGCTTGAGTGATCATAAAGATCAGAAGGTATATAAATGAATTTATTTCATAAAAAAACGCATTACAAAATGGATATGAATCTGGCAGACAAAACGCTTCAGAATGTATTTGCCGCCTGCAACAAAACGCCCTGTACCCTGCCAATTGATCAGCTTATGCTGCGGCGCAGAATATCAAAGGCACCATACATTCATGCAATTACCCTTGCCGTCTGCGTTCTGGTACTGGCGCTGCTGAGCCCGCTTGCGTTTCTGCCTCCTGTCCTTCCTCTGGAGACCGTATCGGAAGTCCAGTCTTCTTTCATGCTGGAATCAAGCCTGCTGCAAAACAGTGAACTTTATCTGACATTATCCGATAAACACATTGATCTGAAACGAACCTATATGGAAACCGCATCCGGACACAGACTGTCCGCGCTCGGTATTTCAGACGACGGTGCACTCATTCTCCCCTATCCGGATCCGCCGGAAGAGACAAATATTTACGTATATAACACAAACGGTCAGATTCTGCATCTTCTTCTGACTCCTGACAAATAAAACGGGCTGACAGACATGAAAACATCCAAAAAACTTTTTTCAATTTCATGCACCGCATTGACATTCGTCCTGATCAGCTGCATTCTGTGCAGCTGCAGCAGCGTTTCCTCATCGAATGCAGTCAGCCGGATTTCCGATACTGCAGTTCCTTCTTCTGCTGCTCACGGAACCAGGGACAATACCCCTGTCTGCCTGACTCCCACTGCGCCCGGCAGCGTCGTCTATCAGAATGAAGTAACCGTCATTGATGCATCCAATGCATCCGACGGATATATTGTCGTGCGATACACCGGACCGAATGCAAAGGTCAAACTGCAGATTACCGGCAGCGATCAGGTGACCTACACCTATGACCTGAAAACAGGTGGCGGTACAGATGAAGTATTTCCGCTCTCTGCCGGCGATGGACAGTATCTGATCAACGTCTATGAAAACATTTCTTCCAATCAGTATTCCACCGCATTTTCACAGGCAATCGATGTTACCCTTTCGAATCAGTTTCTGCCGTTCCTGTATCCGAATCAGTATGTCTCGTTCAGTTCCTCTTCTGCCGCCGTTGCAAAAGCTTCTGAACTTGCCGCATCCGCAGAAACAGATCTTGACGTGGTTACTGCCGTTTACGATTATATTATTTCCAACATCACCTATGATTATCACGAAGCAGATACCGTGCAAAGCGGCTATATCCCGAATGTGGATGAAGTCCTGTCTACCAAAACCGGAATCTGCCTTGATTACGCTTCTCTTATGACTGCCATGCTCCGTTCCCAGCAGATCCCGACCCGGATGGAGGTCGGTTATGCCGGCACTGCCTACCATGCCTGGATCAGCACCTATATCAAGGACATCGGCTGGGTCAACGGCATTATCAAATTTGATGGTAAGAACTGGTCACTGATGGATCCTACCTTTGCATCCACAACCAGCGAAAAAGAATTGAAATCATTCATCAGCGACAGTTCCAACTACAGGCTGAAATACATATACTGATAAAAGGAGACCAGTTTCATGAAACAGAAAATGCTGTCAAACCATGAAATATCCGTATTCTGCAGACAGATGTCCATGCTGATCAAATCCGGGATTGCCCCGGCAGAAGGAATTGACATCCTGCTTCTGGATACCTCGGATAAAAACGGACGCATCATCCTTGAAAGCATCCGCAGTATTCTGCAGAGCGGAGAAAAATTCCATATTGCCATACGGATATCCGATGTATTTCCCTCCTACGTTGTACATATGATTACCATCGGGGAAGAATCCGGAACTCTTGATAATGTTCTGGATGCACTCGGGGATTATTATGAACGTGAAGACAATATCCGTGACAGTCTCCAAAGTGCGGTCAGTTATCCGCTGGTCATGATTGCCATGATGTTCATTGTCATTCTGATCCTGATTACCAGAGTACTCCCCATCTTTTCTCAGGTATTTGCCCAACTTGGTACCGGGATGAATGCCTTCTCCCAGACACTCCTGAATCTTGGCACACATCTGAATGAGGGATCTTTTGTTCTGATTCTGATCCTCGGCTTTCTGGTTCTGCTTTTCCTGTTCTTTACCAAAACAGAACACGGGCATCGCGTATTTTTATCTTTTGCGGGTAAGTTCGGACCTACCAGATCCCTGTACGAAGAAATGGCTGCCGGCAGATTTGCCAGTGGCATGGCACTTACAATCGCCAGCGGCATGGATACCTTCCAGAGCCTTGATCTGGTTAAAAAACTTGTGGAAAACAAAACCGTCGCAGATAAAATTGACGTCTGCAAAAATCTGATCATGAACGGCGATGGCTTTCCCGAAGCACTGGAAAAAGCCGGTATCTTCAATCAGCTGTATTCCCGTATGGTTCTGGTCGGATTCAGATCCGGCTCCATGGATGCTGTACTGAAACAGATCGCCGACCATTATGATAAAGAAACCGACCGTCGTATCTATTCCGTCATCTCCATTCTGGAACCTACGCTGGTCATCATTCTGTCTCTGATTGTCGGCATGATCCTTCTCTCCGTTATCCTTCCGCTGATGGGAATCATGTCGAATATAGGTTAATGCCATGAATGATCGTTTTTCCAGGTATCCGCATCACAGTCTCCGAAAATCTCAGGGCATCCTGTACGGCATCTTCTGCGTACTGCTGGCATGTCTGTTTCTGTATGCTCTTGGCAGCTTCGGACAGGATACCATGCAGCGTCAGCAGACCAGTCTGGAAAATGCACTGCAGCGCGATATTGCCCAGTGCTATGCCGTAGAAGGCATCTATCCGCCAAGCCTTGCCTATCTGAAAGAGCATTATGGTCTTACCTATGATACTGACACTTTTTATGTGGATTATCAGCCAATCGGATCCAATCTGTATCCGGATGTTACTGTACTGAATCTGAAAGATCCTGAAGCACGCTGACTAAATTCCCGGGAGCTGAGATGAATTTTAAGAAAGAGCATCGCCATATCATTGATTTTCTGTTCGTCACTGCGCTTCTGTTTCTGTTCGCATTTTCGACACTGATGCTGATCGCCCTTGGGGCCAGCGTTTATCGCCGCAATGTGGATCAGATGGAAGCCAATTATGAAACAAGGACTTCTTTTGCCTATATCACAGAAAAAATACGCCAGGCGGATTCTTCCGGAAGCCTCTCCACCGGCAGCATTGAAAATATCCCGGCGCTTCTGATCACGCAGGAAAATGACGGTATCTCCTATACCACCTATCTGTATGAATATAACGGAAATCTGACTGAACTTCTGGCCCGCACCGACCTGCAGCTGTCTCCGCAGTCAGGTCGGAAAATCACACCCCTTAAGAGTTTTGATATTCTGAAGGTCAACGATCATCTTTACCGGATTATCATGGAAGAACCGGATAAGGAGAAACTCTCTCTTTATCTGTCCGTCCGGGAAAATATGCAGGAAGGAGCAGGCCATTCATGAACCGTGAATCCAATTCAAAAACATCACTCTTTCTGATGGAACTGATTATTTCGATCCTGTTTTTTTCCATTACCGGAGCAGTCTGCGTACGCCTTTTCGTCAGCGCACATATCACCGCACAGAATTCTGTAAATCTGAGTCATGCAGTCATGTGGGCACAGAACCTCTCCGAAGCTTATATCGGCTGTGATGGCGATCTTGACCGGATGGCTGATCTGTACCCGGATACTGCTGTTCTCGTTTCCGAAGAAAGCTCCAGATCCGGGAGCCTCCTGCTGTTTCTGGATGCCGACTGGCAGCTGATCAGTCATCCGACAGATAATACCTCCGGAACCGCGGATTCCGCCTCCTATGAAATTGTGCTGAATGCAGCACAGAAAAATGCCGCTTCCCTCTTCTCCGGCGCCGGCTCAGATGCACAGGCAGTTAAAGCAGCCGTTACCATTCTGGACATCCGTAAAACAGATACACTGACTACTGAGGTTCCCAGAGGCAGTCAGAACATGATTTATTCAATTGATATCGATCATTACACTGGAGATGTAAACTGATGAAAAAAGGATTGAAATACAGCATGCCGACAGGCACTTCTTCTGTTCTCCTGATCTTCATGACACTCTGCCTGATCTCTTTTGCAACGCTTTCCTTCGTGAATGCAAAGGCGGATCTGCGGCTGAGTCAGAAGCTCGCGGTTCATACAACAGACTACTATCATGCCGTGAATAAGGCTGAAGCCTTCGTTGCCGCTTCAGACGCCTTACTCCAGACAGTTCTTTCTGACGCGTCTGACAGCTCTGACTATCTGCGCCGTGCTGAAAAGCTGCAACTGTCGGCAGATTTTTCCATTTCAGATCTTCAGTCTCTTCATGTCGTTCTCACTCCCGTATATCCGCAGAAAAAGGGTGACGCCCTGTACCGCATACAATCGTGGCAGGTCATCACCCATGAAGATAAAATTCAATATGACAACAGACTCAATGTTGCAAAATAATTATTCCAGTTCATGCACATGTGCTTTTTCCACATGCCCCTGAAGATATTGCAGAACAGGCTGAAACAGTCTGTTTGGAACCTGAAAGTTCATGTGCGCATGATTTTCCATCTCAAACCGTATACAGCCAAAGCTCTTCTTCACATCCCTCACATTAATATAGCTGATTTCAAGATCTCTTTCCTGTACCTCAGAACTGTAAACCGCTCTGTCAGAAAATATATTCAGATATCCTTCCGAAAGTCCCATGGAGCTTTCAAAGGAAAACGCAGGCTTATCCGAAGGACTCTCTTCTTCCTCTTCATCGCTTTCTTCTGTCTGCGCAGTCTCTTCAACCCTTTTCACAACAAAATGATAATAATAATCTGCTGTTTCCTTCGATTCGAATTCAATCGGAATATAGCGGGTATCATACATTCCGCTGACCATTCCTCTGCTGGTAATATACAGCTCACGAATATACCGCTTGCAGGAAATAATACTGCGATAAGGTATTTCTATGGCTTTTTCTCCGATCGGGCGGAATTTGATCACATCTTCATAAAGTTCTACACCGATTTTCTCATGATCCCAGAATCCCAGTTCATTTCGAAGCATTCCTTCATCCATGCATGCGGCCTCCTCTGCATGAAGCATTATCTGTTCCGAATCTTCTCTGCTGCATTTCCTATCACCTGTACGACGCGGTCCATTTCCTGCTGTGTATTTTCCTGTCCGATACTGAATCTGAGTGAGCACTGCGCATCTTCCGCACTGCAGCCGATTGCCGTCAGCACGTGCGAAGGCGTAAGCGATCCGGAAGTACACGCTGAACCGGCAGAAGCACAGACTCCCTGCATATCCAGCATAATCATTGCGGTCTCTGCCCTGACACCTGCAAAGCACAGATTCAGATTTCCGGGAAGCCGTTCCCCGCTTCCCGGTTCCGGTCCGTTTACCGTAACGTCTGCTATTTCTCTCATTATATTCTCAGCCAGATATTTTTGCAATTTTCTTTCCTTCTGCATTCTGATTTCCAGAGAGGCTCCGGCAAGTTCTGCCGCCATTCCGATACCGACAATGCCGGGAACATTTTCCGTTCCGGCGCGTCTGCCCCTTTCCTGGCTCCCGCCATGCATGAAACGTTCCATTGCAATCCCTTTTCGAATATACAGGAATCCGATTCCCTTTGGTCCGTAGAACTTATGTCCGCTTGCACTCAGAAGGTCGATTCCGTCTTCTGCCGCACTGATCGGAATCTGACCATATGCCTGCACTGCATCCGTATGAAACAGAACCCCATGTCTGTGCGCTGTTTCCGCTATCTGCCGGACAGGCTCAACCGTACCGATTTCATTATTGGCATACATGACAGAGATCAGTATGGTATCAGGACGGATTGCTTCTTCCAGCTGTGAAAGTGAAATCTGTCCCCTGCTGTCCACATCCAGATACGTGATTTCATATCCGTTTTTTTCCAGAAAAGCACATGATTCCAGCACTGCCGGATGTTCGATCTTCGTCGTAATCAGGTGATGCCCTTTCGCCGCAAGGCTCTGTGCAATCCCCTTAAGCGCCCAGTTATCCGACTCAGTTCCGCCACTGGTAAAAAAGATTTCTTCAGGGCAGGCACCAAGTGTCTGTGCAATCTGCTCCCTGGCATGGCGCACTGCTTTTGCCGCAGCTGCGCCGATGCTGTACATGGTGCTTGGATTCCCGTATGCTTCTGAAAACCACGGTAGCATTGCCTGTACAACCTTCGGATCACACGCTGTTGTTGCCGCATGATCCAGATAAATCAGTCCGCTCATGCCGTCTCCACCTTGTTTCCGGTATACAGCTGATAATAACGCTGCTTCTTTGCAATCAGTTCGTCATGTGTACCCTGTTCCACAATACGTCCCTGTTCCAGTACAATGATGCAGTCACTGTTACGGACGGTAGAGAGTCTGTGTGCAATAACAAAGGTCGTTCTGCCTGCCATAAGCTTATCCATGCCATCCTGTACGATCTTCTCTGTTCTGGTATCGATGGAGCTCGTGGCTTCATCCAGAATCAGTACCGGCGGATCAGCGATCGCTGCTCTTGCAATGGCAAGGAGCTGGCGCTGACCCTGTGACAGATTGGCACCATCCCCCGTCAGCTTTGTTTCATACCCTTCCGGAAGCCTTCTGACAAATCCGTCCGCATTGGCAAGCTTTGCTGCTGCCATGACCTCTTCATCCGTTGCATCCAGCTTGCCGTAACGGATATTTTCCATTACCGTACCGGTAAACAGATGTGTATCCTGCAGTACCATACCAAGTGACCTTCTAAGATCCGCCTTGCAGATCTTATTGATATTGATGTCGTCATAACGGATCTTACCATCCTGAATATCATAGAAACGGTTGATCAGGTTGGTGATGGTCGTCTTGCCTGCGCCGGTGGAGCCGACCAGTGCGATCTTCTGCCCCGGATGTGCATGCATGACTATGTTATGAAGTACAATTTTTTCATCCGTATAACCGAAATCCACGTCATTGAATGTAACATCGCCTTCCATTTTCTTATAATCGGTGGTATCCGTTGCCTTATGATAATGCTTCCATGCCCAGTGTCCTGTGTGCTCTCCGGTTTCTGTAAGCTGTCCGTTCTCTTCTCTGGCATTGACCAGCGTTACATAACCGTCATCCACTTCCGGCTGTTCATCCAGCAGTGCAAAAATACGCTCTGCACCTGCCAGTGCCATAATCACACTGTTAAACTGCATGGAAACCTGGTTGATCGGCATATTGAAGTTTTTATTAAAGGTCAGAAAACTTGCCATTGCACCGATGGTAAATCCGGCAAACTGATTCAGTGCAAGCGCACCGCCGACAATTGCACACAGTACATAGCTGAGGTTACCCAGCTGTGAATTAATGGGGCCAAGCGCTCCGGAAAAGGCGTTTGCCTTGAATGCACTCTGGTAAAGTGCTTCATTATATGCATCAAACGCTTTCTTACTCTCTTCCTCATGGCAGAATACCTTTACCACCTTCTGCCCGGTCATCATCTCTTCGATATAGCCGTTGAGCTGTCCGATGTTCTTCTGCTGTGCCACGAAGTTCTTACCGGATGCTTTGGTTGCCTTGCCGGATACGAACAGCATCAGCGCCACCATGGCCAGTGTCAGCAGTGTCAGCGGAATATTGAGTACCAGCATCATCACCAGAATACTTACAATGGTAATGGCACTGTTTAAAAGCTGCGGAATACTCTGGGAAATCATCTGCCGCAGAGTATCAATATCATTGGTATATATCGACATCACGTCGCCGTGTGCATGCGTATCAAAATATCTGATCGGGAGTGATTCCATATGCGTGAACAGATCTTCACGGAGCCTGCGCAGTGTTCCCTGATTGACATAGACCATGATCTTGGCCTGCAGGAAGGTCGCCAGTACACCGATTCCGTAAAAGACAGCCACTCTGCCAATCGCGCCTGCAAGCGGGCCGTAGTCAGGGTTCTTCTGCCCGATCATCGGCTGAATATAACTGTCAATGAGTGTTCTGGTGAACAATGTTCCCTGCACATTTGCAATGACACTGACGAAGATGCAGACCACCACCAGAATCATCTGCACACTGTAATATTTAAAGATATAACCCATAATTCTGGAAAAAAGTTTCATGGGATTTTTTACTTTCGGTCTTGGTCCGCCTCTTCTGCCACCCGGGCCCGGGCCTTTTACTTCACGAACTTTTTCTTCTGCCATTATTTTACCTCCACGCCGAAGCTCTTATTTCTTCTCATCAAAATCAGCGTCACCGCTGCTGCCTGTCTGGGATTCATATACTTCCCTGTAAATTTCATTACTGCGCAGCAGTTCCTCATGTGTCCCGAACCCGTTCACACTGCCGTTATCCATGACAATGATCCGGTCACAGCCCTGCACACTTGATATTCTCTGTGCAATAATGAGCTTTGTGGTATCCGGGATTTCCTCTGCAAAAGCCTTCCTGATCTTCGCATCCGTTGCCGTATCCACAGCGCTGGTACTGTCATCAAGGATCAGGATTCTGGGTTTTTTCAGAAGTGCTCTGGCAATACACAGCCGCTGCTTCTGACCACCGGAGATATTGGATCCGCCCTGTTCAATGTAGGTGTTATAGCCCTCCGGCATCTTATCAATAAATTCATCCGCACAGGCGAGTCTGCAGACTCTTCTGCATTCATCCTCAGTTGCATTCTGATCACCCCAGCGCAGGTTATCATAGATCGTTCCGCTGAACAGTACATTTTTCTGCAGTACAACAGCGACCTGATTACGAAGTGTCTCCATATCATAGGCTCTGACATCTGTTCCGCCTACCTGCACACTGCCTTCTGTCACATCATACAGACGACTGATCAGATTGACGAGACTGGACTTTGCAGAACCCGTTCCGCCGATGATTCCGATGCTTTCACCCGAATGAATGTCCAGATTGATATCCCTGAGCACCGGTTCCTTTGATTCTGCATTGTATGCAAAGTCAACATGCTCGAAACGAATACTTCCGTCCGGAACGCTCATCACCGGGTTCTCCGGATTAACGAGCGTACTCTTCTCCTCAATGACTTCTGCGATACGCTTGCCGCTTGCTTCTGACATGGTGATCATGACGAAGATCATGGACAGCATCATCAGACTCATCAGGATATTCATGCAGTAGGTCAGAAGACTCATCAGTTCACCGGTCGTCAGTGTGGAACCGATAATCATATGTGCGCCCAGCCAGCTGATCAGCAGGATACAGATATAGACTACAGTCGTCATGGCCGGAGAAATTGCAACCAGATTGTTTTCTGCATGTACAAACATCTTATAGATGTTAAAGGCAGCCTTTTTGAATTTATCGTTTTCATAATCCTCACGTACATATGCCTTTACCACACGGATGGCGGAAACATTCTCCTGCACGCTTTCATTAAGGTCATCATACCGTTCAAATACCTGTTTGAAGTATTTCGTCGCACTGTTCATAATAAAGAACATGAGGATGCCCAGCAGGATAACAGCCACCAGATATACACTTGCCAGTCTCGGGCTGATGATGAAGGACATGATCATCGCCACAATCATGGAAGCCGGCGCACGCATTGCCATACGCAGGATCATCATATATGCGTTCTGCACGTTGGTTA
The DNA here is from genome assembly GCA_022486625.1 of Butyrivibrio sp. Lineage (GTDB taxonomy): Bacteria > Bacillota > Clostridia > Lachnospirales > Lachnospiraceae > Butyrivibrio. The sequence goes on along the minus strand of JAKVKH010000001.1, from coordinate 204,447 downwards.
CATCCGTTGTCAGACGTGTCACCAGTCCTGACGTTGAGAATCTGTCGATGTTGGCAAAAGAAAATGACTGGATATTATCATACATTTTCTTTCTCAGGTTTCTGGCAAATCCGGCCGAAGCCCTTGATCCGAAAAAGGCTCCGCCAAGTCCGCTGATCAGTCCGAAAATCGCAACAACGATCATAATCGCGCCTGTATGCAGAATAAAGCTCATACTGCCTTTGCCGATTCCGTCATCCACAATCATACCCATCAGAATCGGTATCACCATTTCACAGATGACTTCACCGATCATACAGAAGGGTGTGATAATGGAATCTTTTTTGAATTCCTTTACTTCTGCAAGTAGTGTTTTAACCATTTCTTTTTTCCTCTCATATATCTTTCATATTGTCGTACACCTGATCAAGAAGAGTGCGAAGCTGTATCACCTCATCCGCAGTCATTCCCTTTACCAGTGTACTCTCCATCTTCTGACGATGCCGTTTGACATTCATCTGAAGATCCAGCGCTTTCTGTGTCAGAAGAACATTCCTGAATTTATGATTTTCCTCATTTACTTCTCTTCTGATCATCCCCTTATCTTCGAGTCTGTCCAGAATACCGATCACCGTCGGATGCTTGATACACATACCTTCACACAGTTCTTTCTGTGAAACATCATGATCCTGATTGTGAAACAGATAGGTCAGCAGCGACATCTGAGAAACAGTCAGATCATCTCCGCGCAGCTGCTCATTCAGGTTTTTTTCAAAGCACTCATGGATCAGCTTGAACTTGAAGCCAAGCGGTTCTTCATTACGGTTACGTTCACATTTCCGGGATTCCATTGCATCTCCTTCCATAAAAAAGCTACCTGTCACAGATCATGTAGCACAGTACATAATCTATGATAGGTAGCTTGCTACTCACTGTCAATAGATAAATTCATAATTCATCTTTTTTTCATATATATGAAGTCATCCTTCCTTACTGATTCTTGTAAGGAACGCCGTTTTCTTTCACGTAGCTTTCTGCATAACTGCCTGCAGGTACTATGATAATGGCATTATCATCATCCAAAAATGCATTTTCACCGATTGCTGTTACAGATGACGGAAGCACTACTTCTGTTAATACAGGTGCATTGTCAAATGCGAGTTTCCCAATTGTTTCCACGCCTTCCTCTATGGTAACCTTTTTAAGTGCTGACATATCTTCAAATGCACGCTCATCAATCGTCTTTACATTTCCGGGAATGGTAATCTCCTCCAATCTGGAAGTGGCAAAAGCACCAGTTAATTCCGTCAGTCCACTTGGAATGGTTACTTTGGTAATTGCTGCTCCGCCAAATGCCAGATCTCCGATTCCCGTTACTGTATCGGGAATGGTAATATTCTTTAATGCATAGCAATTATCAAATGCATACTGTCCGATCAGTTGTAAATTACTGCTAAGCTGTACCGTCTCCAGATTTTTGCAGCTTTCGAAGGTGCTGTCACAAATCGCTGTCACTGTATCCGGTATTACAATTGATTTCAGTTCATCATGCTTCATGAACCCGGCTATGGAACTTACTTTTTTCCCGCCAACTGTATCCGGAAGGATCAGATCCGGAATATCTTTCCCGGAATATCCTGTAATCTGTACAGTTCCGTCCCCTACATCAGCCACTCCGAGCAGGGATTCATCTGCTACTGTTCCTTTTCCTGTTGATGCTTCTGCAGACTGAGTTGTAGAAACCGCTGCACTTTCAGCATCGGCTGCCACCTGTGTACTGGTACTGCTCTGCGCTGCTGTCGCTGTCCCCGTGCTGTCTCCGCAAGCTATCAGAAGCATCCCCGCTGCCAGCATTGCTGCAATACCTGTTACTGCTTTCTTTTTCATCCTTCCTTCCCTTTCCATATCTCTCCTGTTTTCAGTTGCTTTATATGTGAAGGCGTTCCCATACAGCGGTTAACACCCTGACACCCTCCTGTTGCGCATAGAGCAGGCAACGCACAAAAAATCAGAGCTGATTTTTTCGGGCATTTTGTCCCCATCAGCTCTGTATTTCATTTATTCATTCAGAAGCGTACGTACATTAATTCCATTTACTTCAATATGATCGTCCACCTTGATAATCAGGCACTGACGCCCATCGATGATTCTTGTTTCCACAAGATCGGCTCTGTCCGGTTTTACCTTGATCACAACATCCGGCGTTTCGATATCGAACTTCGTTGTATTGGCAATATTGGTTGCCAGAAGCGGATAGTCCTCATCTCCCGCACATTTGGCATAGTTCTCATCGAACTTTTCCATCTTCTCCGGTGCCACGCCGCTGTCGGACAGGAGCTTTTTCACATCTTCCTTTCCCAGTTCCAGAGGTTCCGGATCTTCCTTATGGTCCTCCATCATCTGGTTGAGATTCTCATGAATGTTTTTCATGACCTCATAATCACCGCCGTCATTTCCGATGGTATCTGACACGATAGTATCAAAGGTATCCTTCTGATCCGGTGCGGACAGCGGAGCACGTCCGCCGAACATGGCTTCGATGAATTCCGGCTGAATGTCATCCGGCTTTTTGGAAAAATACAGCATGTTGTGAATATCCGTATCCCGTTCAATAAACGCAGGGAAAAGGAATCCTTTTACCGGTCCGTCCACAATCCAGTCACGGAAACGGTCTTCAATCACATTTTTCTGTTCATTATAGCCAAGCGCCGCTTTGGACAGCTTCACCGGACAGATACTGCACAGTACAAAATCATAAACATGCTCGGAAGCATCTTCCATCTCCAGACCGTCACTCGACACGCCCGGAATATCATACACAGCATGCACCAGCACAATATAGTAATTTTCCGGATTCACATAATTGGCAATGATCTTATCATAACATTCACTGATCAGCTCGTCATCTTCAAGCTTACTCTCACGAAGTGTCATGAGGAACTCCTGTGTGCCTCCGGGCTGCTCCTGATCCAAAGGAAATTCCAGACTGATCAGATTCTTACCGATCGTACCGGTCAGTGTATGCTGGAAAATATCCAGATACTTGAACATCTCTTCTTCCGGAATGGACATGAATGCCGTTTTGGACACTGCCACCTTGTTTTTCTCATGATCCACATAACAGCCGCAGATGCGGTCAATCGTGCATCTGTCAGGTGTGAACTGTTTCTTGATTTCTAATATTTCTGCCTTATTCATCTGTTTTATTTCTCAGGGACACGTCCCTGAAGTTTTCCTTCCTTGAACTTTTCGCACATCTCCACTGCAAAATGCACCGGGTAAAGCTGCACCATGGTAGAATCGATCAGATCCCCGATTTCCATACGGAATGCGATCTTCACGAATTTTTCTTCACTTGAATCAAACATTTTCTCAAAGAGTTTGACGCTTTCCACATCAATCTGGTTGACCACAGGTGTACTGATATCAATCGGAATATTCAGCATGGTGGACATTGAGGTTGCACTGGTTCCCATCATCTGGTTCATTGCTTCCGATGCGGCACTCAGCTGCAGCTCGGATATTTCGCCGTCTGTATGTGTACCGTCTCCGCCCATCATCAGATCTGTCATACACTTGACATCATGATCTTTCAGAATCAGCACATTATTTCCCGAAAGCCCCTTGATATAATGAATCTGCACAAATACACAGGTCTTCTCGTAATCATCAAGAGAAGCACTTCTGCTGATGATCTTCACATTCGGTGTCGTGATACTGACTTTTCTGTTTACCATCATACTTAAGGTAGTTGCAGAATTTCCCATACTGATATTGGCTACTTCACCCAGCACATCTGTCTGGTCACTTGTCAATGACTGAACAATCATTGCCATACCCTCCATTCTCACCATTCGCAATTAGAAAAAAAGTTTTTTATCCGGAATTCTGATAAAACGAAACAACGCCGGAATTACCAGCACCATAAAGATGTACAGCAGAAATCCTTTTGCAAATGCACCCCAGCGCTCATTCAGACCGCTCTGTGCAAACGGTATCAGAAGCTCATTATCAATTTCCAGACAGATAAATCCGATCAGCATACGAACTGCCTTTTCCATCCTGCTGCAATCTGTCCCAAACTTTATGAAACGATGTTCAATATACCAGCCAATCAGCAACGCTGAGAGATAGCCTGCAGAATCATAACAGTCCACTTCCATATCAATCGGATTCACCAGCAGCAGACCGTTCTGATAATCCATCGGATATGGTTTGCAGGTAATATAGATCATGAACAGCGCAATCAGGGCCAGCCCCGCTACCAGGAGCATGCCCGCCCTGTCCGCTTTTTTTTCCATCCATTCAAAGAAATGTGCGGAAAACCAGAGTACAAAAACACTTTCGCCAAGTGACATCAGTACATCCTGAGGTGTATGACATCCCAGATAATTTCTGGAAAATGCAACCAGAAGCGGCAGGATCACACAAATCACGGCAAGCAATCTGCTCTTCCTGTGATAAAGCCATGCAAGGCTCCCGTATATGGCCGTAGTGATCTGTGTATGACCACTCGGAAATGAATATCCTGTTGCCTCAGCCAATGCATCCTTCGCAGGAACCACTCTTGCATCGCGGATCCAGGGACGATAGCAGCATACAGTATTTTTTACCAGCTGATTCAGCATTCTGCCCGCACTGAAATTAAACATCACAAACAGTCCTGAACGCTTATCCAGACACCAGTACAGGAATGCCGGTATAAGAATGGTAAGCGGAGAACCGGGTATCTTTGATACTCCCAGAAAAAACTTTTCTGCAGCCGGTCCCATTGCCAGCCTGATCTGCTGCAGCCATAAAAGATAACTGATGTCCATCTGCCCGCCTCAAAAAATATACGACATAAAATTATTGTATCACAATCATAAAAAAAAGAACAACCTTGAAATGCTCTTTACTCTGCCCCTCACTTCCCTGTTACAGAGCTGACCGCTTTCTGCCATATCTCCTGCCCCTCTCCTTTCGGGATCCCGAGTGAATATGCATAACTTCCGTCCGTCCAGATGGCCAGGACATATATGCTGCCATTTCCTTTCAGTGCCACGGAAGTGCCATTTACATTGATCTGTGAAACAGCATCATAGCTGTTATAATCTCCGGAATTATCTTCTTCCCCGGGAGACATGCGGTATATTGCCGTACTGCCGTCATCTGCTGTATATTCAATTTCCGCAAGTCCGTCCGGATATGCCAGATAGGATTTCACGGCACCTTTAAATCCGAACGTGTCTGCATCAGGTTCCTTTACGGTATAGCCTGCTTTTTCAGACAGTTCACCTATATCAGCACATTCCGTCACGCTCCAGACCGCCTGATCCATAGACGAATCTGCAGTTCCTGCCTGGGAACCGGCCTGCTCCGGCACCACCCTGTTCCCGGGGATTCCTGTCACTGATACTACAAGCAGTGCTGCCGCTGCCACGGCGGCAAATGTTATGATCATTCGCGTATTTCTGCTGATATGAATATGACCCCGGAATTCACCGGATCTGCCTCCTGCTGCCTTTCCCTGTGCATTCCTGACGCCGGTCATGATACGGGCCTGCATTTCGTCCGTCATTTTTACATGATCCATGGCTTCTTCATATTTATTCTTCAAAGTCATACGCCTCCTTCAGGATGTCCTTCAGCCGGCTACGCCCTCTGTTCAGATGAGACCGCACAGTTGCTTCCTTTTCTGCCAGGATCTGTGCGATTTCTGCTGTAGAATAACCCTCGTAATAAAACAGATGAATCACTTCTCTGTACCTGACAGGAAGCTGCCTCACCGCCTCCCAGACATAAGACAGGTCCTGCCTGTCCTTCGCAGCCAGTTCCTCTTCCAGTTCATCCGTATCACGAAGCCGGTTATAATCGATCCGGTTCTTCGACAAGTTGGCAGCCACGCGAAACAGCCATGCCTTCTCATGCGCGGCATTTTCAAATACCGGCTGTGTCTGCACAAAACGGATCATCGTCTCCTGCAGAATGTCTTCCGCATCTGCCATGTTATGCAGGTAGGAATAGGAAAAACGCAGAAGCTGGCTGCCGTAAATGCCAAGAAGCTGCTCTGCTTTCTCCGCCGTTTCCGGTGTAATGTGTGCCACATCTGACTTTTCAGACTGCCCGGCTGCAGCAGACAACGGCCTTTCCTGATTTTTTTTCCCTGTAACAGCCGCAAACACCTGCAGCAGATAGAAAAGTATTCTGCCGGCAACGTATCCCTGTTCGCAATAAAGTTCTGTTCTGTACATAAGTTCCCCTTCACTTCACAGATACAATATTCCCCTGTGCATCCGTTTCCACGCTCACACTGCGCGTCATTCCCTCTGATCCGCCGTTCCACTGCTGCGCATAATTCAATGTGATCACCGCTGTCCCTTTTCCCACGCCTTCAAACGCAAAGGTCTCATATCCGCCCGCTCCGCAAATGACTTCATCCGTGCTTTTACCTGTATCATCCTGCTCCTGCGCATAATCATCAGCTACCGCCTTGATTACTTCCGGATGATCAATGGATACTTTCCAGCTGTACCCGGTGCTCGGACTGGATGCATAGACAATCTTCAGTGTTTTCCCGTTTGCTGTAACGCTTTCTCCTTCTGTCAGATCTGCAGATATGGCGCTGCCTGCACTGTTTTCTGTCTGTGCATTCTTACTGCTGCCCGTCCCGCACCCTGTCAGCTGCGTTGCAGTTACCGCTGTCGTGATCACCAGTCCCATTAATAATACATTCATCTTCTTCATCTTCAAAGCCTCCTTTATGTTCATTGCTGTTCTGCTATTAATACAGCCCGGACTCTGAAAATGTTGCAGAATAATTTTAGGATGACAAATGCCGGACAGTGTCAGATTTTCTTCCTCATCCATTTTCTGGAACGGAATCTGCGCCACAGGAGCATTCCGCGGAACATCTCATCCATCATGAACGCAATCCAGCATCCGTACAGTCCCATTCCGCAGCGGATTCCCAGAATATAGGAAAAGAGAATGCTCATGCACCAGCAGGAAATAATGGCAACCGTCATCGGGAATACCACATCACCGGCTCCCCGGAGTGAATTATCTTCCACATGATTAAAGCCTCTTCCGATCTCCACAAAGATATCAATCAGAAAAATTCCGCGGGCCATCTGAATGATTTCCGTATTGGAAGTAAACAGCCCCATCAGCGGTCTGTATGCCAGGAACATGCAAAGTGAAAGTGTGATATTGAGGGTAATTGCAATCTTGAGTACCTGCTGATTCAGACGGTATGCCTTTTCATATTCTCCGGCACCGGTCATCCAGCCGATCAGAATCGCAGTGGAAAGTCCAAGGGACATTCCGATCACATAGACATAAAATACAATTGTGGAAATATAAATCTTGGCAGAAAGTGCGGTTGTCCCCAGGATTGCCAGAATGGAAGTGGATACCACCTGCGAAAGAGAATACGACAGATTGCTGATTCCGCCGGGCATTCCGACACGCAGAATCCCCCGTACACAGGCCAGATCCCGGAAGCGTTTATGAATAAGATCCAGATTCAGTCTGCTCTTTACCAGGCAGATACAGATGAGCACCAGTGCCATACTTCTGCTGATCACCCCCGAAACAGCGATTCCGGATGCCCCATGAAACGGTGTCTCAAAAGGTCTGAATACGACGATGCAGTTCAGTACTGCATTCACGGCATTCATGAAAATGCTGCAGGCAACTGCAGGAACAGGTTTTCCATAGCTTCGTAGGACTGCAGAAACAGCAGACATGACGCCCTGCAGTACCGAGGTCAGAATACAGATCCGGAAATACTGCGTTGCCATCTGCAGAACATCGCCTTCCAGATTCAGCTTCTGCATGAGAAGTCCGGAAAAAGGAAACAGACACAGGCTGACCGCAAGGCTCAGTACACCGCCCATTACGATTGCGGCAAATGCCGCGTCAGAAGCTCTTTTCTGAGAACCCTCGCCGAGTCTGTGGCTGATAATGATCGATGCGCCTCCGCTGACTACCGCATAGAAGGTATAAATCAGACCCATCACCTGCCCTGCGGCGCCCACAGCAGCAACGGCATCATCCGAGTAATGACCGAGCACCAGCGTATTGACCGTACCCATCAGATTCATGAGGAGCTGCTCAATAAAATAAGGCACAAAGAGCTGCCGGAGGGTAATCACTCTGCCCTCCGCCGTCCGTACCTGTGTCACTTCCGTATCTATGAGTCTGCGCATTTCTGCTTTCCTTCTGTTCTGCGAGATGATGACGGCCCCGCTCCGTGTACTGCTGTGGTACTCCCCGCTTTTTTCCCCTCCGGCGGCGCCGCGGATGCCTTCTCGCAGCCCCTGCCCCTTCTGCTTCCTTCACTGCCTGCTGCAGGAGGTAACCGTGGTTTCCAGGGTGGTTTTTCCCACCGGAATCTCGTAGCTGATGGCGGGAATCACTGTGTTGGTGCTGTAGAGTGAGGTATTGGGGAACGCACCGATCACGATGCCCTTCCCGCCTGCAGATGTCCTGACGCTGCAGCTGCAGGATACATTATGTGCCTGGGCACTGCCTTCCTCTGCCGTCTGTGCAAAGCCTTCTGTGAACTTCGGTACGGCAAAACCGCAGTCATAAGCCCTGCAGGCAATATTACTTTCCACTGTATGCCGGCGCACATGGCCTTCCTGTGTCGGGATCAGTTCCGTTGTTACCGTAATTCCCATAAACGGATGCCAGATGCTGATCAGCCGGTCATCCTGCAGGGTAAAGCTTTCACAGTGTCTTCTGACAAACACATGCTCATCGATGACAAACGCCAGCATGCTGTCCGGCGCTGCCTGTTCAATTGTATCGTAGCTTCTGGACGCGGAGAATCCGAACCGTGTGCTGTAGACGAACTTCCCGTATTTTTCCGGGAACTGTCCGTGACTGTACTTTTCCACAACTGCAGGTGCATATGCATTTACCTGTCCGTCCTTCATACGCTGCATCAGTAAATCCGCATGTTTTAAGGCAATGAGCGGCTCCATTTCAGGAAGCGGCGAAGGTGCTGCTTTCCAGAACGGATGCTCCTTTGGAAGCGCCATGAGAATAAAGGTTTTCATTCCCCAGTACGGACTTCCCGGTGCATTATACTGCTCTGCCATATACATCTGCGGATAGCAGTAGCCGATGGTCAGTACGCCGTCTCTGTCAAAAATCTTCTGTGACAGCCACCAGTTCAGATTCCGCACAATGATGCCCTTCATGACCGGCAGCGGCAGTGGCTCAAGTCCTGCAAAAATGCAGGCCGAATAAAACGCACATTGTCCGAAACGATAGGTCAGGCTTCTCCCATACGGAAGTGCTGCACCGTTCTCATCAAACCAGTATGCAAACTGTTTTCCGAAAGCCATGGCCCGCTCACGGTAAACGGCTGCTCTCTCCGGATCTTTTTTCCCTGCAAACACGCTGTACAGAACGCCATAGTACTGCAGCGCCCACGGAATGTAATAGTCCGACTGCGGCTTGTTCTCTGCAGGGCCGTCCGTATACCAGCCGTCGCCTCTGTACCAGCTGTCGGTCTCTTTCAGCGCCCGGTTCATATTATCAGGATCACATGGCATATGAACGCTTTCCAGTGCCAGATTCACCAGAATCATGAAAAAGAGCCAGTTGCAGCCAGGCAGCTCATGATGGTTAATCGTATCCAGCCATGCTGCCAGATTTTTCTTTTCCCGTTCAGACAAGGGCGCCCAGAATTTCTCCGGCACCTCCAGAATCGTGCAGGCAATTGCTGCCATCTCGACAAACCGCTGGTCGCAGTCAGACGGATCTCCCCAGTATTCCGGATCCTCCGGATCTGTCCCGCTGACCAGACCTTTCCTGTAAATTTCCTCAAATTCACATGCTTCGCCGCCGCCCATCCAGAATGGTGCCAGCGCCCAGAGCGGTCTTGAAAATCCTTCCATCTGAATTGTACCGCGGTTATAGGTAACTCCGGTTTCTCCGATCTGGAGTCCGGCTTTATGCGGTGTATATAAAGGTTTAAGCGGATCCAGAATCCCGGCCATTGCCGCTGTAAACGCTTCCCTGTCATAAGTGCTTTTCTTAAATTCTTCCTGCCAGCTCATTTCATCCTTCTCCTCTTCATATTATCCCGGGTGGTTCTTTACCATCAATCGATTTACCAATACAGTTCCCAGTCCCGGTCCAGTCTGGTCAGTGCTTCCATATAGAAATAATCTCCCCAGCTGGTATACTCATCCACGCCTTCCGGTGTGCAGGTATTATACGGGCTCTTTTTGGAATAGGTACCATGCAGAATCTGCCCTGCGCCCTTTGATACCGATGCAGGAGTATAACTGCGTACCAGGCTCCCGACCATACGGCGGGCCAGTTCCATGCAGCTCTTCTGCTCTTCACCTTTCAGATATTTGACCGCTTCCAGAAGTCCGCACGCCACAATTGCCGCGGAAGAAGAATCTCTCGGCTCATCGCTTCCCTGTGTAAAGATCATGTCCCAGTAGGGCACCAGATCCTGCGGAAGCCTCGTCTGATAAAACGCCAGTGCTTTCCGGAACGTATCCAGATATTCCGGATTCTTCGTATACCGGTAGCTTAAAATACTGCCGTAAACGCCCCACGCCTGTCCTCTTGCCCAGAAGCTGTCATCGCGGTAGCCCTGACAGGTTGCACCGTGCGAAGGGGTTCCGTCCGGATTCATATAAAATGTATGATAGGTAGAACCATCCGGCCGGAATGAATTTTTCAGGCAGGTGGTGATATGCTGATGTGCAATATCCGCATATTCAGCCTTTCCTGTCACTTCCCCTGCCCAGTATAAAAGAGGCAGATTCAGAAGGCAGTCAATAATATATCTGTAGCAGGACGGGTCGTCCATTGCACCCCAGGCCTGAATAAAGCTTCCCTTTTTCTGAAATCTTGAGATCAGCTGATCTGCCGCCAGAATGGCTGCCTTTTTCCCCGTTTCGCTTTCTGTCAGCTTGTAAGCTGCCACGCAGGACGGGCTGTACAGAAATCCCATATCGTGATGATCGACTTCGATTTTTTTCTCTATTCTCTCTGCAAAGCTGTCTGTCAGCTTAAGCGCCGCGATTTTAAATTTCTCTTTTCCTGTCAGCTCATAGGCCAGCCAGATCTCTCCAGGCCAGAACCCGCAGGTCCACTGCGTATTCTCGCAGACAGGATATACCCCGTTCACACTGGAATGATTCTGGCAATGCCCGTCATAAACAGGCAGATTCATCTCCGTCTGCGCCGCTGCTCTTTCAAGTGCTGCTCTGACTTCTCTGGCTTCGATCGGCTGTATTTTCACACTTTCCATATGTTCCATTTCTCTTTCTCCCCTGCGTTTCTTTGATTTTCGGTTTCCTTTTTTATCTTTCATCCTGCATTTCTATTATCTCTTTTATTTCCTGTGATTACCTTTCATATTTTGTCGAAAATGTTGACTATCAGCGCCTTGCGCTTCCAAAATATTGAAATGCCCTCCTGCTTCCTGTAAACTGAAAGCGATAGTACCGAAGCACAGATATTAAAAGCAGATGCGTTGCATCCCCGTTCTGAATCACGCGCTTTCGGAATACATGCTCGGACATGGAGGAAAAAAATATGTTATATGAACTTTATGATCATGAAAAGCCCCTGACACCAGGCCATTGGATTCCCTGTCCGCCCATATCCGACCGTGCTGCATGGGACGCGCTTCCTTCAGGTGATCAGCTTGTTGAAACCGGTTTCCGTATATCCCGGAAATCTGCCGCTGTAAGAATTCCGCCGCTGCCTCTTTCCCTCTGGACAGAATTTCTCCGGACGGGCAATCGTTCTCACTATGAAAAAAGCTATTTTGCACGCAGACGCTGCCTGTGCAGCCTGGTCATGGCCGAATGCATTGAGCACCAGGGGCGCCTTTTACCTGCCATTACTGACAGTATCTGGGCCATTCTGGAAGAAAGTGCCTGGCAGCTGCCTGCACATAATTCCTATCTTCGTGATACTCCGCAGCTGCCGCTTCCGGATCCGGCACACCCTGTCATCGACCTGTTCGCTGCGGAAACCGGCGCACTCCTGTCCATGGTTTATTACCTGCTGAAGCCGCAGCTGGAAAAACATGCACCTTCGATTACCCGCAGAATGAAGTCTGAACTGGACCGCCGCATTGTACGTCCGTATCTGCATACACATTTCTGGTGGATGGGAAACGGCGATGAGCCCATGTGCAACTGGACGCCCTGGTGCACCCAGAATGTACTGATTACCGTTTCGACCCTGCATCCGTCCGATCTGAAAATGCTCCGGGCCGTCATCCGTAAAGCTACTTACAGTCTTGACTGTTTTCTGAAGGACTATGGAACGGACGGTTGCTGCAGTGAAGGTGCCCAGTATTACCGGCACGCAGCGCTTACCTTTTACAATGCTCTTGAAATTCTCTGCAGCCTTGCGCCCGGCGTATTTGACAGCGCCTGGTCTGATAAAAAGATCCGTAATATTGCAGAGTACATTGCCTATATGCATGTCAGCGGCCCATGGTACCTGAATTTCTCTGATTGCAGTCCCATGGCTGGGCTGCGCGGTGCAAGAGAATATTTATTCGGTAAAAGAATTTCCAGCAGTCTCCTGACCTCTTTTGCCGCCGAGGACTTCTGCAAGGATCCTGATCCGTTCCGTTTCACCGCGCCGGATGACAGTGAAGGCATCAACCTGTTTTATCTGGTACAGACCGCCTTTGCAGAAGCTGAAATCCGGGCATTTCATGCAGTGCCGCAGGTTTCTGTAAAGGCACCCGCCATATCAGATTCTGACTTCTGTGACAGCCATTTCTATGAAAAGAACGGTCTGCTGACCTGCAGATGTGGCGCATTTACCGCCGGAATCAAAGCCGGGAACAACGCTGACAGCCATAATCATAACGATACCGGAAGTATCACACTGTACAAAAACGGTCTTCCGCTCCTGATCGACATCGGTGTGGAAAGCTACACCAGAAAAACCTTTTCCCCGCAGCGCTATGAAATCTGGACGATGCAGTCCTCCTGGCATAACCTGCCGGAATTTGATCCGGAAGGAGCAGCATTCATGCAGCTGCCGGGTGCTGAGTACTGTGCCCGCAGTGTCAGACTCTGTGAAGGTGCCTGCGGATTATCCATGGATCTGACCGCTGCCTACAGCGCTCACGGCGAAGTTCCGGAGCTGAGCAGTTACCTTCGAAACGCCCGCTTTCTTCCGGATCGCTCATTTCAGATCTCTGATGAAACGGATTATCCGGGACTCATTGCACTGACGCTGATGAGCAGGGAAAAAGCATCTGTTTCCGGAAGTTCCATTCAATTCGGAACACTGGCTGCATCCGCAGTAACAGGCGCCAAGCGGATCACCACCGAAGAAATTCCCATCAGAGATGCACGCCTTAGAACTGCCTGGCCGGAAATTCTGTACCGTACCAGAATATATTTCCATCATAAACTTACCTTACAGCTGGTCTGAATCATTACATTTAAATTTATCTTCATAACAGAAAAGAGGTTGCATAAAATGTCTGCAGAAAATATCAAACTCAAGGTACTGGACAAGGCAGGTCATACACTCATGACCTGTAATTCCGATGAGATCGTCAGTCTCGTCTACACAAACAAATATAAGAAGGGTGACCGCATTGCACTGGAAATCCGCACGCCCGGCCGTTACTGCATCATTCAGTTCGAAGATACCATGCCGCCGGCACTCGTCTATGTGGAAAAAAGAGAAATCAATTTCACCATTCCGTTCGGCGAACAGGCCATTGTCTACAGCCCTAAAAGTTTCAAGGGCGATCGCCATGTCATCCGTGCCAGAATGGCACTCCCGGAAGAAATAAATGCCCGGAGAAATCTTGCTTTTAACCCTTACGATCAGCATGGAGATACCGGATTCTATCCGCATGCAAGTGCCAACGTGGAAACCAGAGGTGAAGCAGTCTTCGCTGCCCGCAATGCCATCGATGGGATCTTTGAGAATACCGCACACGGAGAATATCCATATGAGAGCTGGGGCATCAACCGTGATCCGAAAGCCGCGCTGAAACTGGAATTTGGCAGAACAGTTCTGATTGATGAACTTCGCCTGACACTTCGCGGCGATTACCCCCACGATAACTACTGGACCAGTGCAAAAGTATCGTTCTCAGACGGCTCCAGTGAAACTCTCTCTCTTACTGATTCCCGTCTGCCACAGTGCTTCAAATTCAGCCCTCGCAGCATAGAAGGGCTGGTTCTCTCAGATCTGATTCAGGCAGACGGTCCATCTCCCTTCCCTGCACTGACGCAGATTGAGGTATATTAACAGAGGTTGCTTTGCAACCTCTGTTATTTGAAGGAGCTTTAAAACAGTTCTGCCGGTTTTTTATTCGCGGTGATAGTCACTTGATCTGCGAATGATCAGCGTCGGCTCGATGTACTGCTGCCTGTCTATTTTTTTGCCGTCCATTGCAGCGATTGCCGTTTCGATGATTATCTTCCCGAAATGATCAAAGTCATAGTCCACACTGGTAATATTGGGTTCAATGACTTTGGCGATATCAACGTTATCATAGCTGACCACCGAAATATCTTCCGGAATCCGGTAGCCATGGTTTTCAATGCTGCGGATCACTCCTGCTGCAGTCTGGTCATTGATTGCAATTACCGCTTCCGGAACGGGGAGTTTCTCTTTCTGCAGGTTTTCAAACATTCTGTCCATCGTCTGCTGTCCGGCAAAAATATTGTAGCTGCCCCAGTTATCCGTATATTCCGGTCTTACATCCAGCCGGTACTCTCCTGCCTTTTCCATAAACCGATCATATTTAACCCGTGTGGATACAACATCATAACGGCCGCCGGCAAGCGCAATCCTGTGGTTACCGTTCGCCACCAGATGCTCCAGCAGAATATCCATCGCTCTTACTGCATCAATCTGTACCCGGTAGCAGTCTGTGCCGTCAAGTTTACCGGTAGTAATTACCGGTATGGATCCGGTCACCTTATTCAGGTGATCTGCATAATCCTGATTGGTCACCACATCATCTGCAGCACCGCCAAGGTGAATCACCGCATCTACCCTCTGCTCCACCAGTTTATCCAGCTGCTTTTTTTCCATCTCGCGGATACCGAAGGAATTCAGCAGCAGTACAGTGTAGCCCAGCTGATCCGCTGCAATTTCGCAGGCAACATACAGATCCGCATAGAATACATTTCGCACATCTGTGGCAATGATACCGATCAGTTTTCTCCTGGTATCTGTAAGACTTCGCGCCACTGCGCTCGGCTTGAAATTATATTTCTGAATCAGTTCCTCAATCCGGCTTTTCTTATCCTGCCTGACATTAGCGCTCCCTGTCAGAACACGGGATACGGTTGCCGGTGATACGCCTGCTTCTTCTGCAATATCATAAATTGTCACATTTTTAACCGCCATCTGTGATCCACCCCTTATGTCTTAATAAACATACATAAAAGACCCTTTCAGGTTCATTCACTGCGGTCCAAGATCCGGTTTATCCTGCAAAGTGACTGTCTTCTGGTATGTTCCTTCCGTTTCGAAGACAATTATCTCATTTATACCCTTTTTTAGCAATGGACCGGGCACATAAAGTGTACGTTGCGGACCGATTTCCCAGAATCTTCCAAGATTAAACCCGTTGATGAATACGCATCCCTTGCCAAAGCCTTCCATATTCAGGAATGTGTCGCCCGTTTCCTCTGCTTCAAAGGTATATCTGTAGAATGCAGGTGCTTTCTGTACAGGCTCTCCGGCTTCAAATTCCAGACGGCTGACATCATCAAGCGGCAGCGGGTAGATTTCGAACCCGAAATGCTGCCTTGTATTAAACAGTACCGGCCCGTCAATTCCCTTTCTCTGCTGTTCCATGTATGGTCCGAAATTGACACGTCCCATATTTTCCACCAGAATATCTACCCTGCTTCCTTCCGGTGCAATCGGAACCGGTGTCTCCAGCTTATGCGCTGTCAGCAGTTCTCTGTCATAAAGTGTCAGTATTCCTCTGCCATCGGCAAAAATCTGTGCTCTGTCATTTGCTTTCATCAGGCGGATTTCTCCCAGCTGATCCGTATCCTTAAGTACCATGCGGTACAGAATATAGCCATAGGATTGATCCAGCTTTTCCATGGAAACAGGGAAACTGCTTTTTACCCCTTCTGAAAGGGACGGAAGGGCATCCCACAGCGAAACACTGCCGGTCATTCCGGCCGTTCCATAACTCTTCCTGCTGATTTTTGTATGAAGCTGTACCTGCGGAAGCGTCATGCGTTTTGCAATTTCTGTCTGAAACGCCGTATACTTTTCCGTTGTCTGCCCATCCTCCGTCAGAATCGCATCATAATCATAAGATGTAACATCCGGCGTCAGTTCATCATAATAATTGGAGCCGTTCATGAAGCCGAAATTCGTTCCCCCGATGAACATGTAAATATTCACATTGCCATGGTCCAGCATATAGGCAAAATCTTTTGTATTCTCTTCACAGCTCGTCCGGTGATGTTTACCGCTTCCCCAGTTGTCAAACCATCCAAGCCAGAATTCCATGCAGGCCAGCGGGCCGTCCACATATTTCTTCATGAAGCCAAAGCGTTCTTCTGCCTTGGAACCGAAGTTCCCGGTCTGCAGTATGCCATCGATTCTGCCCCCGCGGAAGGAATCATCAAACGGGCCATCCGAAGTAAACAGCGGTACGGTAATTCCATATTCTCTCATCAGATCACGCATCCATTCCATATAGGAATGATCATCGCCATAATAACCGTATTCATTTTCAATCTGCATCATGATGACCGGACCGCCCTGATCGATCTGGTAAGGTGCCAGATATGGCAGAAGTACGGAATAGTATTCGCGAACCAGTTCCTGATACGGCTCATAACTGCAACGCAGTTTCATGCCGTCTTCTTTGAGCAGCCATGACGGAAGCCCGCCAAATTCCCATTCTGCACAGATATATGGTGACGGACGCAGAATCACATGAAGTCCCAGTTCCGCTGCCAGATCAATGAAATGTCCAATGTCGCACATTCCTTCAAAATGGAATTCCCCCCTGGCAGGTTCATGTACATTCCACGGAATATAGGTTTCAACCGTATTACATCCCATCGCCTTCAGTTTTTCCAGTCTGTCCTGCCAGTACTGCGGAACAATTCTGAAATAATGAACAGCTCCGGAAATCAGCTGGAACGGTTCCCCATTCAGATAAAATCTGTCTTTGATTTCAATTCCCTTCATGTTGCTATCCTCGATTCATTTGTCTCAAGATTATTCTGCTGCCTCTGTGCGGAAACGGAGCTGTGCATGCCCGGTATTTCTGCTTCCTGCAGAAATCACAATTTCTCCCGGGCTTTCTGATGTCCTGATGTACAGCATCAGATGCCCGCCAAAGGCCCGCCTCTGCCTGGCCGTATATGGTGTGATATCCGCAAGGTTTCCATTGTCCATGTGGAGGAATGATGCCTGTCCACTGACCTCTGTTTCAATCAGATCTTCTGCTTCCGGCTGCAGATTTCCGTCTGCATCCAGTACATCGATCTGAACCTGCCCGATGCTGTTGCCATCCGCAAGGAGCGTCTGCTCCAGGAGCCTGAGCCCCAGCCTGCAGCTCTGCTTCTGCGAACGGATGATATCTGTCACCGTTTCCCTACTGTCAGCACTGCTGTATCCTGCTGCCCTGAGTTCTCCGTTTTCATATGGCAGCACCCATACAAATTTTCCTTTTTCATCCCTGTGAACCTGTCGTCCAAGGCTTCTTCCATTCAGAAAGAGCTCCGCCTGCGGCAGATTGGTATATACCTCTGCCCTGACCATTGTTCCCTGCGCGGCATTCCATGAATGCCTGCGCAGTTCCATCCAGTCTCCTGCATCCGGTTCGCACACGCAGAGTCTGATCATCGGCTTCTCAGTCCACAGGCTCTGCCTGAAATAGTAATCTTCCTTTTCAAATCCTGCTGTTGTCAGATGTCCTGCCCTGGAACCATGCGCCGGCCATCCTGTTGTTTCGCCGAGATAGTCAATTCCGGTCCAGAGGCACTGTCCTGCAATATACGGATGCTCTGTTACTGCTTTCCATGCCGCCAGATCATGGCCGTTTTCACTTCCGAAAATCGGCTGATCCGGAAACCTTTTATGATCTGCTTCATAAAACTGTTCTTTATAGTTATAGCCGATGACATCCAGTGATCTGAACAAGCCTGTCCTTGAAGACAGCTCCGGAAATGCACTGGCAAGTGACACCGGTCTTGTGGTGTCATATTTTTTTACCAGTTCTGCAAGATTCTGTGCCAGTGCGACGAGCCGCATCGCATCCGGCTTATCCGGATCGTATCTGCGCTCTTCAAGCGGCTTACCATTGTCATTATTCCCGGTCACCTCTGCAAAGCTTTCATGACAGTACGGATCATTCGGATAATCAATCTCATTTCCGATACTCCACATAATGACACATGGATGGCTTCGCCTTGCTTTGACAAAAGAGGCAATATCCTTTTCATGCCACTGCGGATAATCCAGAAAATACCCCTGATGTCTGGGCGGATATACATTATGTCCATGCCACCATTTGTTTTTGGGATCCTGCCATTCATCAAAAGCTTCATCAATAACCAGAAATCCCAGTTCATCACACAGCCTGTAAAGCGCTTCGCTGTGCGGATTGTGACTCATCCGTATGGTATTGGCTCCCATCTTCTGCAGCTTTAACAGTCTTCTCTTCCATACATTTTCAGGCACGGCATTACCAAAACTGCCGGCATCTTCATGCAGACAGACACCTTTCAGTTTCATGGAAACACCATTCAGTGAAAAACCCTGATCCGGATCAAAGCAGAAAGTGCGAATCCCGGTGCGGATCATCGTTTCCTCCGTCATCCCGTTTTCTCCCGTAACCTGCATTTTCCATTCTGTCAGTACCGGAGTCTGCAAAGACCAGATATCCGGTTTTTCCAGTATTCCCGTATATTCCAGTATTTTTTCTTCTCCCGCCGAAATCTCCTGTTCCATCTCGCAGAAAAAGGTTCCTCGCAGGAAACTCCGGACGCTTACGCGCTGGCTGCGGTCCGAGCTGTTTCTGACTGCCTGACGGATTCTGATCCGTGCATGATCCGCATCTGCCATCAGCGTTTCCATACTGCTGTCATATTCATCTGCATATACTTTTTCACGGATCTGCAGATATACCGGACGCTCAATCCCGGAACCCGTATACCATCTGGAATCCGATATATCCTCATGCGAAACTCTGACAGAGATCACATTATTCTTTGCTCTTACAGTTCCTGTCAGATCAAATGAAAAGGGAGTGTAGCCATTCGCCCATTGCCCCAGATAATACTGATTGCACCACACGGATGCATGTTTGTAAACGCCCTCGAAAAACACGGAAATATTCTTACCTTCAAATCCTGATGGAAGATCAAAATGGATTCTGTACCATCCGGTTCCTCCCGGAAGATATCCGGTTCCGCTTGAACAGTTTCTGTCAAACGGGCAGGAAACCGCCCAGTCATGCGGAAGCACCACATCCTGCCAGGCGGATTCATCCGTCCTGAGGTTCCATGCTTCTTCTGCATCCTGCCTTATGAACTTTACATGATCATTCAGTAAGATTTTCATGATATCACTCCGTATCTTTCGACAGTTCTTACAGTCTGTATAACCATTTTTTCAAAAAAAGGGCACCACAGCCTCCAAACGACTTGTCAGATGCGTGGTGCCCCTTTATATACTCAATACCCCATCCGCGACGCGGATACTTTAATTATTACTTATTGCCATACATCTGGGTCATCTGATCCTGAATGTACTTCAGTACATCATCATAGCCGGCTGTCTTCATCTTGGAGCGGAACTCATCTACAAGAGCCTTTGTATCACTGCTCTGTCCAAATGCGATCTGCGGCATGTAGGTTTCCCATACTTCAGACATACTGGAAATCTCTGAGCTGATCGGATCTGTGTCGATAACGAACTGACCATAAGGATATGCAATTGCGAAGGAATCATACTCATCGCTCATCTTCTTCTTGCCATCGTTATCCCATGTTGCATCAGGCAGTTCCAGATCATCGTTACGTCCCCACCAGTAATCTGTTACGATGGAATCATTGGTTGCATCATAGCCATCCGGTCTTGTCAGATAATCAACACCATCTGTTGTGGTAACTGTGTACTGCTTGCCTTCAATACCGTAGTTGAACAGTCTGTAGCATTCCGGATCGTTACGGATCAGGTCATATACCATCAGAGCTCTTTCCGGATTCTTGGAAGCTGCGCTGACAGCCATTGCACCATGTGTAACAGAAAGCTTTGTCAGGTTCTTTGTTTCCTTGCCGAAATAGAAGAAGCCGCAATCAAATCCTGCTGCCTTTGCCTTCGGTGAATCTGTGGAATACCAGGTCTGTGTATGATGCTGATCTGCTGCAGTCTGACCTGCTGCAAATTCATCACGTGTAGCTGCGCCTGTGTTGTTCAGAACGTCCTTTGTCCAGACGCCTTCATCATTCCACTTCTTCATCATATCTGCGAACTTGTAAAGTGTATCGTCATCCATGAACGGAGAATATACGGTATACAGATCATCTTTGGACTTGCCATAGAACATGTAGCTTCCAAGACCATCAATGCTGACTGCAGGTGTATGTGATGCCATCCAGCCTGTTGCAAGTGTTGTATACTGTGTGCCATCAGAATCCCACGGTGTGATATCCGGATGATTCTTCTTGACAGATGCAAAGTAGGTATCCATATCGTCCCATGAATTTACACCGGAAGTAAGTCCTGCTTCCTTAGCATAATCATCACGATACATAAAGCCGTGATTAGTCCACTGTGCATAATTATCTTCAGGAATCAGATAAATGTCTCCGTTATATTTGCAGGAATCCCAGTCGTTCTTCTCGGAAACCTGTGCATATGTCTTCGGGCAGTACTTTGACAGCATATCTTCTGTCAGCGGAAGGAATGCACCCTTCTTGGCATTCGGCCATGCATCCAGCCAGTCTGTAGCTGTTCCGACAAGATCTACTGATCCGTCAAGAGAAGACAACAGCAGATTGTAGTTGGTAAGATAATCTGTCCATTCAATGTAAGTGATCTGAATCTCAGCATTGCACTTCTCTGTCAGAATCTTATTGAGCTGATCAAGCATCTGTGTGGTGTTATCATTGTCAGGCTTATTACCTGTTGTTACATAATTGATCACCACATGTTCAGAAGTATCAATATCAGATGAAAACCACTGATCCCCCGATGCGGATGTGCCGGCAGCAGCTGCCTGGCTGTCTCCTGTAGATGCGGCATCTGTTGCTGTTGCATCTGCAGCTGATCCTCCGTTTGATGCTCCGTTTCCTGCAGCAGAGCCGCAGCCTGTGAACATGGTTACTACCATTGTTGCACAGAGTAAAACTGAAACAACTTTCTTCTTCATATAAAACTCCCTTCCTTATGTTGTTTTATCTTCATTACCCCCATGGTAAGAAAGATCACCTTGTAAAAACTTCCCTCAGCCTTTTACGGCCCCGACCGTAATACCTGAAATAAAATACTTCTGTACTGACGGATACAGGAATATGATTGGTCCTGTTGCCAGTACTGCAGTTGCCATCTTAAGTGACTCATCCGGAAGATCCGTAACCACAACATTTGCTCCGGCTACTGAATTCTTCAGTGAATTAACCTCATTGATAATTCTGTACAGCTGATACTGAAGCGGTCTGATATCCACTTTTGAAGAAAGAAACAGTGATGAATAATACCATTCATTCCAGTAACCAAGTGCGATGAACAGTCCGATGGTTGCAAGTCCCGGTGTCATCATCGGCAGAATCAGACTGGTAAAGATTTTGAAATCATTGGCTCCGTCAATCTTACCTGACTCCGTAATTTCAAAAGGAATGCCCTTTACGAAATTCTTCATCAGAATAATCAGCCACGGAGACATCAGAAGCGGCAGCAGAATCGCAAAATAGCTGTCCTTCAGATGCAGATATTTGACTACCAGCAGATAAAAAGGAACAAGTCCGCCGCTGAACAGTGTTGTAAAGTAGATATAGAAGGAAATTCCGTTTCTGAACGGGAAATCCGGTCTCTGCAGTGCATATCCGGTCATGGCAACGATGAACAGGCCGATTACGGTTCCTGTTACCGTCAGTCCAATGGTAAGTCCATAAGTCTTGATCATGACCATTGGTGTCTTGAAGATCAGCTGATACGCATAAAGAGAAAATTCCCTCGGCCAGATCTGAAATCCGTATTTCATGATTGATGCCTCCGATGTAAAGGAGGTAGCTACAATCAGTAGAAACGGGAACAGACACAGCACTGCGAAAAGTGTTATGAATACATAGGCAAAGCCTCTGACAATCATATCCGATGCATCAAGTTTTATTTTTTTTGCTTTAACCCCTGTGTTTTCTTTTGCCATATTACCCCACGCCTTTCATTTCTTTTTTCATCATCAGAACAGTGAATAATCCGGATCAATCTTCTTCACAATCTTATTACAGAGCATTACGATCACAAATCCGAAGATAGACTGATATAGCCCGACGGCACTTGCATTCTGGAAGTTAAAGTTCGTCATCAGTGAACGGTAAACGAAGGTTTCAATAATATCGGTTGTATCGTACAGAACTGAGTTCTTACCGATGATGTTATAGAACATTCCGAAATTACCCTTCAAAATACCGCCGACTGCGAACAGAAGCAGGATGATCACTGTGCCTTTCAGCTGCGGCAGAATAATGTATCGGATTTTCTGAAAAGCATTGGCGCCATCGACCTTGGCTGCTTCAACAATTTCCGAATCAATACCGCAGATGGCTGCAAAATATACAACAGAGCCATATCCTGTGGACTTCCAGAGATTGATCAGCGGCAGGAGCCATGGCCATGCATTCGGATTGGAATATACATTCATTCCTTCTCCGCCGAAGGATCTGATCACGGAATTGATAAAGCCGTAATCTGCATTGAACAGGTTGTAAACAAGAAGTCCTACCAGAACGTCTGAAATGAAATGCGGCAGGAACATCATACTCTGTGTGATTTTCTTGAATCCGTAGCTCATGATCTCGTTCAGGAGAATTGCAATGAAGATCTGCAGCAGATTTCCCAGAAGAATGAATGCCAGATTGTAAAGTACTGTGTTTCTGGTCAGTTTCCAGATCTCTCCTGTACGGAACAGAAATTCAAAATTCTTGAAGCCCACGAACTGGCTGTGCCAGATTCCAAGATTGTACTTGAAGTTCGTGAAGGCAATGTAGACACCCGGTAACGGGATGTACGAAAATATAAAGAAAAATACAATTGCCGGCAGACACATCAGTAACAGAATCTTATACTGTTTCATCATCTGCCAGGTGCTCAGTTTCTTAACGCTCCTTTGTACTACAGGCGCGGTGGCTGTCATCTTTTTTGCCATGTTTTCCTCCCCTTTTCCCTTTTCCTGCCGTATGCAATTTGCACTATTTGGTTCTACTTTTGCAATATTTTTTATTTATATTGTCTTTTTGTATGTTTTATTTATGTGCATCTTGCATACTATTTAGTTCTTGTAACCGATTTCATATGATGATAATAGTTCATTATGCCCTGTGAGTCAAGAATTATTTGAAATCGGTTTCATTTTCGTGAAATGTACCAAAAAGCAGATTTAATCTGTCCGGTAAAAATATGTTTTTTTGTGCAGAATCACAATTACGAAAATGTTTACATTTAATATTTGTATCTGAATCTTTCACTCTGATTCATTTCTTCTTCCCATATTAATTTCTGTTTTTTTCAGGCAGCTCTGTTCAAAATATGATTGATTGTGATTGGCTGTAATCATTTTTTACAATTTCTGTGCGAATGTTTGTGCATTATTTTGATTATTTGTGATTGACTGTGATTTTTTGTGGTGCTACGATGTTATCAGAAACGATCATCAGGTGCAGATCGAATATAAGGAAGGTGCCGAATCATATGCTGACCGAGGAAAGACGAAATAAAATTACCGACATTGTCAATGAAAAGAAAGCCGTCACCGTAACTGAACTGATGGAAGCACTTGATGCATCTGCTGCCACCATCCGCAGAGACCTGAATGCGCTTGATCTGGAACACAGGATATGTAAGGTGTTCGGCGGTGCTACTGCTGTTAATTCCGGTGATGTCAACACCACTGAGGATGAAGTTGCCGCAAAGGTTCTGAAGAATGTGCAGGAAAAAGATCTGATCAGTAAATATGCTGCATCTCTCGTACAGGATAATGATTTTGTCTATATCGATTCCGGTACGACCACACTGAAGCTGATCAATTACCTGACCAATCAGAAGGCAAAATATATTACAAACGGTATCGTGCATGCCAAAAAGCTGATTGAAAAGCACTTTGATACCATGGTCATCGGCGGCAGAGTCAAATCCTCCACAGAAGCCATTATCGGTCCTGACTGTGTGGACGGAATCCGCAAATATCACTTTACCAAGGCTTTCATGGGAACCAACGGAATCTCAATCCCTGCCGGATATACAACCCCTGATGTGGATGAGGCCCTGGTCAAAGCGGAGGCGATCCGCCATTCCTACATGACCTATATTCTTGCCGATCACAGTAAATTCGGCCAGGTCAGTTCCGTTACTTTTGCTGAAATATCCGCCTGCTGCATCATTACCGATACACATCCGGAAAAAGCCTATATGGATCAGACCGTAATCAAAACGCTTGAATAAAACTGCAGCTGATCTTCTGTATGATGAAAGGAGAAAAAATGATTTATACCGTCACCTTTAATCCTGCCCTGGACTATGTCGTTCATATGGATGACGACCTTGTTCCCGGTATGACAAACCGCTCATCCCGTGAGGAATTCTATTATGGCGGAAAGGGTATTAATGTTTCTACCGTTCTGAAGCAGCTCGGTTATGAAAGCTGTGCACTTGGTTTCATTGCCGGTTTTACCGGAAAAGCAATTGAAGCAGGAGTTCGTGCCATTGGCATCCAGACTGATTTTATCCCGCTTGATAATGGAATCTCCAGAATCAATGTCAAAATCAAGGCTGCCAGAGAAACCGAAATCAATGCGCAGGGGCCTAAAATCAGTGAGCAGGCTCAGGAAGCTCTTTTCAACCGCCTGAGTCTTCTTGAAAACGGCGATATTCTGGTTCTTGCAGGCAGTATTCCGAATTCGCTTCCTGATGATGTATATGAACGTATTCTTTCCATGCTGAAAGGAAAAGATGTACTGGTTGTTGTGGATGCAACACGGGACCTTCTGAAGAATGTCCTCAAATATCATCCGTTTTTAATAAAGCCGAACAATCATGAACTTGGCGAAATGTTCGGAAAGGTGCTCTCGACAGATGACGAAATTGATTTTTACGCAAGAAAACTCCAGGAGTCGGGAGCCCGTAATGTACTTGTTTCCATGGCAAAAGACGGCGCAATGCTGATTACAGAAAACGGCGATCGTATCCGGATCGGTGTACCAAAGGGAACCGTGAAAAACTCGGTTGGTGCAGGTGATTCAATGGTTGCCGGATTCATAGCAGGTTACCTTCAGAGCAAAGACTATAACATTGCTCTGAAAATGGGAACTGCTGCCGGAAGTGCCACTGCTTTTTCAGACGGACTGGCCACCGCCGAAGGCATCCAGAAACTGTACCAGACATTATAAGGGGAGTTATAAAGGAAGAGGCGCATTAAGCGCAGAAACGGAGAATCGTATGAGAATTTCAGAATTTCTAAGTACCACCGGGGTAAAGCTGGGCGTCACCCTGACGGACCAGAACCAGGCCATTGACGAACTGATTGCTCTTCATCAGTCAGTCGGAAACCTGAATGATCCCGCTGCTTTCAAGGCGGCAATCCTTGCAAGAGAAGCAAAGGGATCCACAGCAATCGGAATGGGAATTGCTGTTCCGCACGGAAAATCTTCTGCTGTAAAAAAGGCCGGTCTTGTTGCCATTACCTGTCCTGCAGGCGTTGATTATCATTCCATGGACGGTATGCCGACTAACCTGCTGTTCATGATTGCAGCTCCGGAAGGTGCTGCTGACACACACCTTGAAGTTCTGTCCAAGCTGATGACCATGCTGATGGACCAGAGTTTCTGCCAGAAACTGGTGAAAGCTTCCACTCCGGGTGAATTTCTTTCCATCATCGATCAGAAGGAAGCAGAAAAGGATGCTGAAAACGAAGCAAAGAATAACACTTCCCAGAGGAAATCATTCAAATTCCTTGGTGTAACCGCATGTCCTACCGGTATTGCACACACCTACATGGCTGCTGAAGGCCTTGAGAAGGCTGCTGCAGAGAGCGGAATCTCCATCAAGGTAGAAACCGACGGATCAGGCGGCGTAAAGAATGCACTGACATCTGCTGAAATCGCTGAAGCAGACTGCATCATTCTGGCCTGTGACAGAAATGTGGAAATGGCCCGTTTTGACGGTAAAAAAGTACTGAATGCCTCTACTGCCAACGCCATCCATAATCCGCAGGAACTGATTCAAAAAGCCCTGAACGGAAATATTCCCGTATATCATCACACCGGAGGAAATACCATGAAGGAAGATACCAATACCAGTGTCGGACACACCATCTATAAACACCTGATGAGTGGTGTATCCCATATGCTTCCGTTTGTTATCGGCGGCGGCATTCTGGTAGCACTCGCATTCCTTGTAGATACAATCTGCGGCTATGGCGCAACCGGCGGCGGCAACTTCGGAAACTGCACACCTCTTGCTTCATTCCTCAAGAATGTCGGCGGCACGATCATGGGACTGATGGTTCCTGTTCTGGCCGGCTATATCGCTTACTCCATTGCTGACCGCCCTGGTCTTGCAGTTGGTTTTGCAGGCGGACTTCTTGCCGCAAACGGTAATGCACTGGTAACAAACTTCTCCGTATGGGGTGGTTCTGTTGATGACAGCGGCGCATGGAGCGGCCTGTCTCAGAGCCTTGGCGGATTTTCAAAATTTGTAGCCAATTTCGGATTTGCAAACCCAAATTCCGGTAATACTGTTTCCGGCTTCCTCGGTGGTATCGCAGCCGGCTTCCTGGCAGGTTATGTCGTTCTGTTACTGCAGAAGCTCTGCTCCGGAATGCCCAAGTCCATGGACGGTGTAAAGCCGATGCTGATCTATCCTGTTGTCGGTATCTTCATCGTAGGCGTTATCATGTGCTTCATTCTGAACCCGCTGATCGGTCTTGTAAACACAGGTCTCAGTGCAATGCTGACAGCTCTTTCTACAGCCGGAATGCTCGCTCTGATGGGTCTGATCCTCGGTGCGATGATGGCAATCGATATGGGCGGTCCGATCAACAAAGCAGCTTATGTATTCGGTACAGGTGCACTTGCTCAGGCTGCAGCTATGGTTGCAAAGGGTACTCCCAATTCTAATCCTGCAGTTCAGGCCTGCTACATTGCAATGGCTTCCATCATGGTCGGCGGTATGGTTCCTCCGCTTGGTATTGCCCTTGCCTGCAAGTTCTTCCCGAAGAAATTCACGGAAGCAGAACGCAGCACAGTTGTGACCAACGTAGTTATGGCATGCTCTTTCATCACAGAAGGTGCCATCCCGTTCGCTGCTGCTGATCCGCTTCACGTAATTCCCTGCACTCTCGTAGGCGCAGGCGTTGCCGGATTCCTGTCAGCACTCTTCAAATGCACACTGATGGCTCCTCACGGTGGTATCTTCGTATTTGCAACCGTTGGCAACCCGCTGATGTACATTGTATCCTGGCTGATCGGTTCCGCAGTTACCTGCTTCATGCTGGGCATGATCAAAAAGGATGTCGACAAGATGTAATAATTGAAATGAACTGCAATGGCAGTTCATTTCAAAAGAGATTGCTTCGCAATCTCTGCATTAAAAAACGCTTCGTATGATGTCACAGTCATACGGAGCATTCGAAAAAAATATGATCTCATATTTTTTTCATTACGCAGTTAACCTTTCACAATAAGCACCATATATGGAGGATTTGAATATGGTATCAAAAACAGTAAAAGTAACAAATGAACAGGGAATGCATATGCGTCCGGCAAGTGTAATGAGTCAGACAGTTACCCCTTTTACCAGTTCCGTAAAAGTCATTTTCAACGGCAATACCTATGATGCCAAGAGCGTCATGATGCTGATGAGTGCCTGCATCAAATGCGGTGCTGAAATTGAAATCCAGTGCGACGGTCCAGATGAAAATGATGCACTGAAAGCTGCTGTTGATCTCGTTGAAAGCGGACTTGGCGACTGAGCCTTTCGCATCAACACTTTACTTTATCCGCAGGAAGGAAGGTATTACTATGTATCAGGGCATCGCTGCATCCCGTGGTATTGGCATTGGCAGTATCTGTCTGATTGTAGAACATGAACTGAAATATGATGCTGTAAAAATTACAGATATTGAAGCCGAAAAAGCCAGATTTCAGAAAGCTGTCACCAGATTTACGGAAACAACCTCCGCTATGGCAGAAGATATCCGTAAACGAATCGGTCCCAAGGAAGCCGAGATTCTGGAAGGTCACCTCGTCATGATCTCCGATCCTACCATGTCCGGAGAAATGGAAAAAATGATTGCAACCGGACAGTGCGCAGAAGCTTCTGTTGAAGCCGTATGCGACATGTTCATCGGAATGTTTTCCAAAATGGATGATGACATGATGCGTCAGCGTGCTTCTGATATCAGTGATATCAAGACGAGTCTTCTGAAGATTCTGCTCGGTGTTGAAGATATTGATATCAGCAAAGTTGCACCCGGTACAATACTGGTTGCCAGAGACCTGACTCCGTCCATGACCTCACAGATTGTCAGAGAAAATGTTGCCGGCATTATTACCGAAATCGGCGGTAAGACTTCTCACTCCGCAATTCTGGCCCGTGCGCTTGAAATTCCTGCAGTCTTAAGTGTTCCGGGGATCACTGCGCTGGTCAGAGATAAGGATACTGCCATTGTCGATGGAACTGAAGGCGATATTTATATCAATCCGGAAGGCGACGTACTGACAAAATATATCCGCAAGCGTGAAGAGTTTATCCGTAAACAGGAAGAACTGAAACACTTCCTTGGCAAGCCCACACTGACTGCTGATGGTAAAAAGCTGGATCTGTTCTGTAACATCGGAACGCCGAAGGATGCCAGAAAAGCAATCGAATGCGACGGAGAAGGGATCGGCCTGTTCCGTTCAGAATTTCTTTTCATGGATAACAATCATCTGCCAACAGAAGATGAGCAGTTTGAAGCCTATAAAGAAGCTGTTGAAATCATGAAGGGACATACCGTCATTATCCGTACACTTGACATCGGCGGTGATAAGGACATTCCCTATCTGCATATGCAGAAGGAAGATAATCCTTTTCTTGGTTTCCGTGCGGTCCGCTACTGTCTCGGCAATCCGGATACCTATCAGCTGCAGCTGCGTGCCATTCTGCGCGCAAGTGCCTTTGGTAAAGTCAAGATCATGCTTCCTCTCGTCACCTGTGTGGAAGAGATCCGAAGCGTCAGGAAGATGATTTCAGAAATTAAAGCTGACTTTGATGCCAGAAAGATCGCTTATGACCCGGCCATTGAAATCGGCTGTATGATTGAAACTGCATCTGCTTCTCTGATTGCTGATCTGCTGGCTAAGGAAGCTGACTTCTTCTCCATCGGTACCAACGATCTGACCCAGTATACCATGAGTGTTGACAGAGGAAATGCAAATGTAGCATATCTCTATTCTGCGTTTCAGCCTTCCGTCCTTCGCTCTATCCGCCACATCATTGAATGCGGCAATGCTGCCGGCATTCCTGTCGGTATGTGCGGAGAAGCTGCTGCTGACCCGCTGATGATTCCTCTCCTGATCTCTTTCGGCCTCGAGGAATACAGTGTAAATCCGGTTCTGGTACTGACTGCAAGATGTATTATCTCCAAATGGACCAAATCGGAAGCAGATGCGCTTGCCGAACAGGTCATGTCACTCAGTACTGAAGCTGAAGTAGTTAGTGCACTGAAAGCTGCTGCAAAAGACTGATGTTCCATTTATGCAGCAAACCATGTTTCAGGCCTTTTCATTTAGCAAAAGAGGGTGTATCACCATATAATCCGGTGATACACCCTCTCTTTTGCAGTTCAGACAATACCCTGATCAAAAGCTCAGACAATACCCTGATCAAAAGCTCAGACAATACCCTGATCAAAAGCTCAGACAATACCCTGAGCTTTCATTGCGTCAGCAACCTTCAGGAAGCCGGCAATGTTAGCACCTGCAACATAGTTGCCTTCCACGCCATACTTCTTTGCTGCATCATCCAGATTATGGAAAATGTTGATCATGATATTCTGAAGCTTGCTGTCAACTTCTTCAAATGTCCAGCTCAGTCTCTCACTGTTCTGACTCATTTCAAGTGCTGATGTAGCTACACCGCCTGCATTGGAAGCCTTGCCGCATACAAAGAATACCTTATTCTCCTGGAAATACTTTGTAGCATCCAGTGTTGTAGGCATATTGGCACCTTCGCAGACTGCAATCACACCATTCTTTACAAGTGTCTTTGCATCTTCAAGATCCAGTTCATTCTGTGTTGCGCACGGAAGAGCGATATCGCACTTCACTGTCCATACACCCTTGCCTTCATGATACTGAGCAGAAGAGCGCTTTGCAGCATATTCTGTCAGACGTGCTCTCTTTACTTCCTTAACTTCTTTCAGAAGAGCTACATCGATTCCTTCCGGATCATAAATCCAGCCTGTGGAATCGCAGCAGGTTACCACTTTCGCACCCATCTGCTGAGCTTTCTGGATTGCATAGATTGCAACATTACCTGAACCGGATACAACAACGGTCTTGCCCTTGATATCAATACCATTGCACTTGAGCATTTCCTGTGTCAGATACAGAAGGCCATAACCTGTTGCCTCTGTACGTGCCAGAGATCCGCCATATGTAAGGCCTTTTCCTGTCAAAACGCCTTCATATACGTCTTTGATTCTCTTATACTGTCCATAAAGATATCCGATTTCGCGTCCGCCGACACCAATATCACCGGCCGGAACATCCGTATCTGCGCCAATATGACGATACAGTTCTGTCATAAAGCTCTGGCAGAATGCCATTACTTCGCGATCAGATTTGCCCTTAGGATCGAAATCAGAACCACCCTTGCCGCCGCCAATCGGAAGGCCGGTAAGAGAATTCTTGAATACCTGCTCAAATCCCAGGAACTTGATGATTCCAAGGTTAACTGAAGGATGGAAACGAAGACCTCCCTTGTACGGTCCGATTGCAGAATTGAACTGTACACGGAAACCATTGTTTACCTGTACCTGTCCCTTATCATCTACCCACGGAACTCTGAAAAGGATCTGTCTTTCTGGTGTTACGAGTCTTTCAAGAAAAGCACTCTTGCGATACTCATCTTCGTTTGCTTCAATGACAACACGAAGAGACTCCAGCACTTCTTTCACTGCCTGATGGAACTCCGGCTGTGCGGGATTCTTTTCTACAACATACTTGTAGACCTCATCAACATATGACATTTCTTTCTTCCTCCTTGGCTTCTGCCAAAATTCCGGATCCGCGTGGACATTGCTGCTCCGGATTTCTTCCTTGTTCTACGGTGAAAGCAGATCTCTACGCATATTTTTATGTACAAAAAATAGGGCGTAAAGAATTAATGGTCTCTACGCCCCATTGTGCAGACACCCTTGTCCGGATTTCATTATATAACGCATCAATTTTATTCACAAGTCGCTTTATTGCACTAAATTGTCAAAGTTTTTTTGTGGTGTTTTCGTCAGAATATACAAAAAGGCCGGAGCAATCGGCTCCGGCCTTCCATTATTCTTCAGATGTACTCTCTGTATTCTGTGCTGTATCTCCTGCTGCCGGCTGCTCCACAGCATCCGACGTTTTCTCCTGTACTGCTTCCGGTATACTGTCCCTTACCGGCGTTTCCTGTTCCGGTAATGGATCTTTCTTCTGTTCCTGAATCTGCGACTCCTGAACCATTGGCATTTCACACGGATATACAACATTCAGCTGATGCCTGATAAAATCCATCATATTCAGCATCTTGAGTGTTTCTGCATGCGGCATTTCCGGGCATTCCAGAAATCCCTTTTTCATGGCTCTGATGCAGGCTTTCACTTCATACTCGTATCCGGTAATCTGCCTTGGCCTCTTA
Organism: Butyrivibrio sp.; assembly: GCA_022486625.1. GTDB lineage: Bacteria > Bacillota > Clostridia > Lachnospirales > Lachnospiraceae > Butyrivibrio. The sequence goes on along the minus strand of JAKVKH010000001.1, from coordinate 172,365 downwards.
TAAAATCCCATCTTCTTACCGGCATTATCATATACCGTAAGACTCTCATAATTGTTGATATTGTTCAGCACAATATAGCCTCTGGTACCACAGATCATACCAAGTCTGTCACCAACCGCTCTTGTCGTACAGTTCAGGACTGCCATTCTTCCATTCCTGTATCTGAGCGTAATGCTGTCCTGTTCATCCATTCCATTCGGATTACGGGTGCCGATCGATACAATATCTGTTACATCATCCCCAAATACCATAGAGGCAAAATTAAGCGGATATACACCAATATCAAGAAGTGCACCGCCTCCAAGTGAAGGATCCATAATTCTCTGCTTGCCCGCAATATTATATCCGAGATTTGCAGAGAGCATCATCGGTTCCCCAATGGTACCGCCCGAAATCACCTGGCGGAGGGTTTCATTAAACGGTAAAAATCTTGTCCACATTGCCTCAGAAACAAAAACCTTTTTTTCTTCAGCAAACTGAAAAATCTGTCTTGCCTGTTTTTCATTCAACATAAAGGCTTTTTCACACAGAACCGCTTTCCCATGCTCAATGGCAAGTCTGACATTGGCAAAATGTTCCGAATGCGGAGTCGCAATGTAGATCAGGTCAACTTTGGGATCGCACACAAGTTCGAGGTAAGATCCGTATGCTTTCTTAATCCCATGCGTCCTGGCAAATGCATCTGCCCTGTCCTGTGTTCTGGAACCAACTGCATAACAGGTAACGCCACGCATTTTTTTCAATGTTCTGGCCATCACTTCTGCGATGTTTCCGGTTCCCATGATTGCAACCTTTGTTTTTCCAAACATATGCTTCCTCCTGCTTTCCTGATCAGTTCTTCAGGTATTCAGTCTTAACATATCCTGTTGTTCCGTTATATTTCACCTTGGACCATCCGTCTGCCTGTACCTTCAGCACCTCAATGCTGTCTCCGACATACGCAGTTCCTACAGCCTTTGCATCTGTATTGGCTGACTTACGGATACGTACTGTTTCCTTCACATATTTCGTGCCGGTACTTTTAATTGTCGACTCACTTGAACTGCTCTTTGTATCCGTCTTGGCTGCTGTTGTTGCCGCTGATGTGGAAGCACTGTCAGATGTTGCCGCTTTGAAATACTGTGTCTTCACATAAGCTTCACCATTCTGATATTTTATTTTACTCCATCCATTTCCAATGTTTTCAATCAGTGTAAATGTCTGACCGATTTCAGTCTTTCCAAGAACATCTGCCGTTTCACTGTCTGAACTTCTGATATTCACCACATCAGTTGCTTCAATCGTCTTAGCTGTCGAAGCCGTCTGCGCTGATGATGCTGCAGAAGCTGTTGAAGACGATGCAGCAACCGCTGACACAGCAGAAGAGGCTGACGATGTTTCTGCTGTACTGGACGACACTCCTGAAGCTGAAGATGCAGATGATGCAGATGCTCCATCAGAAGCACCTGAAGATGACGCATCTGAAGCAAGCGCTTCACCAACCGTTTCATTCAGATCATTCGTAAACTTCGTCAGAAATGCTGCAAGATCTGCATCTCCAGCCACCATTTCATTATACTTTGTTGCTACCTTGTTATTCAGATCAACCACATCATCCTGCAATGAAATCTCTCTTATATATTCCGATACCGCTGCATCATCTGCAAAATTAATGTAACAGCTTCCGTCATCCTTCGTGCAGACATACATGGACTCCATACCGGGAACTGCCGTATCATAATCCTTGAATTTAATTTCCTCATAAACATATACAATATAGCTTCCATCAACCGGTCCCGGTTTTGTATAAACATCGATCGTCGGAATGGAATCTATAAATTTGGCACTCTCCTGAATTCTGAGTTCCCTGGTCTGTGACATTCCCTGTGAAATGGACTCTATAGTAGCGATATCCCCACCGGCAAAAGCTTTATAGTACTTTGCCATCAGTTCATTCACCACCGGATAGGCATTCAGTTCAAGCTTTGCATTCGGAACCGCATACTCTCCTGAAGCGTCCAGCGATGCATCCTTCGATGCGTTTCTGGCAGAAGTTCCCTTACCTGCATGAAGTGCAATTGCCACAGTAATCAATACACAGATAATCAGCAGTACAGGCATAACCTTCTTTTTATTATCAACAATCAGCTCCCAGATATGCACATCTCTTTTTCTGAATGGAGCCTGTGAATTCTTCTTATTCCGTCGTTTCATACACCACAACACCTCTTAAATTAATAAGCAAAAATACACTGCATTTCTGCTCTAATAAAAAAATAAATGCACCCGACAGGAATCGAACCTGCATCAAAGGCGTCGGAGGCCTCCGTTCTATCCATTAGACTACGGGTGCATGAGATCTGTAATTGTTACAGATTTATTACATACCCGATTATAATAACATACGAGGCCAACCTTGTCCATGTTTTTTTCCTGATATAAGTTTAAGCTTTTCTTAATACAGGTATCCTTGTACCTGCATTTGATCAGCTGCAGATTCTGAGTGTTCCTGCACTTCTGTCAAAGTAATATACAGAATCAGCAAGAATATCTTCTCTGTCCACAACGGACCGGTTTACATCTTTTACCACTTCCAGAAGCGATTCACCTGAATGCATGGCTTCCTCTGTATCTGAAAGAAGAATAACTTCATGTATTGATGAAGGCAGTATGAAAAGATTTTCTCCGATTCCGTCTGCAATCTCCTGCAACAGCCCAGGATACAGAATGCATGCTGCACCAAACATTTTTCCTCTGTTCGTCAGCACTTTCATTTCATCCTTTCCCGGAGCAATGTTTCCTTCACCCATAATTTCACCTACTGTTTCCCGGAGGCCTGTAATACTCGCAGGACACAATTTGGGCGAGTTTCTGAGTGCAGTTTCATATAACTCCTGTGCATCCACATTCCAGATTTTCAGATGATTATTATGAATCATAACGATTCCGTCCCGCACCTGTGGCTCCACCGTACAGTAAAATACAACTGCAAGGTTCTGATAACGGATATGCGGCATGTCTGTGAGCATCTCCTGATTCTGTTCATATCCGATCAACTTAAAAATAATTTTATCCTTCACCTGTGTATAATCTGTGAAAAAGCTCATGTCAATTTTCTGCTGCGGGGTATAGCTTTCAAAGGTTTCGATCAGCTTCATCATGATTTCCGACATTTCCATGCCTTCCCGGTACTTCTCATAAAAACCATCCAGATAAACTGTAGGCGAACAGTTCATTTCCGCATTTGTCCATGTAATGCCATGCAGAACAAGTCCATTGTTCTTTGTGATCTCTCTCATGCTAATCTGTCCTGTTGATCCTGCATATTCCTGCAGATTGTTGATTACTTCCTTGCTGAATTCGTTGAATGTCATAGATTCTCCTTGTCGCACCACTGAAGGGTGCAGACGAAATTTAATTTATAGTTACGTTTTCTCGGCCTTCGTTGCTCGCCAAATGTCCTTTTTCAGCCATTCGTGCAGGCACGATGGCTGCTCAAAGCCACTTGGCTCTGCTTATAGACGCAAAGAAGACGATAAAGAAACTTATGTTTCCTTATCGTCTTACAGATTTCATTATGAAATAAATATGCTTCAGAACATACTGCTCAGACTCTGCTGAGGTACTCGCCTGTTCTGGTATCAATCTTGATCTTATCGCCCTGATTAACAAACAGCGGTACAGAAACCTGTGCACCAGTTTCAACTGTTGCAGGCTTGGAAGCACCTGTTGCTGTATCACCCTTAAAGCCAGGCTCTGTTTCTGTAATTACAAGCTCAACAAACAGCGGCGGCTCGATTGCAAATACATTACCATTATAGGAATTAATCTTAACCATTTCCTCTTCCTTAACAAACTTGAGGGAATCACCTACAACGTCCTTATTAATTGCAATCTGCTCATAAGATTCTGTATCCATGAAGTTATAAAGATCTCCATCGTTATACAGATACTGCATATCTTTTCTTTCAATACGAGCCTGCGGGAATTTCTCTGTGGGTCTGAACGTTCTCTCAGTAACACCACCATTTATGATATCCTTTAACTTTGTTCTAACGAATGCAGCGCCCTTACCAGGCTTAACATGCTGGAACTCGATAATCTGACATACATTTCCTTCTACTTCAATCGTAACACCATTTCTGAAATCACTGGCAGAAACCATATAAAAATCCTCCTAAAAAGCATAAACAATCAAACAACCTTACACAGTTTATACTATGCAGACATTTTTTTCAACTGTTTTTTATCTGTTTTTTCAACTATTTTGCAGAATCCAGTCAATCGCTTCAAGATATCCCTGCAGTCCATGCCCGTATATCTGTCTGTCACATGCTGGTGCAGTGACTGAAATTTTACGGAAGTCTTCCCTGGAGGTAATATCCGATATATGAATCTCAACTTTTCTGATCTGTTCAACACTCTTTAATGCATCATGTATCGCATAACTGTAATGCGTATATGCACCCGGATTGATTACGATTCCGTCCGTACCATTGAAGTAAGCCTCCTGAATCTTATCAATCATGGCACCTTCATGATTGGACTGCCAGATCTCAATCTCGCATCCGGTCTGTGCTGCCTTCTCCCGGATCATTTTTACCAGCGCATCATAATTCTGTGTCCCATATATATTTTTTTCACGGATCCCGAGAAAGTTCAGATTGGGTCCGTTCATTACCAGAATTTTCATCATGACCTCCATTTATAAAAGATGTGTAACCCTTAAAATCTCATCTGCCACTTCTTCCGGCGTTCTGCCATCTGTCACCACTACTTCGTCTGCCGCCATCTGATAAAAAATCTCACGCTCCGCTTCAAGGCGTTCAATTCTGCCCATCAGATCATCCCCCTGCAGAAGCGGCCTGGTCTGATCCTCTTTCACACGTTCATATACTGTCTGCGGTGAAGTCTTCAGATATATGACTTTTCCAAGCTGTCTCATCAGCGCACGGTTTTCTTCTTTCAGTGCAAGTCCTCCCCCTGCGGAAAGGATCATGCGCCGCTCCTTCTGCTCTGCGAGATTCCGAAGACTTTCCGTTTCCAGCGTTCTGAACGCAGCTTCACCTTTATCTGCAAAAATCTGACTGATTTTCATTTTCTGCTGCTGCTCAATATTTGCATCAGAATCCAGGCAATGGTATGCCAGCTTTTCCGCCAGAATCTGTGAAACAGTCGTTTTGCCGCTTCCCATAAAGCCGATCAGCACCAATCCGGTATGTGCCTGCAATTCCTCATGAACTGCCTCATATACCTGATCTGCCTGCGTTTTACTGATCTGTACCCGGTTCCACAGTTCGAACGCTTCCACTGCCTGATACAACAACATCTTCAGACCGCTGAAAGTCTTTGCTCCTGAAGCCTCCGCAAGCTTCAGAAATTCTGTTTTCAGCGGACGGTATACCAGATCCACACCGGTATGAATCTTCTGATAAAATGACGGATCATCAATTACCACCGCCTTTTCCTTCGGATACATTCCCACATTTGTACACTGAATGCAGAGATATTTCTCAGGCACATCCGGAAGTCCTGAATAGTCTTCAAGCCGCATCGGGATAATGCATTCTTTCCCCTCTGCAGCATTGATTTCGTCTGCAACTGTCTTCGCTTTTTCCATCGTACGGTTCAGCAGATATATATGTTTTGCACCTTTCATCACACACAGACAGGCTACTGCACGGGCTACTCCGCCGGCTCCAAGTAAAATCACGTCTTCACCTGCAAGTCCGATGCCTTCCTGCTCAAGCGATCTGTACAGCCCTGTCATATCTGTATTATATCCACGGAATCCATTCCCTTTTTCATCTCTGACAAGTGTATTGACCGCACCGATTTTCTCTGCCAGAGGATCAATGGACTCCAGAAACGGAATCACTGCATTTTTATATGGTATTGTCACATTCATCCCCAGAATATTCAGTGCCTGCGCTCCCGGAAGCGCATCTGCAATCCGTTCCGGCTGAACATCAAACGGTACATATACCAGATTAATCCCTGTCATTTCTGCCAGCATATTATGAATTTTCGGCGATAATGTATGCCCCAGCGGATGTCCGATCAGGCCGCAGATTCTGGTATTTCCATCTGTTTCATTATGCATGCTTTTTCTCCCCTTCCGCACCCTTCTTCACTTCATCCTGTGCCTCACCGGCCGGCCATTTCTGCCCATGCTTTCTGACATATCCCCTGTAAAAAAAGAGTACGACCCATTCCAGTCTTCTTTTCAGTACTATCTGAATTTCTTCCTTTTTATCGATCTGCTTTACCAGATAAGAAGGAATTCCCGCCATTCTGGCACCCCAGACATCAGTAAAAAGCTGATCTCCGACAAAAAAAGTGTTCCGGCAGGTCGTTCCCATCATTTCCATTGCCCTGAGGTAGCTCCTGCGTTTTGGCTTTCCAGCCTTGAAAATATAATCTGCATGTACCGCATCATTGAACATCTTTACCCGCGGCTCTTTATTATTGGACAACAGGACTGCCTGAAACCCGATTGCACGAAGTTCATCAAACAATGCAATCGCCCGGTCATCTGCCGGTGCGCCATGGGGTACAAGCGTATTGTCTATATCATAGATAATGCCCCTGTAGCCCATCTCATACAGTTTCCGGTAGGGGATCACATATGCAGAATCCGCACATGCATCCGGATACAAATAGTGTTTCATAAATATCACATACATCCTTTCAAAATGACTCTCTGCCGGACTGTTTCAGAACTTCAGGCTCTGCCTGCTGTCATAACCATCTGCTTTGAAATCAGAACACAGAAAATCAATTTTCTCCGGCAACACCTTCAGAAGATGCATTGGCGGATTAATCTTTCTGAGTGCTGCTTCCGGTATTTTCTTATACTCCGCTGCCCGCAGATACTCTTCTGAAAAAGGTTCCGGCAGTGTAACCTTTCCGCAGATCTGCATCCCGCCGATCTGCCCGAAGCCTGTATAGCTGTCATAAATTGCCAGACATACATTCTGATTATGTTCCAGTGAAAGAAATTTTCTGCCACCTTCTGAAAACATCCAGACTGCATTGTCCATCCAGAAATATTCAATCGGCGTACATCTCACAAAATGATCATAGCCGGTTGCAAGTGCACAGGTATTATGACCGGTAATAAAAGCTTCTGCCCGTTCCCGCAGCTGTGCTTCTTCCATTTTCTTCCCGGCTGCATCCTTTACCATCCAGTAGTCTGCCGCCTGCTGATATTCTTCATGCGTCATATTCCACCGCCTCCTGATTTCACCAATTTACTTCCTTTGCTACATTATAGACGAAAATCCGGTACAGGTACGCATTTTTCCATAAAAAAACGATCTCAGCTTATTCTACTGAAATCGTCTTAAAAAACCTTATTATAATTTATCTGCATTGTCAACCACAGTTCAGAGCCGTACAACTGTTCCGTCTTCATCCTGTGTAAGAATCTGACTGCCATTATTTCTGGAACTGCCGACATAATACTGATACTCCTGAAGCACCTGATCCTTCTGCATATCTGAAATCGCCTTTTTCATATCCTGCGTCATCAGACTGCTGACAGAATATCCCTGCAACGAAGCATCCTTATTACCAAGTGATGTCTGAACATCCCTGATGGAAGCATCCCTGCGCTGCGTACTGATCTGGGCCGGAATATCAGAAGTCTGCACTGCAGGTACGACACTTTCCTGTGCCTTCTGTGTCTGTGCATCCAGTGATGTTCCTGTCGAAGAAGCCTGCTGACCTTCACCGGCAAGCGGAATATTATAGGAGCTGTAATGCTGTAAAAAACTGGAATAACCAACGGTCTTATCTACCTGCATATATCCCGCCTCCTTTCTGTCAGCAATTATTACTTCCCTTTGATATTATATAAATCGGTATAATTTGTCAAAAGTTTATAGCCAAGCTGAAAAAAAGTCAGAAGAATACATAATTTATAACTGTTACTCCAGCATCTGTCTGACAGACAGATACCTGCTCATTCTGAGAAAAGATTCATCAATATAACCCGGAAGTTCAAATGCAGTAATTCCTTTTGATTCCAGAAAGTGCTCTGTTTTTTCTCCTATTTTTGCACACAGCAGATACTGACAGTCACAAAGCATTTCCACATTTTTTTCCAGCTGTTTTTCATCATGATCTCCTCCCGTACATATTGGTTTCATTTTCCTTATCTCAAGGAAATTGCCATCTCCCATCTCCTCGTCTGTTTCAAAGATATAGAAACTTCCGGCTCTTCCAAAATGGCTATCCACCACAAGTCCATCCGATGAAGCCGCTGCTATCCTGATTTTCTTCAAATTTTATCTCCATTTCAAATATAGTAAACCGGATCCAGGCTGATAATTCTCGACAGAAACTGCCTTGTTCTTGCCTCCTTGGGATGTGAAAAGATCACTTCCGGTTTTCCTTCCTCTACAACAAGACCTCCATCCATAAATACAACCTTATCTGCCACATCCTGTGCAAAGCTCATTTCATGAGTCACAACAATCATGGTAATTCCCATTTTCGCAACTTTTTTTATCACTTCCAATGTTTCTCCTACCAGTTCCGGATCAAGTGCGGATGTCGGTTCATCAAAAAAAATCACTTCCGGTTCAAGCACAACTGCTCTTGCAATCCCCACTCGTTGTTGCTGCCCTCCGGATAACTGTACCGGATAAAAATTTTCTTTATCTGACAGTCCCACCCATTCAAGCGCCTGCCGCGCTTTCCTGATCGCCTGTATCTTATCCATTTTTCTGGCAGTAACAAGCCCTTCGGCAACATTTTCAAGCGCTGTTTTGTTTGCAAAAAGATTATAATTCTGGAATACAAATGCCATTTTTCTTCTGAGTTTCAATATATCCTTTTTAGATATTTTATGAAGATTCACAGATACATCTCCTAATGAAAATATTCCGCTGTCAGCTTTTTCCAGAAAACTGACACATCTTAAAAGTGTAGTCTTACCTGATCCGCTAGGCCCCAGAATAACAACCACCTCGCCATCTGCTACATTAAGTGATACATCCTTTAAAATCTCAACATTATCAAAGCTTTTTTTTACGTGTTTTATTTCTATCATCCAATATTAACCCCGTGCTCTGCTCTCTCTGCATTTCCTGATATTATGCCACACGATATCGCACACAATATTTCTCCAGCTTTTTTAACAGTATCTCCGTAATTCCGATTACAATGACATACACCAGAAAAATATCCAGATAGGCTTCGAAATAACGAAGATTTTCTCCTCCCAGAATTTTGGCTCTCCCGGTAACCTCTGTCACTGCCATCGCAAAGGCCAGCGATGTTGCTTTAATCGTATCCACAACCACATTTGTAATCACTGGCATGGCCACACCTGCTGCCTGAGGAAAAATGATTCTCCTGTATGCCTGTCCTCTGCTCATTCCCACCATACAGGCAGCTTCAAACTGCCCCTTATCCACTGTTTCTATAGATGCCCGAAACGCTTCTGTCAGAAACGCTGTTGCAGATAATGATAACGCAATATACGCATACCACATTCCATTCAGATCATAAATATTCAGATTCATTCCTCTTGCATCCGCATACTTCTGCAGAAGATACGGCATCAGATTATAAATCACAAAAATCTGCAGAATAATCGGTGTTCCTCTGATCAGAGAAAGATATATGGATACAATTTTTCTCAGAAGGGGAACCTTTCTGATCTGAATCATTGCAAACAGCAATGCAAACGGAACTGAAAGAATAAGCGCCCCCGCTGTCAGTTTCAGTGTCACCGGAAGATAGCTCAGAATATCCGGAAACGCTTTCCACATAAATTCATAATCAAGTCCCATTAAATTTCCTCCATTGAGACTTCCGTCTTTTGTCCTGCAATCATGTCTGCGAGTGAAACTTTCTTTTCAATATATGCAAAGACTTTTTCCAGTATTATCGTACATGGCCAATATATCAGTGCAAGTGCCACATAGGTTTCTGCACTGTATGCATTTCCTTTCAGACTGTTCAGCTGATATCCTCTGCCCAGAACATCCTGCAGTCCGATCGTATATGCCAGCGCTCCTTCTTTGATCATATATATGATGATATTTCCTATGTTGGGGATACATGCCCGCACCGCCTGTGGAAAAATAATTCTGTAAAACGTCTGCCACCCGGAAAGTCCTACCATATATCCAGCTTCTCTTTGTCCCTTCCCGACTGCAAGATATCCAGCACGCATGATTTCAGACGTTGAAGCACCCAGAAAAAGTGAAAATGTGATGATCACATAAACAATCGTACCAATGTGATCCATTGAAATTCCAAACTCACCCTTCATCATCATAGGAAGTCCATAATAGATAAGAAAAAGCAAGACAACTGATGGTACACAGCGCATCACCGAAATATATATACTCGCAAGTGCAGATAAAATCCTTTTTCCTGAAAATTTCATGACTGTAATTCCTATCCCGATTCCAAAACCAAACAGTAATGAAAAAAACACATATGAAAAGGTCACACTTAAATATGGCAGTATTTCAATATAAAACTTCAAAAATATATCCCAATGAAAAGTTCTCAATGCTTCGTCCTCTTCAGAATCCCGTCAGTTATCACTGTCATATGCAAATGCATCATATCCATAAAATTTCTTCGAAAGCTCCTGCATTTCTCCTGACTGATAAATTTCCCCCAGTGCAGTGTCCACCTCTGCCGCAAACGCATCTTCTCCTTTTGCAATCACCGGATATGTATGTACTGATTTACATTCTATGAACTGCACCTGATTCGCATACTGATGTAACGAGCCATCCTTCGCAGCAACTATTTTCTCCCAGTAGTTTTTGGGCCAGATTGCAAAATCATATCTTCCTTCCGCTACCCAGCTGATTGAGCTCATAAAGGAATCCCCGCTGTCTGTTGCTTCAAGTTTTATCTGATTTGACTGATTCTCCTGATTATACTGATCAATTACATAATAAAGTCCATCTCCTGCCAGAATCGGCGCAAGTTTCAAACCTGCTTTGGCTGCATCTGAAAATGACTTTATATCTGTCTCTGACTTTGGTAATACCATCCCTACCAATGAAGCTCCCAGCGGATTCTTAGGCAGAATATAATTTTCGGCACGCTCTTTTGTATAAAAAGAATTGGTTACCACAAGGTCATATTTGCCTGTACCGAGTCCGGCAAAAAGTGCATCCTGCGCACCGGATGAATATTCAAACTGATAATCAGGCAATTTTTCATCTATCAGTTTCAGAACTTCAATTTCATAACCTGTCAGATTGCCTTTTTCATCTTCATAATCCAATGGATAGGAATTTTCAACATATCCAACCTGTATGGTTTTCACACTGCCTGATGATGCAGTCCCTGCCTGTTTTTTTTGTACGGTTCCACATCCTGAAAATATAAATACCGATGTAGCCAGCAATAATAATCTGAGTCCTCTCTTTTTCATAATCTTCTCCTCTCTTTCTTCCGTCAATGATCTGCATGCGTTGTATTCGTTATCATTCCCTCATCAAAAAGGCTGCTGTAAATATCTTCCATAAGTGTCAGTCCACCACGATATCCAAAATAACTTTTGTTGATAATTACCTTATCTGTGATTGGCAGGCTGAGTCTGATGAGAATACTGTCATTATTCTCAGTTGCAAGTTTCTTATCCCAGCTGCTTCCCAGAATTACAGATCTCACTTTTGTTTTTTTCAGTTCATCTCTGATTTCATCCTGAATCACACGATTGTCATACTGAAATGAAATGTTTCCTTCATATCTGGAATCTATCTGCGTCAGAAGTTCTGATATAAATGCCTCATTTCTGGAACCGGGTGATTCGATTGCATAAAATTTTTCCGGTGTGAATCCTAATTCTTCGATCAGAAACTTGCTGGTTCCTATACCATAATTGCTGTCTGCAACCGTATAGAGCTGATAGGGAAGGTACGGCCCAAGATCACTCACAAGGTCTCCAAAAGAGACAAAATATTCTTTAAACTTTCGCTCTTCCCTGTGAATGAAATTCTCCACTCTCTGCGATTCAACCTGCGCAAATGCTCCGATTTCACGCAAAAATCTTCCAGTCTCCTTCAAACCGACAGGGAATATCGGATAATGCAGAAACGGGGTCTGAAATTTCTGTTCCAGCTTCTTCGCTGATGACACCCCCACCCATGGCCCGATTACCAGATTAAACTGTGCATTCGGAATATCATCCCACTCACTTATTCCTGCGCTTTCCGGTCCGTACAGAATATTTGCATTCAGACCTATTCCCTGCAATTCACGCTTTATTTCTTCAAGATCTCCTCTCCAGTATGCATCCTGATAAGGCACCGAGGAAAAAACATTTACGAGTCCTTTTCTGATCTTCTTTTTTCCTTTTCCAGCCACATACTGATCAATAATTGCATTCACTACCAGTTCATGTCCAAGATAATTATTTCCCTTGAAACCTGCTGTATCTACAGCGACCACCGGATAGCCTTCATCTCTGTAGTCTGCTGCAACCTGCTGTATATCATCTCCTATAATACCGGCTGTACAGCCGCTCTGAATTACATATATATCTCCATTCAATATTTTCAACGCACCATCTACATTTGCACGAAGTTTCTTTTCACCCCCAAAAATCACTTCTGTCTGTGTAGAATTCGTACAGGAAATCTGTCCGCCCCCTGCATACCCTTCTCCCTGATATCCTGCCGCATTTCCGGCAAACGCAAACTGTCTTGCCGCACATCCCGGTCCTGCATGAACAATCGGAATTCCTTTCGGGATTGCCAGTACCGTCTGAATGCTTCCCAATGCACACGTAAATTTTGCCTGTTCTACCAACGTATTTGCCATGACTTCCTCCTGGTCTTATTTTTTTTCAAAGTAAAAAGGATCTTCCTGATCCGTCCACCACTTTGAATATGGAAACTGATTATATTCTTTCAGTGTTTTCAGAATTCCCCGTGTTTCCATAAGATTACGGATTCTCTTCCCTGTTGTAATCACGCCATCATATCCTGCGCTGATATTCGTTTCTCCTTCCAGCAGACTGGGAATCCCAAGTTTTCCTCCAAGTATCGTCATATTCATATGTCTTACGATCATGACATCCGGTCTTAGTTCCTCAATAATTTTCTTTACCTGATATGGTTGCTTATTGCAGACCGTATAATGTTCTATATCTCCGTATAGTTTTACCAGTTCGGCCAGTGTATCTTTACCGGTCTCTGATGAATCTGAATGCATATCATGATGCAGTGTTGTCATTCCTACCAGTTCCATTCCAAGATCCCTGACAATGCTTCCAACATTATGCGCATAAGAATCCCCTGCGAATATATATACCTTTTTTCCTTTCAGGACAGTCCTTAATTCTTCCAGCTGAGGGCGTATTCTTTCATGTTCTGTCCTGATCACCTCTTCAACGATATTCTCCTTACCTGTATATCCTGCAATTTCACGCAGCCAGTTATCTGTCCACTCAATTCCAAACGGCGCAGGTGTCTTCACTTTAGGCACGCCATAATTGTCTTCCAGTTCCTTTGTTACATATGTACCAAGCGTTTCACAGATCTGCGAACTGCAGGCAGCTTCTGACATATGTGAGATCGTTTCAACAGATGCAAGTGGAACAAGATAATTAGGACGTAATCCGATTTTGCCAAGAAGCGGTGTAAATGTGTCACTGCCCAGAAAATTAAAAATATTTACAAGATCTTTCTGACGATGCTCTGCAGGTTTCACAATTTTCCGGAGAATCCCATGATATGCCGCATCAAATCCTGAAGACCATATCTTCGATTTAAATCCTTCACAGTATACCGGTACAACCGGCACGCCAAGTTTCTTTTCCATATCTGCCGCAGTATCTTCAATATCATCTCCCACAATTCCCGCTGCACAGGAAGAATGCACAAAAATTGCTTCCGGCCTGAATCTGTCATAACATTCCTGCACTGCCTTCTGAAGTTTTCTGATTCCGCCATATACCGTATCATTTTCACTGATATTGCTGCATAACACATGTACCCGGTCCGGATCCTGTCCCCTCTCCAATGAAGCATTTCTGAACTGTGTATCATTAACCGGCGTATTTGCGAAGCATCCCATTGGCGAATGTACTACTACCGCGGCATTCCTTACAAAATAGGTAATTGTTCCTGCACACATCTGCGCACAGTCTGAACACTGACTGTAACTTCTCTCTTTATGCACAAAGCTGTCTGCCTTTTGCGGATCTGTCAATGCCGCTGCATTTCCGCTATAGTATATGATTGATTTTAACCGGTTTTCTCTGACCGGTACTTCTGACTGCTGCAATCCCATTTTCAATTATCTCCTCATATTTCCGGTACTACATGTTTCTCAGATTCATGTGGTGATCCATACGATCAAAATACGGAATCACCTTTGCAAGTGCATATGCAATCGTTTGTTCCTCAATCTCAAAAACAGAAATGGCTTTCATCTGAAGATGCCTTTGGGCAGGTACTCCTGCCTTCGTGCAAAACACACATCTGCAATCTTCTATCAGTTCATATTTTTTATCATTCCGATGCCGGCAGGATGTTTTTGTTTCACCACAGCTTTCTGCTATCTGTTCATTTTGTTCCGGCTTCTTTTTCAGCTGACGATGCCATTTTTTTACCATTATTCCGTTCTCTATTTCCATTACATAAAAATCTTGTGCCATTCCAAAAGTTTCATCAATTTCCTTGCCATCGGATGATGCAAATGCAATTTTGTACGCCATACTTTCGCCTCTTCAGATTTTATAATCATCCGCAAGATCCATTAATCCATATTCAACCAGAATCTCTTCCAACCTGTCCTGTGTCATCGGTGTGGGAATTGTAAAGTCTCTGTTCTCAATCACCGCCTGCGCAAGGTTTTCATATTCCTTTGCCTGATTGGAATCAGGTGCATATTCAATTACCGTTTTTTTATGAATCTCAGCATGCTGCACAATATTATCTCTTGGAACAAAATACAGAAGTTTTGTTCCAAGTTCCTTCGAAAATGCTCTCAGTAAATCTCTTTCATGATCCACATTTCTGCTGTTACAGATAATTCCTCCAATGCGGACACCTCCGGTTCCTGCATAACGCTTTATCCCTTTTGCAATATTATTTGCCGCATAAAGTGCCATCATTTCTCCGCTCGCAACAATATAAATTTCTTTGGCTTTTCCTTCCCGAATCGGCATTGCAAAGCCGCCGCATACAACATCGCCAAGCACATCGTAAAATACATAATCAAGGTCATCTGTATAAGCGCCCTTACTTTCCAACAGCCCAATCGACGTAATGATTCCTCTTCCTGCACATCCGACTCCGGATTCAGGTCCACCAGACTCTACACACCTTGTTCCGCCATATCCGGTTTTCACAATCCGTTCGAGATCAATGTCTTCACCTTCTTCACGAAGCGTATCAAGAACCGTTTTCTGTGCAAGACCGCCCAGAAGAAGTCTTGTCGAATCTGCTTTAGGATCACATCCAACCACCATTACCTTTTTTCCCGCCTTTACCAGGCCTGCGGTAAGATTCTGTGTTGTTGTTGATTTTCCAATACCGCCTTTCCCGTAAATTGCAATCTGTCGTAGTTCTGCCATTTTCTGATCTTCCTCCCTTTTTTGGCTTCAGCCATGTGAAAACGTTTCAGGTACCCCAAACGGAACGCTGTATAATTTGTCTGAAATATCCTTCCCGCCCAAAAGTCCTGCAGCATCCGCTCTGCAATGCTGACAATGTCTGAAAACATCAATATATTTCTCTGCTTTTTTCCTTGCTGCCTCAATTTCTATACAGGACGGTGCAGCACAACCGGATAGCTTTCCCTGCGGTATCAAAGGAATGATGTTGTAGATCGAAGCTCCTGCTTCAGACACCTCTTTTGCAATCTGTTCAATATGATCAGCATTGATTTCAGGAACAAGTACTGTATTGATCTTTATGACCATCCCATGTCCTGCCATCTTCCTGATCCCTTTCAGCTGATTTGCAATCAGAATCTCTGCTGCCTCTTCTCCCTCGTATTTTTTCCCATGATAAATAATGTAATCATTAAGTCTGGCCTCTATTGCAGGTTTTACGGCATTCACAGTAACCGTCAGTGTACTCAGACCTGCTTCCAGTATCTCATCTGCTTTTTCATCAAGAAGCAGGCCATTGGTACTCATACACTTAAGTAATCCTGGATACTTTTTTCCAATCAATCTGAATGTTTCCAGTGCATCATCTGACGCAAGTGTATCTCCCGGCCCCGCAATCCCTGCAACCGTGATTTCAGGGCAGATCACAAGTGCCTTATCAAGAATTGCAAGCGCTTCCTGCGGTGCAACTACTTTTCCTGTTACTCCTGGCCTGTTTTCAAACAAATTCTCACATCTTCTGCAGAATCTGCATGCAATATTACATGTCGGACTGACCGGAAGATGAATACGACCTTTATTATTCCGATAACCACCAAAACATGGATGCGATTCCCGTAACGCCATATAATTTTCAGAGGTCTGCAACATCTTTTTTTCTCCTTTCTTCTTTCATATTTATCATATCGTTTTGGTATGATTTATATTCGATATTATATTACATATCATAAAAAAGGTGATAATACGAATAACTTTAAATCACTTCAAATTTTTATTTATAACGCTTTCTTCAGTTTCTCAAGTGCCTTTTTAAGTGTGTCACGCCGACAGGCAATATTGATCCGTTCAAACCCTTCTCCGCTTTTCCCGAAGACAGCCCCGCTGTCGAGCCAGAGTTCTGCCTTTTTCAGCAAAAGTTCTTCTCTCTGCTGTTCTGAAAGTCCAAGCTTGCGAAAATCAAGCCACACCAGATATGTTCCTTCCGGACATACCACTTTGACCTCCGGAATTTCCTGTCTGATATACTGCATCAGGAATTCAATATTATCCCACAGATACTTCATCAGGGCATCATACCATCTGTCTCCGTAAAGATATGCTGCTTCACATGCTGCAATCCCCATCAGATTAGCCTGACTGTATCCGGCTGCTGCCACCTGATGTTCAAAGCTTTTCCTTAATTCATCATTGGGAATAAATATATTGGAAATCTGCAGACCTGCCAGATTAAATGTTTTGCCCGGAGAGGTACAGATAATGCAATTGTCTGCAAACTTCTGTCCCAGTGCTGCAAATACCTGATGCCTGTTTTTCCCGAAAATAAAATCTTCATGTATTTCGTCAGATACTACGATTACCTGATGCCTGATACAGATTTCACCCATCCTTTGCAGTTCTGTCTTCGTCCAGACTCTTCCCACCGGATTGTGCGGACTGCAAAGAATAAACAGTTTTACGTTTTCCGCCACAATCTTTTGCTCAAAATCTTCAAGATTCATGTGATATCTGCCATCTGCATCCTGAAGCAAATCGCTGCTGATCACTCTTCTGTCATTATCATGAATCACTTCCGAAAACGGATAGTATACCGGTTGCTGAATCAGAACTGAATCTCCTTCACTGGTATATGCACGTATACATGCCGCAAGAGCAAAGACCACTCCCGGGGTTTTTACCAGCCACTTTTCCTGAACTTTCCAGTCATGTCGGCGCTGCATCCAACCGGCAACCGCCCGAAAGTAATCATCATCGGTCTCCGTATAACCATAGATTCCATGCTGTACTCTTCTGACCAACTCTTCCTGTACACAGCTTGATGTCTGGAAATCCATATCTGCAACCCATAAGGGAAGTACATTCTCAGGTCTTCCCCTTCTGACCGCAAAGTCATACTTCAGACTTTCCGTATTTTTTCGATTAACCGGCCTGTCAAAATCAAGATTTTTTTCTTCCATTTATGCAAAGATCCTTTCAAATTCATTCAACAGATCCTGAATATCCTCAATTCCGACGGAAAGTCGCAGGATTCGATCTGTAAGCCCTGTCCTGTCCAAAATTTCCTGTGGTACAGATGCGTGCGTCTGTCTGATCGGATAAGTGATCAGTGTTTCAACTCCGCCAAGACTCTCAGCGAAATGGATCAATCTTACTTTGTTAAGAATTTCCGATACTCTTTCCTTTCTGTCGACTTCAAAGGAAATCATTGCCCCAAAGCCACTGGTCTGTCTTACCGTTATCTCATATCCTTTGCTTTCCTTTCTTCCGGGATAAAAAACTCTGGTCACGCTTTTGCAGTTTTCCAACCACTTTACCAATGCCCTGGCATTCTCCTGCGCTTTTTCCATTCTGATCGGCAGCGTCTGAATTCCCCTCGTAACAAGAAAGCTGTCAAATGGAGACAGTATTCCTCCTGTTGTCATTGCAATCATATGCAGTTTATCATTCAGTTCCTTTGTTGACGCTACAACAATTCCTGCCAGTGTATCATTATGACCTGCCAGGTATTTGGTTGCACTATGGATAACCAGATCTGCACCAAGCAAAAGAGGTTTTTGAAAATACGGGGACAGAAACGTATTATCCACAATCAAAAGCAGATTATGCCGATGTGCAATTTCCGCCATTTTTCTTATATCCACAATATGCATCATCGGATTCGTAGGGGACTCAATATAGACAGCTTTTGTCTGCTCTGTCATATAAGCCTCCGCATCATCCTGTGAACAGTCAATGTGAGAAAAGGTAAGTCCGTTCTTCACTCCAATCTCATCAAACAGACGTATACTTCCTCCATAAAGATCAATATCGGTTATGATATGGTCTCCTGCATGAAATAATTCCATTACTGCAGATATTGCTGCCATTCCGCTTGCCATTGCGATAGCGCCTGCTCCGTCTTCAAGTGTGGAAACAATCTTCTCCAGATGATCTCTCGTAGGATTCTGTGCTCTTGAATAATCATAACCGGTACTTCTGCCCAGCTCCGGATGTGTAAACGTTGCCGACTGATAAACCGGGAATACAACTGCGCCCGAACAGTCACAGCCTCCTTCATCATCCGTATCATCTCCGTACAGACATTTTGATGTAAATCCGTAACTCATTTCCTGTCCTCCATATTTTCATAGTATATTGATATGATTACTATAAAATTATATGGCAGAGTAAAAAGATGTGCTAATATGAAAAAGTTTTCTTCAGTTCAAAGAAAAACTTTCACACAAATATGAACTTTTTTTCACAGCTTGTTACAGGTACGAAAATCGAGTAGGAGGAAATTCATTCAGTGAATGAATTTCCGACCTCTCACACCACCGTACGTACCGTTCGGTATACGGCGGTTCAATCAACTTAACATGTGACACGTTTATCGATGTAGTAGTCGAGCATGGAGACTAACCCAAATCGGGTCAGTTTCTCTTTTGTTACTGCCATATTCATGGCACCACCTTGGCATACAAAGGCTATATGAGCACCATAGTACGCTGTAGACCATGCATACTTCCTGCTGATTCCAAGTTTGATAAGGTTCTTTGCTCTGTTCTTAGGTGTTTTCCAATGTTTCCAGATACACAAACGTAGACGGTATCGTATCCTGCTGTCAAGCTTTTCGCAAAGGGTTTTCATACTTCCTATCTTGAAGTAATTCACCCACCCACGAATCAGCACATTGAGCTTTAAGACCTTATGCTTGTTATCCACGCCCCAGCTTCGGCAGGTTAATTCTCTCATCCGGGCTTTGAACTTTGCTACAGACTTGTCATGCGGTCTTGCTCTGTATTCTTTGGCAAATGAGTCAAAATAGAATCCAAAGCCAAGATACCTTAAACCTTTTGGCTTATCAGCCTTGCTCTTGGCAGCATTGACTTTTAATCCAAGCTTCTCTTCAATAAACCTTGTAATGCTCTTCATTACCCGCTCTGCCGCCTGCTTGCTGCCGACCATGATGATACAGTCATCGGCATATCGGACAAAATTCAGTCCTCTTGCTTCCAATTCCTTGTCCAGTTCATTGAGCATGATATTTGCCAATAGCGGAGAAATGTTCCCACCCTGCGGCGTCCCTATAATGGAATCCTCATACTCGTCATCGGCCATGACCCCGCTGGCAAGAAACTTTCTGACGATAGAGATGACATCCCCATCCTTGATTGTTCGGCCAAATATGGTCATCAGCTTGTCATGGTCTACTGTGTCAAAGAATTTTGCAAGGTCAGTATCCACGATCCAGTCATATCCATCGTTCATCATTTCAAGTGCCTTTATGACTGCCTGTTGGGCACACCTGTCAGGTCTGAAACCATAACTATGGTCATTGAACTGTTCCTCGAATATCGGGGTTAGGACTTGTGCGATTGCCTGCTGTATAAATCTGTCAGTAACAGTTGGCACACCAAGATTTCTGATGCCGCCGTCTGGCTTAGGTATCTTCACACGTCTTACCGGTTGCGGTTTATATTTCCTATTCCGCAACTGTTCCTTGATTCTTTCGCCGTTTTCCGAAAGGTAGCCCTTAAGTTCGGTATATTCCATACCATCAGCTCCCGCAGCTCCTTTGTTTCTTACGACTTGCAGATATGCAGCATTGAGATTTTCTTTACTAAGTATCTGCTCCATGAGGCTACTTGTGTCCATGCGTTGTTTCCTTTCTGCCCCTTTTGCCATTACCGCCTTTGATGTTATCGACAGACGTTGCTTCGGCTACGAAGTGGAACCTACTTCAACTTGTTGATTGTTCAGCCCTTCGCTCCTTCCTGCTTTCACAGGCTATCTTCACTACTATGGCTTCTGCTGACTTCTCACAGTTCGTTGTTACTCGGCTGATGGAACCGCTGTGAGACCTCCACACTTAAGGTGCACACTCTTTCCTCTCATCTATCCGCCGCATTTACTCGTACTTCCGGCAACCTTTTTGGACTTCATCTCTTTTAGCAGACTTATCCGTATTTCCGAGCCTTATATGCGGTTCCTGTTCGTCGGACCAAGAGTTTGCCTCCAGCTTCCTTCAGATTCCACCTCACGGTGGACACCCTTGCTGTTCAGCTATACACTTCCTTATTGCCCATGCGTGTTCGGGACTTTCACCCGTTAGAGCGTGCCCATGGCGCGCATACTAAAAAAACAGCAGACCCTCAATTACGGTCTGCTGTATCTCCTGTTTTCATCCTTCAATTAATCCCTGCCGCCCTGAGCAGCTGCCTTGTATACTCTTTCTGTGGTGTCCTGTATATGCCATCCGTTTCCCCATATTCCACAACCCGTCCATCTTTCATGATCAGTACATGATCACACATCTCATAGACAACCCGAAGGTCATGTGAAATAAACAGAACAGACAGCCCCAGATTCTGGTGCAGTGTTTTAAGCAGATCCATGATCTGTGCCTGAATCGTCACATCAAGTGCAGACACCGGTTCGTCTGCAATCAGGAGTCTGGGCGACTGCATCAGCGCTGTGCCGATTGCAACACGCTGCCTTTGGCCGCCGGAAAGCTGTGCCGGATAACGCGTCAGCAGTTCCCCGGAAAGTTCAACCTGATTCAGAACTTCCTTAAGTCTTGCCTGCTGTTCCTGTTCCGACCACTTTCTGCTTCTGTCGACCCGAAGCGGTTCCTTCAGCAGCCATTCCACAGTTCTTACCGGATTCAGACTGCCGTACGGATCCTGAAATATCATCTGCGGATGCGGATATTTCTGAATCACCGCCCCCTGATAGTCCCTGTTGATCCCGACGATGGTTCTTGCAAGCGTGGACTTTCCACAGCCACTTTCTCCTACAAGTCCCAACACCTCCCCGTCCTTCAGTTCAAAAGACACATCAAAAAGAGCCTGCTTCCTGCCTGCCCTTTCCAGAACATTTCTTTTTCTTTTTTTATAAAAGACATCGAGATGCGATACCTGAAGCGCAGGACGCTGTCTCTCCATCTCCTCTGCCGTTTTATCGGAATATTCCATGCTGTTTTCCTCTGACCGTCCGTTTGTTTCTGTTTCTCAGACGTGTTTCTGCATTTCTTTCTGCCGACTGCCCCGCGGTACCGACAGGTCAACTCCGGGAATAGCTGCAATCAGCCTTCTGGTATATTCCTGCTGCGGATGTGCAAACACTTCCCCGGCTGCGCCGGTCTCAACGATTCTGCCGTTTTGCATGACGATTACTCTGCTGCAGAGCTGTCTGACAAGACTCAGATCATGTGAAATAAATATAATTGATGTTCCCTTTTCGCGGTTGATCCTGCGAAGCAGTTCCACAATCTGCGCCTGTACCGTCACATCCAGCGCCGTAGTCGGTTCATCCGCAATCAGAATCTCCGGATCTGCAATCATTGCAGCAGCAATCATGACTCTCTGCCTCATGCCTCCGGACAGTTCATGCGGATACATCTCATATACCTTCTGCGGTTCATGAAGTCCCACTGTTTCCAGCATGGAAACTGCCTTCTGCCTGCGTTCCTGCCCAGACATCTGCGGCATATGAATCCGAAGGCTCTCTTCCACCTGCCAGCCGATCCGCTTTACAGGATTCAGGGAAGTCATCGGCTCCTGAAAGATCATCGCAATCTGTTTGCCCTGATAGCTACGCAAAACCTTCCTGTCACAGGTCAGAAGATTCTGCCCGTCATACATGATCTGTCCGCTCTTTGTCATGCTGTGCCTGGAAAGAAGTCCTGCAATTGCCAGTGCGCTCATGCTCTTCCCTGATCCTGACTCACCGACAATTCCGACGATCTCACCTTTCTCCACTTCCAGATTAAAATCATATACCACAGTTTCCGGCAGCTGATGATCGTGAAATTCGATTTGCAGATCAGACACCGTAAGTATCTTTTCACTCATATGAATTCCTCATTATCCCTGTACCTTTCTGACACCTTCTCCCAAAAAGGAGAAGCCAAGTACCATTAAAATGATAACGATTCCCGGACCAAGTACATATGCAGGTGCAGAGAACATATACTGTTGCGCATCCGAGAGCATCTTGCCAAGGCTCGCATATGGCGGCTGTGAACCGATTCCCAGATAACTCAGCCCGGCCTCTGCAAGCACTGCATTATTAAATCCGATCAGTATGGAAGACAGTAGTACCCCGCGTACATTCGGCATAATGTGCATAAAAATGATCCGCAGATCCGAAGCCCCCTGAATTCTTGCACTCTCTACATAATCCATGTTACGGCAACGCAGAAATTCACTCCGCACAATTCTGGCAAAACTTGGTATAAATGCGATTCCGAGTGCAATCATTACTTCATAGGTACCCGTGCTGAACAGGCTGACGAATACCAGTGCCAGCAGAACACTCGGAAATGCGAACAGCGCATCAATAATCCGCATCATGATTTCATCAAAGATTCCGCCATAAAAGCCGGTCAGTGCACCGATCAAAGTACCGATTCCTGCACCGATTGCCACGGTACCGGTCGCAATAATCAGTGTCACGCGGCTTCCATAGAGAACACGGCTGAATACATCCCGTCCCATATGATCCGTTCCCATGATGTGTTTTAATGAAATTCCCTGAAGCTTTGCAGAGGCGTCCATCTGTGTCGGATCATAGGGTGTGAAAAAGATTCCGACCAGCACCATCAGCAGAATAATTCCTGTAATAATACAACCGGCTGTCATATATGCATTATGGTATTTTCCCATAAATTTTTTCCGCTCTGAAACCTTCCTCAAATTCATCCTCCGCGCTGCCTCTGTATCCTGTGCAGCCATTTCCCGTTTTCCCTGTCACTGTCGGATTCAGTCGCTGATTCTGGGATCGATAATTCTGTAAATCACATCCACCAGAAAATTAATCAGAATGACCAGCATGGCGATTCCCATGATAATCGCTTCTACAACAGGATAATCCCTGTTACTGATGGAGGTCAGCAGGATTCTGCTGATTCCTGGAATTCCAAATACCTGCTCAATCACAATACTGCCTGCTACCATGTCTGCAAGCGCCATTCCGATAAAGGTGATCACGGGAATCATGGCATTTTTCAGCACATGCCGGTACAGCACTCCATTAACTGTATTCCCACGGCTGTATGCTGTTCTTGTGTAATCTTTGGCCGCCTCATCCACTACCGAACCGCGCAGCAGTTTTGTCGCCATTGCCGCCTTGGGAAGCGCAATTGCAATCGCCGGAAAAATCAGGTAGGCAAAAAATCCACCTGCACTGGTATCATACGATACAAAGCCACCAGGTGTGAACAGGTGCAGGATCATTCCGAAAAAATATGTGATCAGTATACCGGAAAAGAATGGCGGAATTGCCATGATAATCTGATTGACTGTCATGATGATCCGGTCTGCCATCCCGTTCTCATGTCTGGCCGTATAAATGCCAAGCGGAATGGAAATCAGAATCATGAACACAAAAGACATCATTGCAAGTGAAAATGTAATCGGAATCTTGGATGCCAGCATTGAAGCTACCGGCTGGCTGTAGACGTAAGAAGTTCCGAGATCTCCATGAAGCAAAGATGTAAACCATCTGAAATACTGCTGATATAAGGGATCATTAAGTCCCATCTGCTCCCGCAGCGCTTCTACCTGCGCAGGCGTCCCCTGCGTGCCAAGAAGTCTTGTTGCCGGATCTCCCGGGATAATATGAAAAGCGAGGAAGACACAGACAGAGACAACGACCAGTGTAAGGGCCATCATTAAGACTTTTTTCAGTACATATCTCATCTGTGTATTCCTCGTTCTGTTTTTACTTGCTGGTCGTATCATCCGCAAGACGGATCTTTGCAATATCCTGCGCATATAACGGATAGAATACGTAACCTGTATATTTCTTATTCAATGCAACAAATTCCGGAAGATCCTGAATATAGACATTGGCTGCATCTGTGGAAAGAATGGTCTCACATTCCTTGAAGTCCGCAGTCTTCTTATCATCATCCGTTTCCGCTTCAGCCTTTGCATAGGCTGCGTCATAATCTGCATTGTTGTAATTTGTAAAGTTGTTGTCTGCTGTAGATACAAATCTGCCGAGAAGTGCCGGCGCATTCAGTGTAGAAGCGTCCACACCGATTACTGTTGCTTCATAGTTACGGTTTGTATATACATCAGAGAGCCAGTTGTCCCATTCTACCTGCTGAATATCGGCCTTTACACCGATCTTTTCAAGCTGTTCCGCAAGTACCTGTGCCGTATCCACATGCTGTGTATAGTTGGAAGGTACGGTAATCTTAAACTCAAACCCATTCGGGTATCCTGCTTCTTTGAGCAGTTCCTTGGCCTTATCAAGGTTCTGGCTGTAAGTATCGTTGAGTTCCGGCATAAAATACTTGGTAAATGACGGATACATACTGCTTCCGAGTGCTTCACCCTTGCCATCTGATACAAAATCCATGATGGACTTACGGTCAATCGCATAACAGAGTGCCTGACGCACCTTTACATCATTAAACGGCTTCACCTTATTGTTCAGATAAAGTGCCTGCACCAGATTCATTTCACCTTCATATATCTGGAACTGATCAGAAAGCTGTCCGGCCTGCGCACTGGTCACTCTTGCAAACATATCTATGGAACCGCCTTCAAGATCCATGACGATGGCATCTGCATTGGATTCCACTTTAAATGTCACATTTTCAATATGTGCTGCATTGTTCTTATCCCAGTAATCCGCAAACTTCTTAAGTACAACATTTTCCTGCGGTGAACGGGATACATACATATACGGTCCGGTTCCGACAGGATTCGTTTCCATCGTATCTGCACTGTCCTTCGGAATAATTGCAGTTGTCAGATAACTTAAGAAATCCGTATCTGCTTTTTTCAGTACAATTGACACATGTGTTTTATCTACGACATTCACACTGTCAATATCAGAAAAAGCCGATACCAACGGATCTCCGTTACTGGTATCGGCGCATCGATCAATCGAATACTTGATATCCTCTACCGTAACCGGATTTCCATTATGGAACTTAATTCCATCACGAAGCGTAAACGTGTACGTCTTGCCGTCGTCTGAAATCGTGTAATCGCTGGCTACTGCAGGGTTCAAATTACCTTTTTCATCGGGTTTCACAAGTCCTTCAAAGACGTTGAAAAGTACCTCTCTCGTTCCTGCCCCTTCTGCCTTATGGGGGTCAAGACTGTCAATGTCCTGAGGTATACCGATGGTAATTTTAGAAGAATCCTCTGCCTTGTCACCTGAGCATCCGCTCAGTGCAACAGTCAGCGTTGTCATCACGACCAGAAGAAGCGCAAGCCCCTTTTTGTGCCTGTTTCCTCTTTTCATCATAACAATCCTCTCTTCTTATGAAGTTTTTAAGTACATGAACACTATAGAGGTTTGTTAAATAAATGTCAAGAATTATTCTTTCTTTAAAAGGGGCGTATTTTTGTCTGTATTATCCCTGATTGTTCCATCCGCCTCTTTATTGATTACTTCCTTCAGTTCATCCATAAAGGTATTAATATCCTTGAATTCTCTGTAAACAGACGCAAACCTGACATATGCAACCGGCTCTAAGTCCTTCATCTTGTCCATCACAAGTTCACCAATGATTCTGCTGGGTATTTCCTTCTGCTCCATATTGAAAATCTCAGTTTCCACTTCATCCACCAGATGCGTAATCTGCGCTGCGCTGACAGGTCTCTTATGGCAGGCTCGAAGTACGCCTGCTTCAATCTTTGCCCGGTCATAAGGCTCTCTGTTATTATCCTTTTTGATTACAATCAGTGGAATGGTTTCAACTTTCTCATATGTGGTAAATCTTTTCCCACAGGAATCGCAGATTCGTCTGCGTCTGATGGAGGTATTATCATCTGCAGGTCTTGAATCAATTACTCTGGTATCATCCTTACCGCAAAATGGGCATTTCATTTTTCTGTTTTCTCCGTTTCTGCATATTCTGCACAATATCATTTGGTGTGAATCGACTGTCTTTTAACAATATAGCAAAAAGCATATCAACTGACCGCTTTCATAAAATGAAACAAATCAATTGATATGCTTTTAAACACTAAGCCTCAGACAAAAACAATTTTCGTTTCTGTATCCTGCTTCAATTACTTTCTCTGAAGAAACTCCGGAATCTTAAGAGACTTCGGCTCTACCGTACTTCTGACGCTCTCAGGTCTGCTTAAGCCTGTTACCGGTCTTACCGGTGCTGCCGTCTTCGGTACTGCGGGAGCAATCGGTGCAGAAGCTGTCTGTACCGGTGTTGTATATGTTCTTGGCTGATTCAGTGTGGTAAATCCACCAATTCCCGTCCCCGGCATCACCGGCGTCTGTGCGGTCGGTCTTACCATCTGCGCCTGCGCCTGAGCGGTTGCCTGCTGCGCAGCTGCAATTGCCGCTGCTGCAGCTGCCTGCTGTGCTTTGGCTGCTGACTTATCATCAATTCCTGTTGCAATTACGGTAATATTGCAGGAATCCGTCTTTGTCTCATCATATACCGCACCAAAGATAATGTTTGCAGTATCACCGGCAAGCTGCTGTACATAGCCTGTTGCATCTGAAACATCTGCAAGTGCGATATCTCCGGATACATTGATAATCACATCTGTTGCGCCTGCAATCGTGGTATCAAGAAGAGGACTTTCCACTGCCAGTTTCACTGCATCTGCAGCCTTATGATCACCCTGTCCTGCACCGATTCCAATATGTGCAATACCTTTATCCTTCATAGCCGTCTGTACATCTGCGAAATCAAGATTGATCAGTCCCGGTACATTAATCAGATCCGTAATACCCTGAACGGCCTGCTGTAACACTTCATCAGCTTTCTTCAATGCATCCGGCATCGTCGTACGTCTGTCTACAATCTGCAGCAGTTTATCATTCGGAATGACAATCAATGTGTCCACATTACTCTTAAGGTTATCAATTCCGCCCATGGCATTCTGCATTCTCGTACGTGCTTCAAAGCTGAACGGCTTTGTCACAATACCAACAGTCAGAATTCCCATTTCCTTGGCAAGCTTGGCAACTACAGGAGCCGCACCGGTTCCTGTTCCGCCACCCATACCACAGGTAACAAACACCATATCCGCGCCTTTAATGGCAGCGGTAATATCCTCAGCACTCTCTTCCGCAGCCTTCTGTCCTACTTCCGGCTTTGCTCCGGCTCCTAGTCCCTTGGTCAGTTTTTCACCGATCTGTAAGAGTTTCGGTGCCTTGCATAACTGCAAAGCCTGCTTATCAGTATTCATACCGATAAACTCAACTCCTGTAATATTCTCTTCAACCATTCTATTAACAGCATTATTGCCTGCGCCGCCAACCCCGACGACAATAATTCTGCAGGCATTCTCTGCATCGTTTGATTTGATTTCCAGCAAGACAGCTCCTCCTTCACGGTCCATATAACTCTTTACCATGATATGATATAATTTTTCACCGAATTTATCAACCTGTTTTTTCGCTCACACAGCATATTTACTGAAAAAAAATATTTTTCAGCCATTTTCCTTAAAAGTAACATTCTGTGTATCTTCATCATATTCTCTCATTTCCAGAACACCGCTCTTTTCCTTCAGATTCGGAAGAATATACTGCAGCTGAATTATCTTCTCATCAATGTTGTCCTCTGTTCCGATATCAACCTCGATTTTGTTAAAATAAAGGTATACATTATAATCCGAATCAAAGAAAATGCGATCTGCCTTGAGATTATATTTTCCAAGTAGCTGCGTGATATCCAGAATTTCAGCAAAAATCTTCTGATTTTTCACCGGCAGCTTTTTGTACATTACCACATAATTAAAATCAAGTCCCATGACCTGTGGAATATCATTTGCCTTCTCCTTTGAGCTCTCGACCACTGTCCCCTCACGATCAAAATACATATATCTGCCAAGATATTCCACATATCCCGCAAGCGCCTTCTCATAGACATTGATCCGTATGGTATCAGGTGAGAGAATATTGACGTCCATTTTTTCGATAAACGGGATATTTTCAATACTTTTATTTCTGTATTTTACAGCCAGATAAATGGAATTATGTGAAAACCTTCCCTTCATGACCATATCTACGATTTCCTTATCCGTGTAATAGGTATTTCCCTCCACATAGACATTGGTCACCGTATAATTGCTTTTGACATAGATCAGTCCGCCCAGCAGAACCAGTACCACAATGCCAAGCGTAATTCCCAGTACAAAAAGGCTTTTATGCAGCCGGAAACTCTCACCGAGACTTTTTCTCTCTTTCTTTTTCTTCGGTGCAGGCGTTCTTTTCTTTTTGCTTTCAAACGAAGACTTCAGAACCGGAGATTTCAGAATTTCTTTTTTCCCGGACTTTTGTCTGCGGGCTGCTGTTTTTTTTCTGTATCTTTTTTTTGCCATTTTCTTCATTCGCACCAGCCTGCCTTACTCATTCACAGGAATGCTTCTGGCAACATTGAGTACCATTCCGATTTCTGCCAGCTGCAGCAGTACGGCGGAACCACCGTAACTGATAAACGGAAGCGTG
Organism: Butyrivibrio sp.; assembly: GCA_022486625.1. GTDB lineage: Bacteria > Bacillota > Clostridia > Lachnospirales > Lachnospiraceae > Butyrivibrio. Next base: position 143,132 of record JAKVKH010000001.1, on the reverse strand, counting down.
ATACCGGTATTGGGAATGACATTGGTGACAACGGCAATGTTGAGGATCACCTGAATGGAAATATGTCCCATGACGCCAACCACCAGAAGTGCACCAAACAGATCCGGAGCATTGTTGGCAATAATCATCAGTCTCCAGATCAGAAGTACAAACATCATGATTACTGCAATTGCACCGAACAGTCCCAGTTCCTCACAGATAATGGAAAAGATCATATCGTTCTGTGCTTCCGGTATGAACCCCATCTTCTGCATACTCTGCCCCAGTCCCTTGCCGAAGACTCCGCCTGAACCTATTGCATAAAGTGCCTGAAGAGTCTGGAATCCTTTTCCGCTTGCATAGGCCTCAGGATCCAGCCACGCCAGAACACGGGCAAAACGGTAATTCATGCTGCTGGAATAACTTGCCTTGGAAATTGCATATACAATCAGCGCCACCGCAGAAATTCCACCGCCCAGAATCAGAATGAACCTTCTGTACCCGGGTGTTGCCACAAACAGCATCAGAAACGCAATTCCCATAATAATAGCCGCTGAACTCAGGTTCTTTGTAATTCCATATACCATCAGGCAGATCGGAAAAGGTGTCATCATAACCAGAAAAAAGCCTTTTCTCGATACAACGTTCCGCTGCATCTTGCAGATCAGACTTGCCAGAAATATGATCATCGCAAGCTTCGCCACCTCGGCCGGCTGAATCGATACACCCAAAATACGAATCCATCTTTTAGCACCATTGGCCGTATATCCAAACGGAATAACCATCAGAAGAAGAACTGCCGCAGCCACATAGGCAGGAACAGCCAGCCGGTTCAGCACCCTGTAATTCGGGAAGTGGCTCAGGATCATCATCAGACCTACACCGACAACAATTGCCGCCAGCTGGTGTTTGAGATAATACGCCGAATCTCCAAGTTCCAGATTCGCCTCATATGAACTGGTCGAATACAGCATGACCAGTCCGAATGCCAGCAAAAAGAGCACAATAAAAATAAGTCCGTAATCTACATAGAACTCTTTTTTAAATCTGGCCTTCAGCCTCTGTTCCGCCTCATTCATAACGTTCTTTCCTTCAATCTTCCAGATGATTTACATAGTTCTTGAAGTTCTTTCCACGTACTTCGTAATTCGGGAACATATCCCAGCTTGCACAAGCAGGGGACAGCAGCACTGCTTCTCCCTCTGCCGCATTCTCCGTGCAGAACCGGAGTGCATCTTCAAAGGTATCTTCGAACTGTATGTCATTAAAGCCATGCTTTCTGGCACATTCAGCTATTTTTTCCCTTGTCTGTCCGATCAGCACCAGCTTCCTTACTTTACCGTCAAAGGCTTCAATCCACTCATCATACTCGCTGCCTTTATCATAACCGCCGCCGATCAGCCATGTAGGTCTGGTCATTGCCCGGATTCCCTGAATGGCAGCATCCGGATTGGTTCCTTTGGAATCATTGTAATAATCAACGCCCTTTTTGGTCGCCACAAACTCTATTCTGTGCTCTACCGCCTTGAAATCATGAATGACCCGAAGGATTGTCTCCATCGGAACCTTCATCGCGAGAGAAATGGCAATCGCCGCCATGACATTTTCCACATTGCACAGTCCGACCAGCTTCATATCATGAATATTCATCAGTCTGACTGTCTGCCCTTCCTTTGCCAGAAAGATTTCCTCCCCCTCCAGATAAAGGCCGTTTTCCAGCTTCTCATGTGAGGAGAAAAAGACTACACCGGCGGGACATTTTCTGCCAAATTCACGTGTATAGGCATTATCATAATTCAACACACAGGTGTCATTCTTTGTCTGATGATTGGTTACGTTTTCCTTCATCTGCACATAACATTCCATCGTGTGATGGCGGTTAAGATGATCCGGTGTAATATTCAGAATTGCGGAAACATCCGCATGGAAATTTTCCACTGCTTCAAGCTGAAAGCTGCTGATTTCTGCAACCGTTACGGAATCATCCTTTGTATTTCTCGCCTGTCCCGCATAGGAATAACCGATATTGCCGACCACAAAAACAGAACTGAAATATGCCTTCATGATCTCTCCGACCAATGTGGTTGTGGTTGTCTTTCCATTGGTTCCGGTAATGGCAATCAGCTTTCCTGCCGCATAATTATATGCAAGTTCAATTTCACTCCAGATCCGGATTCCATGATCACGCAGTCTGTTCATCGTAGGTGAATCAAGTGGTACAGCAGGACTGGGTACTGCAAGTACAAGTTCACTGATTAATGTTTCCGGCAGTTTACCGGCAATAATTCCAGTTTCAGTTCTGTCTTCTTCTGCAAGCTTTGCCCGGATATCCTCCTGTGTAATTTTCTGATTTTCATCCAGAAGAACCGGAAGTGCACCGACTTCCCGAAGCAGATGAACTGAACCTACTCCGCTGAGTCCGGATCCGATCACCAGAACCTTTTTACCTTTAAGATCAACTTTTGACATCATACCCTCCTCATTATTCAGCCGATTGCCGCATATGCAATGAGAGCCAACAGTATGGTCACTGTGGTAAACACATTGACAACCCTTGTTTCTGACCAGCCACACAATTCAAAATGGTGATGAATCGGCGCCATTTTGAATATTCTCTTTCCATGTGTCAGTTTAAAATAGCTGACCTGCATCATTACGGAAATTACTTCAAGCGCATAGATAAATCCGACAATCACAATAAAAATCGGCATATGAAGCACATACGCAATCGCAGTAACAAAACCGCCGATTGCAAGTGAACCCGTATCGCCCATCATCACTCTGCCCGGATATACATTATAAAACAGATATCCCAGAAGTGCCCCTGCAAAGGCACTTGCCACAGGTGCCACACCACTTCCGACATGAATGGCCGCAGCAGCAAAAAAAGCTGCAACAACTGCCGTTACAGAACCGCAAAGTCCATCTACACCATCGGTAAAATTGGTTCCATTTGCCGTTCCCAGAGCAATAAAGAAAAGCACCGGAATATTCATCCATCCAAAATCAAGCATCTTCTGCGTAAAGGGGACCTGCATGGTAAGCGATATATCTGTACATTTAAGAAGGTACAGTGCAAATGCTCCTGTAACAATAAACTGTCCCAGAAGTTTCTGCCATACACGAAGTCCGAGGTTTCTTTTCAGTACCACCTTAATATAATCATCCAGAAAACCGATGATGCCATAGCCGAAGGTCAGGATCAGTACCGCAATGATTTCCGGACAGTCCTTTACATAAAAAAGTGAGATCAGAAGCACCGGAATCAGAAAAATCGCCCCGCCCATAGTCGGTGTGCCGGTCTTTTTCTGGTGTGATTTCAGTCCTTCCTCCCGCTCTGTCTGTCCCACCTTAAGCCGGTGAAGAAACGGTATTACAATCGGCCCGAGAAGCGTACTGATTGCATACGCTGCCAGAACCGGGATAATTACATCTGTTACAATTATCATGGCTTTTCCCTCGTTTATTTACTGCTGTATTTTCTTTATCGCTGTTTATCTGAAGCACCTGCTGCTCCGTTCCCCGATGCTGCGGATGCACTGTCTGATGAACCATCAATTCCACTCATAACAGAACCGTTCACAACATCTCCGGTTTCCGGATCAATCAGGTTTCCTGTATTCGGGTCAATATAATACCCCGTTGAAGGATCTACGTCAAATGTTTTCCATATTTCATTCGCAGTTTTGGCCGTCCCTGCATCAGAAGATGCAGAGGAAGAAGACGCAGAGTTCCCGGAAGAAACTCCTGCAGAAGAAGCAGACGAAGAATCTCCCGAAGAAGCCATAGAAGCTGTCGTTACAGACGCCTCCTTCAGCTTTGCAAGTTCTGCCTTTTCATCATCCGAAAGTGCCTCCGTCATCGGAAAACCAAGATACGGCATTACTTCCGTCAGTACATTACGTACAATTCCGGTAGCGAACTTCGCATCATCCTGAATTACCACATTGGGTCTGTCTACTACAACATAGATTGCAATCTGCGGATCTTTTGCGGGTGCATATCCCATAAAGGAAACCACATAATCCTTTTTATTTCTCGGTACAGTTTCTGCAGTACCTGTCTTACCACCGATCATATAGCCTGCCGGTCTTGCCGTTTTACCTGTTCCCTCAGGTCCTGCCACTACCTGATCACAATACTGGATGATCTTATCTGATGTTGTCTGTGATACCGTCTGGCGAAGGATTCTGGGTTCAATACTCTGTACAGTTGCTCCGCTTGGACTGACAATCTTGCTGACCACATGCGGTTCATAATAATATCCGCCGTTTACAAGTGAACTGAATGCAGTAATCATCTGAATCATGGATACGTTAAAGCCCTGTCCGAAAGAACAGGTGGCAAGTTCTGTCGGCCCCATTTTATCTGCAGAGTAGGTCAGCCCCTGTGTTCTGGCCTCTCCTGCAAGATCAATATTGGTTTTCAGTCCGAATCCGAATATCTTCTGGAATTTGGTAAAGTTCTGTACGCCTGTTGCCTGTGCCACATACATCATACACACGTTGCAGGATACCTCAATTCCTCTTTCCACTGATACCGGACCATGTCCATATACATTATGACATTTGATATCATAATCGCCGACATGCAGATACCCATTGCACTGATAAACTTCATTTCCGGTAATACTGCCCGACTCAAGTCCTGTTGCCACAGTAAACGGCTTTGCAACAGAACCGGGTTCATAGGTATCGGAAATGCAGAAATTTTTCCACAGCGCATTATAATTCTGATAAAGCTGATCTCCCTTCAGCGTGTTTACATTATCTGCCGTAATGTATCCCGGATCAGTTTCCGTCGCCTCTACTTTATTGCCCTTGGCATCCACCATCCTCATACCGATCAGATTCTGAATATTTTTGGTATCATTCAGATCATATTTGGGATAACTGGCCATGGCAAGAATATCACCTGTATGGATATCCATTACCACACAGCCGACATTATTGGCACCATTTCCCGGATGGGCACCGTCCTTATGCTCATCATTGAACTGCTGCAGATATTTTTCCACAATGGTCTGAATATTGCCGTCAATTGTAGTCACAAGACTGTCACCATCTTCTGCCGCAATTGTCGTACGCTCCAGATTGGAATCATCATCCAGATAACCATACTGACGCCCCGAAGTCCCGGAAAGCGTATCGTTATAATATTCTTCAAGACCATACTGTCCGTTGTTATCACTTGTCGTAAATCCTACCAGATCGCAGGCAAGTGAACCGTTTGGATAGTTTCTGACATAGCTTTCCTCAAACCAGACTCCCTGAATCTTTGCATTATAGGTATCTGTTCCTGCAGTCTGCATCTCCTTGAATTTTTCAATTTTTTCAAAAGGAAGCTGTTTTTTGAGTACATAATACTGAGAATCCGGATTGTCACTCAGATATTTTTTCAGATCTGATTCACTTAAGCCAAAATTGCTGGCAAGCGCCTTGACCGTCGGATCTACACATTTCTTATCCGCGAGCAGCTGCTTGGCATCCAGAATCACGCTGTAAACCTTCTCACTGACTGCCAGTACCGTTCCGTTCTTATCTGTAATCTCACCACGACGAAAAGGCAGCGTCTTCGAATCATACTGCTGCTGTGACAGCACCTGCTTCTTGTACTCTGCCCCGTTATCCTTGTTTATCAATATCAGTTTTGCACCAAGTCCGATAAAAAGCAGCAGGATGACAATAAACAGCACAATTAACTTTTTCTTCATCCCGACTGTGAACTTCTGTTTTTTTCTGATCTGTCTCATCTGTATTCCTATTTTCCGGTTGCATCCGGAATATCCGCATTCTGACGTACATAGTCATTGCCGCCTTCATCTGAATACGTGACAATCTGACCCTGATCGGCATACTGCATACCATACTCCTGAATTGCAATCTTTTTGATTTCCTCAAGATCACGACTGCTGTTGGCCTTATTGTAAGCCTCGTCATTTTCCTGTTTCATATCATTCAGCTGGCTTTCCAGTGTGGAAATATGCTTTACGCTGTTTGTGATCTCTGACTGCATTGTAATATACCACGTCAGAATCAGTCCGGCAACAATCAAAGCCCCTGACAAAAAGAGCAGATAGCCAAAGCTCATATGGTGCGGTTTTTCGTTTTCACGGCGAATCGGTCGCTCAGAATGTACATGTACGTAATCCGGCTGGCTCTGCCTTACCGTGTTACCATGAACATACTGTCCATACGCCATCGTTTTTTCCATACGTCTGCTTTGTACTGCCATGCTGTCTGTTCCTCCCTTCATCAGAAATTCATACTCTGCTTATTTATTTTGCTTTTTCAAACACTCTGAGTTTTGCGCTCTTTGATCTCGTATTTTCTTCCAGTTCCTCTGCCCCTGGCAGAATCGGCTTTCTTGTAATGACTTTTCCCTTTGACACATTTCCACATACACAGACCGGAAATTCAGGCGGGCAGGTACACGGATTCTCATTCCTTTTAAAATTCACCTTGACGATTCTGTCTTCCAGCGAATGAAAAGTAATTACGCAGAACCTTCCTCCGGGATTTAAAAAATCAATCATGCCGTCAAGTGAATTCTGTAATACATCGAGTTCTCTGTTGCAGGCGATTCTGATCGCCTGAAAAGTCCTCTTGGAAGGATGTCCTCCCTTTTCCCGCATTCTTGCAGGTATTGCTGCATGTATGATTTCATTCAGCTGTCCGGTTGTCTCAATCGGCTGCTGTGCTCTGGTCATTACAATATGCTTTGCAATATTTTTTGCAAACTGATCTTCTCCATAATCACGGATAATGTGATAAATCTCCATTTCAGACCAGGTATTAACGATTTCGCGTGCCGTCAGCTGCTGTCTGGTATCCATTCTCATATCCAGAGGCGTATCAAACTTATAGGAAAATCCTCGCTCTGCATTATCAAGCTGATAGGATGACACTCCCAGATCCAGCATGATCCCGTCCGCTCCGTTTATCCCGATTTCTCTGAGTCTTTCTACCGCATTTTCATAATTGTCTCTGATAATCGTTACACGGTCTTTAAACGGAGTAAGACGCTCTGTCGCTGCCGCAATTGCCTCTTCATCCTGATCAATTCCGAACAGATGCCCGCCTGCAGTAAGTTTCTCAGCAATATGATAGGAATGTCCGCCCCCGCCAAGTGTTCCATCCAGGTAGATTCCATCCGGTCTGATATTCAGATTTTCAATTGTCTCCTCAAGGAGAACAGATGTATGTTTAAATTCCATCCCCGGCCTCTGTCAGATGCTTAATCCCCATTCGCTCATTTTCGCTGCAATTCCATTAATATCTTCAAATGTCGTATTATCCGTCCATCTGCTGCTGCTCCAGATTTCGGCCCGATTTCCGACACCTGCCACCACTGCTTCCTTTTCAATTCCTGCATAGGTCAGAAGATTGGCCGGCAGAAGAATTCTGCCCTGCTTATCCACTTCTGCATCTATTGCTCCGGCAATAAAAAATCTTCCAAGCTGCCTTGCTTCCGGTTTATCGAGCGGCAGAGCCTGGAGCTTCGCTTCAAACTGCTCCCAGCCTTCATTGGCAAAAACAAACAGACACCCATCAAACCCCTTCGTCACCACGAATTCATTTCCAAGAATCTCGCGGAACTTCGAGGGGATAATCAGCCTCCCTTTTGCATCAATTGAATGGCTATACTCTCCTTTAAACATTGTGCCCACTCGTTTACCACTTTCATCCACTTTCAGCCACTTTTTACCACCTAAGTTGATTTTATATCAAAAAAAACGTGTTGGCAACCTCTTAATCCGCTGCAGGAGCCAAAAAAAGGCGCTGCAAAATTTCGCAGCGTCTTTTTTATACATCATCTTGTATTTTATTTTTTTTCAGCACAACATCTATTGTTTTAACTTTTTTCAAAAAAATTATTTTTTTTCAGAAGTTTCTGTTTTCTCTTCCGCTTCCGATAATACTTTATTCTCTTTCACTTCTTCTTTTTCTGTCGTTTTCTTCTTACGCTCTTCGGCATCTCTGAAATTCTGTTCATCTATTGCGATATCTGCTGCCAGCTTTCCGCCACTCTTTCTGACCTGAATTCTGGTAACCACATCTGCAATTACAGAAAATACCACAAAGCACATAGCCAGTACCTGTGATACCGGAATGGTTGTTCCGCGAAGCCACAGCTGATCCGTTCTGAGTCCTTCAATCCAGAACCTCCCCAGTCCGTAACCACCCATATACAGCAAACAGATTTCACCATGAAACTTTTTATGTCTCAGATACAACAGCATAATGATCAGAAGGCCAAGATTCCAGAGGCTTTCATACAGGAAAGTCGGATGCACCTGTATATAATTGGTACCTGCAGTAATATGTGATGCAATACTTTCTGCAATTTCATTCTGACGAACCATTTCTCTGGGAATTCTCATTGCAAAAAGACCATCTGTATACTGTCCGAATGCTTCACGATTGGTAAAATTCCCCCAGCGCCCGATCAGCTGTCCGAGTACAAGGCCATAAACGCCGGTATCTGCCATCTGCCGATAGCTCTTTTTACGTATTTTCACGTACACGGCAAGTGTCAGGAATCCGGCAATAACGCCTCCGTATATCGCCAGTCCGCCATTCCGGATATACAGAATACTGATCAGATTGTCCTTATACATGTTCCAGGCAAAGAACACATAATATGCTCTCGCTCCGATAATGGAAAAAATAATCAGATAAATGGAAAGATCCCAATAGGCATCCGGATCCTGCCCTGTCTTCTCTGCAATTTTTGAAACAAGGAGAACAGCAAGAAGTACACCGATTCCGATAATGACCCCATATAATGCAATTCTGAATCCAAATATTTCAAAGCTCTTCGGTACATTTTTCAGATAAATTCCGAGATGCGGAAACGCAATATCCATTTTACCCATAATATCCGGCATGACCCATATCCTCCTGTAAAAGCACCAGAGGCTGCAATCTGCAGCCTCTGTGCACTAAATCCGTCTTTATACATTGAAGCGGAACAGAATGACATCGCCGTCCTGTACCACATAATCCTTGCCTTCCATGCGGACAAGTCCCTTTTCTCTTGCCGCTGCCAACGTTCCCTCTTTGAGCAGATCCTGATAATTGATTACTTCCGCCTTGATAAAGCCTCTCTCAAAGTCAGTATGAATCTTACCTGCCGCCTGCGGTGCCTTGGTCCCGATTTTAATCGTCCATGCCCTTGTTTCATCTTCTCCGGAAGTCAGGAAACTCATCAGACCAAGTGTCCGGTAGCTTGCCTCAATCAGTTTATCAAGACCTGATTTTTTCAGTCCGAGTGATTCAAGAAAATCACCTTTCTCCGCATCATCCAGTTCTGCAATCTCCGCTTCGATCTGTGCAGAAATAACGAAAACCTCACAGCCGTTGTCTTTTGCCCACTTGCGGACAGCCTGCACATACTGATTACCCGCGCCGTCATCTGCAAGATCATCATCCTTTACATTAGCTGCAAAAATCACCGGTTTGTATGTCAGAAGATCATAGCTCTTCATAAAATCAAGTTCATCTTCATCTGTTATTTCAAGATCTTTGGCAAGTTTGCCGGCTTCCAGATGCGCCTTGATTCTGTTTAAAAGATCCAGTTCCTTACCTGCGGTCTTATCCATACGGGCCGTTTTGGCAACCTTGGCAATACGGCGTTCCAGAACTTCCAGATCCGCAAATACCAGTTCCAGATTGATTGTCTCAATATCACGGACCGGATCCACACTGCCGTCCACATGGATGACATTGGTATCTTCAAAACATCTGACAACATGCACAATGGCATCTGTTTCCCTTATGTTGGAAAGGAACTGATTTCCAAGTCCCTCACCTTTTGAAGCGCCCTTTACAAGTCCTGCAATATCAACAAATTCAATTGTCGCCGGCGTTACCTTTTTGGAATGATACAGTTCTCCCAGTTTTTTCAGACGTTCATCCGGAACTGCAACCACACCCACATTCGGATCAATTGTACAGAACGGGTAATTGGCCGCCTCTGCTCCCGCCTTTGTAAGTGAATTGAACAGTGTGCTCTTACCGACATTCGGTAAGCCTACGATACCTAGTTTCATGACTTCTCCTTCTTTCCGTAAACAGGCTTCTGATTTTTCAGTTCTTCATACAGAATCCTGTAATTTTCATAGCGGACTCTTGCTATTTTATTTTGTTCAAGTGCTCTGATCACGCCGCAATCCGGTTCCGTGATATGAGAACATCCTGAAAATCTGCATTCCGGTTCAAATGGTGTGAACTCCGGGTAAAAATCTCTGAGATGATCCAGTGTCACATCTTTAAGATAAAGTGATGTGAAGCCTGGTGTATCCATAATATAGGTACGCCGCTCCCCTTCTATCCGATCCACACAGAAGAGTTCTGAGTGTCTTGTTGTATTCTTTCCTCTATCTATTTTCCGGCTCAATTCTCCGGTTTCCATCTGTGCCTTTGGATGAAGAAGATTAATCAGTGATGACTTACCGACACCGCTTGGACCTGCAATTACTGTTGTCTTTCCTCGCAGTACATCCTCAATTTCCGTAATGCCAAGATTGTCCGTAACGCTGATGAACATGACACGATAGCCGCACTTTTCATATGCGTCAAGGAGTGACTTCTGTTCCTCCTTAGTCGCAATGTCCTGTTTATTAAAGCAGATCACCACCGGAAGATTCTGCTGTCCCATCATGATCAGAAAACGGTCCAGAAGATTGTAACTCGGATCCGGTTTCACAATCGCAAACAGAACCAGTGCCTGATCAACATTGGCAACCGGAGGCCGCAGCAACTGATTCTTTCTTGTAAGAACACTGATGACATTTCCGGTTGCCTTTTCCTCATCTATGACATCGATCAGAACATCATCCCCTACAAGAGGTTTGATATTCTGATTTCTGAATATTCCCTTGGCGCGGCATTCATATACACGTCCCTGCGGCGTATCCACATAATAAAAGCCGGCAATTCCCTTAACGATTTTTCCCTGCATCTGCCTTCCCTTAACTGCTGTTTACTGCTGTGTAAACGTAATTGCTCTGGTTACCGTATGCGTCTCCGTAGTTCCTCCTGTTGTCGTTCCCGTAGAAGGATCTGTTACTGTAGGTGTTGTTATGGCATACACCATCTTCAGTACTCCTGTCGGAGATTTGATTCCGGTATAATTTACGGTAATCGGGAACGTTGTGGTGCTGGTGTTCAGAAGCTGCGTTCCATCTGATGTCACAAGTGCAACCTGTACCGTGGTTCCGGCAACATAAGAGCTGTCCTCTGCTGCTGTCGGAGCTTCAATATTAGCTGAATAGCTGTATGTTGCAGATGATGCAGGTCCCGTACTGAGTTCAAGGCTGACAGAAGAATCTGCTGCCACCTTTGTTCCTACCGTCGGCGTCTGATTACAGATCAGTCCGCTTAAGTTGGCATCTTCATTACTGACTTCAGTTACAGAACCGACTTTAAGTCCTGCTTCAATCAGCGTCAGTGTAGCCGTTTCCTCATCCATTCCGATGACATTCGGAACTGCCACCTTTGTTGCAGAACTTGCAGATGCTGCAGAACTGCTGGATGATGCATTTTCTCCGGTACTGACAGTCAGTGTTACGGTTGTTCCGCTTGCCGCTTTGGCCTTTCCTTCCGGACTTTGTGCCACAACCGTGTTCTTACTTTCCGTACTCTCGCTGTCTTCTTTCTTTTCTACTTTAAAACCTTTGGCTTCCAAATTGGAAACTGCCTCTGCAAAAGACTGACCAACCACCACCGGCACTTCAATTCCGCTTTCTCCGCTGCCTGACGATGCGGAAATGTTACTGGATGCAGCCGTACTGCTTCCAAATACGCCAAAGCTCCTGCCTGCAAGATAAACAATAATGACTCCGACAAGAAGTGCTGCAAAAACCGCCATGACAACGGTCACTTTTTCCATGCGGGAGCCTTCTTCCTCTTCCTCATAATCGTCATCATCTTCTTCATCATCATACCGGTCATCATATCTGTCATCGCGGTATTTTTTTCTGCTCTCGCTGTAACGTCTTTGAGGTTCATCCTCTTCCGGATCATCCGTCTCTTCCTCATCACGTTCATCGTCATCATAGCGCTTTCTGTCCTTTGCCTCTTCCCGCAGGATATCACGGTTTAAGCGCATCTGCTCCGTCTGAGAAATATTTCCCGTAGCACCATGCTTGATCATCTGGCGCTCGCCTTCTGTTGCTACACGCGTTGCACCCTCTTCATCCGGATCTACCAGTTTGACAAAATCTTCATCCGGTGTGATCAGCGACCTCTTCAGATCCGTAATCAGCTCTCCGGCAGTCTGATACCTGCGATCCGGACTCTTCTGGCAACATTTGATTACAATCTTCTCCACACTGACAGGAAGATCTGGCACAAATTCACGCGGAGAAGGAAGTGGTTCCTGAATATGCTTGATGGCAATTGCAACCGTCGTGTCTCCGTTAAACGGAACACGTCCCGTCAGCATCTCAAAGAGTGTTACCCCCAGTGAATAAATATCGCTCTTGGCATCGCTGTATCCGCCACGTGCCTGCTCCGGTGATGTATAATGCACGGATCCCATAACATTCGAGGTAATGGTATTGCTCGATGCAGCCTTCGCAATACCGAAATCTGTCATTTTCACCTTGCCGTCTTTGGAAATAATAATGTTCTGCGGCTTGATATCCCTGTGAATGATATGGTTATTATGTGCCGCTTCAAGTCCCATTGCCACCTGAATGGCAATGCTGACAGCTTCCTTCACGGTCAGGCGGGATTTCTTTTCAATATATTTTTTCAGGGTAATGCCATCTACCAGCTCCATGACAATATAATAAATACCCTTTTCATTTCCCACATCATATACATTTACAATATTCGGATGCATCAGGCCAGCTGCCGACTGGGCTTCAGAACGGAACTTGGAAACAAAATTCTCATTTTCACTGAATTCCTGTTTCAGTACCTTGATTGCCACCGGTCTGTTCAGTTTACGATCCTGTGCTCTGTATACATCAGCTGTTCCGCCGGTTCCGATTTTCTCCTGAATTTCGTAACGGTCTCCGATGATCATTCCAATCTTAATCATTTAATCCTCCGTCAGACAAGTACTGTCAGCAAATGGTTCGATAAGGATGACTGCAATATTGTCCTTACCGCCGTGATTGTTGGCCGCTTCGACCAGCTTCTGTGCTTTCTCGATAATGTCTCTCTGACCACTTATGATCATCCTGATCTCTTCATCCTCAAGCATGTTGGTCAGGCCATCTGAGCACATCAGCACGATATCTCCCGCTTTGAGCTCTACCTGAAAGAAGTCAACGTCCACCTGTTCCGTAGCACCGATTGCACGGGTAATGATATTTTTATCCAGATGCGTTCTGGCAGTTTCCCTGTCAATTCCACCCATTCTGACCATTTCCTCTACAAGCGAATGATCTCTGGTAATCTGTCTGATCTGATCATCAATCACATACAATCTGCTGTCTCCGACATTTGCCACCTGCAGATACCGTCCGATGAGAGTTGCAGCGACCACTGTGGTTCCCATTCCAAACAGTTTCGGATCCTCTGCTGCTTTCTCACGCAGTTGTCTGTTGGCTGACTGAATCGCATTTTCCAGTATTTTTACCGGATTTTTTTCAAATGATCTGCGAATCTCCCCAACCATTGTATCCACGGTGAAACGTGATGCGTAATCCCCTGCATTATGTCCGCCCATGCCATCTGCCACAATAAATACATTGGACAGATTGCCGATACTCTCCTCTGACGAAAAAACATAATCCTGATTCAGTTCTCTTTGTTTTCCTATGTCCGTAACGGAAAATGTTTTTAACAAAAAAAGCCTCCAATTATAAAAGCGCAAAAAAGTGAGACAGGACTCAATTGCCGACTTGTTCATTCAGATGTCTGCGGCGAAGCTGCCCACAGGCGCCGTCAATGTCCCTGCCCATTTCCCTTCTTATAGTAACATTTATTCTGCTTTTTTCAAGTTTATTTTTGAATGCAACAACCTGCGAATGCCCTGTTTCCGTGTAGTTCCGCTCTTTAATAGGGTTTACCGGGATCAGATTGACAACGCAGTTAATATCCTTCAGAAGATGGATCAGCTGTGCCGCATCCTCTTCCGTATCGTTTACACCTCCGACAAGTGCATATTCAAAGGTCAGCTGTCTCCCTGTCTGCTCAAAATAATATCTGCAGGCATCCATTACCTCTGAAAGACTGTATTCATTTGCAATCGGCATAAGCTGCTTTCTCTTCGCATCATTCGATGCATGAAGTGAAAGCGCCAGATTGATCTGCAGATGCTGCTCCGCCAGCTGTCTGATCCGCGGTACGATCCCGCAGGTAGAAACCGTCAGATTTCTCTGTCCCATATTCAGACCGTTTTCATCTGTCAGAAGCTGAATAAAACGAAGCAGATTGTCATAATTATCCATCGGTTCCCCGCTGCCCATCACCACCACACGCGAGACTTTTTTGCCCAGAATTCTGGACATTGCATATATCTGATCCAGCATTTCCGAAGGTCTGAGATTGCGTTCAAGTCCGTCCAGCGTAGAAGCACAGAAACGGCAGCCCATGCGGCAGCCGACCTGTGATGAAATGCATACGCTGATACCAAAACGGTACTCCATCCAGACACTCTCGATCACATTTCCGTCTGCAAGTCCGAACAGAAATTTCCTCGTTCCGTCAAGTGCAGATTCCTGCATACGGACCTGTTTCAGTGAAGTATATTCAAAATGCTCCCTGCACTTTTCCTTAAGTGCTTTCGGGATATTGCTCATATCATCATAATCGCCGGCCATTCTGACATGCATCCACTCATATAGCTGCTTTGCACGAAATGCAGGCTCTCCGAGCCCTTTGATTTCCTGCGTCAGTTCTTCCAGTGTCAGTGATTTAATATCTGTTTTATCCATAATGACAGGACTTTACTCTTCCTTTCTCCTGAGCTTTGACAGGAAAAATCCATCAGTTCCGAACTGCCCCGGCAACAGCTGCAGATATCCGTTTCTAACAGTATCCTGGTCTGCAAGCACTTCAGGAAGTGTATCTTCCATTGATACGGTTTCAAACGGAAGATTTTCGCAGATCCACTGCACCATTTTCTCATTCTCTGCCTTATGGATCGTACAGGTACTGTACATCATGATCCCGCCGGGCTTCACATAATTCCATACGCTCTGCAGAATCTTTTTCTGCAGCTCTGTAACAGAATTAAGCGATTCCGAACTCACCGCATACTTGATGTCACATTTACGGCCGATAATTCCCAGCCCTGAACACGGAAGATCACAGTACAGCACATCTGCAGTATCTGTCAGTGCCGTATCCGGCAGTGTGGCATCATGCACTTCTACCGTCACACCCGGCATATGCATCCGTTCCACATTTTCACGGATCAGTGCGCATTTGCTTTCTGAAACATCCCTTGAAAGCACGCTTCCTGTTCCTGCCAGCTTTGCGGCTGCATGAAGTGCCTTTCCGCCGGGGGCGCTGCAGACATCAATCACTCTGTCACCCTTGCGGATTCCTGCCGCCTGCGTCACCAGCATGGAGCTGACATCCTGTACCATCCACATTCCTTCTTCAAACCCCGGAAGATACTGCAGATTATCCGTATGCGTCAGTTCATAGGCATATGGCAGGAGACTGTTCTGCCTGATTTCCAGCTGCGCGCCGCCCTCCTGTCTGATTCTTTCCACAAGCCTGCCGATTTCTTCCTCAGAGTATCGTTCATCCATGCGCAGCACAACCGGTCTGATTTCCAGAAATGCCTTCAGTATCTGTTCCGTCTGCGCATAGCCGTACGTGCTCAGCCACATTCTGCATAAAAGATCCGGCATGGAATACACCACGGAAAGATATTCTGCACCGCCATCCATTGCATTTTTTTCCGGAAAATGAATGACTTCCTTATTCCGCGATACGTTTCTCAAAACGCCGTTGACAAAACCCTTCAGCGTCTGAAATTTTCTTTTTTCTGCAATCTTCACCGCTTCATTAATTGCTGCCGCATCCGGAATCCCATCCATGTACAGGATCTGGTAACAGCTCATCCGAAGCAGGCTTCTGATCAACGGCTTCATTTTATGTACCGAAACACTTGAGATGGAATTCAGAATATAATCGATTGTGATCCTGCGCTCCGTTGTTCCATCCACAACACGCTTGATCATCGCTTTCTGCTGCGTATCAAGATAGTCATACTGGTTCAGCACATCACGAACAAGAGAATGCCTGTAAGGCTTCCCGCTGTCCATTTCCATCAGAATGTCAAGAATGATTTCCCGTTCATTTATCATCTTTTCTCAGTCATCTCTCCGTCTGCCCAGCATAATCAGCCGCAAAAGCTGCAATACTGCTGATGCTGCGGCAGCAACATAGGTCATTGCTGCTGCTCCCAGAACCTTTCTGGAAGAAGCAACCTCATCTGTTCCAAGTATCCCGTATTGTTCCAGCATGACAAGTGCTCTGTGAGAAGCATTGAATTCTACCGGGAGCGTCACGACCTGAAACAGAACTGCAAGTGCAAAAATCCAGATTCCGATTGCAATAAAGGTATTGCTGAGTCCGAAAATCAGTCCGATGATGACAAGCGGAAGTCCGACCTGGGAGCCAAGATTTGCTGCCGGAACCAGTGCTGTTCTTAGTTTCAGCGGCACATAACCTGTTTCATGCTGCATAACATGTCCGCATTCATGTGCAGCAACGCCGAGTGCAGCAACCGATGTCGAACCGTATACTGCATCTGACAGATTTACCGTCTGTGTCCTGGGATCATAGTGATCTGTCAGATTACCGCTGACATGCTCTACTCTGACACCTCTGACATTATTCTGATCCAGTATTTTCTGAGCAACCTGTGCGCCTGTCATTCCGGATGCACTTCGAATATGTGAATATTTATTATAAACACTGTTCACATGAAAACTCGCCCACATACACAGAAGTGCTCCTATGAGTACCAGTACATATGTAGGATCAAATCCGTAATAATATCCGTACATTTCATTTCTCCTTCGGCATTTCTCTGCTCTGGCTTATTCCTGTCCGAGCATCATTCCCTTTTCAATGTGATTTCCACGCAGAAATTCGCTGACAGCCATTCTTCTTTTGCCTTCCAACTGTACTTCTTTTACAATCAGTCTGTTTCTGCCGGTATTGATGATCATTTCTTCAGGTGTCACTTCTGAAACACTGCCAGGAAGACCATCAGCCTGTATCTCATCAGCCTGTGCCTTCCAGATCTTGAGGATTTTTCCGTCCAACCTGGTGTACGCACTTGGCCACGGACTCGTAGCCTGAATCAGGTGTACCAGTTCCCGGGCACCTTTATCCCAACTGATATGTCCCATTTCCTTGGAAAGCTTACCTGTGGATGTGCTGCGGCTGTTATCCTGCTTTACCGGATGAAGTGTTCCCGCTTCAATCTGTGGAAGTGCCCTGACAATCAGCTGTGCTCCAAGTACACTCAGCCGGTCAAAAAGCGTTCCTGCAGTATCTTCTTCCGTAATTTTAAGCTTCTCCTGCATCAGAATATCTCCGGTATCACATCCGGCATCCATCTGCATAATGGTTACGCCTGTCTGCTCTTTCCCATCAAGAAGTACCTGCTGGATCGGAGCCGCTCCGCGGTATTCCGGAAGGAGTGATGCATGAATATTCACACAGCCAAACCTCGGAATATCCAGTATCTCCTGTGACAGGATCTGTCCGAACGCCGCCACCACATATATATCCGCATCTATCATTTTCATATGTGCAACTGCTTCCGGTGTCTTGATTCTCACCGGCTGGAAAACAGGTATTCCATGCTCCAGAGCACACTGTTTAACCGGAGATACTGCCATTTCCTTATTCCTGCCCTTTGGCTTATCCGGCTGTGTGACTACCTCTGCAATTTCATTCCCTGCTGCAATCAATGCTTCCAATGCGCCGACTGCAAAGTCAGGCGTTCCCATGTATACGATTTTCATCCTGACCATCCCTTCTTCCTGCAGCTGCAGGATTACTCTTCTGTATCCTGTTCGCGGTTCAGATCTTCATTATTCACCAGCTCACCTTCTACCAGATCCACATACATATGTCCGTCAAGATGATCCAGTTCATGACAGATCGCACGTGCCAAAAGCTCGGTTCCTTCCAGTTCATATTCCTTCAGATCTGCATCATAGGCTCTGACCTTTACATAATTCGGTCTCGTCACAACACCGGACTTGCCCGGCAGACTTAAGCATCCTTCATATCCGGTCTGTTCCCCGTCTGTTTCCAGAATCTGCGGATTGATCAGTACATGCGGATCTTCTCCTGTTGTATCAATCACCACAATCCTCTTGAGTATTCCTACCTGCGGGGCTGCAAGTCCGACGCCATTGGCTTCATACATGGTATCAAACATATCACTTACAAGCTCTTTGATTCTGGGCGTAGATTCCTTTACTTCCTTACATACACGGGTCAATACTTCATCACCGTATTCTCTGATCGTTCTGATTGCCATTTATCCTGTACTCCCTTCCATATCCTTCATACATTAAAACCCATTAATGGGGTCAAAGTCAAATTGTACCTGCAAACCTGCGTATTTACCTGCTTCTGTCAGCTTCCGGATGTAACTTTCCATCCGATCCTTCATTACAACCAGAACCTGATACTCCGGATTTTTGATATAAAGTGCCATCCGGTATATATCATTGATCCTGCCGATACTGGCTGCTGCTGGCCCGATAATTACAGCATCCTTGAAATGCAGGTTTTCAAGTCCCGCACGAAGCCGCCCGGCAAACTCTATCCCGGCAGCTTCGTTCTGTGCCCAGATCTGCACTGCCAGCATATGCGCCGCCGGAGGATACATCAGAAGTTCACGATATCCGATCTCTTCTTCATAAAAAGCCTTATAATCCTGTGCTGCAGCCGCGAGAATACTGTAATGCTCCGGCTGATAGGTCTGAATCACCACACGCCCCGGAAGCGTTCCTCTTCCTGCTCTTCCTGCCGCCTGTGTCAACAATTGAAAAGTTCTCTCTCCCGCTCTGTAATCACTCGCTGACAGCGACATATCTGCAGCCAGTATTCCTACAAGTGTTACATTAGGGAAATCATGTCCCTTGACAATCATCTGCGTACCGACAAGAATATCGGCTTCACGTCCTGCAAATGCAGAAAGTATTTTTTCATAGCTGTCTTTTGTTCTGGTCGTATCCGCATCCATCCGCAGTACGCGTGCCTGTGGAAAAAGACGGTGTACCTCATTTTCAATCTGCTGTGTACCGGCACGGAATGCAGAAACATATTTGGAACCGCACTTCGGGCAGATCTTTGTTACCGGCTCTTCATAACCGCAGTAATGGCATACAAGTTTTCCTCCACGGTGTTCCGATAGCGATACATCGCAATGCGGGCATTTGAAAACATACCCGCAGGCGCGGCAGGAAATAAATCCGGCAAGTCCCCTTCTGTTAATAAACAGCATCGTCTGCTCTTTTTTCTGCAGGCGATCCTGTATATATTCCTGCAAACGAAGGCTGAATACCGATCTGTTACCACTACGAAGTTCCTGCCGCAGATCCGCAATTTCAACTTTCGGAAGCGTTCCGCCAGTCAGTCTCTTCGAAAGCGTCAGCAGCTGATATTCTCCATGCTCAGCGCGGTAATATGATTCCAGGGAAGGCGTCGCACTTCCAAGTATGACACTTGCTCCTCCCGGAACCAGCCCTGCCAGCTCAATCGCCGTTTCCCGCGCATGATACTTGGGCATCGTTTCACTTTTATAGGTTGGTTCATGCTCTTCATCAATAATGATCAGCCCCAGCTGCGGAAATGGGGTAAAAAGTGCTGACCGGGGTCCGATCATGATATCGATGTCGCCATGCCTTGCCCGCTCAAACTGATCAAACTTTTCTCCGACAGAAAGTGTAGAATTCATCACAGATACACGATCCCCGAAATGCCGGTAAAAACGCATCAATGTCTGATAAGTCAGTGCGATTTCCGGAATCAGTACAATTGCCTGTCTGCCACGACTTATGATCCTGTCAATTGCAGCAATATAAACTTCGGTTTTTCCGCTTCCCGTAATTCCATGCACCAGATACGTTTTCCGTTCTCCCCGGTCATAATCTCCGATCACCGTATCGACAATATGCTGCTGCTCATCACTCAGTTTTTTATCCGCTGCCAGTGCTTCCTGTGTCTGCACGGGATTTCGATAATATTTTTCCTGTTCAATCCGAATGACCCCGTGCTCTGAAAGCGATCTGATAACGGCAGCCGATACATTGAGTTTTCCCGTCACAAGTTCATACGGAAGCCTTCCATCCGGTTCTTCCAGCAGTTCCTTTAGTAATCTGACACGTGCGTACTGCTTCTTTCTTTCACATTCATAGTAAAACTCTTTTGCTTCGCGAAGCGGCATTCTCCATAAAATGAAACGATGCTGCAGTTCCTTCTGCTTTTTATGAGCGGGCAGAACCGTTTTTAATGCATTGATCATGGTAGAGCCATATTGCTGCTTCATCCATGCTGCAAGTCTGATAAATACATCCTCAGCCGGAAGATTTTCCGTTGCAATACCGGAAATGTCCTTGATCCGTTCCGGTGCAATCTCTGCCCTATCGGAAAGCTCAACCACATATCCGTTTCTGAGATGATTTCCCGCACCGAAAGGAATCTGCACGCAGGTTCCGATCCGTACTTTTCCGCGCAGATTCTCCGGTATGTGATATTGAAATGGTCTGTCGACCTTTTCATGTGATATGTCCACTATCACTGCTGCATATACTGCCGAGGATATCTCTTTCTTATCTTCCGTTATATCCATTACTTTCTGATTCCCGAAATTAATCAATTTTTACCTTGTCCGTTTCGCTCATCCAGAATTTCCTGAATCAGTTCTCTTTCATCCATGTGATTCTTTACTCCACGAATCTCCTGATAATCTTCATGTCCCTTTCCTGCCAGAACGATGATATCACCCTGCTCTCCGTTTTCAATCGCATATCGGATTGCTTCCTTACGGTCAGGAATTTCAATATACTTACCATCAGTTTTCTTCATCCCCGTTTCAATATCATGTATGATATCCATCGGTTCTTCAAACCTCGGATTATCCGAAGTAATAATCGTAAAGTCTGCCAGTCTGCCACTGACCTCTCCCATTTCAAAACGACGAAGTTTTGAACGGTTTCCTCCACAGCCAAACAGACAGATCAGTCTTGATGGATGATAGTCTCTAAGTGTGGAAAGGAGACTATTAAGTGCCATTGCATTGTGTGCATAATCAATCATCATGGTAAACTCATCTGATACTTTTACCATCTCAATACGCCCCTTGACTCTGGCTTTTTTCAGTGCCTGCGTAATTTCCTGCGGATTGCAGTCAAAATGCCTTGCTACGGCAATTGCACAAAGTGCGTTATAAACGCTGAATTTCCCAGGCGTCGGAACTTCTGCATGAAGCTCAATCAGGCCCGTTGTATCAAAAAATACGCCAAGTTCACCAGGCTTATGAATATATGCAAGATTTTCTGCGCGAAGATCCGCATTTTCATTAAATCCATAAGTCTCCAGTTTGCAGGTATGCCCTTCCATAACCTGTTCCATATGCGCATCATCTGCATTTGCAATTCCAATCCGGCACTGTCTGAACAGCATGCCCTTGCAATGCATATATTCTGCAAAATCCTTATGCTCATTGGGGCCAATATGATCCGGTTCAATATTGGTGAAAATACCGATATCAAAAATAAAGCCCTGACTTCTGTGAAGCATGAGCCCCTGCGAAGAGACTTCCATTACTACCGTATCGCAACCCGCATCCACCATCTTGCGCATATACATCTGCAGATCATAGGATTCCGGCGTCGTATTGCTGGAAGGAATGTGCTCGTCTCCGATAATTACCTCAATTGTCCCGATAAGCCCCACCTTATGTCCTGCATTTTCAAGCATGCTTCTGATCAGGTAGGTTGTCGTCGTTTTTCCCTTTGTTCCGGTAATCCCGACTGTTTTCAGCTGCTGTGCCGGATGTCCGAAATACGCTGCCGAAATAAAGGCCATTGCATATCTTGTATCTTTTACTCTGACCACTGTCATTGTACTTTCTTCCGGAAGATCCACATCAGCCTCTGCAACAACTGCAGCAGCTCCCTGCTCCTGTGCTGCTTTGGCAAAAGTGTGGCCATCAAAATTGGCACCCCTGACACAGATAAAAAGACACCCGGCTGTAATTTTTCTGGAGTCATTAATTACTTCCGTAATCTCAATTTTTTCCGGATCTGATTTTTTCTCTGAATTTCCAACCGTTGCAGTATAATCCAGTTTTTCCAGTAACGAACTCAGTTTCATTTTTTATATTCTCCTCTGGTGATTAATCTTTTTTTTAAAATTTGAACATACTTTGAACACAATTAGCAGTTATATTATTTACAGGATAGTTGATGAACTCACTATCCCCCCCTCATAAGAAAACCGCAAGGCCCTCACATTTATGTGAGGGCTTTTGTGGTTAATCTTATTTGCACTGATGTGCAAATAAGATAAGAGCTTGCTTCGCAAGCTCTGCAAAAAATTGCTTCGCAAGCTCGGTATGAATTCTCTGCTTCACATATAATCCGTCATGACAATCTGAAGTGATTCCCTTCCCTGATAACTGTTGATATCTGGATAATATGCCATATTTATTTTTACTGCATCTCTCTGCAGATCTACACCGCTGTATATCTGCTCGCTCTGTACTTTTCCTGCTTTTTCTTCCAGAAATTTCTGCCATCTGTCCATATCTCCGAAGTAAATCATATCATATTTCTGTCCGTTTTCATCCATAATCTTATATTTTCCGCAGTTCCGGTTTCTGCCCAGAATACGTCCTGACAGAATACTGACATTTCTCACTGCAAAAAGCGGTCTTGCATTCCCATTTCCGAAAGGTTCCAAAAGCGATATTTCCTGAATCAGTTTCCTGTCTGCATACGGAAGAGGCATTTCCATATCAATATGAAGGATTTCTTCAAAATCACCTTTCTGAAGCGTGCAAGCATCATTCAAACGTTTTTTCAGTTCCTGGATATCTGCCTCTTTCATGGAAAGACCTGCCGCCATTTTATGACCGCCGAATTTAGTGAACAGATCACTGCATCTGTTCAGTTCTCTATACATATCGTAGGCGGGAACTGACCTACCTGATCCCTTCACTCCGTTTTCAGCTCTTGTCAGAATCAGGGTTGGCCTGCCATACTTCTCTCTGATCCTGCCTGCTACAATTCCTGCAATCGACTCATGACATTCCGGCAGGAATATCACCAGCACATCAGGCAATTCACTGTACTTTTCCACAATGCTGACTGCTGCATCCACATTCTGCCCGGTCATATCCTTACGACTGTCATTAAGTGCCTTAAGATCACCTGCAATTCTGGCTGCTTCCTGTACACTGTCTGCAGTCAACAGCGACAAGCCCCGAAGTGCACTGTCAAGTCTGCCTGTTGCATTAAGGCACGGACCAATGATATATCCCAGATGATAACAGGATATTTTTTTTTCTTCCAGCTGATTCACATGAATTAACGCACGCAGTCCCGCATTCTGTGAATTCTGAATTTTTTTAAGTCCTTCCTTTACAATCACACGATTCTCGCCGCGCAGTTCCATGACATCGCACACCGTTGCCAGCGCAGCAAATTCCAGCATCTCGTCCATCAAATTTCTGCGTTCCGAATCCGTATGAAGCTGCATGCTGTTCTGTTCCATCAGCACCTGAAGCAACCGAAACGCGACCACCGCGCCACAGATTTCCCGGAATTCATACGCAGAATCTGCTCTCTTGGGATCCACTATTGCATCCGCCGGTGGCAGAATTTCCCTTGTTTCTCCGCTATGTTCCTCCGTTTCAAAAGGAATCTCATGATGATCTGTAATAACAATAGTCATTCCATGCTCTTTTGCATAAATCGTCTGCTGCACTGCTGCAATTCCATTGTCACAGGTAATGATTGTATCTGTATTTTCTTCAAGTGCATTCTGAATCAGTTCCTCGTTCAGTCCGTATCCGTCCCTGATTCGATCTGGCAACACACAATCAACATCTCCTCCGCAAAATCTGATTCCTGAAAGCAGAATATATGAAGAACAGATCCCATCCACATCATAATCCCCGATCACACGAATCTTCCGGTGCGCCAAAATTTTCTGCTGCAGAATCTGTACTGCTTTATCCATATCCGCCAGCATATGCGGATCACCAAGGCTTTCAAGATCACCATACAGATATTCCCTGATCTCATCCTCCTGAATCAGATCCCGGTTTCTGAGAAGGCGTGCCGTCATTGGTGTGATCCGAAATTCTCTCGATATTTTATTAAAATCAGCCTTCTTAGCTGCTACCATCCATTTCGCCATTTAAATAATTCCCTGTCTGTTAAAAACAGCACCCATGAAAGAAGCTGTATCAGTCTCCTTCATGGGTGCAGAAAAGCAAAGCAAAACCACCTTGCATTTTATCTTTTATCAGTTCTTCTTACGCTTCTTCTTCATATCAAACCACAGCGGCGATGCAATGCAGATAGATGAATATGTTCCACTGATTACACCAACCATAAGCGGTAATGCAAAATTTCTGATATCTGTTACACCAAATACATACAACGTCAATACCATGAAGAAAGTGGTCAGAGATGTAAACAGACTTCGTGACAAAGTCTGTGTAATACTGTGGTCTATCAACTCTGATCTCTGCTCATCCGTGGAAATCAAATGCTGATTTTCACGAATACGATCAAACGTTACAATGGTATCATTGATTGAATATCCGATAATTGTAAGCACTGCTGCAATAAAGGTTCCGCCGACTTCAATCCTCGTCAGTGCATAACAGGTAACCACCATCAGTGCATCGTGACCCAATGCAATAATTGCACTTGCACCAAACTTCAGATCCTTAAATCTAACCCAGATGTAAATCAGCATCAGAATCAGGGCAATAATCATTGCAGAAACTGCATCGCGTGTTGCTTCATTGCTGATTGTAGAACTGATCGTTTCTGCTGCAATGTTATCTGCTGAAACCTTGTAATCTGACTTCAGCATGGAATTCATCGCCTCACGCTGATCAACATCAAGTGTTGTTGTTTTAAATACAACCTGATTGGTTCCTGATACAGTCTGTACCTGAACAGACTTTACACCGGTTGTACTTTCAATTTTCGGAACTACTTCTGAATCAAGCTTTTCAGTTGTCCAGTTTTCATTAAAGGTCACAGTCGTCGCAGTACCACCGACAAAGTCAAGGCTGTAATTCATATATCCGCGCCCGCTCACCTTATTGAATCCCATTGTACCAAGACCGATGCAGATAACAATAATTGAAACCGCATAGAATATATATCTGTTCCTGACAAA
This sequence comes from Butyrivibrio sp., assembly GCA_022486625.1. Classification (GTDB taxonomy): domain Bacteria; phylum Bacillota; class Clostridia; order Lachnospirales; family Lachnospiraceae; genus Butyrivibrio. The sequence continues at coordinate 117,780 of JAKVKH010000001.1, read as the reverse complement.
CGGAATATTCTTATGGTCTTTTGCCTTGCCATACCAGAATTCCTTTTCAAATCCCAGTTTATAGAACACACTGGAAATGCTTCTGGTTACAAAAAGCGCAGTAAACATGGAAACAAAAATACCAAGTGCCAGCGTCTGTGCAAAGCCTTTTACAGATCCGGTTCCACGAAGTCCCAGAACTGCTGCTGCAATCAGTGTAGTGATATTTCCATCAAGAATTGCAGATAAAGCTTTCTGATATCCCAACTGCATTGCAGTCTTTACACCTTTTCCTGCCGCAATCTCTTCCTTTATTCGTGCAAATACAAGTACATTCGCATCAACTGCCATACCGATGGAAAGCACAATACCTGCAACACCCGGCAATGTAAGTGTAATATTAAATGCCGACAGAAGAATTACCACAAGACAACAGTAAAACGAAAGTGCGATACTTGCTGCAACACCGAGTAATCTGTAAACAACCACCATGAAAATAACAACCAGTGCAAAACCTACCACTGCAGCGATCAGACTGGAATGAATTGCATTGGATCCCAACTGTGCACCGACTACATTGGAACGAAGTTCTGTCAGCTGAAGTTTCAGACCGCCGATACGAATTGTAGATGCCAGATTATTTGCTTCATCGTAATCAGACATACCGGTAATTACTGCCTTACCATCAGTAATTGCTGCCTGTACATTTGGGACGCTGACGAACTCTCCATCATAATAAATGCCGATCGACTCGCCATCCGCATAAGCCTTTGTCGTTGCATCTGCAAATTTCTTGGTTCCATCTGCAGTAAAGGTCAATGAAACAACCGGTTCTGAATTTCCTGCTGTACCACTGTTCTGATATGCCGCCTCGGCATTTGAAACATCGTTACCTTCAAGAACAATGGAACCATCTTTCTTCAGCTGTTCAATTGTCTTGTTATTCAGCACATAGCCGTATGTTCCATCCGCCTTGGTGCCAAGTGTATAGTTTTCCTTGCCACTGCTGTCCTTTTCCCTGATAAAATACAGATTACCAGGCTGTCCGAGTTCTTCCAGAATGGCATTTGCATCCTTTGCTCCCGGAATTTCAATATCAATACGGTTTTTGCCTTCCTGATATACCTGAGCCTCCGTACTGTACTGCTCTACACGCTTCTGCAGCTTGTAGATTGTGTCATCCATGTCTTCCTGGCTTGGAGTTCCATCACCACTGACACCGTAAGTAATGCTGACACCTCCGGCCAGATCAAGACCGAGTTTGATATCATGTACTGACCCGGAATTCTGTACTCCATAGTAGGAAACGTAACCCAGTCCCCCAAGTGCCAAAAGGATCAGGATCATTAATATGATCGCTTTAAACCTTTTCATAACCTAACCTCCGTCAACCCTCTTCTTCGGCCAAAGCCGCCTTTATCATGATCGCACATTCGATGCGCTTGCGCTGCAGTTCGCATCCCTGCCGATAGACCGTATTGATATTTCCGTTAAAATTATATGCATTTGCAGAACAGCCGCCACTGCAATAATATCTTGCAAAACATTTCTGACACTCTTCGCGGGAATAAACATTACTCTGTTTGAATTCCTGCTGAATATCAGGTCTTGTAATACCCTCAAACACAGTACCCATAATAAACTTTTCATTACCGACAAACTGATGACAAGGATAAAGATCCCCCCAGGGTGTTACTCCCAGATACTCGCATCCTGATCCGCATCCGGACAATCGCTTTGCCACACACGGACCTCCATCCAGATCAATGTTGAAATGGAAGAAATTAAATCCGTTTCCCTCTTTGTGGCGCTGCAGATAAAACTTTGCAAGCTCATCATACTGCTTCTTCAGCTGCGGAATGTCTTCCTCCTGAATTGCATACCAGTCTTCCGGCTTTGCAACTACCGGTTCCATGGAAATCTGTTTGAACCCAAGGTCTGCAAGATGTTTCACATCTTCGGCAAAATCAAGATTGTTATGTGTGAAAGTACCTCTTACAAAATATCTGAGCTGATGACGGCTTTCCGCCACCTTCTGGAATTTCGGTACAATTTCATCATAGCACCCCTGCCCGCCGCGTCTTGGACGCATCTTATCATTGACTTCCTTACGCCCGTCAATGCTCAGAACAATATTACCCATTTCCTGATTTACGAAATCAAGAATCTCGTCATTTAAAAGGGTTCCGTTTGTGGTAATGGTAAAGCGAAAATTCTTATTATGCTCTTTTTCTATGCTGCGGCCATATTCCACAATCTGCTTGACTACTTCCCAGTTCATCAGCGGTTCCCCGCCAAAGAAATCCACTTCAAGATTCCTGCGGCTTCCGGAATTCTTAATCAGAAAATCCAGTGCTGCCTTACCGACTTCAAAACTCATCAGTGCTCTTCTGCCGTGATATTCTCCCTCATCTGCGAAGCAATACTTGCAGCGCAGGTTGCAGTCATGTGCGATATTGAGGCAAAGTGCCTTTACCACAGTCTCACGGTTTTTAAATTCATCCACATACTGTTCATATACATCATCTGTATATAAAAGTCCGGAAGCACGAAGCTCCAGAATTTCAGCAAGTGCTTCGGATATCTCATTTTCGCTCTGCGGTTGACCTTTCTGAAGAATCATTCGGGTCAGTTCTTTCTGTAATTCCGGATCAACCTTGTCGTTCCCGTCTTCGGGTGCCGCTGCCGTTCCGAATTTTTCTGTAAGGAGTTCCTCCGTTACAGGGATCAGATCATAGACAACATCATCTACCACATGTACGGATCCGCTGTTTACATCCAGCACAATGTTATAGCCGTTGTTTTTATATTCATGTACCATAAAACCTACTTCCTAAAACGCACAGAACAGGCAGCGATATTGTGTCGCTGCCTGTCTGCATATTATGATTGGATTACTTCTTTAACTGTTCGCAGCTCTGATTTCCTACCGTGCAGGATGTTTTGCATGCTGACTGGCAGGATGTCTGGCATTCACCACAGCCGCCCTTTTTCATGGATTCTCTTAAATTTCTTGTCGCAAGAGTCTTGATATGCTTCATCTTATGTTCCTCCTTACTTTGAAAACACTTGGCGGGGACACATCTGTTCCCGGTTTTCATACATTGAAATAGTATATCATAGATTATGAATGAGTAAAAGCTTTTTTTTATTCGTCAGCACTGCCATTCCCGGAGTTTTCTGACGATACGGAACCTTCCTGTATTTTTCCTGTCTCCTCATTCTCATTGTCCGTTCGGTATATGCTTTCCGGCACTGTCATCAGTACTTTCTCCACCCGGTGCTTCTTCACGCCCCTTGCTTCCAGCATGATTCCGTTGTCCAGCGTGATTTTCTCCCTGCTATACGGGAGACGATCCAGATGCTCTATCATCAGACCACCGATAGAATCATAGTCTTCCGAATCCAGTGACATGTTCAGTGCATCGTTGATATCATCAAGCTTCATGCTGCCTTCAATCAAATACCTGTGATCTCCAAGATCACGGATCATTTCTTCCTCATCGCTGTCATATTCATCTCTGATCTCTCCGACAATCTCTTCCAGCAGGTCTTCCAGTGTAATCATTCCAACCGTTGCGCCGTACTCATTAAGTACAAACGCCACACTCCAGGTATGTTCACGCATCTCAAGCATCAGATCTGACGTTTTCTTATATTCATAGGTATAATAGGCCTGACGCAGATAATCCTTAACATGGAAATTATTTCTGTCCGAAACAAAGAACAGATCCTTGATATTAACCAGTCCGATGATATTATCCTGATTATCTTCATAAACCGGAATCCGTGTGTACATATCTTCCCTGAAGCAATGTGCCACCTCTTCATAACTCGCATCCGCACTGACACAGGACATGTCAATTCTGGGGATCATGACATCTCTGGCCACAGAATCACTGAAGTCAAATACATTGTATATGATCTTCTTTTCTCCGCTTTCAATGACGCCATCCTCATGACTGACTGCCACATAAGTCTTAAGTTCGTTCTCCGTCATTGCCACCTTGGTTCCCCGCTCCACATGCATCAGCCGCAGGAAAAATCCGGCAAAAATATCAATAAACCATACCAGAGGAGTCAGAACCTTCATCAGAAACAAAAGGCTCCCGGCATAATTCAACGCAATTTTTTCCGCCTTATTGGATGCCATTGTCTTTGGTACGATCTCTCCGAACAGAAGTACCGCAAATGTCAGTACTCCTGTACTGATACCTACCATGTACCCGCCCCAGAGATTGGTCACTATAACGGTAGACAGCGATGATGCCGTCAGATTTACAATATTGTTTCCGATCAGAACCGTTGACAGCATCTTCTGATACCTGTCAGAAATTTTCAGAACTGCCTTCGCCTTTTTATTTCCTTCATCTGCAAGGCTTTTGATTCTGACCTTGTTCACCGTGGTCAGTGCAGTCTCTGCTGATGAAAAATAGCCTGACAAAATCAGCAGAATCAGTAAAATTACGGCCTGTATGACTGTAGTTTGCAAAATAGCCCTTTCTGCGATGTGCTCGCCTTCAAACTCATATTTTTATCGTATCAATGGTATCTGCTTTCAGAAGATCCGGAATTTCCATCGGATCACTGACAAACAATGTTGCCCCGGATGCCAGCAGTTCCTCATGCGTTCTGAATCCCCAGCTGACTGAAATGCAGGGAATTCCTGTATTTCTGGCAGTTGCCACATCCACATCCGAATCTCCTACGTAGATACACTCCTGTCTGCTGCTGCCAAGCTCGCGCATGGCTTCCAGTACGGTATCCGGTGCCGGTTTCTTACGGATTCCTGTCTTTTCTCCGATTGCCACATCCACATAGCTGCTGAAATACATGCGGTTCAGTTCCTGTGTTGCATTGATATATTTATTGGATACGATTGCCAGTTTATAGTTCTGCTCCTTCAGCGCTTTCAGAAGATCCATGATATGCGGGTACGGTCCTGTTGTATCGTTGCAGTGAATCAGATAATGTGCCTTGAAATCTGCAAAGGTATCATGAAAATCCGGATTGGTCTTTCCATCCGGAATGGCCAGTTCCATCAGCCTCTCCACACCGTTTCCGACAAATTGCCTAACCTCTTCCAGTGTCCGTTCCGGCATCTGATGTGTACTGAGTGCATAATTCACACTGTTTTTCAGATCCTCCAGTGTATTCAGAAGTGTCCCATCCAGGTCAAAAATGACCGTTGTATATTTACTCAAATCTGTATTGCCGCCTTCCCGGCTTGCGTTATTTCATACTTCCATATAGAATGAATTCGTCAGAAAAGTACAGGTGAAGCCGATGATTTTATACTATAACAATATTAAAAACTTAATGCAAGCATATGAAAAAAACGCCGTTTTTTTGCCTTTTGAGGAACGCTGTGCAGCGCTCCTGTCGCAGACTGATCCCTCTGTCTGTAAAAAGATTCTTGCCTGCCGGAATGAAAAAGACCGTTTTCGCAGCCTTGCTGCCGCCCTTCTACTCCGTTCCGCTTTCAGGGTGATGACAGGAGACGCTTCGCTTACAAGACTGCGCTATGGATACGGGCCGCATGGAAAACCTTTTTCCGAAGATTATCCGGAATATTTCTTTTCCGTTTCTCATTCCGGAGATTATGCCATATGTGTAACAGGTACATGCGAAGTGGGAATCGACCTCCAGGAGCATCGCAGAGCAGCCTTTCAGGGCATTGCCCGCAGATTTTATACACCACAGGAGCAGAATTTCATTTTTCATGAAAATGACGGTCAGGAAAAGGAACGTTTCTATCGCATCTGGTCCTGTAAAGAAGCTTTCATCAAATACACCGGAAATGGTATTTCTGAAGGTCTCACCACCTTCAGCGCCGATCCTGCCCATCATCTTATTCTTCAAAATGGTCAACCCGCTGCGGCACTTTATGAGCCGCTTCAACTCCCGGGATATTCCTGCACGGCCTGCACGGCCCTGTGCTCTGATCCTCTCGCGTTTGACATCAGGGAACTGTTACCGTCTGATTTTCAATAGGCAGATGCCTTCTTCTGCACGCAAAAGGAGCTGTCACCATGGCGACAGCCCCTTTCTGCGTATAAAAATCCCATTATTACAGCGCTTTTTACACTTGTATCGGATTTTCATAAAACTCTTTAATATCTGTGTATCCCTGCTGTGCCAGCTGTTCTTTCTGAAATTTCTTATTCTTGTTCATTCTGGCTACCAGTACCTGCACCCCGGCCGAACGCTCTGTCTGTGCCTGTGCGATAATCTCACTGAGTCGCTCACCGGACACACTTTTCTCAACCAGATATGCCTTTTTCTCTGCTGCTCCCGGAACCTGAAATCCTTCATCCATCATGATCATGATGATACGCTCAAATCCAATGGAGAATCCGCATGCCGGTGTATCCTGCCCGGTAAACTTTCCTACCATTTTGTCATAACGTCCACCGCCGCCACAGCTTCCGCCATATTGAGGCATGGCAATTTCAAAAATCGTACCGGTATAATAGGACATGCCCCGCACCAGTGTCGGGTCAAATATCATCTCAAATTCTGCTGCTTTTGTATTTTCTACGCTGCGAATGATCTCTTCCAGATTATTTCTGACGGAATTCTCCATAAAATCTCCCAGCGTATCTGCCAGGAACTTTAATCCCTCAAGTCCGTGTGCATCCTGCATGCCCCGGAACAGATCCAGATAACGTCCGATCTGTGTCTCATCAAATCCGCTTTCCGCCAGTTCTGCTGCAACACCTTCCAAACCGATTTTATCCATTTTATCAAGTGTAATGAAGACAGAATCATAACTTTCTTCCGGAAAACCACTGTATGCCGCCATTGCTTTCAGAATTCTTCTCTCATTGATTCTGATCTGAAAGCCTTTGAACCCCAATCTGCCAAGCGTCGTCGTTGTCGCAAGAATCAATTCGATTTCTGCAAGATTGGAAGGCTCTCCAAGTATATCAATATCGCACTGCATGAACTGGCGGTATCTTCCCTTCTGCGGACGATCCGCTCTCCATACATATCCCATCTGCAGTGCCTTGAACGGAGCCGGAAGCTCACTCATATGATTGGAATAAAAACGAACAAGCGGTACTGTCAGATCATATCTGAGTCCGCTGTCTGTCAGATCATTTTCCGTTTTTGCCTGATCAAGCTGAAGTTTCTCTCCACGCTTCATGATCTTGAAAATCAGCTTTTCATTTTCGCCGCCCTGCTTGCTGTTCAAATTTGCAAGAGATTCCACACAGGGAGTATCAATTGATGTAAATCCAAACTTGGCATAGGTTTCCTTAATTACGCCAATCACATAATCCCGGAGCTGCATCTCCGCCGGGAGAACATCTTTCATACCGGTTACCGGTTTCTTAATCAGTGCCATGAATTCTTATCCTCTTTCCTGCTTGTTTTTACCTGAGACACTATATTACACTGATGTGATGCTGTTTGCAAGCACCATCAGACACTGTCCCCGCCGCGTCCTCTGTCATGCAGAAACTTCAGGAATTCATCCCTGGGCATCGGTTTTGCGTAATAGAATCCCTGAATATGCTCACATCCCATCTCCTGTACCATAATGGATTCTGCTTCCGTTTCCACACCCTCTGCAACTGTCTCATATCCCATTTCCTTGTTCATATGAACGATATCCGTCAGCACATCATATGCCCGTTTTGATCTGGTTGCCGGACCGATCAGCGATTTGTCAAGTTTGACAATACTGATCGGCAGTTCAATTGTCCGCATCAGATTGGAATAACCGGTTCCAAAATCATCCAGTGAAAAAGAAAAGCCTTCCTGCGAAAGCCTGGTAATATTCTCATGTATCATTCCGGAAAGCGATTCCGCTGATTCTGTAATTTCCAGATTGATCCGTTTGGGAAGAACACGGTTGCGCTCCAGTGTTCTGACAATATTTTCCGCCAGGTCACTCTGAATGCACTCCACAATAGACAGATTCACTTCCACATACTCAATTCCGCAGCTGATTGCATCTGTTTCCTTCAGCATCCTGCAGACCTCATTCAGCACAAACTGTCCGATCCTGATAATCATTCCGTTATGTTCTGCCGCCGGAATAAATTCTACCGGAGAAATAAACCCTTTCTGAGGATGATGCAGTCTCAGAAGTGCTTCTGCAGAAAGATACTTTCCCTGGTCAGGTGAATAGATCGGCTGATAGTATACTTCCAGCAGATGCTCATCCAGAGCATGCTTTACAATTTCGTCCACCTCACGGACTCTTTCTCCTCTTGATATATCCATTTCAGACAAATGAACAAACTCTTTTCCATGGCTCTGTGCTTCCTGTGTCATCAGGCTGATCAGTCTGAGCGTTTCCTCGACGCTTCCGGCTTCTGACGGGCACTGAAGGCTGCACACATGCGTGTAAAGCATTGCATTCTGTTCTTTCATCTGCCATGGTGTCCGAAAGCGTTCTGCAATTTTCTGAACAGTCTGTTCCCCGTCACCTATATTCTTAAGCATTACTACCAGCGTATCATGATCTGTCCTGAAGATCTCCGCGCCGTTATCCACCTTTCGGAGATATACTCCGATATTTCTCACCAGTTCATCCGTTTCCAGACTTCCGAAAGAACTCCTGATAATTGACATGTTTTCAATCAAGATCCCAATAAGAAGAAACGGCTCTTCTGCAGCAAATGCTGTCGTAACCATTGCCCGATATGCATTTCTGTTCCAGAATCTGGTATCCGGATCCAGATTTTCACTCGGATTCTGAAGCGTGAATTCACAGAACAACAGACAGATTACCAGTTCAAACTGATAAATGGAAGATGATTCCGAAACCATCCGCACCGGAATTTCGGTCAATGTCAGTATCAGGAACGCCCATAACGAGGTTTTCTTTTCCCTGGTCAGCAGATGTCCTCTTGTGATCGCCAGATATAATGTAAGCGGTGGATAATACAGCAACTGTATGAACAGTAAAAAAGCAAGCGGAAACGTATAGGCTACACCGTTATGTCTGCTGAGGCTGTAAATTCCCGGAATGAAAAGTCCTGAAAAATAAACCAGCGTTTCAAAAATCACCGGAAGGTACAGAATCATCATCTTTTTTTTCAGTTCAAATTCAATCCCGAAAATTCCACATACATATAATCCGGAAAGTACCGGAATCATCAATGTAAACAGACCTGTCAGAAAGCTTATGAACATGTCCGCCGCGCCGGCAGCTCCGGCCGGAATCACGCTGTTTCTGAACACTGTATTCTGAAACGTTGCCAGCAGATTAATCATCAGTGTAACCAGAAGCATTTTTTTAAATATTCTGTTTTGTAAAGACGGAATGCTGGGTTCTATTCTGGTAATGAGGATAATCGCCACTGTCAGAATCAGTCCGCACAGATTAAACCAAAGATCGTATGGCATTTTTCGCTCCCTTTTTGTCTGCCCTTATCTCAGTGTTCCTGTAAAAACGTCATCAGCTGCTCTTCCTTAAGCGGTCTGGAATAAAAATCTCCCTGCGCATAATCGCAGGCAAGTGTTTTCAGAACTTCTGCCTGCCATGCCGTATCCACACCTTCCGCACCGATCTGCTGGTGTGAATCATGTATCATTTCCACCAGATCTCTGACCATCGCCCCTGCCCGGACACTTTCAGAAGCAACTCGGATCAGTGATGAATTCAGATTCACACTGACTGCCTGTGCATTAATCAGATGATACATATCTGAGAAGCCGATTCCCACATCGTCGATCAGAAAATGGTAACCCTTTTTCTCCAGACGCTGCATCTTCTTTATTCCATCCTCAGGCATATTGCTGAATGAAGTCTCCGAAAGCTTGAAATAGATCTTTGCCGGATCTATTTCATATTTTTTCAGCATTTCATCTGCACATGCTTCAAAATTCTGGCTGAGAAACTTCATCAGTGAAATTTTCATGGAAACCCCGTAAACAGCTTCCCTGACAGACGGATGCCCATGCAGGAACCTGCATACCTTTTCAAGCACATACATATCCACTTCCGCAAGTGCCCTGCTGTGATCTGTACTGGTAATAAAATCATGCCCGTTCAGCCACTCTCCGTCCGATGCAGGAAAAAAGCAGACTGCTTCAAGTGCTCGGAATTTCTGTTCGTCCAAGTGATATACCGGAATATATCGAACCTCCGCAGATCCGTCCTGAACTGCTTTCATAGACAGACTGATAAAATTCCTGAGGTTGATATCCCCCATGAAATCAATCTGATCCACCTGCACAATCACCTGTCCGCGGCGGTTCTCCGGCTTCATGATCATTTCATTCCGGTTTACGAGATCATCAATACTTCCATACTGCTTCGGATATTCCAGCATCCACAGATAAAAATCCACGTGAATACTGTTGTTTTTAAACTTCCAGGGTTTGCTGAACCGTTCCACCAATTCCTGCATAATCTGCTGTGCAACCTCCGCATCCGGTCTGCGCATCATCATTGCATAGGTATTATCCGTATACCTGTACAGAAACATATCCTTCCTGTATATTTTCAGACTGTCTGCCATCATTTTCATCAGATTCCGGAGCTGAATATCGCCCAGAGCCTGACTCATGGCGAGTACATGATCCACACCGAGGTAGATCGTAATAAACGGCTTTTTTCTGTCCATCTGCATGGATGCACTTGCCAAAAATGCTCTTCGATTGAGTACTTCCACCTCTTCATCAATCATTTCACTCGGACTCTGAATGGTAATGTAAGTGAGCAGCAGACTGATGGATGAAAAGAATCCCTCAACCAGCATTTTTGAAAATGCAGCCTGAACAACCATTCCGAAAATGATGAGGAGAATATAACTCACCATGATGTTAACCATCCGGTTCTGAAGTCTTCTCCTGTGACGATACAGTGTAATCAGTCCGCCCAGTACATAATGACATCCAAAAAGATAGAACAGAAGCATGAATGGTGCTCTATGGTAAAGTCCAGTTTCATCATAATAGAACATAACAGGATTAAACCAGTTAAAGACGATCAATGCCATCCCTGCAAAGAAAGCAAAAAATACCGGAAAAAAATCATGACGGATACTTACTGGTATGTTCATCACTGCAAGCACATAAATCAGATAAAACGCTGCAGAGAGCAGATGAAACGTAAAATAAGAACTTCCTGCCGCCTTTTCCGCATAATGATAAAGCATCCCAGGCTGCGGATTCATCTGCAACAGGGTTTCCACCCGTTCAGACAGTACTGTCATGGCAATTGCAAAAAACAGTACCAGAAACGCGTGGTTCTGGTATGTCGGCACCCATTTACGAAACAATGTCATAATTGCAATTGTAGATAATATGCAGATTGCGCAGATATCAAAATAAAAATTGTACATTGCCATATGTCACTCTTTACCGTGTAAGGTCAACAGTTCCCTGTATATACATACTTAAGATGTCTTCGTGCAATTTCTGAAAGATGATGGATTTTCGAAACTTCCGTCGGCTGCGAATCCATCATTCTGTATCTTGGGAAAAATCTGGAAACATGCAGCGGAATTTCATCTCCGTGATCCAGCTGGCTGATCCATAACGCCAGCGCATCCATCTCTTCATCCGAATCATTCATTCCCGGAATAATCAGTGTTGTCAGTTCCACATGGCAGTTCAGCGCGGCTTCCTTTATAAACGCTTCTGCCATATACAGATCTCCGCCCAGCACTCTTTCATAATATTCCGGTCTGATTCCCTTCAGATCAATATTCATGGCATCTGTCCATGGCAGAAGTTCCCTCAGTACCGGAAGCTTTGCCGTAGCATTTGTCACAATGACATTCTGCATTCCGTTCTCATGCACCAGCTGCGCGGTATCCCGTACAAATTCATACCCGACCAGCGGTTCGTTATATGTATATGCCACTCCGATATTGCCCTGCTGTCTGTAATCAAGTGCCAGATGGCACAAGGCCGAAGGCGTTATTTTTCTGTAAGAAATGACCTCTTCTGCACTGCCATGAAATATCAACTGCCCGTCTTTTTCCTCTGCACAGGAGATTTCACAGTTCTGGCAGAACGGACACTTCAGATTACAGCCATAGCTTCCCACTGACAAAATCCGGCTTCCGGGAAAAAATCTTCGCAGTGGCTTTTTTTCAATCGGGTCAAGCGCAAGTGACGTGATTTTCCCATAATTCACAGGGATAATTCTGCCATTCACATTCTTCCTCGCATGGCACCTGCCGGTCTGCCCTTCCGAAAGTCTGCATGACGCAAAGCATACCTCACAAACCTGTACTGAATCCATGATTTTCTGCACCCGCTTTACTCACATCATACCACATTAATAATCATTTGTACTATTTCACAGAACCCGCATCACTGTCACGCAAGGCAGTCAGAAATGCCGAACCACTTCAAAACGTTCCAGAGAAACACCATCTTCCTTTTCTCCGATTCCCGCTTTCTGCCTTGCAATCAGGATCTGACGACTGACACTGTCAACGCCATCCAGTCGCGGAAGGAGCAGTCCGCGTCTGCTGCCCTTTGTTACAATCACACCGTATCTCATGACATCCAGCTCATCTTCAGAACTGACCTTTTCTGTTTTTCCCAGTACATCCACACTATATTCCAGACTCTCCAGTTCATCCTCTCTGACCGGCTCAAACCTCGGATCATTCGTTGCCGCAGAAATGGCATTTTCAAGAATTTCAATGGCAACATTCTCCTGCACGGGTTCAATGGTTCCGATGCAGCCGCGCAGCCGACCCTCTCTGTGCAGAGAAACAAATACCCCTGCTCTCTGTTCATACATTTCTGCCGGCAGATCTTCCGGCAGCTTCATTTTTTCCCCCACCCGGATATTATACTCCAGCGATGCCCTTGCCAGACGGACATAGGAATCTTCTGCCGCTTTTTTCTCTGCACGTTCCTTCTTCTGTTTCTCCATCCATCTGTCCAGAAATTTTCTCTCCGGATCAGGTATTGTCACGCTGTAAGTACAGACCCCATAGCCGACACCAAAAGTATCCTGATGGCTGAGTTTTTTTACTTCAACCGCAGTACCATCCAGTGCCCCCGCCATCATGACAAAAGACCTGTGACCACATTCTGCCGCCTTTTCGCATAATGTTTCCGGGAAATCAAGCAGGTCTTCAAATGTACCTCTTCCCATAACTTCCATAACCCGGCGGTCATATTCCGGACCGTTATCATCAAATCCGTAAGGTCCGTTCTCTTTCAGTTTATGTGACAGATCGCCGCTTGCAACATATACTGCTCTGCGCCCCAGTTCTTTCGCCGTCTGCGCAATCATCTGACCAAGCCGGTAATGATCTGCCAGCGACAGCCCCGAAAGTCCGATTCGTACCAGCTTATAATCCGTATATTTTTTATCAATAAAATACAATGGAATCATTGTTCCGTGATCCAGCTCCGGATTTCGTTCTCCCATCGTCCCTGCCGGGAAGTTTCTTTCCTGCGCATGCCTGCACAGAAGATTCACAAATTCCGTATCATAGATCACACTCTTGCAGACTGTCCCTGCACCAAACTGTGAAAGAGAGCCGTGTGCACCGATACCGGGAGAAACATGAAAATAATCGGAATACATGATGCTGTGAGGGGAGGAAAGCACAATTGTTTCCGGTTTCATTTCACTGATCATCTCCGCGACCTGCAGATATGCCGCTGTCGTTTCACTGATTTTCTGCTCTTCACCCCGCCCCACCTCAGGAATCAGAATCGGTGGGTGCGGAACCATAACCGCACCTGTAAATGCCATAACCGCCTCCGAAAAAGAAATTCATCAAATCCAAAAAGAGTTATCAGACAAAAAGTCTGATAACCCTATTTTACTACAAATCAGAAAATTCTGACACGATATTGTAATACTGCGGAAATATCTGTTATCCTGCATGCACGGTCATTTTCCATCGGTGGCCATTTTTCCAGATACCTTGCATCCCCCTGCTCAAGCGGATCAACCACCACTCCAGCTTCAAAAATGTCTGCTGTTCTCTTCCCGTCTTCATCAATAAAGCGCTTCAGACCGATTTCCCATTTCTGTCCGGTGTAGAAACTGTCTGCAATCATTTTTCCCCTGAAAAACATCTCCGCAGTATCTCCTTCATATCTGATCTGAAGGAAAATTTCTTCCGCCTGTTCCGGAATCTGACCGACCCTGACTCTGTATGCTTTTGCTTCTTTTGTATTTTCCTGCGGTTCAGATACAAAACTGCATTTCAATTCATTATGAAATACCTCTGCAGATTCATAACCTTCAAAGAACTCTGTGGTAATTTCCTGCTCTGCAGATTTTTTCTCTGACGTTTTTCTGAATTTTTCCTCGCTGATCTCCATCTCCGGCCATACCAGAAATGCCGGTCTGCACCTATCCTGCACCTGACTGATCAGCTGTATATCTCCTTCAGTATCTGTTATCACATCCTGATCTGAAATAAGCAGATATTCGCTTCCACCGCGCATGATCTTTGATGCGTGAAGTGCTTCCTGTCTGGACAAGGTAATAAATATATTTCCCTGCAGATTTCCTTCTGTTTTATATTCCGGATTTTTTCCGTCCTCTGTATAAAAAACATACGCATTTCCTCCGCCGATACCAGCACCATGAAGAATGCAAAGCGGTGTTGCCAATGCAGTTTTCAAAAGTCCCTTTCCCACCGGAAGATTAAAAGGATAGAAAAAATATACTCCGTCAGCAATATCTCTTTTTTCCGGAAATTCTGCCAGTACGCTTCCATCTTCTGCATATGCCGTCAGCTTTTCCTGAAAATGAACCGCCATCGGATAATGCCTCTGATAATTATTAATGAACAGATATCCATGGCTGCGTTCTTTTCCGGTATCATCGATATCCCTGACATATCTGACTGCACTCCGAAGACTCTTTAAATCCTCCGGATGGCACGGATTTCCCGGTTGAGATACATATGGCATTCTGCACAGATCTTCACCAAAATCATGCACAAACATCGCCAGCACACGAATCTCGCGAAATGTATCCGTAAGTTGTCCATATTCCCGGATCGGCGCATTGAAGTCATAGGAAAGCACCGGAAGATCATTGGGATAACCTGTTGCCTTTGATTCCTGAAGTGTTGTCCGTTTTCCTTCGGGATTGGTACCTCCGTGATACATATAATATCCCAAAAGACTGACTCCGCTTCCCAACTTCACCATACTCATGGCACCGATATCACGCCCTGTTGCAACAGGTCTTCTATGATGTGTTACCTGCAATCCGCCGCCAAGCTCCGCCGTAAGATAGGGAAATTTCTTCATATCGAAGGTAATCCCTTCTCCAACTCCATGGTCGGAACCGATATTATGATCATTTCTTTCCTCAGTAAAAATGTAATTTCCGCTGGGTTCTATTTCTGTCAGCCGTTGATCCCATGGAGCCTCACAGTAACCTCCCATGACAGGGAGCATCCCGCCTGTCACTGCGCCGCCCCATCCTGTTGCTGTATAAATCGGAACTTCAAATCCGATCTGCCTCGCCATTTGCTGCAGCGTACGCATATGCTGTTCCCCGGCTTTTCCTGTCTGCCCGCCGACATGTCCATATTCATTTTCAATCTGTACACCAATCACCGGACCATTATCCCGAATCAGCATTCCCTTCGTCTGCTCATATACATGTTCATAAAAGTGCCTGACGTATTCCAGATAAGCCGGATCATCTGTTCTGACTTCAAATTTATCAGATCTGCTCTTATCAAGAAGCCAATCCGGAAATCCCCCGTTTCTTACTTCTCCGTGTGCCCATGGTCCGATTCTCAGAATACAGTACAGACCGCATTCCTGTATGGTTTCAAGAAACCGGTGAAGATCTCTGCAGCCATCAAAATCAAATTTTCCTTCGATTTCCTCATGATGAATCCATATCACATAAAGAGACACAACGTCTACGCCGCCGGCTTTCATCTTATTCAGTTCATCTTCCCAGTCATTCTCCGGATATCTTGAATAATGCATTTCTCCCATGACAGGAAACCACGGTATCCCATCCACTGTCAGACTCATAGGTGTATATGCGATCTGCGACTTTGATGATATTTTCATTTCTTACCTTTCTGCCTTCAAACATGCCCTGTACTTATTTTGTACTTTCTCTCAACATAACCTCATATGTTTTCAGTCGTATATTTTTCACTTCTTTACCTTCAATTTTGTCCAAAAGCATCCGAATGGCAGCCGCGCCAAGTCTCCGGTCATTAAAATTAAGACTCGTAACTGCCGGAGATGCATAATCCAGAACAGAACTGTCATAAAAAGATGCAAGTTTCAGATCTTCAGGAATCCTGATCTTTCTGCTTTTACAGACTTCCATCACATTCCCTGCAAAAAAATCATCCATGCAGATGACTCCGTCTGCCTTCTTTTCCAGAATCTCATCTACCATATCTGTTACTTCTGCCTGCCCATCTGTTCCGGTAAAAATCAGCGAACGATCCGGCTGTATCTTTGCATCCTCAAATGCCGCCAGAAACCCGCTGCGTCTGGTCTGCGTAATTACAAGATTATCCTCTCCTCCGATCAGCGCCAGTTTTCTGATTCCCTTTGCCAGAAGAACCGAAGTCAGTTCTCTGCAGGCAGCATAATGATCATTATCAATCTGTAATACTTCCGGGTCTTCCGTACTGCCGATTGCAACAAACGGAAGCCCTGATTCTTTCAGATAGGCTGCCAGCGGATCTCTGACCAGTGTTCTGGTCAGCACTGCCCCATCCACCTTATGATTTTCCACGATCCGCTGCAGCTTGCTGATGTCTTTACTATCTGCAACAGAAACCAGAATATCATAACCGGCATCCTCTGCCGCCTGGCTCATCCCGATCAGACAATTTTGGAAAAAAGGCAGTTCAACGATTCCCGGATCTCCCGGCCACGCCACAACAATATTATAGGTTCGCTGCTGTGCAAGACCCTTTGCGATTACATTTGGCTTATAGTTATGTGCCTGTATATATTCCTGTACACGCCCGCGCGTTTCGCGCCCGATCCTCCCCTTACCCGATATCGCTCTGGACACGGTTGTCTTGGATACCCCAAGCGCCTCCGCAATATCATCAATTGTCAGCTTCGTTCCCATATGCTCAGTTCCTCCGTACATGCGTTGCGCAATCGGTTGTCCATATTTATATCATACATGGAATCTGATGTACTGTCAATCCGTTTTTACGTTTCTTATTTCATCTGCCCTTTTTCACTGTCTCTTACGGAAACAGCTTCCTTCCTGTTGTGCCATTCCTTTTATACACAACTGCACCAGTTCATTCATCAGTTCCGGAATGCCCACCTGTATCCCCGTTCCTGCCATCTTCTCATACAACTGCGATATGGTCTGCAGATTCAGATCCAGTACATTCATCAGCGCGTTTTCCATGGGTGTAAGCTTCAGTATCGCTTTCTCCTTCACCACATTTTCCGTCTCTTCAAGCCCGTAAAATTCCTGCAGCAGATCTTTGGGAGAAAGCGCAATCCCCGCACCCTGACGGATCAGCTGATTACACCCGTCACTCAACCGGTCGGTAATTCTGCCGGGAACTGCCCATACATCTCTGCCCTGCTCAAGTGCCATATCAACCGTAATCAATGTTCCGCTGTGCTTTCTGGCTTCAATGACCAGTACAAGATCTGCAAGCCCACTGATAATCCGATTCCTTGGTGGGAACAGATTAGCCTTTGGCTGCGTTCCCGGCGCATATTCTGAGATAATTCCGCCATTTTCCCGCAAAAGATCATAGACATCCCTGTTTTCCGGTGGATAACAGCAGTCAACCCCGCATCCCATCACTGCATAGGAAGTGCCTCCTGCCATAACTGCCCCCTTCTGACTGATTCCATCAACGCCGCCTGCCATTCCGCTGATAATCTGTATTCCGCTGCCGGCCAATTCCATCCCGAATTCTCTGGCAAGATATCTTCCGTATTCACTGCACATTCTTGCTCCGATAATTGCAACCGAAGGCTGCTGCGGATCCGGCAATTTTCCTCTGACATACAGGCAGACCGGTGGATCCGGAATATCTTTCAGTTTCTCCGGGAATTCCGGATGCATCTGTGGAATAAAACGAATTCCTCGTTTTTCCAACATACCATATTCTTTTTCCAGCTCCCATGAAACTCTTGATGCGCTGAAATGGCGGTATTGTAAGGGTTTCATCAGTTTTTCTGCATCTCTGCACGACATCTGCCACACCGCCTTCGCACTTCCTGCCTCCTTGAGAAGCATTCTGACTGTATTTTTCCCAATGCTTCTGATATTACACAGCCAGTATGCATAACAAAGTTCCTGTGTGTTTTCTGTCACTGACGTACTGCTGCATTTCTGTTCTTTATCCATTCTTCTGATTACTCTCTCCCTTTTAATCAGTTTTCTTTCTCCAGAGCTTTGAATCGGCCATCCGGTAGCAGGCTGCCTCTGTCAGATGCATCTGCGTAATTTCTTGTGAACCATCCAGATCTGCAATTGTCCTTGCCACCTTGATCATTCTGTGATAGGCTCTCGCACTCAGATCCATACTGTGAAAGATCTGCTCCAGAAGCCTTTTCTCCTTCATTCCAAGATGACAGAATTTTTGTATGTCCTTGGGTCCCATATCCGAATTAAACCGTAGTGCTGTTCCGTAGAAACGTTCCTGTTGAAGTTTTCTTGCTTTCAGAACACGCGTCCTGATCACTGCACTGGATTCATTTAATATGCCTGTTGTATCCAGTTCCTCTACCGCAATCCGCGGCACTTCCACGCATAAATCCATGCGATCTAAAATTGGTCCCGAGATATGTCCCAGATATCTGGCAATTTCCTTCTCCGAGCATCTGCAACGGTTTCTGTCAGGATAATAACCACACGGACATGGATTAAGCGCCCCTACCAGCATAAAATCCGATGGATAGGAAAACGTTCCTCCGCTTCTTGCAATATGTACCACCCGATCCTCCAGCGGCTGTCGCAGAAGATCCAGTGTTGAGCGTCCAAACTCTGCCAGTTCATCCAGAAACAATACGCCTCTGTGTGCAAGGCTGATCACGCCGGGCTGTGGAATTCTCCCTCCTCCCGTCAGCGCCGTTTCCGTAATTGAATGATGCGGACTCATAAACGGCCGCTGCGTAATCAATGCTTCACCCGGCTGCAGTAATCCTGCCACGCTATAGATTGTGGATACCTCAAGGCTTTCTGAAAGAGAAAGCGGTGGCAGAATTGTCGGTACACGCTTTGCAATCATACTTTTACCTGATCCAGGCGGACCTGCCATCAATACATGATGAAACCCCGCCGCTGCAATTTCCACTGCGCGTTTTGCCGCAGCCTGTCCGCTGATATCTGCAAAATCGAGTGTTCCTCCTGCTTCTTTTTCCATAAATATCTCTGTCAGCCTTACTTTCGTTGGCTTTATCAGTGTATCGCGATCCCTGGATGACACGGTCAGATAGGCAATCACTTCCTGCAGTGATCTTACACCAATGACCCTGACATTCTGAATCACAGCACCCTCTCTTGCATTTTCCGCCGGCAGAATGCAGACTCTGCACCCCTTTTCTGCTGCCTCACGTACAATTGGCAAAACACCCCTGATTTTCTTGACTTCACCGTCAAGTCCCAGTTCTCCAAGCACCATGGTATCCTGCAATGCATCTGCTTCAATCTCACCCATGGAAATCAGAATGCCAAGCGCCACCGGCAGATCTACAGACACTCCTTCCTTTCTGATATCTGCCGGAGACAGATTTACCGTAATGTGCATGGGTGGAATTCGGATTCCTGAATTTTTCAGTGCTACTTTTACCCGATCGCCTGCTTCTCGCACTTCTGTGGACGGTAAGCCAACCATATTGAAGGATGGAAGTCCATCCGCCGCGTCTACCTCCACATGCATCAGATAGCTGGTAATCCCGTGAATTGCACCGGAAATAACCGTACTGAACATACTATCAACTCCTATCCATAAGATGATGAACCACCTTATGTTTCGACTTCAAAGATGCCAATGCATCTCTTAAATTTACAGGGAAAAATGTAAACTGAGAAACAGCTTACAGTCTGACAGAAAATACGACCGTATTTCCTGTCAAAAGAAAATATCAGATTTCTTACTTTGCTTCTTTATGCAGTTCTTGATAAATTTTTTCTGTGTCATACTCCGGCGCATACTTCGCCGCAGCCGTACATATGGCATTGATTCGCTCCGCCGGCTCCTCCAGCACATCCGCAATTTCTTCCGGCGATTTATTCTTTGCAAGTTTACGACATACCAGTTCAATCAGATTCTGTTCTTTTCCGATTTCTTTTCCGATTTCTTTTCCGATTTCCTCACCGCGTTCCATCCCTGCTGATAATATACTCATATGTACCTCCTCCCATTCTTCAGAAGTTCTTACCTCACTGACAATTCTGTCCAGTTCCTTAATACGTCCATCCTGCGCCTTAATCTCCGGATTGTCCAATCTTGTACATTTCATATACTGTAGCAGACTGATCAGTTCTTTTCTTCCATTTTTACTGGTCATATTCAAAAATATCTTCTGTGTTCCATCATTCAGTTTTAAATCAGGCAATTCCAGACATGTTTCCTCAAAACAGTACATGGCCAGATCCCGTCCAAGAAAATCTTCCTGCGTAATAAAAATAATAATGGACGGCGGAAGCTGCCTGTATTTTGTTTTTCTTCCTGCCTTCAAAAGCGGCGTATCCATCAATGCCTGATAATACCTGCTGCGTTTAGCCGTATCATCATGTTCCGTATCGTTTTGCATTTCAATATTAAACTGACGTTTATCCGTAGTTTTTCCCCATGCATCCAATCGGATTGCCCTTTTTCCCCTTTCATTAAGGATTACCTCTTCTACCTTAACCTGTTCCATCTCAACCTTTGGTTCATCCAGAATAATACTCAGAATATTCCGATACGCTTTTTCATTCTTCATTACTGACAGAAAGAGTGCAAAATCACTCAGATTGACCTGATACAGGTCATTTGATTCATTTCCCATACATAAAAGTCTCCATTTTCTGATGTACAGGGAAATAAGGAAAAATTGCTTTGCATCTTCCGTTTTCCCTGCTTATATTGTTTTATTCAGCAAGGAATTTTCGGAACGGAACTGTTCCCTTTGACAGGCTTAATGCCCTAGAAGTTCATTGCTACCGGCAAGTATAGCATGCCGGCAGTCTTTCTGTAAACAACTTTTTCAGTGCAGCAGTTTCATCTGCATGGTATCCGGATCCTGCGCAAACTGGAGTGCCATTTCGCGCGAAATCACACGTTTCTGATATAACTGTATAATTGCTTCATCCATTGTGATCATCCCTGTCTTGCGATTGGTCTGCATCACCGTAATCAGCTGATGTGTCTTACCCTCACGGATCATATTACGAACTGCACTGTTCATATGCATGACTTCAAATGCAGCAACACGCGCTTTTCCATCCTCAGTCGGAATCAGCTGCTGTGAAATAATCGCTTCAAGTACATTCGCCAGCTGAATTCTGACCTGTTGCTGCTGATGCGGAGGAAAGACATCAATAATACGATCTACCGTACTTGCTGCGCCAATGGTATGAAGTGTTGACAGCACAAGATGTCCTGTCTCCGCTGCCGTAATTGCCGTGCTGATGGTTTCCAGATCGCGCATTTCCCCTACCAATATGACATCCGGATCCTCACGAAGTGCCGCCCTCAGTGCATCTGCATAATTATCGCTGTCAAGTCCGATTTCGCGCTGATTGACAATGGACATCTTATGCTGGTACAGAAATTCAATCGGATCCTCCAGCGTAATCACATGCGCCTCCCGATTGTTATTGATCATATCAATAATTGATGCAAGCGTTGTTGACTTGCCACTTCCTGTTGGACCGGTAACCAGTACCAGGCCTCTTTTTCTCATATAAAGATCCTGTACGGATTTTGGAATGCCCAGACTGTCAGCATCAGGTACCTGCGTTGCTACAAGGCGCAGCGCCAGTGCAACCGACCCTCTCTGTTTAAACACATTGACACGGAAGCGTCCGATCGTCGGTATGGAAAAAGACATATCATGCTGACCATGCTCTTCCAGTTTCTGCTTCTGCCTGTCATTCATAATTGCATTTGCAATCGCCAGCGTATCCGCCGGCAACATTTTTCCATAACGATCCAGCGAGATCAGTTTCCCATTGACACGCATTTTAGGCGGAATCCCAACCGTAATATGCACATCTGAAGCCTGTGCCTTTGTTGCTTCCATCAGAATTTCCTTAATGTCTGCCATGATGTCCTCTCTTTCAGACCATTTTCTGCACTGTTTTTTCTGCAGGGAAACCAAACCTTTTCAATGTATCAGTATCAATTACATACCGGTTATCCATCGTCTTCATGATATCCACAATTTCAATATCTGCATAGGCGCGACTGTCCAGCATATTAATCACACTGTTATCTGAAAAACTCAGAATGATCGGTCTGAATGGATCCATCGTTTCTGCAATGACAAGCGCCTTTTCTCCGGTATTGAGCTCCACACTGACTCCCGGAAAGAGCATGCTGAGTGAATTCACGATTCCACCCACAACCCCTGCATCATAAAATGAAGGTTTCTGCAGCATTCTGCGGATAACACTGATTTCAGACATCGGTGGTTCTTCCAGTCTGACTGCTGTATCTCTGTCAAAAACGCCCGCCGTCATCAGGATTCTGGCAGTAAAAGACATTTTCAGTTCTTTCTGAACCTCCCCACGTCTCTCATCGATCAGCATTTTCTCCGACTGTGCACAGATCCGTCTGATATTCGGTCTTGACATAAATGCATCATCCAGAACAGAATATGCCTGCGTTTCAGCATCTGAAATCTGCATCTGTTCTTCCTGTGTATGGTTCTGTTTATACAATACTTCCGGCGGAACATTCATTTTTCCCAGATCATGAACCACAGCAGCAGTTACTGCGTCCTGCTGCTCTGCAAGTGTGCAGTTCATCGAATGAGTGATCAATGCACACAGAATCGCCGTATTCAGACTGTGTTTGAATACATAATCCTCCATACTGCGAAGGCTCTGCTGAAAATCAATCTTTTCCTTGCAGTTTCCATAGGCTCTGATAATATCTGTAACAATATTCTGTATTTTCTTTGTCTTATGTGTCTTCAGAATTGTTTCAAGCTCGTCCTTGATTTCAAATGACATCATGGTCTGAAAACGTTCGAATTCAATATCCTGCTCCGTCATAGGCGGCACCGGTTCTGCGGGTTCAAGTACAAAAAGTCCGATCAGTCCGAAGCTTCTAATATTCTGAATGCTCTGTGAATCTTTGATCACTGCTGCTCTGTCATACAACAGGACCCCTTTATTGCTGTAGATCGGCCTTGCAAGGCGCATTCCCGGTTTCAGTTCCTCCATCCTGATAAAGCGCATACCCTTCCTCCCACAAACCCCTGATGTTACTTTACTTTGCTTTGATTTCAATTATAGCAATCCTGTATGGTTTTTACAATTCACATTGCTGCCGGCAATTCAGGAATCCGCTTCATCAAACAAAAACTCCGCCATCGCATAATTACTGACATCTGTTCCTCTTGCTGTCAGACGGAGATGATCTGCCTTCTGCTCCAGAAGCCCTTCCTCTGTCAGCTTTCGGATTACCCTGCCATAGATTTTCTCAATCGGGAATCCAAAATATGTTTCAAATCCGCGCATACTGACTCCCTCTGTCAGACGCAGTCCCAGAAACATAAACTCCTCCATCTGCGCATGGACCGTCAGCTGCTCTTTATTCTCCCTGATTTTTTCCTGATCCCCGTTTTCTGCAATATATCGGTTCAGCTCGCGTGTGTTACTCCACCTTGTATTTTCCACAAGTGATGCCGCACCGATTCCAAAACCGAGATAATTGCCTCTCTCCCAGTAAACACGATTGTGATGGCATTCATACTTTCCCGGATCCGTAATACAATCCCTTGCATAATTGGATATCTCATATCTGTGGTAACCGGCATTTTTCAGAATACGAAGTGTATCCGAATACATCTGCCGTTCCGCTTCCTCTGAAGGAAGTGCTTCCCACTTCGCTTCTTTCAGTCTCTGCGAATCATCTTTTTCCAGGTCATCATACAGATCATGCCTGCTGACATCCCCGTATCTGTCATAAAAAGGAGTTCCCTCTTCTATCATCAGACTGTATGCAGAAATATGTTCCGGTCTGAGTGCCATCGTCTTCTCAAGCGTATCCCGCCAGCCATCCGGCGTCTGTCCCGGAAGTGCGCTCATCAGATCAATATTAATATTACGGAATCCTGCAGCCCTTGCATCCTCGTAGCAGCGGTAAAAAGCTGCCGAATCATGAATTCTGCCAAGTGCCTTCAGTTCCTTATCCTGCAGAGACTGACATCCGATACTCAGACGATTAATCCCCGCTTCGGAATAAATCCGGAGTTTTCCCGGTGTCTCGGTACCCGGATTCATCTCCATTGTAATTTCCGGATTCTCTGATACATGAAATCCTGACCGTACTGCTTCCACAAGCATACTGATCCAGCCGGCGTCTGCTGCAGACGGTGTCCCTCCGCCAATAAAAACCGTCTTTACTTCGTATGTATCATATAAAGGTGCCGCACCCCGGATCTCTGAAAGAAGGGCACGAAAATAGCGCTCCTGCAGATCCTTTCCTGCAGGAGCGGACAGAAAATCACAATATAGACATTTCCTGATACAGAAAGGAATATGGATATAAACAGAAATTGGTGTCATCATTTCGTATCGTCCAGCTTGAGTACACTGAGGAAAGCCGACTGCGGAATTTCAACATTACCGATCTGGCGCATCTTCTTCTTTCCTTCCTTCTGTTTCTCCAGAAGCTTACGCTTACGGGAAATATCACCGCCATAACACTTTGCAAGCACATCCTTACGAATGGCCTTGACCGTTTCTCTGGCAATGACCTTACCGCCGATTGCCGCCTGGATCGGGATTTCAAATAAATGTCTCGGAATCTCATCCTTCAGCTTTTCGCACATCTTGCGTCCGCGTTCGTAAGCGCCATCTTTATGCACGATAAATGACAATGCATCTACGTTCTCACGATTAATCAGGATGTCAAGTTTGACAAGTTCAGACTGCTCATAGCCTTTAAGCTCATAATCAAAAGACGCAAACCCTCTTGAGCGTGATTTCAGTGCATCAAAAAAATCATAAATGATTTCATTCAGCGGAAGCTCATACTTGAGAAGTGCCCTGGTCTTTTCAATATATTCTGTGCCCAGATATCTGCCCCTGCGTTCCTGACACAGCTGCATGATCTGGCCGACATAATCTGTTGTAACCATAATCTCACCGCTGACAATCGGCTCTTCCATATATTCAATCTCTGAAGGATCCGGCAGATTTGCCGGATTGGTCAGATCAAACATTGTACCGTCTGTCTTGTGCACCTTATATACTACCCCCGGTGCTGTTGTTACCAGGTCCAGATTATATTCCCGCTCCAGTCTCTCCTGCACAACTTCCAGATGAAGAAGACCCAGGAATCCGCAACGGAAACCAAATCCGAGTGCCTGCGAAGTCTCCGGCTCATAAAAAAGTGATGCATCATTAAGCTGCAGTTTCTCCAGCGCATCCCGAAGTTCCGGATAACGTGCGGTATCCGCAGGATACAGACCGCAGTATACCATCGGCATAACCTTTTTATATCCGGGAAGCGCCTCTGCGCAGGGATTTGCTGCATCTGTCACAGTATCACCGACACGGCTGTCCTGAATATTCTTGATGGAAGCCGTAAAATATCCCACCATTCCGGCAGAAAGCTCATCGCAGGGAATAAATCTGCCCGGTCCGAAATAACCGACCTCCACAACTTCTTCCACAGCGCCGGTTGACATGAACTTCACCTGCATGCCCTTACGGATCACACCATCACGGATTCTGACAAATACAATAACTCCACGGTAAGAGTCATATATGGAATCGAAGATAAGCGATTTCAGCGGTGCATCCGGATTTCCTGTCGGTGCCGGAATCTTATGTACCACAGCTTCCAGAACCTCATCTATACCGATTCCCATCTTGGCGGAAATCAGCGGTGCATCCTGTGCTTCAATTCCGATCACATCTTCAATCTCATTTTTGGCTTCTTCAGGCTGCGCACTCGGAAGATCAATCTTATTGATCACAGGAAATACATCCAGGTCATGATCCAGCGCCATATACACATTGGCAAGCGTCTGAGCTTCTACGCCCTGTGTTGCATCCACCACCAGAATTGCGCCATCACATGCTGCAAGGCTCCTGCTGACTTCGTATCCGAAATCCACATGTCCGGGTGTATCGATCATATTGAAAATATACTCATCGCCGTCCTTCGCCTTATACACAAGACGGACTGCCTGCGATTTGATCGTAATTCCTCTCTCCCGTTCAATATCCATGTTATCCAGTACCTGCGCCTGCATCTCGCGGCTCGTCAGGACACCCGTTTTCTCGATCATGCGATCCGCCAGCGTGGATTTGCCATGATCAATATGTGCTACAATACAGAAATTTCTGATTTTACTCTGATCCATATAACCTCATCATCCAATCTTATAATTTAATTTATAACTCAGTGTAGCATGGAAATATCGAAAAATCTATTGACAGTTTGGCGAATATCTTCTAAGATATGAACGTATGTGGCATCGACTGTCCGTGTCCGGCCAAGATGCTCATTACAGGAAAATCAAATTTGTTTATGATATCATTACGGAGGTAATCATGGCTAATATTAAATCTGCCAAGAAGAGAGTTATCACCAGCGCAAAGAAGGCTGAGAGAAATTTAACTGTTAAATCTGCTGTTAAGACAGCTGTCAAGAAAGTAAGAACTGCTGTTGAAAGCGGCGATAAGGAACTGGCTGCAAAGGAGCTCCTTGCTGCTACATCTGCAATTGACAAGGCTGAGTCCAAGGGCATCTTCAAGAAGTCTACTGCTTCCAGAAAAGTATCCCGTCTTGCTCAGGCTGTTAACAAGCTTAACTGATCAAAATACAGAAATCATTTTAAAGGGCTTCACACCACTCACAGTGTGAAGCCTTTTTTGTACAGATAATGAATTATGAGATGTGGTATCACCTGAATCTCTCTTTTAATTCTTCCAGACTCTCCTTGAACTTTGCAGATACCATTCCAGGATTTCCCTGAATCCGGCCTTTTCTGTATGCCTCTCCGAAATTTTTCAGATTCGGTCTCGGCAGTTCTTCGATCATCACACGATATCTTGTTCTGAGTTCTGTAATTTCATCTCTCACACTGTCAAAATAGGCAGACGGTTTCTGCTGCATGCTTTCCTTCAGGCCGCTGAAACGGCTTTCCAGACCGCTGCTGAGCGCATCCAGATGATTTTCCAGCTGGCTGCCTGCACCGGATACTTTTTCTGACAGACCGTTTTTGACGGTTCCTGCCTTCTTACTGATCGTTCCCACAACTGCACCAACTTTTTCCATACCTGCTTCGCGCTTCTTTCCCAATCCTTCACCGGAAAACGCAATAATTGCATCCAGCCGATTCTGCATCCTGCGCATTTCTTCCTTGACTTTGTCCATATACACCAGAAGTTCTCTGAGTTCAAGTGCTGTCTTAAAGGCAAAACCAAAGTCAATGCTGACATAAACCGTCAGAATATAATCTGCAATCCGGATATCACTCTCTGGAATCTGCGATACGGAATCTGAAATAAACTGCCGCAGCAGCATGGTAAACAATACAGTAAGAACGCCCCACATCAATGTGGAAGACAGGCAGACCTGTCCCTGAAAATTAAATTTCTGGTCTGAATAATCCCAGTAACGAACTTTAAAGAGCTTTTCCATCAGTACGCCCGTAATATACTCCAGAATTGTTGCACCAATGCACCCTGCAACAAACACCATCACAAGGTTTCCTGAAAACGGTTTTGAAATCGCCAGCATCATGACGCCGCCGCACCCATATAAAGGCAAAAACGGACCACGCATGAAACCGCGGTTCACAAATTTATGCTTCAATAATGATACATAGGTCGATTCAAAACACCATCCGAAGAAGCTGAAGCAGTAAAACAAAAACAGCCATTGCACCGGTGTATATCCGAACATGTCGGTCCTCCCGTGATCTATGTCATATGCCGATTACAGATTTCCCGCTTTTATGCCTGCGGTGCAGTAAAATCCACAACCGGTTCTTTCGGCTCCGATGTCTTTTCAACTGACACAGCCTTCAGGAACGGTCCCTCACCGTCATATTCCTTTACATATTTCTTTTCCACTTCTGCAGTTATCAGTACCCATTCTTTTTCCTTAAGATTCTTTGCCCCATCATACTCACAGGCAAATCCGAGAAACTGCATATCATTTGCACAACATCCCATGATCATACGTCCGGGTACAAAGTTATTTTCCGGGAATTCAGACGGTTTCATCACCATGGCTGTAAATCTGACCTTTTTGCCTTCATAACGCTCCACATGATCGAGCGCATCAAGGTAGAACATGCCATAGCCATAATTATCCAGTTCAATCGGATCCGCTTTCAGATCAAAAGGCAGATCTTCATCCAGTGTCACATCCACTTCTCCGTTTTCATCTTCAAAAATAATATCCGCACGCTGATTGATCGCTTTGATATTTCTCTTATAGGATGCCAGATCCTCAATTCCGTCACAGCGGTTAAACAGAATCATATCAGAATTTCTGATCTGTTCTGCCAGAAGCGACTTCATATTGGTGTAGTACAACCTGAAGCTTGAAGCATCAATCATGCTGATCTGCTGCTCGATTCCCCACTTTTTCGGCAGGTGCATGTTCTTGAAATTCCACATACCGTTATATTCGATCAGAATCCTCTCCGGATCGTACTTGTTATCCAATGCTGTCAGTTTTGATACATTAAAATCCGCTTCGTCCTCAATCAGTTCCAGCACTGTATTCGTGCTTTGCAGGAGCTTTTCTTCATATTCATTTTCGCCTTCTTCACAGACAATCAGAAGTGTTTTTCCCTTCGTCTTGAAATAAGGCTGTGCAAGCGTATAGCGGAAAAAATCTGTCTTTCCGCTGTCCAGAAAACCATTAATCACATAAACCGGCTTCATATTCGTCCCCGTTTCTGAGCAGCTCTGTTTCAGAGCTATTTGCTCTGCTCTGAAACAAATAGCCGTATAAAAAAACTTATATCAGAAAATCTTCTCTTCAATCTTTTCTGCGAAAGAGCTTCTCAAGATTTTCCTCATTCAGATCAGATCCGATGACACAAAACTTTCCTGTCACATCCGGAGCACCTTTTCTGACATCTGCTTCACCGGGAACATAATCAAATTCAATCCAGCTGCCGTCCTCTGCCTGTACCATACCCTTGGTACGAAGAATAAAGCCATAACGATCATCGTCTTCCAGTCTGCCCAGCATGGTTCTGATTTCATCCATGGAATATCTTGCAGGCGTTTCCATTCCCCAGCTGGAGAATACATCATCCGCATCCAGATGTCCTTCTTCGTGCTCTTCTTCCTCGTCATCGTCATGATGTACATGATGAACCACTACGCCCTCTTCATCCGGCTCGTCATGGTCGTCATCATGATGGTGATGATGCTCATGCTCTTCTTCATGCTCATCATGATCATCATGTTCCTCATGATCATGATGGTGGTGATGGTGATGATGCTCGTGCTCATCCTCCATCACTGCCTTTAACAGTTCTGCAGCAAGGTCATTATTACCCTCAAAGGTATCCAGAATCTCCTTACCGGTCAGCTGTGCCATCGGTGTGGTGATAATGGTTGCCTTTGGATTATACTCACGGATCATGGCTACCGCATCTTCGATTTTCTTTGCATCCGCCTTGTCGGTTCTGGTCAGCAGAACGGTTCCTGCATTGGCGATCTGATTGGTAAAGAACTCACCAAAATTTTTAATGTAGATCTTCATCTTGGTGCAGTCCACAACTGTCACCGCGCTGGAAAGCTTCATATCCGGATTTTTATCTGTCACATTCTGAATTGCTCTCATGACATCAGAAAGCTTGCCGACGCCTGAAGGCTCAATCAGAATTCTTTCCGGCGCATATTTCTGCATCACTTCCTGAAGTGAAGAATCAAAATCTCCCACCAAAGAGCAGCAGATACATCCTGAATTCATCTCTCGAATCTCAATACCGGATTCCTTTAAGAATCCGCCATCAATACCGATTTCCCCAAACTCATTTTCAATCAGAACGACCTTTGTTCCGTTTAATGCTTCCTTTAACAGCTTTTTAATCAAAGTGGTCTTACCGGCTCCGAGGAAACCGGAGATAATATCAATTTTTGTCATTTCTTCTCCTATCTGTCACAATTACCCATTACAACGAACTCTATTGTATCGCCACTGTTAAAACCTTGTCAAGAAAACAGCATCCATGCGGATTTTCAATTCTGCTGTTCCTCTGCTTCAGCTTCCGGTGCATGATCCGGCTGCTCTTCATCTGTGTTTTTTACCTCCGCATTATTCTGAAAATTTTCTGAAAAAGATGAATTTTCTGTATTTTCCTGTTCCGGTACACTTTCCGTATTATCCTGCGCATCAGAATTGGCCGATTTTTCCGGTAATTTTTCTGTTTCCGGAAGCACTCCCCCATACGAAATTCCTTCAGCCTGCACTACTGCTTTACTTTCCTCCAGGCCTGTCCCGGGCAGGTTTTCTTCCGTATACATCTGAGATGTCCTGAGTTCCTGCATCTGCGACGTATCCTTGTCTGATCCGCCCTCGTAGACAATATAAGCAGCAACGATCTGTCCTTCTGAAAGCCCACATCCGGGACGATACCCCGTAACAGTGTCGGTTGTCATTCCGCAGCCCGTAACATATCCTTCCACCGTACCTCCATTTCTGCCACATACGAGATGGGTTTCGTAATGCTTATGGCCTCCATTTGTACTTTTAAACTCACTTCCGCATACATCACAACGGTACATATGAAACAATTCGCCGTTCTCACGGTCAAGGTCATACAAAACATGATCCGTGCTGGTATCATAAGAAACCGATGCATAACAGCTCCCACTATGCTGATGATATCTGGGAATACTGTAACAGCCGCCACCATGATACGGATCTCCCATATGAACATGATATACCGGAACCGTGTAGCAGCCGCCTTTTTCATTTGCTCCGACCTGCTCTGATCCTTTTAATTTCCCGTCTTTATCGGTATGATGATGATATTCATAGCTGACAGTTCCGGGAAGCTTCTCCACACCAATCACAAGTTGCTGCGGAGTATTTCTGATTGCTTCTGCAAACTGAATAAATGTGGCATCCTTATTGATATTAACGCCTTTTGTGAGTAATGCGGATGCCAAAAGCTGCTTTCAATCACTCACACGCTGAAAAACCTGATCCATACGGCTGTTTACCGTCTGATTCATTTCCGAAATTCTGCCCAGAATTTCATCATCTTTACCTCCCGACTGACGCAGCAGTTCTGAATACTGATTGCTGATGGTCATATTCATGTCTTCCATCTGACTGCTGATCTTCTGGTTCAGATCTGTAATATTTCCGTTCACTTCCCCCGCCAGATCAGCCATCTGCTTCTGCCAGCTGCTCTCCATCTCCTTAAGCCTTGCCGTCATATCTGTAAGATTTCTTGTATCAACGCTTTCGAGTCCTGTCTGCATTTCCTTCAGCTGCCGAAGTGTTTCCTCATGCCGTGCATCTGAGCTTCCTTCCATATCCTTAATGAGCATTTCCGTTTTGGTCTGTGTATCAGAATAATTCTGACTGATCTTCATCAATGCATCTGTAATCTCCGTGAATTTCTGATTGAGCTTATCCTGATTTTCCTTCTGCCCACTTTCCAGCAGTGACTGCAGCGCTGTAATCTGCGTGCCGGTCTGTGTAATCTGATCCTGAAGTGTTGTCATGGAAGTTCCAAGCTCACTGATCTCTCGCTCTGCTGCTTTCTGTTCTGCTGTTTTCTCCCCATTTTTTTCCGTATCTTCCTGTATTTTCCGGATTTCTTCCAGTCCTTTCTGATTGGTATTCACCTGTACATCCAGTTTTTTCAGGTACGTCATAATCTCCTTCAGCTGATCTGCCATATCCGTCTGCTGCGGAATCACAGCGGTGCTGACAGGCTTCTCTTCTTCTGCCTTCACATCCTGTGTCGGAAACATAAGATAGATCAGGCCTGCACTGAGCAGGAGGGTAATTATTGCTGTCAATAAAATTGTTCTGGTACTGTGATGCTTCATTTTTTTCACCAGGTCTCTGAGCGAAACCGTCTGATTGGTATGTCTCATTTTTCCTCCATACGGAGCTCTGGGGCAAAGTACCTCATTAAGGTCTGTGCTCCGTCACAGATCCTCTGTAAAAAGTCATAAAAACTCCTCACACTCTTCGCCTTCATCATTTTCTGTTGTATCCGGGTCATCTGTTTAAATGGAATGTTTACAGAATGAACTTCTGTAATGCATCAGCGGAATGCCGACGCGAATATCAGGATATACGATCATGTATTTTCTGTCAAGATTTTTTTTCTTCAATCTCTGTAATGGCCTTCTGAAGATCCGGAAGAGATATACTCACCATCTCATTCTGCGCTGTACCTCCGGTTACCATACCGATCAGATTTCCATGCCCATCGAACATTCCGCTCCCGGACATCCCTGCTTCTGCATAGCACATACAGTACATCATATTCTGTCCGAGATCTTCAATGTATGCATCTTTCTGCGAAATCACGCCAATATATGACTGATCTGCAATTCCGGACTCTTTTCCATTCAGCGAAAAATTGTCATCATCCGGACCTTTTCTGATGATATCCTGTGAATGTACACTGAATATGGTCGTCCCGGAGGCTGTATTTTCATATGCCTGACTGTCCTGACGCACACTTCTGAGGCTGCACAGCTGCGCAGCCGTCAGTTCCGATACCGGAACACTGACAAGTCCGGCGTCATAGTGATCCGAAAGTCCCACCAGCTGAACTCTGGCTGCCTCTCCGTCAAAAAAAGTCACATAATTACTGTTTACATCCTGCTGCGCCTGTGCTGCAAAATTTTCCAGTACATGGCGATTGGATACAATCAGAATACGATTGCTGTCAATCTTCAGAATGCTCCCGCCACCATAAGTACTTCCCACATGAATCTGTACCACACTGGGCCGTATTTTCTCAAATGCTTCTGAAGTATTTTCCGCCTGAGTCTTTTCTGTCGTAAAAAGATTCTGTTTCACCATACAGGTGAATTTGTACCCGGAATCCGGCGCTGTCACTTTTTCTCCAGGGCATAACAAAATCCCCGCCAGAATTACTGCCAGGGATATTATGATACCTGTCACCGTTTTCCGCGGGGATTTTATTTTATGGTTTTCCATTATCAATTTCAGTTTTTTCATATTTTTATAGCATGAGCAGACCTGTAAGCCGGGTTATGTCGAGAATGATCATCTATCTAGAACTGCCGTTGCCGACAGTTTCAAGCGACCCACCTGAAAGCGAACCGGGCCGGTTCATGGCTTTCTATTCGGTCTTGCTTCGAATGGGGTTTACATGGCTGCCTGTGTTACCACAGACACGGTAGTCTCTTACACTGCCTTTCCACCCTTACCAATAGCAGAGATCCGGCAAGCCGGATCCGCTATAAAGCATGTGGTAAACCACATGCTCCTGCAACGCTTTCCGGCAAGCCGGAAAGAACTGCTGGCGGTATATTTCTGTTGCACTATCCCGGGAGTTACCTCCGCCGGACGTTATCCGGCATCCTGCCCTGTGAAGCCCGGACTTTCCTCACCTGCGCCCTTTCGGGACCTGCAGCCGCGATCATCTGGCCTGCTCATACCTATGTCAATCTAAACGTTTTTGAATCGCTTGTCAAGTCTTACACGTTAAAGCAGCTTCCTCCCACAAATTCTCTGCAGATGGAATTATGCGGCAGCTGTGTGGAATCCACCCCGATAAAATAATCAAGAAACTTCAGAAGACGCTTTGCCTCATAATATTCCGGTTCATCCTTTTCAATTCTGAACAGGAGCGGTTCTGCATACTGCTTGAGCACAGCCAGCTCATAAATCTGCGCAGAATTGAACATTTCATCTGCGCTTTCCTGAAACGGAAAGATATTCTGTTCCTCCCCTGCCCGCACAGATCCCCACATTCCGATTGTATGTTTCGCTGTTGCGCCTCTGGTTCTGGCATCCCTGACAATTCTGCGAAGCAGCCGCTCATCTGTTGTGGAAATCCGGTTATGTGCATCTATATTCAGCGTAGTCAGCGCGCTGATATAAATTCTGAATTTGGAACTGGACGGAAGTGAATAGGACATCTTATCATTCAATCCATGAATTCCTTCAATGACCAGCACATCATCCTTTCCAAGCTGCAGATAATCTCCGTTCATTTCTCTTTTTCCCGTCAGGAAATTAAAGGTCGGCATTTCGACCTTTTCGCCATTCAGAAGTTTTGTCATATCCTGATTAAACTGTTCCACATCAAGTGCTTCCAGACATTCAAAATTATAATTTCCTTCAGCATCTCTCGGCGTAAATTCTCTGTTTTTAAAGTAATTGTCCAGACTGATCGGATGCGGGACAAGTCCATACGTCCGCAACTGAATGGAGAGTCTGTGAGAAAACGTTGTTTTCCCGGAGGAACTTGGTCCTGCAATCATGACAAATTTTACATCCGGACTGTTATCGATATGTTCTGCGATCTGCCCGATTCTGCGTTCCTGAAGTGCTTCCTGCACCAGTATCAGATCATTGATGCCGCCCTTGCAGATTTCATCGTTCAGATCCCCGACATTGTCAATTCCCATTTTATCTCCCCACTCATTGGAGAGCATGAGCTGTTCAAACAGCTTATCCCTTGCCGCAAACGGAACAATTTCAGAAGACCTGTTCTGTGGCGGAAGAACCAGAAGAATACCGCTCTTATATTTTTCCACCCTGAAATATGGGACATAAGACGTTGACGGCAGCATATAGCCATAAAAATAATCGCAGAATCCATCCAGCCGATATACATTCACCTCTGAGCTGCGACGGTATCTGAACAGCTTTACCTTGTCCTCCATTCCCTGACGACGAAAAATCTCCGTCGCATCGTCTATCGGATAGACATGCTTTGAAATCGGCTGATCCTGCTCTGCCATTTCCTGCATTCTGGCATTCAGCTTATCTACAAAATCCTGGGAAATCTGTCTGATTCCCTTAATTGTACAGAAATATCCATATCCGATTGTAAACTCCACTTTGGTACGAAGCACCGGCTGTTTTGGATCTGATATATCATGCACCGCCTTGATCATCATCATAATGGCTGTTCTGACATAACTCTGATGCCCGATGCTGTCTCCCATGGTGATAAAGGACAATACGCCGTCCTTTTCCACTTTCTTCATCAGCTCACGGATTTTCCCATTAAACATAACCAGTCCGATTCTGTCTGTATACTCTTTCTGATACTCTTCAGCAATCTGTTCAAATGTGGTACCTTTTACATATTCTTTTTTTTCACCTTTAATCACTATTATTGGCATGATTTTTATACTCCTTCCGTCATCACGGCCCGTCTGCCCATCCGATTATGCTCAGATGTCCATATATGGCTGTTTTTCCCTTGCTGCAAAAATCTGAAGCACAGGCAGTTCTCTCCGGATATAATCCTGCATATAGGGAATAAATATCTTCTCAATTCCATAATGACCCGCATCAATAATCGAAAGCCCCTGTGCCATTGCATCCAGTGCCTCATGATGATCTATATCCCCCGTAATCAGTACTTCGGCCTTTAGTTTTACTGCATCTTCCAGTACGGATTTACCAGATCCCGGGCAGACTGCAACCCGTGTGATTTCAGTATCCTCATCCCCATATACACGTACTGCCGGGATTCTGAACACTCCTTTCACATATTCCGCACATTCCATCAGTGTCATTTTTCTGGGAAGTATCCCGGTTCTTCCAATGCCCTCACGGGAGATCTCATCCTCATAGGTAACACTCAGCACTTCGCGGTTCTCCAGCTTCATATCATCTGCAGCTGCATCTGCCATTCCCATAATATCAAAATTCGTATGCATGGCATAGTAACTGATATCCGCCTGAAGCAGCCTCACAATTCTTCTGCCGATAAAATCATCATCTGTTATTTTTTTCATCGGACGAAAAATAAGCGGATGATGTGTCAGCAGCATATCTGCACCGCATCTGACCGCATCATCCACCACTTCATCCGTCGCGTCCAGTGCGATATAAATCCGCTGTACTTCCTTATCCCTGCGTCCTGCAAGAAGTCCGACATTATCCCATTCTTCCGCAAAGGACGGCGGTGACAGCTGCTCCAGATGTTCTATGATCTCACTGCATTTCATGGTATTTCCTTCCTGCGGCATACTCACCGCACTTCTCCGTTTCCATACCAGACCAGTGCCGTCTGTATATCTTCCTTTTCCATCGCAAGCTCTTCATATCTGTCCGGATGCGTCTGTTCACACAGTTTTGCCAGAATTGTATCACAGACCTCATCACCATGCAGCAGATAGTGATACAATGCGGAGACTCTTTTCCGGAGCAGCAGTGCTCCAAACCGGTCGCAGACACGCAGCGCTTCCTCTTTGCTGCACCCTGTCACACCGGCAAGTTCCTCAGGAAAATCACCATATGGATCACACTGCTTCTCCGGCATGATTTCCACCTTCATCATCGGGTAATACTTTCCTTCTTCTGAAATCATCTCTTCCTCCAGAAAAACATACCCGCATTCTCTCAGATACCTGCGAAATTCCATCAGTTCCGACTGCGGCTGCAGAACCATCTCATGAATTCCGAGTTCCGCCGGGTCTTTTTCCTGAAGAATCCGCTGCATCAGCCTGCCTCCCATTCCGGCGCAGATGATTGTATCTGCTTCTTTCGGGTGCAACGCAGACAATCCGTCTGAAATTCTGGTTTTAATCACATCTGCCAGTCCATTTTCCCTGATATGTGCCTCGGCACGCTCCAGAGGACCTTTTCTGACATCCATGGCAATACATGCAGAAGCTTTTTGGCTCCTGATCAGATAAATCGGTACAAATCCATGATCTGTCCCGATATCTGCAACTCTGCCGCCTTCACTTACCAGATCTGCAACCGCCTGCAAACGCGCAGACAGCTGTACATTACCATTTTCACTTTTTCTGTTTTCCTGTACCATAAAATATATATCCTGCCAATCCGTCATATCCGTATTCATAAAATTTATTCATATCATAAAATCAGACAAAACCAGTTTATCACAAAAGGGGCCGGTATTTCTACCAGCCCCTTTATTTCCATTCTTTTATCAACCTGACTCAGATCTTGAATACACTGACTTCCTGATTCAGCGTATCTGCCGCAGACTTTGTCTTGTCCACTTTCTCCAGCACAGACTGTGAATACTGATTCATCTGTGTATTTCTGGTGGCGATATCTGTTGTTCCTTCTGCACCTTCTTCTGCCGCAGTAGAAACCGCATTAATGGATTCTGTGATATTTTCAAGTGACTGCAGCAGCTCATCCGCCACAGTTTTTACATCCATGATCAGATCGTTATAATATCCGGAATCCTTGATATAATCATTGGTTGTATTATCAAACATCTGCAGTTCCTGTGTTACATCATTCTGTACAAATTCCAGAATGGCATTGGCATTATCCGCCAGATTCTTTACTGCTGTCATTACGCTTCCCGTAATGTTCTCAATCTCCTTGACCGTCTGCTGAGACTGGTTCGCAAGATTGCCGATTTCAGTTGCCACAACAGCAAATCCCTTTCCTGCTTCTCCTGCTCTTGCCGCTTCAATCGAAGCATTCAGAGACAACAGATTTGTCTGTGAAGAAATCGCCATGATGGCATCTGTCAGATCTGATATTTTCTCTACTACGGTAACATCCTTCAGCGCTTTTTCAATCTTACTGCTGATCTCATTCTTTACATCTTCCGTGTGTTTCAGAATATCACCCAGTTCTGTCTTCACTCCGCTCACACGCCTAATGATCTCTTCTGATTCCTTCGTTCCGTCTGCTGCCTTATCCACCATATCTTCGCAGGCTTTTCTGATCTGTCCGGAAGACTCAAGTACCAGCTGCGCCGATGCACTCGTTTCCTCCATGCTGGCTGCAAGCTCCTGCGTTGTAGCAGAAATGCTCTCCAGTTCCGATGTCAGCTGTGATACACTGCTGTTCACTTCCGTTACACTTCCGTTAATATCCTTTGAATTGTCAATGGTCTGTGCCACAAGATTTTTCAGCGAATCTTTCATTCGAATGGCATCTGCTGCCAGCATTGAGAATTCATCTTTGCCGTTTGCAAGTTTTTCATCCATCTGTACCGCCAGATTGCCCTTACTGATCTCCTTAAAGAAGCTCTGCATCTTTTTCAGTGATCTGTCAATCGCCATCAGGATGAGCAGCATAAGAATCACTTCAATTACAATGGAAATCAGTGAAACACTTACCAGCTTAAGTACGGAATTTCGCATGGATGCCGTCTGTGCCGCCTTTACAGCTGCAACCTCCTTGTCGATATCATCCGTATAAT
Organism: Butyrivibrio sp.; assembly: GCA_022486625.1. Taxonomy (GTDB): domain Bacteria; phylum Bacillota; class Clostridia; order Lachnospirales; family Lachnospiraceae; genus Butyrivibrio. Next base: position 79,344 of record JAKVKH010000001.1, on the reverse strand, counting down.
TACCGGTGCCAACTACCCACTGAAATCCGTCAAACACCTTCGTGTAAGAACGTTTTGGCTGATATTCTGTTTCTCCCTCTTTGGTAAAATAATAATCCTCAAAGAAACCATCGGCCGGATTCTGCTTTGCCCCGTCAATAAAGCCCTTTACCATGGCAAAACCATTACTGTCCTTCGTATCCAGTCTGTTGGTACCCTCGGTATCTTTCCCCAGAAGCACCACATTGACTCCGTCATAAGTATCAATCCAGAAATAGCCATTATCCCCATAACGGAGTGCTCTGACTCTGTCCGCTGCATTTTTTTCTGCTTCATCCAATGTGCAGGTTCCGTTCTGGTACTCATCATAATAAGTCTGAATCAGAGAAATCACATTGCCGACCTGATCCTTGATCATGTTGTCATAATCATCTCTCAGTGTCTGCTCCTGCTCATTTGCAGCAATCTGATTATCCTTCACAATATTCATAAACCCGATTAAGCTTAATGCTATCGTAACCGCGATCACAACTACTGTCAGGATTATCATTTTCATTTTTACTGTCATCTTCATCCCAAAAACCTCCTTGTTTTGCAAGCATGAATTGTGTGTATTCATTGTACCATGTTTTTACATTGTGTTGAATATCCTTATGTATTTTACTATTAATTTGTGCATTTTTCACATTTTATCCATCCACTAATTGTACATTTTTTCAAAATAGAATGAACTGCAACAGCTGTTCATCCCATCGTTGAGCTTCATTTTTACCGTCGTTTTGCACTAAAAAAGCACCCGAAAGTACAGCACTGTGCTGTGCTTTAGAATGCTTTTCTATCTGTTTTTTATTGTTTTATCGTATTGTTAATCAGGCTCAGTCAAGATAATCTTTCAGTTTACGACTTCTGCTCGGATGACGAAGTTTACGAAGTGCCTTCGCTTCAATCTGACGGATACGCTCACGGGTAACATTAAACTCCTTGCCGACTTCCTCCAGTGTTCTCGCTCTTCCATCATCCAGACCGAAACGCAGACGCAGAACCTTCTGCTCACGTTCTGTCAGCGTTCCCAGCACCTCTACCAGCTGTTCTTTCAGAAGTGTAAAGGCTGCTGCATCTGCAGGTACCGGCACATTATCATCCTGAATAAAATCGCCAAGATGACTGTCTTCCTCTTCACCGATCGGTGTTTCAAGAGAAACCGGCTCCTGTGAAATTTTCAGGATTTCGCGTACACGATCAACCGGCATATTCATCTGCTCTGCGATCTCTTCCGGCGTAGGTTCACGTCCAAGTTCCTGTAACAGCTGACGGCTGATCCTGATCAGTTTGTTTATGGTTTCCACCATATGAACCGGAATACGAATGGTTCTGGCCTGATCAGCAATTGCTCTTGTAATGGCCTGACGGATCCACCACGTTGCATAAGTGGAGAACTTAAATCCTTTACGGAAATCAAATTTTTCCACTGCCTTGATCAGTCCAAGATTACCTTCCTGAATCAGATCCAGGAACAACATCCCTCTTCCGACATATCTCTTGGCAATGCTGACAACCAGACGAAGGTTTGCTTCTGCCAGACGCTTTTTAGCTTCATTTCCGGTATCAGACATCTCCTTCAGCTCTTCCGGCGTCTTATCCTTGATCAGCTCCGCCTCTTCTTCCTTCATCTTTACTTTAGTAATATCTGTTGCCGCCAGAACCTTATCTGCCAGCATTCCTGCTTCCATCTGCTTGGCAAGTTCAATTTCCTGATCTGCTGTCAGCAGCGGAACCTTACCGATTTCCTTCAGATACATCCTGACCGGATCCTCAATACTGATCCCATCCGGGACAGAGAGATCAATACTCTCCATGTCCACATCTTCTTCCTCGTTGATCAGAATCTCATCATCATCCGGCATATCATCTGTGTCATCGGTCATTCTGAGGACATCCACTCCCGATTGTTCAAGAACCTCCAGAATTTTATCCATCTGCTCTTCATCAAGGTTCAGTTCCGCCAGAAAATCACTGATTTCATTATACTCCAGAACGTTTTTCTTCTTCTTTGCACGCGCAAGCAGCTCTTTCATCTTAAGCTTAAACTTTGCTCTTGTCGCTTCATCCATTTCCCTGTTATCATCTTCGTCTTCATTTTCAGAAGCTTCCTCAATCAGTTCCTCATCTTCTGACTGATCTTCCTCCTCATGCACCTTTGCCGCTTTCACCTTTTTCACTGCGGCCTTTGCACTTCCGGATTTTACTGAAGCCTTTTTTACTTCCTTTACTTCTTCCTGTCCATCTGTTGCTTTCCTGCTCATCTTTTTCTCCTCATCTGTCCATTTTTATAAATTCGGAAAACTCTTTTCATTCCAGTACAATTCTTGTATGTGCAAGCTCTTCCAACATTTTCTTACCTTCTATTGTCTTTCTGAGCGCATCTTTGTCATCCAGTGCCAGTTCTTTCATCTGTCTGTCATACCCGGCAGTCTTCACATCCATGATAATGTCATGAAGTGCTTTTTCCTTTTCATCCTTCGTCTCTATATTTACAAGGTTGGTATTGAATATTTCTGCCACCTTACGCTGCTGTTCCTCTTCCTGAAAAAGACTTACAATTGATGCCGGAACAAAATTCCCGCTCTCTAGTCCTGTAAACATACGCTCTGCCACATGCCGATACAGTTCATCCGTAAAATCTTCCACCGAAATATATTTTCGGACGGTAGAAAAAATGCCCGGTTCATCCGCAATCCATGTCAATAATACACGCTGAGGCTTAAGAGAAGCATCTTCCGGATCTTTTCTGGTCTGAATCCCTGATTTTGGCCGTTCTGCAGTCTTTACAATTCCGCCTTCAGAAGTCATTGCAATCGAAGACACGAGACTGCGCAGGTCATTCTGTGCAATGTTATACCTGGCAGCAACCGCCTGAAGATAATTTTCTCTCTCCACTGCTTCCTGAAATTCACACAGTTTCCTTGCAATTTCCCGGTAAAATCTGGTCTTGGCATCCGGATCACTCATGTCATACTGACGCTGAAGAATCCGCAGTTCAAAAAAGAATGTGTTTTCCGCATTTTTCAGACGCTCCGCGAAAGCTTCTTTTCCCTCTGCCTTGATAAATTCATCCGGATCTTTATGCGGCTCAAGATTCAATACCCTGCCATGAAGTCCCGCTTCCTTCAGAATGCCGATTCCGCGAAGCGCTGCTTTCGTTCCGGCGCCATCACTGTCGTAGGAAAGAATCACCTCATCCGTATAGCGTTTTAAAATCTGTGCCTGTCCTGTGGTAAACGCAGTTCCAAGAGAAGCAACTGCCTGGATAAATCCGGCCTGCTGCATGGCAATGACATCCATGTAGCCTTCACATATGATCATATGACCCGCACGCGCGTTTTTGGCATAATTAAGTCCGTACAGGTTGTGACTTTTATCAAAGATCAGCGTTTCAGGTGAATTCAGATACTTGGGTTTACCATCTCCCATAACCCGTCCGCCAAAGCCGATTACCTTCTGGTTGATATCCTGAATCGGAAACATGACTCTGTTCCAGAACTTATCATGTGTACCAAACTTTTCATCATGTGATGCAAGCCCTGCTTCAATGATCTGATCATCCTTATATCCTTTTGTGCGCAGATATTTCACCAGATCATCACTGCTGATATTGGAATAACCAAGCCCGAATTTCTGCATGGTTTCATCAGACAGTTCCCTTTTTCTGAAGTATTCATATCCAATCTTTCCTTTTTCGGAACGCAGCTGAAAATAATAATATCTGGCCGCTTCCTTATTGATATCCAGCAGAATCTGTCTCTGATCACGCATTTTCTTCGCAGCCGGCGAATCATCTTCATCCGGAAGTGTCACTCCGCCGCGCTGTGCAAGCTGCCTGATTGCTTCGCCAAATGTCAGATTGTCATACTTCATCAGAAAAGTAAACACATCTCCGCCCGCTCCGCATCCAAAGCAGTGATACATCTGCTTATTGGCCGATACCGAAAAAGAAGGTGACTTCTCATTATGGAAAGGGCACAATCCCATATAGCTGGAGCCTTTTTTCTGCAGATGGACATACTCACCGATCACATCCACAATATCATTTCTGGAACGTACCTCTTCAATCGTTTCCTGTGAATATTGCATTGTTACACCCTGTCAGTAAACATTCCATGATTTTGGAATGTAAATTTCCTCATAGCGGGCAATCGCAAAGCGATCCGTCATTGCGCTGATATAATCGCACACGATTCTGCCCCTTGGTTCCCCATTTTCCATCAGTTCCTGAAGATATCCGGGTAAAAGATTCACATGCTCAAGATAATACGCATACAACGTCTTTACCAGGTCAATTGCCTTGCCTTCTTCTCCCTTGGCAACCGGATTGGTATAAACACTCCTGAACATAAACTCCCGAAGGTCCATCATTGCCTTATAAATCGGTTCTGACATTGTGATCTCATTTTTTCCGTAACTGGTCTCCACAATATCATGAATGAACGTATCCAGCCATTCACTGTTCGTATATCCGATCAGTCTGCCGATTTTCTGCGGCAGATCGCCTTCTTTGAGTATTCCGCCTCTGATTGCATCTTCCATATCATGGCGGATATAGGCAATCTTATCGGAAAGACGTACGATTTTTCCCTCCAGCGTATGCGGAACTGTTTCCATTTCGTGGTTCAGCACCCCATCCCGGACTTCCCAGGTCAAATTCAGCCCCTGTCCTTCTTTTTCCAGAAGATCAAGCGTACGAAGACTCTGTTCATTATGTTTGAAACCATATGGGCATACCTGCCTGAGTGCACGTTCACCTGCATGTCCAAACGGCGTATGTCCGATATCATGTCCCAGCGCAATTGCTTCTGCCAGATCTTCATTCAGCCTAAGCGCTCTTGCTATGGTTCTGGCATTCTGTGCAACCTCCAGTGTATGTGTCATTCTCGTCCGATAATGATCCCCGTCCGGTGTCAGAAAAACCTGCGTCTTATCCTTCAGTCTGCGAAATGACTTTGAATAAAGAATTCTGTCACGATCACGCTGAAAACAGGGTCTGATATCACACAGTTCCTCCGGCCGCTGCCGTCCCTTTGAATTCATGCTGAGCGTTGCATAAGGACTGAGTGTTTCCTGCTCTCTCTTTTCAAGATCCTCACGAATCTTCAATCGCTGACTCCTTTACCACTCTGAAGAAATAAAGTCAAAAAAAACGGTTACAACTTAATATTCTGTGTAACCGCCCGGATTCCTTTTTTATTTTCAAGACAAATTTCAATCATCAAGTATGCTGCGTTCTGCTGACCATTCATCTTCCCTGCTCTCATACTGCATTCTGATCCAGGCAACAGCTGCTTCAAGACCTTCCTGCGAAATTTCAAAGTGTTCGCTCGTCTTCAAAGCCTCTTCCGTCATGCCGTAAGCATATGGTTCCGGCCATACCGTAGCCATAAGCGTTGCCGGTCCTCTTTTATCCGGCGGCGTAAAATGTACATTTTCAAGCGGCTCCCTGGCAAGTCTGTATCGCATACCGCTGCAACTTCCAAAATACGCCTCTCCATACTCATAATGTGTCAGATTAAAAAAATCCTGCAGATCAATTGCCATATTTTCCCTTTCCTGCATCAATAACCGGTATCAGAAAAATTCATTTCCGATACCGGCCAATATTCACATTATTCTGTTTCCGTCAGAAATCAATCCGTCCGGTGTCATGATGATTCACTACATAATAGGCTGCATTATCATCCGGCTTGATATACACCTGAAGCTCCTTAATCTCCGTCAGCTTATGCCCGTGTGCAACATAGTCTGCCCTTGCCTTATCCAGAATATCCTCTGTGCGGATCTCATGATCTCCGTACTGCACATAGACCTCATTTTTGCTCGTCTTTACTGCCGCTTTTTCAGCAAATTCATTCCCGACAACCGCCGCAACTCTGGCTGCCTTTTCAGACTTTTCCTTTACAATCTTTGCTGCCGGCTCTGTAGATTTTTTCACCTTCTGAATCATCGGATCTGCTTTCTCCTTTGCAGATTCCAGCATTGGCTCTGCCTTTGCCTTCAAGTCATCCAGTACCGGTTCTGCCTTCGCACGCGCCTGTTCCAGAACAGGCTCTGCTGATTTTACCACTTTCTGCATGGCCGGACCTGCCTTCTGCGCTGCCTCATTAAGATATGGCTCTGTTTTTTCCTTTGCCTTCTCAATATATGGCTCTGCCTTTTCAATGTAAGGCTTCGTTGCCGCCTTTACATCTCTCATCAGAGGCTCCGTTTTGATCCTGGCCTCTTCAAACACCGGCTGCGCCGCATCTGTAACTGTCTTCGCCAGTTTCTTTATTGCTTCACTGTTCCATTTCTCTCCCATAACTGACCGCTCCTTCCGAAAAGGTGATGTCACTCACGTATCAAAATACTAGGTACAGTATACCACATTATTCCCATCTTTCCAGCACCAGCTTTCACGCTGTATCTGATTCCGATCAGCTTCTGCGTTACCGATTCTGACGCAAAAAAGATCTGTCGTTTCCGACAGATCCTGTATTGAGTGCGGAAAAAGGGACTTGAACCCTCACGATATTGCTATCACAAGATCCTTAGTCTTGCTCGTCTGCCAATTCCGACATTTCCGCATTCACCATTATGAAATTGCGCTGCATGTTCTTAAAAGAACAGTGCAGGAGAAGGGACTTGAACCCTCATGATATTGCTATCACATGGACCTGAACCATGCGCGTCTGCCATTCCGCCACTCCTGCATTTCCGCGTTCCCGCGTGCAACATAGATTATTTTATCCATTAACCCCTGTTGTGTCAACCTCTTTTTTCATTTTTTTTTAAACAATTTGAAAAAAGACGTCAGAAAGCACCCTGCAGTGCGGTTTTGGATGGATTCAGAAACGCACAAGTCTGTCATAATAGTGATACAGCTGTCTGATTCCCCTGTTTCTTTTGAACAGTATATCCAGTGTCCAGATCAGAAGTAAAACTGCCGCTGCACACAATAAAAGAGATGATATCGTCATCTTAATCAGCAGGATTCCCGTCCCGATAAATACACAGATCATAAACACTCCTGCCCAGATCTGCCAGAACAACAACTCATGCTGCAGAAAACCCATCTGAATCAAAAACTCCTTTCGTTCCCGCTCCATATCTTCCTGCGATAATGCCGCATAATCCAGATTCTCCATATGCCGGATACAGTCTCTTAATCTCTTATCCATAAATTCCTCCGTGGTTCATTATCTCACTTTTTCAAATCTACGTAAAGATTATTACATTATTTCATTAATATAGAAAGAATCCGTTCATTCCATGCATTGCTTGCCTCCACCGCTTTTCGCAGATCACATACCTCCTGATCCGGCGCACATTCTCCGCAGATGTCCATTCCCAGAAGCAGGTAATGTTCCTGAAGATAGCTTACCATATTACATACCTCATCTGCCCGCATCGTGCCCTGATCCCAGTTGGTTATCAGTTCGTCAGGTCCGATCACATCCTTGTCCACTGACAGATAAATCGGAAAACGAGGTTCTTCGGGCATGCAGATATTTCCTTCGCCATCCATGCACGCATGCGCCGGATAGAAATGAACTTTACTGCGATATTCCGGACTCACCTGTGCAGAAAGTGCTTCATCCACGCCGATTGCAATCACCTGCTCCACATTTCCATGATGATCCAGCACATTTTTCACCCAGCTTCCACAGGATAATATATCTCCAAATGCTGATGGCTGCATATCCGGATGATGATCCATCAGCACCAGTGTCATCGAATCCGTAACCTGACGGATCATCAACTCCGACATGTAGTGATAATTCCCCGAATCAATAAAATGGATTCCCATAGCGCAACATCCTGCTTCATTCATTCTTTCCATCAGCATATGCTGTGCATTCTCATCGCATATACAGTTTGTCCCCGGAATATCCCTGCACGAAATAAAGCGAGGATTTTTTATTTGCAGATAAAAATCCTCGCTTTCATATATCCCGGAAAAATCAAACACCGTAACATCTGTTTTTTCCATTTTTACGTCATTCCTTTACATTCATTTCTGTAAGATGCTCAATTGCATGATCATGAATCACACAGTTACCGCTTTCTTCCAGATGCATTTCCGCCGGAGAATTCACCACAAGAGATGTTGCATACTCAAGTCCTGTCTTGCGCAGGCTGAACACTTCACGGTCATCCGTCGTGCGAAGGCCGACAGAAAGATAATAATATCCGTTATGTCTGTAAAGCGCAGAATCCTCAACCGGGAGATTTCTGACTACCGTGCAGAATCTGATGCAATCATCCAGAGTTTCAAATTCCGCCATATATTTTGCATAATCCATGATCGGTCTGGAAGTCATTTCTTTGGAATCGTCGTTGCCATTTTCACTGTCTTCATCATCCTGAAGATAAATTTTATTAATCATATCCGAAACACCACTGATCATGGCATTCAGTGCAATTCCCTTATCTTTACCACTCCGTGCCTTTATCGCATCCACCTTATCCTGCGTCATGGCTTCCAGAATATTGTTTGCCGTGCCTCTGATCCGGTCCGCAGCGTTCTGAATATCGTCGTTATTCATTTTTACCGCAAAAATTCTTACGCTGCCATCTGACATCATATTCTTGGACATCATAAGGACTTCATTTTCCGGATTATAGTCAAGCTGCTCACCCACTTCTCTGTTCAGCTGTGCCATAAAAGGAACACTGCGCGTCTCACCATTTACAATTGCTTCCGGAGTAAGTCCGATTTCCCGAAGTTCAGACGCTGCTATATTGCATTCCACTGTAGTGTTATTCATTTTCACGATAATCATATAGGTCAGCTCCTCTCTTTGAAATCCATACCCCATGTGTTCTCGCTTTTTATTTGATATTATTATAGCTCAGAAATTAGCACTGTCCAGCTGAGAGTGCTAAAAAAACTATAAATAATTGATAAAATTGCCTTTTCATCTACTCACATTATACACCCGAAACAACTGCCTTACCACTGTTTGCAATGCACCTGCCGGATAAAGGCATATCATTTTCAGAGCATAATAAAAGAGCAGATCCATTTTACTGAATCTGCTCTTTTCCACAAAGCAATCGGAGTGACGTGATTCGAACACGCGGCCTCTACCTCCCTAAGATAGCGCGCTAGCCAGCTGCGCTACACCCCGACGACATTTGCTATTATATTACACGCTTTCTGATCTGGCAACTGATTTTTTTGAAAGATGTAATTTTTTTTGAAAGCAAGCAGTTATTTCACAGGATTGACGTCAGTTCATCCTCCGTCAATGAAGTTTCGGGAGCGAATCCTTCCGTATTCATGTAGGCAAGAATTGCCTGCAGCAGTGCACGCGTCTCCGGATATTCCTGCTTCTCCAGAAGTCCCATGCTGCTCACCGTCAGCCTGCCGCTTCCGACTCTGCATTCAAACAGAAACGCAAGTCTTCTGAGCCTTGCATAACAATCAATTACGGAAATTATCGCATTCAGATGTTCCGGGATCTTCATGCTTCTGGCACCGGTCGTAATACTCCACCACTGCCACTGCGGCCATGGCAGTGTCGGAAAGTTTTTGAATATCGGATGTTTTTCATCAATCAGGCATCCCATATAGCCTTCCTGCTGTGGAAATGTACCTACCGACCAGAAATCTGTAGAGAACATACCTGCAGCGGATCCGGAAAACTGATCTGCCAGCGCTTTCGGTGAAAGAAACACGCATTCTCCGTTCCGCAGATGCTGCAATGCCTGCCCGACCGATTGTGTAATAAAAACATTTTCATGACATGCAGAACCATCTTCTTCCAAACGAACTGTATTCAGATGTGGATAGCTCCAGATCCGGTATTCGTTATTGAATATCGCACGTTTTTTATCTTTGTAGCAAAGCTGCAGGGTATAGCATACTGCCCTGTCTGTTTCCGGCAGTTTCAGACTGGCACTTCCTGTCATAGTCAGCGTTCCCGGAATGCAGCAGCTTCCATCATTTTTTCCTTCCTGTCGGATATTCTGTGCCTCCATCAGTCTCCAGAACATCTTTCCTTTCAGGATGTCTTTTCCATAGTTCGCCATCTTCAGCTCCGCCTGAAACATTTCCCCGTTTTCATATGTATACTTTGGAAAAAGTGCCACAGGAAGAATCCCGGTATAGAATTTTCTGAATCTTTCCGGTGCTGCAAAAGCATATGGCTTTGTTCTTAAATGAGAATTTAACATTCCAACAAGTGCAGTTCCCTGACCCGGAAAATCCTGAATTCCCAATAGAGAAATTCCTGACATTTCAGGCGTACGAAGCACTGCCTCTGTTTCTTCACGGTAACAAATCAGGGCAAGCTCTCCCGTTGCCTCCAGCATACGCTCCCAGTATTTTAAATCCAGTTTCCCGATCTTCCTTCGAATGATACGCAGGTTATCCGGCTTCGTAACCCCACGAAACTGTCTGATTTCAGAAAAATCAGGCAGGATTTCATATTGTCCGACTTCAAAAGAGAATACCGGGCCTGCATATTTTTCTCTCAGATGTTTCATTTCATGCGAATAATCATGTAATGAAGACGGATATTCATGATTGATATATCCCTCCATCCCGGCCGAAGTTCCTCTCAGCATGTCTTTTCCGTTATTCGATGACGTATAGAAGTCACTGTGCTGATCCGGTCCGTGTGACCCATAGGAAATATTTGATGCGCCTGCATACAGCCTGGTTGAATCCTGCTTATGTGCTTCATCCAGCAGTGCATGCATATACTTTTCGCCCTTTTCCCCCATGCTCAGTTCATTTCCAAACGTCAGCATAACAAAAGAAGGATGATTGGCATATGTACGCAGAATTTCATGAAGCTCCATTCTGTAATAGCTTCTGCTCTCTTCCTGTTCAAAGGCATTTTCCGGATTCCAGTGTGACAGTTCCGGCTGTACAAAAATCCCCTCCTCATCTGCTGCCGCAAATGCAGCTTCCGGCGGACAATGCGAATGAAATCTCAGACAGTTCACACCATAGGATCTGTAAATTCTCAGAATTTTCTTCCACTCGCTTTTTTTCATCGGCATATGACCTTTTTCCGGAAAGACACAGCAGTTTGCCTCCCCTCTCAGGAAAATGCGATGCCCGTTATTCCTCAGTACACCATATTCAGCATCAAATACGCGGATTCCAAAAAGAGCTGTTTTCCCGGACACATTATCCATAACAGCAGAAATTTTATACAGATTTCCTTCGTATTCATCCCATCTGCGCACATTCCTGCAATAGGGAATATGTGCAAAGCTGCAGCAGGTAATTCCCTTTTCGAAGGTGACATGCTGACTGCAATTTTCTGCAAAGGCATCGGAAGTCAGTTTCAGCAGACCGCTGCCGGAAACCATGGCGTCTATTTCTACTTCTGCCCGTATTGCGTCCGCCTCCGGATAAACACGGATTGCCCGGATGAAATTTCTCTTTTCCCAGCGGATTCTCATCTCCCCCAGAATGCCATTCCAGTTCGTCTGTGTTTCATCTGTTGCCGCTGACGAATACACAATTGCATCATGCGGCCATCCTGCATAGGAATTATCACAGACCAGTTCAACTTCATTTATTCCCGTATGCAGCAGTTTTGTCACTTCATAGACCGCAGGTGTTGATAATGTCCCAGGGAAAACAATATCTGCTGTTTTTTCATTTATCCTCAGTTCCTGCTTTCTGCTCCGTTCAATCATGGCAAAGGCACGTTCTCCCGGCAACGTTTTCAACTGCAGTCCTCTGCGATAGATTACCCTGCCTTCATATACATGCTTTCGCGTAAATCGCGTCGTAATCAAATGCTCAGCATCTGCTTCGTTCTCCGCTTTGATGACCTCTGCCTTCCACTGATGCGCTGCTGAATCCGGATTTCCGACATGGTTCTCGTCAAGTGTCCCCGGAAGTAACACCTGATATTTTTTCTTATCCTCCAGTTCTGCCTCATACCAGCCACTCAGATCGGTATATTCAGTTTTACGGATACTTCCATTCTTCTGCATAAACACAGCCCTCCGATTGTCTCAGAACCATTCACCTGAATGGTGTACAGTTCTGTCATATCATGAGGGCTGTGATTTGTCACTTTTATATTTTGCTTCCTGATATATTTTTCCTGCTCTGTCATCTTACAGATTTCATTTCAGAATTCTGCGGATTTCCTGAATCAGAACTTCTGCTGTCCGTGTATGTGATTGATGTCCCGGATGTGATCTTGCCCCAAATCCATCGCCCTGCGTATCCGGCAGTTCAAGGACTTCCACTCTGTCATCTCCTGACTCACCCGCATACGATTTTGCTGCCATCCTGATTGCCGGCATCAGTTCATTTCCAAGCATTCCGTAACACCAGATGATATGGCTTTCCGGGTTGCATTTTCTCAGAAGCTTCAAAAATCTGCAGGCATCCTGCTCAAACACCGCAAGATCCTCCTTATCCATTCTGCCATCTGCATCTCTTCGCATGGTATGCGTTATTCCTGTCTGCGGATCTGTCCAGTCCGGCTGATCAAAAGAACCGGCATCATTTGTCCCCAGATTCATAATGATCACATCCGGCTGCCAGCTGGCAAAATCCCAGTGTTCAAATGCCCCCAGTCTCCTGTTCTCTGATCCCTGCAGAAGTCCGCAGATCTGTTCGTAGTATTTCGGTATCGCATGATATGTATTTCCATCCCATGCACAGTGAATCCCCCAGCCACTCTGACTGATACTGTGATATTCTGCATTCAGTGCAGCTGCTGTCATAAACGCATAATTATCTACTGCACTGAAACACCCGGATATCCAGTCCTGCTCGCTTCTGGCACCCGTAGCACCTTCCCCCGATGTGATACTGTCTCCGATAAATTCCAGCTTTATCTGAGGCTCCGGTACGGATTCAAAGCTTCCATCCGTAGCAAGTTTCAGGATCTGAAGCCTTGTACCCGGATCATCAGACATTGCCTGTGTATCCCTGATAATCCTTACATTTCTGACTTCTTCCGCATTCATCATACGATACACACACAGCCTGCTGCGTCCCCTGGGCACCATGAATCGCTGCGTCAGTACGTGATTGATCACAATATCCATCCAGACTTCATAGGTATCATAATCTGACCTGACTTCCACCCACAGCTCTGATGCCCTCATATTCAGCTCCAGTGCCGCTCCGGTCCAGAACAGTGTCAGCGGATTTCTCTCTCTGGTTGTCCGTCCCCAGACGCGATAATTTTCGATCTGCGTCAGATCATATTCTTTCAGTTCCATTATCTTTCCCTGCCATTTCCATTTTTTTACGATTATACGCGTATTTGACAATAATGTCACTTGTATGCTTTTCCGGTTCTGTGTACCCAAAAAGGCTGCAGCAATATCGTATGCTGCAGCCTTCTCTCCCCATCATAAAAAAACAGTTTATTGCTTTTTCAGACACTTATATTAAATAACAGAACCCTGGTTTATTTCAATACGACACAGAATTTTGGACAATATTTCTTTATATATGGTGAAAACAAATTGCGCTGATACTATTTCCTGTTGTACAATACGTATAATTTATCGATTATTTTATACAGAAAGGATCATTTCCCATGTCAGCTTTTTCCGATCTGCTTGCAGCAGATATAAAAGACTCCGGTCTTTCTATTCCTTACCTTGCAGGTCAGTGTGGCATTTCGCCTTCACTTCTTGCCAAAATGAAATCCGGTCAGAGACTTTCTGATGATGAACAGATCATGAACAGGCTATTTCATGCTCTGCGCCTGTCTGATCGCAAATATCAGGAACTTGTGGAAGCCTATCACATTGAGCGGATCGGCAGCCAAAAATATCACTGTTACCTTGCGTGTATGCAGACCATCAACCGCTTCAATGATCTTGAGCACATTCCCTCCGGTTATATGAACCGGTCTGTTTCCTATGAATTCAGCTACCGCGCCACATTTCATACCAGACAGGACATCAAGCTCGTCTTCTCCTATCTCTTTGACCAGTGTCTGGCACACCATGAACCCATGAGACTGATTTATCCTTCTTCTGACGGTTTTGTATCAGATTATATTATTGCGCTGTCTCACTCGGTTTCTTCTGCTAAGCAGCTTTTTCCCATTACACACATCATCAGACTGTATCCATCCTCTGCAACACGTTCCAGCTACCTGAACATTGCACCGGTTTCCAACGCACTCTATACACTGGCCATGAGCAATAACTATGACCCTTATTATTACTATAACGATGAAGCTGCAGTCCAGCTCTATCCTTATATGGTTCTGACTCCCTCCTACGCGCTTATGGTTGACGAGTCCATCAGTAACGGAATCCTGCTAAATGATCCGGATATGATTGCCTCTCTGCAGAATACCTATTCTGCTCAGCTGAAGAAATGTCAGCCTCTGACACTGAAAATTTCAGATTTTAACGAATATCTGTCCCACATGCTCTGCTCTCTTTCAAACCTTTCTCCAGATGGCCGTAAAGCACATTCTCTTTCCAGTTATCCATGTCTGATGACTTCCATCCCCCTTCAGATCGCCGCACGGCATCTGCCGTCCGCCCTGCTGAATGATCCAAGAATTCAGGAATATATGCATCGCAGGAATTCCCTGTATGATTATGAAATGATCAATACCTTTACGCTCAGCGGTCTTGAGCAGTTTATGGAAACAGGCATTATCGAGGAGCTTCCCGATGGTTTCCATACACCGCTTTCAGATTCTGAACGTGTGGAGATACTCAAATCCTATCTTCATGCAGTGCGCGAAGAGCGTATGCACATCCGCCTTCTGAAGGAAGATAAGCTGACCATATCACACCACTTCAACATTACTACCTATGCACAGGGGGAAACACTTTTCCTGTGGAAATACCCTCAGATGCCCTTTGTATATGATCAGCTTCTCGAACACAGCTTCGCTGATACGCTTCGTGACTTTCTGATTTTCCTTCCGGATTCAGATTTCACATGGAACGAAGAGGAAAGCAAAAAGCTTCTTTTTGAATATGCAGATCATTTTGTAAAATAATACATTCTTCTTGCATAAACATACAATACAATGTTACTCTGATACTATATGTAATTCTGGAGGTAATGGTATGAATGGGGTTTTAGAAACAATTGACAACGCAGTATGGGGACTGCCACTGATTTCCATGATTCTGATCGTCGGCATCTTTCTTACGATCCGTCTGAAGGCATTGCAGATCACAAAACTGCCTCAGGCCATCCGTAATGTAACTGCCAATGAAAAAAGTGGAAAGCACGGCGAAGTATCCAGCTTTGGTGCACTCTGTACCGCGCTTTCCGCAACGATCGGAACCGGTAATATTGTTGGCGTGGCAACCGCCATTGTTGCCGGTGGACCTGGCGCTCTTTTCTGGATGTGGATTGCAGCGCTTCTGGGCACAGCCACAAAATATTCCGAATGTCTCCTTGCTGTCAAATTTCGCAACATTGCATCAGATGGTCATATTGTAGGTGGTCCGTTCTGCTACATTGAAAACGGTATGGGCAAAAAATGGAAATGGCTGGCCTGTTTCTTTGCATTCTTCGGCGCTGCAGCCGGACTTATGGGCATCGGTACCAGTACGCAGACCAACGGCATTACCAGTGCGGTACATAATTTCTTTGATCCAAATTCCATCAATACTGTAATGATTTTCGGACATTCTTATTCAATTTCAATTGTTATTTCTGCTGTCGTCATTACGGTATGTGCCGGTCTTGTCATCATCGGCGGACTTCAGCGTATTTCGAAAGTTGCAGAACTGATTGTTCCATTTATGGCAGTTCTCTATGTTACCCTGGCATTGATCATTCTGATTTCACACGCCTCTGCAATCCCTTCTGCAATTATAGAAATCATTCAAAGTGCATTCGGCATGCGTGCTGCCTCCGGCGGTGCACTCGGTGCCATGATGCTGGCAATGCAAAAAGGAATTGCACGTGGTATTTTTTCCAATGAGGCAGGTCTTGGAAGTGCACCGATTGCTGCCGCTGCCGCACATGTCGATATGCCTGCAAAGCAGGGTCTTGTATCCATGCTGGGAACCATTATTGATACCCTGGTTATCTGTACCATGACCGGTCTCTCCATCATCATCACCGGAACCTGGAACATTGGTCTTGAAGGCGTTGAAGTATCCACCAGAGCTTTTCAACTCGGTCTTCCATTTTCTTCAAGAATTGCCTCATTCAGTCTGATGCTATGCCTCGTCTTTTTCGCATTCACAACCATTCTTGGCTGGAATTATTACAGCGAACGCTGCCTCGATTATCTGACTCACGGAAACAGACATGCACTCCGGATTTTCCGCTGGTTCTATCTGCTTGCTGTACTGGCCGGTCCTTTCATGACCGTCTCTGCTGTATGGACAATTGCCGATATATTTAACGGTCTTATGGCCATCCCGAACCTGATCGCCCTCGTGGTACTGAGCGGAGTAACAGTATCTGAAACAAAACTCTATCTGGAGAAACTCAAAGTAAAAAAAAAGATAGCGCATGATATGAATCATTTAAAGAACGTATCATAAGTATTTTCTGCATTGAAATAAACTTCAACGACAGTTCATTTCAAAAGAGTCCGCTTTCGCGGATTTCACAATTCAATACAGAAAAAGGATTCCTCCGTTTACTGCACAGAGAAATCCTTTTTTTATATTTCTTTTTACTGCGATTGCAGCAATTCACTTCAATCAGAACCCGATGTCTGACTCCCCGCAGAATCTGCGCTGCTTTCTCCGGAAACACTATCTGAAGATGTACTTCCTGCAACTCCTGTACCTGACAGAAATGGATAATAAATTGCCACGTGATCAAGAATACATCTCCAGGCGCTCGTCGATCCCGCTGTTACACAGATATACCCGTTCCCCGTTGCATCCTCTGCATAACTTGCTGCACAGTTCCCCGACTGAACAACATAACCTGTTTTTCCACAAAGCACAGTACCGCCGCTGTCCTTATCCTCTATTCTACGAAGAAACCAGTTGGAAATGGTGATTCCGTCCGGATGCTGCAAAGTGGAAGATGTAGTATAGGTATGTGTTGACAATACTTCTTTCAAAAAATCATTGTCAACCGCTGCTTCGAGAATCATTGCCATATCATAGACAGTACAATAGTGATCTTCATTATAAATTCCGACACAGTTGGTAAAATGTGCCGTATCAGATAATCCCAGTTCATCCAGCTTGGCATTCATCATGGTCACGAACTTATCCTGTGAGCCCGCAACATAAGTTGCCAGTGCAACGGCAGCATCTGCTCCCGATGAAAGGATCGTCCCATAAAACAGATCCCTGACTGTTACCTGCTCATCCTTTGAAAACCCCACTGCACTGCAATCATTTGAATAACTGAAATCTGTATCATCAAGTGTAATTTTGACTTTATCATCCAGATTCTTTACATGCTCCGCTGCCACCAGCACAGTCAGCACCTTTGTCATCGATGCCGGACTGATTCGCTCCATTGCACCCTTCTGGGCCACAATCGTATGATCCGACAGCTTAACCAGAACTGCATGCCCGCTCACTACATCCGCACCGATCTGCTGTGTCTGATCTGTTACTCTCGCCTGATACACCTTTGGTGCCTGCGTGGAGGCAGTCGCCGCTGAAGCACTGGTCTGACTCACAATCAGCTCAGAAACAGCCTGTTCCACACTGTCATCCGTCTGTTTTCTCTGTAATATGCGAACTGCGCAGATTGCGGTAATAATCACTGCCACGCACGCAATTACTGCCACTGCCGGTACCGTATAATGCTGTATCAGTCTGCGGCGCAATTCCTGCCTTTTCTTCTCATTTTTCATTCGTTCCAGTCGTCTGGCTCGTCTTACTTCCGGGTCTTCCCCGCCATTGTCATAATGCCGATAACTCATTTCTGTTCATTTCCTGCCTTACCTGATCAATATTTGTACTTCATATACAGCACACGTACTACTATTATATCCATGAACAGAAAATATGACAGCATTTATTTTATTTTTTCAGACTCTGCCCGACAAAAAATCCATCTATGCTCCCAATCAGCTTTGCTTTGGGCATTGTTTTCAAAAGATATTTTTCCGGTCCAAGTGACGCAGCCGTAATGACACTGTCCTTATCATTTCTTGCTGTCAGGAACATCACGGGAATATCCATCGTTTCCGGATTCTCCCGAAGCGCCCTGAACACCTCCGGTCCGTTCATTACCGGCATTTCGTAATCCAGCAAAATCAGATCCACCTGATTTTCAGCCAGAAAAGAAAGCGCTATCTTCCCGGAACTTGCCATATATACCTGATATTTTACCGACAGCCACGTTCTGATCATACGCAACATTGTCCCGTCATCATCCACTACCAGGATCTTTTTCTTTCCTTCTTCTCCCATTTCGCTGCTGAGAACCGCTGCATCCAATTCCTTTGCAACCATCTTGATATCAAGCGGTCTGACAAACTCATCTGTTATTTTATTTTTGGGCAGAACCTTATATGCCTTTTCAAATTCTTCCGGTGTACCGATCAGATAAAGAAAAAAACGTTCTGTATCAACTGCTTCATCCAGATACTGCAGCAGTTCTGTTCTGTCCGCAACATGATCTCCAAGATACAGAAGGTAAACAGAGGGTTTGTCTGCGACTGCCACAACAGCTGTCTGAGACGGTTCTGCATGAATCACCTCATAATTCTCATGTTCCAGGCCTTTTGCTACCGCATTTGCCATAAAACTCTTCTCATTTCCAATCAGCAGCACTCTTTTGATCATATCTCTTCACCTTTCTCTGTACTTTCTGTCTTCTGAAGAAGTTTCAGAAGTCCATCCCTGTCAACTGCCGCCATCAGCCTGCGAATCTGTTCATATTTATCTTCAAATTCCTCCGGAATCTTATATTCCGCCAAAAGTTTCATAACATCATCAGCACTGTCAAAATAAGACGCTTCAACAAATTCCCTGAGACTGCTGAGCGCACTTTCCAGCTCTTCAGGTTCAATCTGCCGTTTATTATACGTATCACCGCTTTCCGCAACCTCTCTCAGTTTTTCTTTATAACTGCGATACAGTTCCAGCAGCTGCGGCGTGTCCTCCCTGATCATCGTCATGTCAGATTCATTTCCGGCTTTTTCCAATGCTGCGGCCTTTTCTGAAAGACTGAGCGCTCCGATTGCTCTTGCCGAGCTTTTAAGTCCATGCACCAGAATTGTGTATTTTTCAATATCGTCCGTTTTTTCATATATTTCGATCTGATGCGCTTTTTCATCAATTGAAAGCCAGAAATCTTCTATTACCTGTGGCACCATCTCGACGCCGCCACAGTTTTCAATTGCAGAATTAATATCTATATCGGTAATGCGAAGCAGTGAGGATACCAGTTCCGAATCTGTGTGCTTTTCGCTGCTGTTTTCTTCTCTGAATTCCGGGTCATTCGAATGAATCACCAATTGCTCCGGTAGCCAGTTGAGCACCATTTCTTCCAGATGTTCTCCGCTGACCGGCTTTGCCAGGTATCCTGAAAAACCTTCCTGAAAATATCTTTCACGCGCCCCGGACACTACATTTGCCGTAAGTGCGATCACAGGAGTTGTACGGTTCAGATTATCATCCATCTGCTGCATGGCATGCAGCGTTTCAATCCCATCCATTTCCGGCATCCTGTGATCCAGGAATATCATATCATACTTCTTTTCCCTGACCATGTCCAGTGCCGCTCTGCCACTTTCTACCGCATCGATCTGTGCCTGTGTGTTCTTCAGCAATCCCCTGAATACTGTAAGATTTGTATGTGTATCATCAACAACAAGGATTCTGGCCTCCGGTGCATGGAATTTCTCACGGTATGGTGCAAGAGCGGCCAGTGATTCCTCATAGGTCTGGTTAAAATTGCCAATTGCTTCCCAGACCACCACTTTCTGCTCCAGTGCAAAGGAAAACATTGATCCCACACCTTTTTCACTGTATACCTGCAGCTCCGTACCCATCAGATCCAGCAACTGCCGTACAATATTCATTCCTAGCCCGGTTCCCTCAATAGTACGGTTTCTGGCTTCATCCAACCGTTCAAATGGGTCAAACATCTTTTTAATCTGTTCCTGCGTCAGACCGGTTCCGGTATCCGACACCTCAAACTTCAGCGAAATCAGGTCATCATCCAGCCTCTTCCACATGACCTTCAGTCCTACTTCTCCACGATCCGTGTATTTAACTGCATTGTTCAACAGATTCATTACACATTGTTTGATTCGGATCTCATCTCCGATCAGCACATGCGGTATGTTTTCATCCATGTCTACACTCAGCTGCAGATTCTTTGCCTTCGCTTTTATCAAAGTCATGTTAACCAGGTCGTTGATCACAGAACTCAGTTCATATTCCACCGGCACAATTTCCATTTTTCCGGCTTCAATTTTGGAAAAATCCAAGATATCATTAATCAGGCTTAAAAGCGTTTTTCCCGAATTCTGAATATTACGCGCATATTCAATAATGGAATGATCCTTACTTTCTCTAATGATCATTTCATCAAATCCGAGTACTGCATTAATCGGAGTCCGGATTTCGTGCGAAACATTAGAAAGGAACGTTGATTTGGCATCACTTGCAGCCTTTGCAACCTTGAGATCATTTTCCAGTTTTCTGCCTTCCTGAATATCTCTGATATAATTTACCGTTTTGGTCGCTGTATCATCAAAATTATGATACAGATCCTCAATTTCATCTCCGGTATGAATTCCAAGCGTGTGAATCTTTTCCGCATTTTCAATCATTGCATCTTCTGATGCACCGACAAAGCGCTTTACTGCATCCGACATTTCACGGATTGGTACTACAATCCTCCATAACGCATAGTGATTTGCAAATACAGCCATCGGAATAATAATATCAATAATCAGCATCATAAGCCGCGCATCAAATGCCAGTGTCACCATAAATGCAGGCGTACCGCCAAGAGTTCCGCCGCTTACCATTTCACTGACCTTTTTTTCCAGTTCCATGGTAGTTGTAATGGAATCCCACTCCTGAACGTTTTCTTCCTGCACCGCACCATCTCCGGTCTGCGCTGTCATCATAAAAGGAATCAGTGTATTTGCGGAAATTGCCGCAAAGATTCCCAGTACTGCTGCTTCAATTACCACAATTCTCGTTACAGCGCTTCCCAGCTTCGACTCATCACTCTGTTCATAGATAAACAGATTCTGCCGCGTTTGCTTCTCTTCCCCCAGATAGGGCAACATTCCGTTGAACAAATGTTTAAAGCCTTTCGGCGTATAATTCACAATAACATAGAGCGACGCTGCGGTAAATCCGCACCCGACTCCCTCGTTAAGAAAATACAGGACCATCTTCCGCAGTTGTATTTCTGCGAGGCCTCTGCCTGCGGCAAGTCCCAGTGCCACTCCCCACGCATCCCCCAGCACAAACATCAGGCATAATGCAGCCAGAACTGACTTTCCGGGAAGACGAAACCATTTTTTGCGATTCATTTGGATAATGATAATTGATGCCACAAGATAAATACAGGTCATATAGGAAAACGCCATATCAGTCATACATTTTACAGCAAAAACAATCAATGCACAGATCATGGCCGGAACGGTTCCGCAAAGAGATGCTGTCATCAGCATCGGATAATATTTGAATGCATAAATACACCATCGTTCAAGGTCACTGATCTCCATATCCTCATCTACCCTGCGATTATACTTAATAGTCAGAATGCAGGTACAGACAATCATAATCAGATTAATAATAACGCTCTGCAGAACAGGATGCTTCTGAAAAAAAGACCCGATTTTATGTAGCATATGCCCTCTTTACGAAAATACAGAATTAAACGCATCCTCATTCAGATGCAGTTATCGCTCCAGCTGTATTTGATTATATCATTAATCCCGGTACATTTTTTCCTTTCCCCCCTTACTGAACCGGGTAATTTTATCCATAAACTGTTCGCCAAACCGTTCATATTTATTCTCACCGACTCCGGAAACTTCCAGCATTTCCGCACGATTCAACGGCTGGCGAACACACATGTCCGTGAGCGTCTTATCCGAAAATATCATGTATGGCGGAACTCCAGCCTCCTTTGCCAGCTCGGTTCTTAGCCCCCTCAGTATCTCAAACAGCTCTGTGCCTCTTCCTGTAAGTGAATCAGCCGCATGTGTATGCCGGTGTATCTTCTCCTCCGAATGATTTTTCTTCAGCTTTCTTACACTGATCCGCTGTCTTCCGTCCATGATCTCATCCGCCTCTTTTGTGGTACGAATCAGTGCGTATCTGTCACTGCTGGCAATCAGATATCCCATGACCAGCATCTGCTGTATAATTTCCTTGATTCCGCCCTCAGACAGGTTCTTAAGCACTCCGAATGACGGAAGTTCCTCCATCCCATACTCTCTGAGTTTTGCCCTGTTTGCGCCTGAAAGCGTTCCGGCGATCACATTGATTCCAAAGCGTCCTCTGCACTGCCTTATACACTCTATAACACTGACTGCAGCAGCTGTCACATCTTCCTTTTCATAATCTTTCTGACAACAGGAACAGTTTCCGCAATCCTCCTTCATTTCCTCACCGAAATAGTTCAGAATATATCTTCTGAGACATTCCTGCGTCATACAGTAATAGGACATGGCGCGCAGCCGTTCCTCGTCCCGTGCCAGAATTTTCTCTGCCTCCCGGCTGTCTAAATCAGGATTGTCCTCCCTGTTTTCAATCAGGAATTTGGCAATCATGATATCCTGCGCAGAAAACAGCAGAATACACTCTGCAGGCTCTCCGTCACGTCCGGCTCTGCCAGCTTCCTGATAATAGTTTTCAAGGCTCTGCGGCATATTATAATGAATGACATAACGGACATCCGATTTATCAATTCCCATCCCGAATGCATTTGTTGCAACCATTACCGGTTTCCGGTCATAAATAAAATCATCCTGACTGCCCTGCCGCTCCTGCGCAGAAAGACCTGCATGGTAACGCGTTACAGGGACCTTTTTCTTCCTGAGTTTTTCATACAGCTGATCCACATTCTTGCGGGTTGCACAGTAAATAATCCCGCTGTCCCTGCCATGCTGCCTGATATAATCCATTGTAAAAGCATCTTTTGACGGCGGCGTCTCCACACCAAAATACAGGTTCCGGCGATCAAATCCGGTTACCAGAACCTTTGGTCTCTTAAGCTGAAGCACTTCACAGATATCATTTTTTACAGTTTCTGTTGCAGTTGCCGTAAATGCACTTACAACTGGTCTTTTTGGCAGTCTGCGGATAAAAGTCACTATTTTCAGATAGCTTGGTCTGAAATCCTGTCCCCACTGCGAAATGCAATGTGCTTCATCTACGGTTACCATGGAAATCGTAACTTTCGATGCGAAGTCAAGAAATTCCCATGTTTCCAGTCTTTCCGGCGCCACATAGATGATCCTGTACTGTCCCTGTGCTGCCAGTTGAAGTGCCTTTGTCATCTGCCTTTCCGTCAACGAACTGTTAAGATACGCTGCATGAACACCCGCCTGATTAAGCGCCTGTACCTGATCCTTCATCAGCGAAATCAATGGTGAGATTACAAGTGTTATTCCTGGCAGCATCAGTGCCGGCACCTGATAACAAAGTGATTTTCCTGCACCCGTCGGCATGATTCCCAGAACATCACGCCCCGAAAGAATGGCATCAATCAGATGCTCCTGTCCCTCACGAAAGCTGTCATATCCAAAATAATTTTTCAGTGTTTCATACTTATTCATTCTTCTTTATATTTTTCCCTTCCACATACACCTGTCCATCCTCCTGATCCGTATAGATCCGTTTTCTGTAATCACACCAGTCCGGACGCGTGCCGCCCTCCCGGATGCTTTCCCTGATATCACTGTAATAATGGAGTTTTCGAAGCACATGTGCATAGTCTTTCTCAAGTTCTTCCATCTGCTTTCTTACATACATCCTGCGTTCCTGCAGCAGATTCACAATATCATCAATATGGTGCTCCTCATCTTCTTCATAGGTAAAAAAAGCCTTCAGCTGCGCAATGGTCATCCCTGTCCCCTTGAAACAGCAGATTGTACGAAGTCTGTTCAGGTGACCTTCTGTATAAATTCTCTGGCCACTTCCATTTTTTGTCACATTGGTCAGAATTCCTTCCTCTTCGTAATATCTCAGCGTTGATGTGGGCATTCCGAACATTTCTGCTACCTGCCTGATTGTATACTGTGCCATAATGCTCCTTTTTCAGCTTTTTCTTTCATAACAAAAAAAATACTTGTCTTCAAGTATACTTGAAGTGTTAACCTGTGTACAGAATATTTAAACTGCAATTGAGAGCCTTCATCAGAAAGGCTCCGACAGGGAGGAAAAGATGACTTATATTGCATCAGACAAAAGATATGAATCCATGAAATACAACCGCTGCGGAAAAAGCGGACTCATGCTTCCCGCTGTTTCTCTTGGTCTGTGGCACAATTTCGGTGACACCGGCATTTATGCCAATATGGAGCAGATGTGCTTTACCGCCTTCGACAATGGCATCACCCATTTCGATCTGGCAAACAATTACGGGCCTAAACCCGGCAGTGCAGAACGGAATTTCGGTCAGATTCTGCAGGAGCATTTCCGCCCTTACAGGGATGAAATGATTATTTCCACCAAGGCCGGCTATGATATGTGGAAAGGTCCTTATGGCGACTGGGGAAGCCGCAAATACCTTCTTGCAAGCCTGGATCAGTCCCTGCAGCGCATGGGTCTTGAATATGTGGATATCTTCTACCATCACAGAATGGATCCGAATACCCCTCTTGAAGAAACCATGGGCGCTCTTGCACAGTCCGTTTCCAGTGGGAAAGCACTTTATGCAGGTCTTTCCAATTATAATGGTCCTGCACTTGAAAAAGCGGTCAGCATTTTAAACGAGCTGCATTGCCCGTTTGTCATCAACCAGAACCGTTATTCCATTTTTGATCGTGGGATTGAAGAAAACGGTCTGAAAAAGACCGCAGACAGACTCGGTAAGGGGATCATTGCCTTTTCTCCCCTGGCACAGGGTATGCTGACTGACCGTTATCTGAACGGAATTCCGCAGGACAGCCGGATTCGCACCGATGGTCGTTTCTTAAAGGAAACCGCACTGACACCGCAGCGCCTGTCTCAGATCCGTTCTCTGAATGAACTGGCTTCCAGACGCGGTCAGACCCTTGCAGAAATGGCACTTGCCTGGATTCTGCGGGACGGTATTGTAACCAGCGTACTGGCAGGTGCTTCCCGTCCGTCACAGATTCTCGATAATATCAAAGCCATTCAGAATACAGATTTTTCAGAAGAAGAGCTTCGTGAAATAGATCAGTTTTCAAGATAATTCCTGCTTTTTATCAGTTCAGAAAGTTCTGCTGCGAGCTTTTCGTGCGTGATCTGACTGGGATGTTCATCCGTTCCTTTCCCGTCTTCTTCCCGCTGCAGTTCCAGTTCATAGTAGGATACATGCTGATCATGCTGCTCCTGCATGAACTTTCTGACTGTACTTTCCGTCTGACCGCACAGCCTTTTATCCATAAGTCCCAGAA
Source organism: Butyrivibrio sp. (assembly GCA_022486625.1). Lineage (GTDB taxonomy): Bacteria > Bacillota > Clostridia > Lachnospirales > Lachnospiraceae > Butyrivibrio. The sequence goes on along the minus strand of JAKVKH010000001.1, from coordinate 53,860 downwards.
TGCACAGAATCTCTGCCCGCGGATTTGCCGTCCGTACTTCCTTCAGAAAACGGTAATACGTTTCTCCAAACTTGCGGTCACGTGCTTCAATTTCTCTCGTATAGCTGGCATCATTGGTTCCGATGTTAATGATCACAAGATCCGGATCATATGCGCCGTTATACTTCCACCTGGTAAAGTCCCATGCTTCTGAAGTCCTTTTATCAATAAAGGAATATAACTCCGGCATCAGAATTTCTTCCCTTGGTTCATTCACGTCAGGATCCACATAATCTGAAATCAGGCCGATTCCGCTCCAGGAAATCAGCTGAAACTCCGCCTGCAGCTGCTGCGCCGTCAGAACTGCATATGCCTTCGTCGGATTTTCCTGTCCGGTGCAGAATGTATCCTGATTGAATACACCTTCATTCCCATACCCGCAGGTAATGGAATCACCGATAAATTCAATCCGGTGCGGAAGTTCTCTTGACGGCATCGCGCCTCTCGGATCATCTGTTTCCAGTGATATGATTCCGTAAGACCCAAATGCCGCTTCAGACATTTTCATCAGCCTGACCGTTGTCTTTTTCTTTTCCTCTGAATGATACAGCACATATTCCCGCAGTCCCTCTTCCAGAGGGAATCTTGCATATGGCTGTGCATCTCCGTCGATAAATACCGCTACAAAAGTATCAAAACTGCTGTCTCCGGGCACATAAGTTTTATTGTCAATTTCCGCCTTTGCATAAGTACCGGTAAATGTAAACTCCGCAAACGAAGCTGAATATCCGAAATATACCGCTTTCTTTTCCCGTAATACTCTTCCTGAGATTCTGACTTTACCACTTGCCGCACTGAATTTCATTTTTATACCTCATGTCTTTTCATTTTTCTGTTCCTGTCTTATCTTATCATATGACTGAATGAATTTGAATATTGTATGAATCAGTTTTACCGCATCCACGGGCTTGGAAATATGTCCATTCATGCCCGCTTCAATACTTTCATCCACATTTTCCTGATATGCATCCGCTGAAACTGCCAGAATCGGAATATCTGCAGCATCCGCTCTCTGCAGCATACGAATGGTATGTGCTGCCGTTTTGCCATCCATAACCGGCATCCGCAGATCCATCAGAATCAGATCATAAAAGTAAGGAGCGCTCTGTTTAAATGCCTGAACTCCGGCCTTTCCGTTCTCTGCCACAGTTACCGTTATTTTCTGCATCTCCAGAATCTGCCTGATAATCTCCAGATTCAGTTCATTATCTTCACAGACCAGAATATGTCTTCCACTTAAGTTTTCTTCTTCCGGCATTTCTTTCTGTGTATCCGACGATCCTTTCCTCTCTTCCAGATTCAGTCTTACCGTAAATGTCGTTCCACTCCCTTTTCTGCTGGAAACTTCAACGGTGCCGCCCATTGCATCCACAATGCTCTTTACTACCGGAAGTCCCATACCACTTCCAACCATGCTTACGGAAGTCGGATTTTCCTGGGCAAGCATCTCAAACGCATGCGGCAGAAATTCTCTGCTCATTCCGATTCCGTTGTCAGAAACAGTGATCACGCTTTCTTTTCCATCCTTTTCAGACTGATAATCAAGCGCGACATATCCTCCATTTGGCGTAAATTTAACTGCATTTGAAAGTAGGTTCAGCAGAATGCGCTGGAGACTCAGCCGGTCTGCATATACATAATGATCCGCGCTGTCCTCGATCTGCACCCTGAAACTGACTTCCTTTTCCATTGCCATTTCCCGCACCGGCTCTGCAATTTCTTCCAGAAGTTCTTTCATATTGCATTCCTCCGGATGGAGGATATACTGTCCATTTTCCATTCTGGACATGATCAGCGTATCACTGACGAGCCTGCTCAGTACATTCGCTGATCTGTGAATTTTCTGCAGGTAATCCATGATCTGCCGCAGATCTGCGCTTTTCAGTGCCAGATCTGTAAATCCGATAATTCCGTTCAGCGGTGTACGCATATCATGACTGATCGCACCAAAAAACGCATGCCTTGCCCTTGTTTCTTCCATTGCAGTCGTAAGTGCAACCTGCTGTGCTGCCAGTTTTCTCTCTATCTGCCTTCTTCTGACAATAATAAGCAGTGCTGCTGTCACAATCACCAGAAGTGCCATTGCCATTCCTGCCATTGCCGCCACAATTGATACAGGCAACCTGTCGAAAAGTCCTGCCAGATCTGCCGAATCCTGCAATATATCACTGCTGACAAGCTGATCGATATATCCCTGATCCGCCAGAATGGATTTATTCAAAACAGACCGAAGTGTATTCCCCTTTCCACCGTACCCGAAGGCAAAACTGACATTCCATGTTTCATTCCCGCCAAAACCCGAAAGTACATAATCTGATGCCCGGTTTCTGTTCAGAAGCCAGGTTGCCGCCGGCTGTGTACAGAGGACGGCATCCGTTTCTCCGCTTTTAAGCGCAGCAAAGCACTCATCGCTATATGCATACACTTTAATTTTGGCCTTCGAATTCTGCCCAAGAAGGATTTCCGATACAAATTCCTGATACGGTTCAGGCATGGCAACTGTGGAGATTCTGTCTGTTCCTGCACGCGTAAGCTGCACCATGCTGATCTGCAGATACGGCTGAGACAGAATCACATTCAGGTTATGTGCTCTATAGCTGTCATATTCAAATACACCCGCCACATCAATTTTTCCATTTATAAGGGCATCACAGGCTTCTTCCTTGGATGTGAAAGGCACACATTCAAAGGTAAGTCCTGTAAGTTCTCCCAGATGCGCATAATATTCCGGCAAAATTCCCGTAACTGTATCTCCCTCCTTCTGACAGAACGGTTCATCTTTTACCGGAACAGCAATTCTGACTACCGGATTTTCCTGAATATATTTTTTTTCCGCTGCGGTAAATGAGGGCTTTGCATTTCTTGTTGCCGGAAAATATTTCTCCTTCAAATGGAGTGTATAATCCGGATTTTCCAGTGCCAGAATCCGCATCGCACTGTCCAGACTGTTCTTTAACTGTGTTTCTCCCCAATGGAACATAAAATACAGATCCACTGACGAAACCTCAGCCAGCTTCTGTGCATTTTCGATAGTCGAACCTGCCACAATGGCATCTGTCTCTTTGGCATAGAACGCTTCATTACGTTGCGTAATACTGTCATATTCAGTAATATGTGGTGTAAGTCCGTTTAAAATGCACCACTGCCGATACTGCTGCTCCACACTGGACCCTTTCAGCACTCCGCAGGTCATATTCTCCATCGACGTAATATCACTGACATCAAACCTGTCCTCATCTGCCCGTACCTGCACTGCAAGCCCAGATGTGCACATCTTCTGTTCTGACACCAGGAATTCTTTATCCCGCGCCTTCGTCTCCGTCAGTCCGCTCAGGACCTGAATGTCCCCTCTTTTCAGTGCTGCTACAGCATCATTTACGCCTTCATATTCAACAAATTCAATTTTCCAGCCCGCATATCCCGCAATTGTATAATAGTAATCTATATCATAGCCTTCATATTCTCCGTCTGCATCCTTATGCATGAAATCGCCGTTTTCAAAAAATCCGGCTTTCACCACTGTGCGCTGTCCCGGTTCTGCTGCAGATACCTTAAAATTGCCCGTCCCCGTACCCAAATAAAAAACGATCATAAAAAGAGCAAAAAAGAACATACGTCCGACACTGTCCTTTTCTGCTCTGTATAAGCTCCTGCATAAGCACTCATATGACATCATGTGAACTCTCCTTCATCGGAAGATATTAATTGTCACATTAATATCATACTCCTTGATTGTCCTGATGTCATACATTAATTATCGATATTTCAAGCTGGCTCCTGAAGCGTAACTGCCTTTCCTTCCCATCTGTGTCCGCGAAAACGGATAATATTAAACACAGCACGTACCACCCAGTCAATTGTCATTGCAATCCATACACCCACAACACCCATCTGCAGATATTCCTGCATATATCCGCCGATCACATATGCCAGTCCGATCCGGAAAATCCACATGGAAACAATACTGATTGTCATAGTATATTTTGCATCTCCTGCAGCACGCAGAATACTGGGAATTGTAAACGCAAGCGGCCATATCGCCATGCAGCAGACACTATGATAACGGATCAGGATGATGGCCAGTGTATTACCTTCTTCTGACAGATTGAACCAACCGGCAATGAATCCTGCACCTGCCAGAATCAGGATATTGGTAACTGCCAGCAGCTGATACGCGGTTTTCATCATTTTTTTGCCATAAAATCTTGCCTGATCATATCGTCCAGCACCTGCGCACTGCCCAACCATCGTCACAAGACCCAGACCGATTGCAATGGAAGGAATATCTGCCATTGTTTCTACTGTCGATGCACAGGCATTTGCCGCAATTGATGCTGTCCCGAATCCGGATATCAGACTCTGTGTCATCAGCTTGCCGATATTAAACATACTGTTTTCCAATGCATTGGGAATCCCGATGGAAAGAATCCCCCTTACCGTTTCCATATCCAGATGAAAATTTACTCTTTCTGTAATATGAATCTCAAATCCGGGTCTTCTGATTAAAAGATACATGATCATGCATGCCGCCATTCTGGAGATCAGAGTTGACAGCGCAACCCCCGCCACCATGAGATGGAATCCATATACGAACACTGCATTCCCGGCCACATTCATAAAATTCATTACCACTGACACTTCCATGGATACTCTTGAATTATTCATAGATCGGAACAATCCGGCGCAGGCATTGTACACTGCCAGAAACGGAAAAGAAAGTGCCGTAATATAGAAATAGGTTACGGCATTCTGCATCACCTGCGGCTCGACATTCCCATAAATCAGATGCAGAATCTGATGATTCAGTATCAGAGAAATCAGTGTAATGACTACAGAAGTCAGAATACAGATGCTTAAAAGCTCCCCTGCAGCATGACAGGCTTTTTTATGATTCCCCGCACCCAGAAACTGTGCAGATACAACCGCACCTCCTGTTGCAAGCGCCGAAAAAAACATAATCAGAAGGTTGCTGATGGTATTAACCAGTGAAATTCCGGAAACTGCCGTCTCTCCGGCTCCGGATACCATAATCATATCCGCCATGCCTACCGTAACCGCCAACATCTGTTCCACCACAAGCGGCAGTATCAGCTTTCTGATCTTTTTTCCGTCAAACAACATTTCATCTGCCAATTCATCCACCACTTTCCGCTTTATGCAACTTTCCGGTTTCTGATCAGAAATTCTTTCATGGCATCAAGAAATGCCTGATTCTGTTCCGGTCTTCCAATGCTGACCCTGAGACACGAAGCAGGAAATGTTCTGATAAAAATATGCTTTTCTTCCAGTTCCTGCAGACATTTATCCGTATCGCAATGTGCATTGAAATAAATGAAGCTGGCCTGACTTGGTGCCACGTCAATTCCCATTTTTTCCATTTCTGTGCTCATATACTCCCGCTGCTCACAGTTATTGCGGTATACCATTTTACAGAATGCAGTATCATCAAGCGCATCAATTGCTCCCGCAGCGCCGATCCTGTTCGTATAGAACAGATTGGACGCTGTTCCGAGTGTCTTTGCCGTTTCTTCATTCGTAACCGCAAATCCGACTCTGCAGCCCGCCATTCCGTATATTTTGGAAAAAGTACGGAGTACGATCAGTTTGCTCCGTTCATCAATAAAGTTCATAGCGCTCTCGTACCCGGGAACATCAATCCAGTCATAATACGCTTCATCCACGACGCAGATCACATGCTCCGGCAGGTGATAAATGAAATTCTTCAGTGCATGGTGATTCAGCAGTGTCCCCGTCGGATTATTCGGATTGCAGATGAAAATCAGTTTCGTCCTGTCCGAAATTCCTCCATACAATGCATCCAGATCCGTATAAAGTCCTTCCAGTGCCGGTACCTCCACAATTTTCGCCCCGAATCTTGAAGGAAGCGGCGCATATGCCATGTAGGTCGGCGAGCAGATCAGTACCTCATCCTCCGGATTCAGAAACGTATCCCCGATTGCATTGATTGCCGCACCTGAACCATTGAACAAGGTAATCTGTCCGGGATCTTTCTGATAATGCGATGCGATTTTTTCACGAAGTGCCTGCATCACACTCTGCGGATACAGATTTCCATTCTGAAGCTCCCGTGCCATTGCCTTGATTGCCATGGGACTTGGGCCGTACTGATTCTCATTGGCGTTGAGTTTTACAACTCCCGGCTGCATGAGTGCCGCCGGAATCGCCTGTCCTGCAATATATGCTCTGGATTCCTTAAGTGGATCTCTCATAAGTTCCGAAATATCAATCATACCGTTTCCTCCCGTATCAGAATCCTGTTTTCAGGCAACTGCTGCATTTTTCAGTATGTCCTTCATACACTGGATAAAATATTCATTTTCCGTTTCTGTCCCGACAGATACTCTGCACAGCATGGGGATACTGATCAGAATTCCTCGTTCAATGATTTCCTCTCTGACCTTTTCGCAGTCAATATGCGGATCGAACATGATAAAGTTCGTCTGTGTATGGTATACAGTACATCCAAGTGCAGCAAGTTCCCGTTCCAGATATGCAACTCCTTCCACAATCTGCTTTTTCGTACTCTGATAATATTTCTGCTCTTTCAGTGCGGCAACTGCCCCGGCCTGTGCATCTCTCGATACCCAGCTTCCCGGGATCCTGCTGATCCCTGCTGCCAGTTCTCTGCTGCAAAGCAGATATCCGCAGCGAACTCCTGCCATTCCGTAATATTTGGAAAACGTTCTGGATACGATAATCGGCTTATCCGGCATCTGACTGATCAGCGGCACCGCACTCCTGCAATCCGGTGCCGTTGCAAATTCGATATATGCTTCATCAAAAAAGACTACAATATCCTCCGGCAGTTTTTCCATAAAGCTGACAATCTCCTCATAGGGAATATACTGTCCTGTCGGGTTATTCGGATTACAGATCACCACCATTTTGGTTCTGGGAGTCACTGCCTTTAACAATCCGTTCAAATCATAGCCTTTGTTTTCTTTAAGCGGTACAGTTACCACCCTGCCGAGCCTTACTTCCGTCATATCATTGAATGCAGCAAAGGTCGGACACATCAGTACCTCATCTCCCGGATTGATAAAAGCCTGCCCCGTCATTTCGATCAGAGGACTGGATCCTGCACCCATAATTACATTTTCCGGTGTCATTCCGTAGAAATCTGCAATCGCCTTTTTTACATCTCTGCACCAGAAATCCTGATACAGATGTCCCTTCCTTGCTGCTTCCTGAATTGTTTTTAAAACCTCCGGTGCCATTCCATACGGATTTTCATTCCATCCAAGCCGCATGAGTCTTGTCAGATCAAGTGAAGCATTAGACCTGCTGGCTCTCTGGGATTCCGGTTTTTCAAGTACACTTCTGCTGAAAATTTCTTCTGTATTCATTCTCGCCTCCATCTGCTGCTCAGATTACACTGGTCGGATTTCCGGCCAGCCAGTTTCTCATATTCTGAACCGCAATTCTCACGGTTCTGTATCTTGCCTCCGCAGGTGCCCATGCAATATGCCCGGTAATCAGTGCATTGGGACAGTCAAATACCGGTGATCTGTCATGTCTTGGTTCCCCGGTTACCACATCAAGTCCTGCGGCATAGATTTTGCCTGACTTCAGGGCATCTACCATCGCCGTTTCATCAATAATCGCCCCTCTTGCCGTATTGATCAGGATTACGCCGTCTTTCATCCGGCTGATTGCCTGTGCGGAAATCATTCCCCTGGTGTCATCCGTCAGCGGACAGTGAATGGAAATGACATCACTTCTTCGCAGTAGCTCTTCCAGCGAAACCTGCTCCACAAAGCTGTATTTTTCCCCTTCACGCTTATGTCTGCTGTATGCAATCACCTTCATTCCAAAGCCGGAAGCCATTCTGGCCATCCACAGACCGATGCTGCCAAGTCCGATAATTCCGATTGTTTTTTCATATAGTTCTATCTGCCTTGTTGTCACTCCCGGTACCGCTCTGAAGCTCATGTTCTTATCCAGAATTTTATTGTAATAACTGCTTTCCGTTTCCACATGATGACAGATTCCCAGAAGCAGCGCCATTGCGAACTGTGCAATGGTCATATCTCCATATACAGTGTTCGTAATGGTAACACCGCAGTCCCGCGCTGCCTGATGATCAAATTTGCCGAATCCATGTCCGAAAGTAGCGATATACTTCAGATTCGGATGTCGTTCAAAAAAGGCCCTGTCAAAAAGATCATCCGCAATCCACGCCCCCAGAAGGATGTCATAATCCGCTGCTATTTCATCCGCTCTGTCCGGCGTAAAATTCTCTTCAATATCCACTGATGTAATTGCCGGAATACCTTCCAGCTGTTTTCTCCAGAAGGATATGATTTCCGCCCTTGACGGTGCCCCGCCAAACGGATCATCCTGACATAGTTTTACTCTCATTGCTCCATCCTGCCTTTTTCTCCCGACTTTATTATGAAACAACATCTTCTATGCCCTGCATTGCAGCATAGCCTGTTTCTCCCGTTCTGATCTTGATGGCATCCCGCACATCATAAATAAATATTTTACCGTCTCCGATATGACCGGTATACAGTATTTTCCGTGCACAGTTTACAACCTTTGACACCGGAATTTTCGCCACAACAATTTCAACCCTCATTTTCGGAAGCAGCTGTATATCCATCGGAATTCCTCTGTAATACTCTGCTGCACCTTTCTGCATTCCACATCCCAGTACCTGAGACACCGTCATTCCGGTCACACCAATCCGATTCATGGCGCTCTTGAGCTCTTCAAATCTGGACTGTCTGCAGAGGATATCTACTCTGGTAAGTGCTGTTCCGTCCCAGTTTCCCGATCCCGGCATGGCTCCTCTGACCGGTATGGCAATATCAATCGGAATATCTTTCACTGTAGCTTTCAGTGAATGCTCATAGTCTGCATCCTCTTTGACTTCCGGCAGCAGATCTACATAATCATGCGGTGCTTCCTGAAATGAAATGCCAAGTCCCGCCGTTTCCTCTTCCTCTGACACCCGCAGTCCTGTAATATGGTCAATAATCCTGAATGTGATATAGCTGGTCAGTGACACCCAGAGTACAACCGCCGCCACACCGATAATCTGGACCGCCAGAAGACTTCCTCCCCCACCATACAAAAGTCCTCCTTTTGTAGAGAAAATTCCTGTTGCTATCGTACCTGCTCCTCCGCACAGCCCGAATACTGCAGCTGCACCGATCGGATCATCTTCCTTTGCCTTCTGATCCATCCATACCGTGCCATTCACCGTCAGAATTCCCGCCATGCTTCCAATGATAACGGCACCTGCAGGTGCTACTTCATCACATCCGGAAGAAATTGAAACCAGTCCTGCCATAACGCCGTTCAGAATCAGAGAGATATCCGGTCTTTTATACTTTCCGGTCGTATACAGAACCGTAATCACAGAAGCTGACGCCACAGACAGACTGGTATTCAGAAATACATTGCCAATCCGTACCGTTCCTCCCTGACCGATCAGTCCAAACCAGCCGGTCCACAGAAGTAAAACACCAAGCGTTCCCATCAGAAGACTGTGCCCCGGAATTGCATGAATATTTCCATTTTCTGCGTAGCGTCCCTTTCTGGGTCCCAAAAGCTTTGCACCGATAAAAGCCGCGATTCCGGCCACCATCTGAACCGTACATGCTCCTGCCGCATCGTGAAAACCATTTGCAGAAAGCCACCCGCCGCCCATAGTCCAGTGCCCGGCAATCGGATAGATAAATGCCGCCATGACTGCACCGAATGCACACACGGCCGTCATTCTGCTGCGTTCTGCCATTGCACCCGTCACAACTGCCATAATCACTGCTGCAGTTGCACCCTGCATGGCAATGAACATTCCTGATGATGCATCATCTGCAATGCTTTCCGTATAATCACCCATACTGAAAAAATCTATTTTTCCGGCAAATCCACTACCCTTTCCGAACATGATTCCGAAACCGATAAACCAGAACAGAAGCATACATATACTGAAATTCAACAGATTCTTGATAATGATGTCCCCGGCATTTTTTTCTCTGGTAAAACCTGCCTCCATCAGCGTAAAACCTGCCTGAAGTGAAATAATCAGTGCCGTACACAGTGCCATCCAGATCATATTCACCGATAATGTCATAGTCATCCCCCGCTTTACGCACTCTTCTGATTGATACCGCCTGTAATCCGGCTAAGGAACTGCTGTGTTCTTGGTTCCTTCGGATTAACCAGAATTTCTCCCGGCTTTCCTTCCTCTACCACTACTCCCCCCTCCATGAATACCACTCTGCTCGCGACTTCTTTGGCAAATGCGATTTCATGTGTCACCACAATCATGGTAATTCCTGTCTGTGCAACTGCCTTGATGGTATTCAGAACTTCTCCTACCAGCTCCGGATCCAGTGCAGAGGTCGGTTCATCAAACAAAATAACATCCGGATCCAGAATCAGCGCCCTGGCAATTCCGGCTCTCTGCTGCTGTCCACCGGAAAGCTGTGACGGATAACAATGATACTTTTCCGAAAGTCCTACCTTATCCAGAATTTCCATACTCATTTTTTCTGCATCACTCTTTTTGAATTTTCTGACCGTCACAAGACCCTCCATCACATTCTGTAATATGGTCATATTGGCGAACAGATTGTAGTTCTGGAACACCATTGCCGTCTTTTTGCGAAGTTCCAGTACCTGCGCCTTACTGTGTTTTTGTGCATCCACCCTCGCCTCATTCACTGTAATACTGCCCTCATCTGCGGCATCCAGGAAATTAATGGTTCGAAGAAGTGTGGTTTTTCCTGATCCTGACGGTCCCAGAATCACGACCACCTCACCCTTTTTAATGTTCATGCTGACTCCCTGCAGCACGTGGTTATCTCCAAATGATTTATGAATGTGATCAATCTGTACCATATATTCCATCACTGACTCCTTTCTATCACTTATACCTGTGCAGCCAATACCGCCCGGAACCGCTTGAGATGATTTTCTTCCGCACGGAACATCTGATTGAAAACAAAACTGAGTACCTCATAAATCACCGTTGTCATAATATAGGCCTCAATGAAATTAAGCGTCGGCATGGACAGCAGGTTGGCTGTTGCCGTGATTTCATATACGCCGACATAATAGGCAAGTGAAGTATCCTTGATCAGCATGATAAACAATCCGCCAAGATTTGGCATGGCGGTTGCCATGGCCTGCGGCAGTATGACTTTTTGCAGCGCCTGTGTCTTATTCATGCCAATGCTGTAGGAGGCCTCGAACTGCCCTTCATCCACCGCTGCAATTGCACTTCGAAACACCTCCGAAGCGTATGCTGCCTGATTTAAGGTGAGCGCTGCAATTGCATATACCACTGCAGGGATTCCGGAAACATTGATCTCTATACCAATGTTCTGACCGTAAAAATAAATCACAGCCGGCATGACATAATAAGAAATATACAGCAGGATCACAGAAGGCACACTTCTCATAAACGAAATGAATACTGCAACTGCCTGGGAAAAGAACTGTACATCTGCCCGCCTGACAAGTGCAAACAAAAGGCCCAGAACCCATCCGATGGCTGCAGATACAAATACCATCAGCAGCGTGATCGGAATTGCCCCGACAATCTGCGGAAAAGCTTCCGCCATAAATGCAAAATCCATATTCTCATCTCCTTCCGCTTTTTAAGAAGCTGCCTGTTTTCTTCCCTTTGTATATACACCTTCCAGGTATTTGCTTCCCTGTTCCAGCGCCACACAGACAATCCAGAAAATAATCCCCGTTGCGATATATGTCTCAAGTTTATTGGCACCATAACTGGCACTGGTAATTGCCCTTGCCTTACCCAGAATGTCAATCACTCCTACCGTAAAGGCAAGTGACGTTTCCTTGAACAGATTGATAATATTATTTCCCAGCATCGGAATTGCAATCCCGAATGCCTGCGGATATATGATTCTGCGAAATGCTGTCGTCCCCTTCATTCCGACGCTGTATGCAGCTTCCAGCTGGCCTTTATCCACCGCCAGGTATGCAGCACGCATCATTTCTGCCATATTGGCGGAAGTATTCAGTCCCAGCGTGGCAATGATAAAAAACATCTTGTTCCACGAGCTGATATTGACCCCGCATCCCTGCAGTATCTGGGGGAGCCCCAGATACAGCAGAAAGATCAGCACCAGTGTCGGAATTCCTCTCATGAAGGAAATATATCCTCTGGAAATAGCAACTATTACAGGCTTTCTGCCAAGCGATCCGGCAGCAACCGCTGCGCCGAGAAGCAGACTGATCAGGAGAGAAATCAGCAGAATTTCCAGTGTGACCGGAAACGCAGTCATGATTTTGATCATATAATCCGGTATTGATGCAAAATCATAAGAATAATTCATACGGACGCTCCTTCAGTTCAGTTTATAGTTCACAAGATTAGCATATTTTGTAAAATAATCATCCTTAAACCATTTCTCATTCAGCTGTTTAAGCGTTCCGTTATCTTTCAACGCCTTCAGTGCTTCAGACATGGCATCTCTGAAATCGGTAAGATCCGGTCTGATCATTTCATAGGATTCTTCTACCAGAACCGCATCCGTCATTTTCAGATTTTTGATTCCCAGCTGCGGAACTGTGGTATCGTACGCCGTCTGATAGGTAAGTGCCGCATCTACAGTTCCGTCTGAAATGCCTTTATACTCATCTGCCGTTGTCATATCCGATACTGCCTCGATCTTGAACTGACTGTCTGCATGTGCCTTGTTATATGCTGTCAGCAGTGTATATTCATAGGTCGTCGGCGTGGAGTAAATGGTCTTTCCCTTCAGATCTTCAAGTGAACTGATTCCGCTGTCCGATTTTACCACCAGACTCAAGGGAGACAGGCAATAGGGCATATCCGGAAAAATATACTTTTTCTTCCTTTCATCACTTTGTACCAACTGGTAGGAAACCATATCCAGTGCCCCTGAATCAATGGAAACAATACAGGTATTAAAATCAAGCCCCTGAATATCAAAGCTGTAATCCTTAAGATAATCATCAATTGCATGAAGTACATCCACATCATATCCGGTCAGATTATTGTTATCATCCAGATAACAGTATGGTGCGAAAGACTGTCCTGTCCCTACTTTGATTACCTTAACGCCTGACGATGCCGTTGTTCCATCTGCTGAAGTTCCAGCTGACTTTGCAGATGCCTGACTGCTTCCGCATCCGGCAAGCATTCCTGCCACCATCATGGAAACCGCTGCTGTCATTACTGCCCTTTCTGCCACTGCATTTCTTCTCATCATACTGTTCTCCTCCTTATACCCTTCCAGTATCTTTCATGCATTTTTCAGAATAAAAAAATACCGGCATGGTTTTCTCTGATTCCATCATCTTTGTTGGATGATTATGTCAGGCGAAAGCAGCCGGTACATAAACGAAATTGCATGAAATTGTGGTCTTCAGTTCTTCTGTCACATGTTCACCAGTACATCTGACATGCTTTAGATTATAAATCCTTTCTCTCATAACGCAAATATTAAAATACGTATACCTGTTATAACAAATTTTGTATAGTACCAGTTTATCCACCGGATATCTCCTGCAGAAAAACATTTGCCGCCGCTCATGAATCCGGCTTCTGCTTGAAGTTACCGAAAAAACAGTGTATAAAAACAGATATATACATCAGATCAGAAAGGCAGGTGTCTGACATGATAAAAGAGATGGAATATGTCTATGCGATCTACCAGAGTGGCAGTTTCTCCAAGGCAGCCGAAGCACTGTATATTTCTCAGCCGGCGCTCAGTGCAACTGTCAAGCGTCTGGAACACGAACTCGGTACGACACTTTTTGATCGCAGCTGCAGTCCCATCCAGCTTACACAGGCTGGGAAATTCTACATTCAGTCCGCAGAAGAAATCCTGTCCGTAAAGAAAAATATGACGACCTATTTCAACAACCTGCGAAGCCTTGATACCGGCTCCCTGAATATCGGGACCAGCACATTCTACTGCTGTTACAGTCTGCCGCTCCATATCCGTCCCTTCTCCGAACTTCATCCCGGAATCCGGATCAGTCTTATGGAAAGTGCCAGCAACGCAGAGCTTTCCCAGTCTCTGAAATCCGGAAAACTGGATCTTGTTCTGACCAGTAATTCTCTTGGCTTTGAAGAATATCAGCAGCAGTTCTTTCAACATGAACATCTGATTCTGGCCGTTCCCGCCCATTTTGAAATCAATCAGCGTCTGAAAAAGTACCGGCTGACCAGTAAGGACATTCTGTCCGGCAGGCATCGGCTTGCAGATACTCCTGCCGTATCCCTGAAACATTTTGATCAGATTCCTTTTATCTCCCTGCGTCAGGGAAGCGATCTGTATGGCAGAGCCTTCCAGCTGTTTGCAAACGCCGGCTTTTCTCCGAACGTCTTCATGTATCTGGATCAGATTCCCACAACTTATTATATGACGCTTTACGGCTACGGATTTTCCATTATCCGTGACACTACGCTCCATATTGTTCCCACGCCTCAGGATACAGAAAACGATGTTATGTTCTATAAAATTGACGATCCGCTCGCCGTCCGTGAAATTACCTTTTATCACAAAAATCCACTGTATCTGACACCGACGGTTAAAGCATTTCTGTCTTATACAAAGGGAACCTGTATCAGCCATAAATAAGCCGGCATGCTTCATCGCTGCCGGCTGTCTGTCTTTATCCCGATATTCATTTTCGCTTTCAGCACTCTGCTGACGGAAGCATCAAGCCTTGCTTTTGATATGGTGCCTTTTCTGACACTTTTCAGCACCGCCTGATATGCACTCTGAAAGTCTTCCGGCATCAGAATCACATCACAGCCTGCCTGCAGCGCACCTACCGCAGCCTGCGCCGATGTATAATGCTGCGTAACCGCGCCCATATTCATGGCATCTGTGATAATCACGCCGTTATACTTCATTTTTTCTCTCAGAATGTTCTGTACCATGAGCGGAGACATGGATGCCGGGATATCGCTGCCAGTCACATTCGGCACAGAGATATGTGACACCATGATAAAATCCGTTTTCCCGGACACACCGTCCTGAAACGGCACCAGTTCACTCTGTGCAAGCTCCTTCAGTGTTCTGTCCGTATAGGCATAACCCTTATGTGTATCTGCCTGCGTTCCGCCATGACCCGGATAATGCTTATAGGCACAGAGCATTCCCTCTTCATGAAGTCCATTCATATAGGCAGCTGCCATCCTTGCTGTCAAAAGCGGATCTGTTCCGAATGAACGATCTCCGATTACCGTATTGCTGCTGTTCGTAATGACATCTGCATCCGGCGCAAAATCCACATTGAATCCCAGCACTGACAGGTATGTTCCGATGGTCTGCGCTGCCTTTCTGATGACTTCCGGATCTTTCTGCCGTGCAAGTGTTCCCATTGCAGGAACCTGCTTAACCCCAAAGTTTGGATTGCTGCCGACACGACGTACCCGTCCGCCTTCCTCATCCGTTCCCAGAAACACCGGAATACCGGTCTGCAACTCCATATGCTGCTGTATCTGTGTAAGCAGCTGCATGGTCTGCTGCGTATTCTGAAGATTATCCGCAAAAAAAATAATTCCGCCGACAGGATATCTGTCCAGTGCGGTAAACAGGTTCTGATCCGCTTCTGTCACTGCGCTGTCCGTCTGACAAAGTGCCTGCGGCGTCACAAAAAAGAGCTGTGCCACCTTTTCCTGTATTGTCATCTGTAAAAGCTCCTGTGTAACTTCTGCATCTTCCGCTCCCTGTACTCCCACTTCCTGTGTTTTTTCCGACTGTGCCGTTCCCTGTATGGAAAGCACAACCACTGGAATCAGCAGAGCAAATACTGTCAAAATACCTGCCAGTGTTCTCTTCATGTTATGATTTTCCCCGGTTATTCCACCTTCATCATCCGGTAACCGACACCGATATGCGTCTGAATATATTGCGGTGAATCCGGTGCGCTCTCCAGTTTCTTTCGAAGCGTTGCCATAAAGACACGCAGTGAGGAGACATCGCTGTCAAAGCTGCTGCCCCAGATATGAAGTGTAATGAATTTATGTGTCAGCACCTTACCGACATTCTGCGCCAGAAGTACCAGCAGCTTATATTCAATCGGTGTCAGATGCAGTTCTTCCTTTCCAAGATAGCAGCATCCTGCTGCATAATCAATCTTCAGATCTCCGTTAGTAAATACCGCATCTGAAACAAGAGTTTCCGACATCATGACAGAAAGCCTTCTTTGTGTAACACGCAACCTTGCCAGAAGCTCCTCTACAGAAAACGGTTTGGTCAGATAATCATCCGCACCGGCATCCAGCGCATCAATTTTATCTGTATCTTCACTGCGCGCACTGATCACAATAATCGGCACATTGGACCAGGTTCTGATTCTTCTGATAACTTCCACGCCATCCATGTCCGGAAGTCCCAGATCCAGCAGTACAATTTCCGGATTATGCGAAGCTGTCTCCATAATGGCTTCTTCTGCAGTTCCCGCCGTCAGAAACCTGTAATCATGCGCTCTGAGCGTTGTCGTAATCAGATTCTGAACCGGAATATCATCTTCTACCACCAGCACTAATGGTTTATTCATTCATTTTTACCTCTCTTGCCGCAGGCAATGTAAATGTAAACACCGCACCATGCGGAATATTGTCCGTTACCGTTATTTCACCGCCGTGTGCACCGGCAATTGACCTGCAGAGTGCAAGACCAAGCCCAAGGCTCCTCCTGCTGTCTGCTATTTTATTTTTCCCTCTGTAAAACATTTCAAACACATGCGCCTTGACTTCATCCGGAATTCCCGGTCCATTATCAGCAATACTGACATGAACAAAGCCCTGCTCCTTCCATGTTCGGATCGAAATTTCCGATCCCGCAGGTGTATATTTAATGGCGTTATCTACAATATTGATCACCATCTGAATGATCAGTCTTGCATCCATTCTGGCCAGAATCAGATCATTGTCACTGCTGACCGTAATATGATGCTCCACACTTTTACGGTTGATGTGACGAAGCGACTCTGCAATCACATCTTCCATCAGTTCACAGGTCATACTGATATTCATGTGTCCTTCTTCAATCCTGGTAACCGCCAGAAGGTTTTCGACCAGTGTAATCAGCCACATGGAATCATCATAAATGTCTGTATAGATCTGTTTTCTTGTAGTTGCATCAAACTGATCCGCATTGGACAGAAGATTACTGGCATTTCCGGAAATTGAAGTCAGTGGCGTGCGAAGATCATGCGATATGGTGCGCAGCAGATTTGCCCGCAACTGCTCATTCTTTGCAGCGATGGCTGCTTCCTCCTTCTCTGCCGCATTACGCTCATTTTCAAGTGCAAGCGCACATTCTCCCAGAATTGAAAGAAGCATGCTGTTTTCTGAAACATCCAGTGGCTGCACACCGGCCACAATTCCAACCACTCCGTAAACTCTCTGGTTAATGCGGATTGTCAGATAAAGACATCTTGAAGCCGAAAAGGTATCTGTCGTTGCTCCTGCATGTTTACCGTTACGAAACGCCCACTGTGCAACCTTGCGCTCCTCTTCCGAAATCCATTCATTATCTGACATTCCCGGCTCTCTGAGGAAAACAGAAGGTTTCCCAAGTTTTCCCTCCTGTACCGGGTATACAATCACATTCTTCTGCAGCAGCTTTACCAGCTGATTCGCTGTCTCCGAAAGAATTTTTTCTTTTCCTCTTGCCTTCTGCAAAAGCTGATTGGTATCAAAAAGGACCCTTGTCCAGTATGCAGACTGTGCAGATTCTCTTGCCTGATCCTTCAGTTTCGCTGCAAGTGACCCCATGATAAAGGCCGCCAGAAACATTACTGCAAATGTTACCGGATACCCGTTTTCATATGCACGGAATGTAAACCTTGGTACAGTAAAAAAGAAATTGAACATCAATACACTGACCGCAGATGCGATCAGGCTGTAAAAACGGTTTGAAGTAATCACGGAAATAATCAGCACTCCCAGAATATACACTGTAATGATATTGGCATCCGTAAACCCGAGTCTGGAAAATGCAAATCCGATCAGGGTGGTAAGCAGGATCACACCTGCAGTTCGAAAGCCATCCCTGATTGATGTGACAAAATCCGTTACATGCGTCTTTCTCTCCCTGTAACCTGCTTCTGCCATTCCATCCGGAATAATGTAAATATCCAGATCCGGTGCATTTTCGATCAGTTTCTCTGTCAATGCCTTTTTCACTGAAAATCTTCCGGTTCTGGCGTTGCTTCTGCCGATCACCACCCTGGATACGTTGGAAACCTTTGCAAATTCCGCTATCTGCTGCGGTACATTACTGCCATATACTGTCTGGATCTGGGCACCCAGCTGCTGTGCCAGATGCATGTTTTCCCAGAGTCTTTTCTTTTCTTCCTCCTGCATGTCGCCGAAATCCGGTGTTTCCACATACAATGCGGTAAAACTGCCTTTGAAAGCCGCTGCCATTCTTGCTGCTGTCCGGATAATCTTCGCATTGGACGGTGCCGGTGACAGACAGACCAGAATATGCTCATCCACCCGGAATTCACTTCCTGCTGCTTCATTTTTCTCATTATTCAGCCGGTTTACTCTGTCTGCACAGCGCCGCAGCGCAATTTCACGAAGCGCTGTCAGCATTCCGGTTTTCTCATTATCTTCTTCCGGCAATTTTCCTGTTTCTCTGGCAATCAGCTCCCGCGGCTCAATATCAATCAGTTCCACTTGATCCGCCTGATCAAAAACAGAATCCGGAATACGCTCCGTGGCCGGCTTCCCGGTTACGGATGCCACAATATCATTAAGGCTTTCGATATTTTCCAGATTCACCGTGGTATAGACATTGATCCCTGCCTTAAGCAGTTCTTCCACATCCTGATAACGCCCAAGATGCCTGCATCCCCTGTCATTGACATGTGCCAGGTCATCCACCAGCACCAGCTGCGGTTTTCTTTCAATTACCGCATCTGCATTCAGCTCCTGAGCTGCATTTATCTGCAGAACCGGAATTTTCTCTATTTTATCCAACAGCACCTTTGTCTGTGGTCTTTGATGTGTATCCACAAAACCTGCCACAACATCAATTCCCGCCTTTTTCGCATCCAGCGCTGCATCCAGCATTGCATAGGTTTTTCCCACCCCTGCCGCATATCCGAAAAAGATTTTCAGTCTTCCCTGTACCATTTTTCATGCCTCTCGCAAAATGAAAAGTAAATCTTCCCCTATCACTTTATCACTTCTCTCTGGCATATGTGTTTTCTTTTTCATCCGTGTCCGGATTATTGAT
This sequence comes from Butyrivibrio sp., assembly GCA_022486625.1. Taxonomy (GTDB): domain Bacteria; phylum Bacillota; class Clostridia; order Lachnospirales; family Lachnospiraceae; genus Butyrivibrio. Next base: position 34,580 of record JAKVKH010000001.1, on the reverse strand, counting down.
CCGGTTTCGTTCCTCCTCACGGATTCTTTCCTTCTCCTGTTCCTCATCAAATCTGTCAATCCGGTTCATGATTCTGTATCCATACAGAATCAGTCCTGCCACACATACAATCAGAAGAATATCCAGCATAAAACCACTTCCTCTCATATTCAGATATGGAAACACTTCTGAATATCCCTGTAGTGTCCCAGCACCATCATTGTCTCTCTGCCGGTAAGCCGGGTATCTGATGAAATATCCATATCAATCTTCCCGTCATTTTTAAGTGCCATGATATTGATTTTGTACTTCTGCCTGATATCCAGTTCCCCAACAGTTTTTCCGATCCACTCACCAGGAATCGCCACCTCAAAAATTGCATAATCCTGTCCGAACTCTACATAATCAAATATATGCTCCGAACCATAACGGATAGCAGTCCAGAATGCCATCTGCTTCTCCGGATAGACAATTTCATCTGCTCCGTTCCGAAGAAGAAACTTCGCCTGTTCATCGCTTGCCGCTCTGGATACGACCTGTTTCGCACCCAGTTCTTTCAGATAAGCAGTTGACTCAAGAGAACCCTGAAAATCATTTCCAATTGCCACAATACAGACATCAAAATTTCCAACACCAAGAGACTGCAGAAACTCTCTGTTCATGCCATCACCGATCTGCGCATTTGTTACAAAAGGTAAAATTGCATCTATTCTGTCTTCCCGCTTATCCACTGCCAGAACCTGATGATCCATTTCTCTTAATTTTATGGCTATATTTTTTCCGAATCTTCCGGCACCAATCAGCAAAATTGATTTCATGATGTCCCACCTCACTTGTCTTTTTCCGTACTTCTGAATTTCTTAATGTATCTTTATGTGTCTTAATGTATCTTTATACTGTCTTAATTATGGTTTCTGCGCCCTAAAGATAGTATTAACAATTCTTCATACAGCATTAAGACCATATAAAGATTTGTATTCAAAATCCGCAGGTGTTATGATGAAATTAATCGTTTATTTCATCAAAATCAGAAGGATTTGATTATCAGGAGGATTTTATGGCCAGTACATTTGATCTGAAAGAAATTGATGCGGACCTGGACAGGATCTGTCACGACTGGTCCAAACACACCGACTGTAGAGGTGAAGAATGCATGATCGGGTTTGCCAAAATAAGTACCCACGAATGCATTGAGAAAAATCAGGACGCCATGCCCGAACGTTTTGAAAAGCTTCCATCCAGTGACATCCGCGGCGATTATGATGAATTTGATGTTCTGCACGGTATTGCACATCTTCTGAACCAATGCCACTCCTGCAAAAAGGATCATTCTGAAAGTTGCATCCTGAACATCGTCAGAAGCTGTTATGAAGTCATCGAATTTGGAGACTCGCAGATCTACGAGGGTTCTCCCCTGGAATACATGGTCAAAGTCAGCGGTCTGGACGCCGAAAAGGCTTCTGTCATCCGTGAAGAATATACCAGACACAGAGAAGAGCTTCTGAACCGTCGGGCAGCAGAACAGGGTTTATAACAGATCTTTCTGCAATAAAAACCCCGAAGCAGGGATTTGATTTTCTCCATGCTTCGGGGTTTTTGTTACTGTGTCTGTTCTATCCTATTCTGCTGCTCTTCTTAATATACTTCTCCAACGTCTGACGCAGCTGCTGCGGATCAATCGGCTTTGTAATATAATCATTCATTCCGATTTCTCTGCTATGTTCAAGTGCTGCCGAAAAAGCATCTGCCGTCATTGCAATAATCGGTATCTCAGAGGCATCCGCCCTGTGAAGTCCACGTATCGCTTCCGTCGCCTCATATCCGTTCATCACCGGCATCTGAATATCCATCAGAATTGCCACAAACGTATCCGGAGCAGCATCTTCAAAAAGTTCAAGAATTTCCTTCCCGTTTTCTCCATGTACTACGCTCACCCCGATACTCTCCAGAATCCGTCTGGCAATCTCTGTATTGATTGGATTATCTTCTGCCAGCAGAACCACCCCTTCCAGTTTCTTTTCAGCCTCCTGCTCTTCCGCGTCTCTTCCAGAACCATCATTCTTTGCTGCGGTGGCGATCTCCGTACTGAATCTGAGTACAAACTCCGTTCCTTTTCCCAGTTCGCTCTGCACAGTGATCGTTCCCTTCATAAGATCCACAAGCTTTTTAACAATGGAAAGACCCAGACCGGTTCCCGTGCTGCCTTTATCCCTTTTCGGATTATCATACTCCTGTGTAAAAGGCTCAAACATTTTCTGCTGAAACTCATGGCTCATGCCGATTCCGGTATCCTTCACACGGATTTCGCAGGTCACTCTCCCATCCTCCTGCATCTGCGTTCCGGCTGAAAAAACAATCTTTCCTCCGGGCGGTGTATATTTGACAGCGTTGGACAACAGATTCAGTGTGATCTGATTCAATCTGGTCGGGTCAACCAGAATCACATTTTTCTCCGGTTCCCGCAGAATTTCAAACTGAATGCTTTTCTGTGCACACAGCGGCTCAAACATATTTCGGATGTTGGAAATATAATCTGCATAAATATATGGCATCAAATGAAGTTCGATTTTACCGCTGTCAATTTTGGAAATATCCAGTACATCATTAATCAAACTCAGCAGAAATGTATTGGAAGCCTCAATCTTCCGAAGATCTGATCTTAACTTTTCATGATTCTCCATGTCTTCAAAGGCAAATTGTGTCATACTGCTGATGATACTGATCGGGGTTCTGATATCATGACTGATTCGGGAAACAAATTCAGACTTGGAGGAGCTGGCTTTCTCCGCTTCCAATACTGCTTCCTGCATCTGCCGCATTTTCTTTTGTTCCGTCCGGTATACATCAGTAATATCATTCTGAATCACCAGAATTTCATCTTGTTCCGTGTTCATCCACAGAAATCTGAGTTGCTTTTTCATACAGGGTTCATCATTACCCGGCTCTCTGTAGTCATAAGTCACCGTATACTGCGCATTCTGTTGCAGGCTCTTCAGAATTTCCGAAAGCATCGTTTCCTTCAGAAAATCCTCCACATTTTCTCCGGTCACATACGTTTCTGACAGAAGATGTCTGATTCCCTCAAACTCCACTTTCTGACCCTGCTGGCATTCCTTGCAGTCCCAGACCCCATAGTGCATTTCAAACACAGCTTCTGCCGGATCTATGATTCCAATAAAATCGCAGCCATTTTCTGCAAAACGTGCAATAATTTCTTCATCCTTTTTTCTTCTGGAAACATCTGTCGTACAGGTCAGTGCTTCCACATCTCCAGTATCCGGATTCTGCAGCAGATGAACAACGGTATTCACCCAGACAATCCCACCGCCTGATGCTCTGACAGGGTATTCTTTACTGAATTCCGATTTCCCACTTTTGAACATTTCCAGCAGATGTGCACAGTTAAATGTTGCCAGAAGCTCAGTCTGCAGGCGGCAGACCGTCACCGCCGCAGCTGCCGCTCTGAAATGTTCATCTGCCGTAACGGTCTCCAGCCTTTTCAATACCTGCGGAAAAATGCTGTACCCCTTGATATATCTGTTTTTCGTCAGATTAAGTTGTGAACTGGAAACCGTATCCGGAAAAGTACTGGAAACCTGCTGATACAGACGCTGATAATTTTCCCTTTCCACCATCTGCGCCGTAATATTCTGTCCAATTCCGTATGCTTTGACCGGTCTGCCATTTTCATCATATATGGTGGTATAGGCGATGTGTTCACACCTTGGTTCGGTTCCGACGCCAAATTTATACCATATATCACAACTGGCCTCCGGTTCCCCGTTTTCCACCTTCCGGTACATTTCCAGGAAAACGTCCACATACCGCTCATCAATATATGGAATTAATGACCCGGGTGCATTTTCAACCACCTTTGGCAAACCGAATTTACGATAATCATATTTTGAAAATTCATTTTCTGCCATGGTAACACGATGCATCTTAATATCATATTCCCAGACAAACAGCCGGGCTTCCTCCACTGCAGACTCATATATCCTGCGTGTCTCAATCCTGGCATTTTCCTTCTGCATCTGCTCATCAAGACAGGTAAAAGAAGAATAATAGTTCTGTATTCCGTCTACTACATAGGCGCGGCAAAACTGCTGATTAACCCAGTGCACCTTGCCGTCTTCTCCAAGCACGCGATAGGTAGCACTGCCTTTTTCCACTTCTCCGCTCTTGACTCTCTGAAATGCTTCTTCAAAAAAACGCCTGTCTTCTTTCTGAATCCAGTTCACCGGATCTTCACTTTGGCTGTTCCAGAAGCATCTGCTCCCGAAATGAATTTCGTAAAAGCCGTCATTAGTATATTCCAGATGTATTTTACCGTTTCTGTCAGAAAAGACTGCAACACCTCCGGGAATATTTCCAAGTATCCCGTCAATATTACGGATATCCAGTTCCAGCTTTTCCCGCTGTTTCTGCTGCTTTGTAATATCTCTGGCATAAACTGCGATTGCCTTTCTGCCAGCCCATTTCATTTCAATACAGTCAATGGTAAACCACACATCCTGCTGCGGAGAATAAGCAGCCTCCACATGACAATTTCCGTTTTTCATGATTGGTACAGAACACCAGGGACATGGATTTTTCCTGCTATTGATAAATTCATAGCAGGTTCTGCCCTGATATTCCTTTTCATCCCACACAGAAAGTGCCTCTGCATTTGCATACAGAAGTTCGTAGGTATCCGCATCAATCACATAGATGATGCAGGATGAATGATCAATCAAAAAGAGCTGTTCCTCTGAAAAAGCTTCCATGCCATTGCCCTCCACATTACCAGAACCGCAGCAGCCTTTCATGTGTGTATGAAGCTATACTTATTAACATTATACCGCATACTCATTAATGTTTAAATAGACTGCAAGAGAATTAATATTCCGATACTGTGTGGTGATATCACTTCATACCTCCCCCCAAAAAAATTCTGAAATAATCTTATCTTAATATAATTGTTTTCAGGTCCATTAACCCATCCCCATGAAAATGAAGGTACAATGGCAGGACTCCGGTCTGCCTTTCTGCCCGGGCACCAATAACTTTCCATCCCTCTGCTGAAATTTCAATGCTCTTTACTCCGATTTTCTTTTGTCCCCCTTCATCTGTCGAAAGGATGACCTCTCCCTTAAATTCCCCTCTGACTTCAATTCCGACTTCCGCTGCCTCCTTAAAATCAAAATACTTATACCCGATTACCGTTCCCTCCGTAATCGCTGTAATATACTGCTGATTCTGTGCTTCCACAATTCTGGTCTGCTGTTTCATGACGGGATCATTATAATCAATGCGGCTCATCGTCGTACTGCCTGTCATATGACAGGCAATTGCAGCAGGATACGTGCCGGATGCACAGAGCGGTCCGCCGTTTAATCCACAGCTCGTTATCTCCACCTGTGCAATGCTGCCGTCCGCTGAGATCTCGATTTTCTCGGCACAGCCCTGCCTGGAATATTCCGAACCTGCTGTCTGTCGGTGATAAAAGATATAGAAATCGTCCCCTACCTGTGCAATGCCGCCATGGTTATTTCCAAGTGTATATACCGGTTTCGTTCTGCCACCCAGCCCGACATCTCCGTTAGAAACAATGATTCCGCCATAGCGGTATCCCTCCATCGGATGATCGCTTACTGCATAGCACAGTTCATGGCTCTTATGACTGGAATAGACAAAATAATACCTGCCCCGGATCTTCCGGATTGATGAGGCTTCAAAAAATCCGTGTCCTTCAAAGCCTGTTCCTTTCGTATGATGCCCGCCCGGGATACACGGCTGCGGTACTGCTTTCATGGTGATCATGTCAGGCTCCAGTTCTACCGCCATGCCATTTTCTCCAAATTCCGTTTTTGACAGGACCCGCATGATTTCCTGCTGACTCTCCGGAAGCGCTTCAATTTCCGCTTCACTGAGCTTCGGCGCCTTCATCTCCTTTTCACAGGCCGGTGCAAAACCATAGTACAGATAAACCCGGCCATTATCATCCGTCAGCACTGCAGGGTCAAAGGGCATGAATTCCTGCAGCGTCTTACCTCCATTTATTCTGTCCGGATACTTCACATGACCGTAGAATGCAAACGGACCTGCCGGTGAATCGCTGACTGCCACACCGATTTCCGGATAAAAAGAGAAGCAGTAATACAGATAATATCTGCCATCCGGTCCTTTCGTCACATCCGGCGCCCAGAGCTGCATGGTATCTTTTGCATTACTCGGGTCCTGATCTCTTCTGTATATCTCTCCCTCATATCTCCACTCCTTCAGATTATCCACAGATGCCGACCATGTTACATAATGTCCCGGACAGTATACTTCTGCATCCGGTGCATCATGAGACCCGTATATGTAAATCCGGCCTTCAAATACATGCGGTTCTCCGTCAGGAACATATTCATTCAAAGGTAAATAGGGATTATAAATCTGCTCTTTTCTCATTTTAGGCTGTCCTTTCTGTCATTCATATCATCCGGCACTTCAAACACGTATCTGCCGCTTCCGCATTCCTTCTCCACGTCTCCCGGAAGGATCACTGTTGCTGCAGAATTTTCAGGAATTCTGACAGTCAGTGTCACCCTGCTGCCCTGCTTTGAAGTAATCGGATCTTCTCTGACCCAGCTCACTTCAATCCGTCCGTACGGGCTTTCAAAACCGCCCTCTGCCCATTTCCAGCCCTTCATCTGCGGTCTGATCCGGAAATGAGAATAACCGGGATGCTCTTCTTGCCTGCGGATTCCGAGTACATACCGGTAGAACCACTCATATACGGCGCCAAGCGAATAATGATTGAAAGAATTCATATTATTGTGCCCGCCAAAGCCTTTTTCCCCGGTATAGGAATCCCAGCGTTCCCATACGGAAGTCGCCCCCTGCGTTACCGGGTACAGCCAGGACGGATTTTTCTTCTGCTCCATCAACCGGAATGCTTCCTCAAAATGCCCGGTTTCCGTCAGCATCGGATTCAGTGGTGCAGTTCCGAAAAATCCCGTATTTACCAGATATCCGCATTCTCCGGTCTTCTCTGCAAGGCAGTTTCCGACCTTTCCCTTCAGCGGTTCTTCAATCATATGCATGGAAAGCGGAAGTGCATAGGAACACTGGGTATGATCTTTCGTTCTGCCGGTGTCCGGATCAATATACTGACTGCAGAAGCTCCGGCGAAGGCTTCGGTACAGTTTTTCATAGGCATCCGCCTTTTCTGTCTCCCCCACTGCTGCCGACATCCGGGCCATAATCCTTGCATTGTATCCGTAAAAGGCATGGCAGATCAGCCGAATATCAGTTTCTTCCGGTGCCAGCCAGTCTCCGAGTGTCATCGGTGCTGCCAGATCCCCCTGCTGCCATTTCTCCGCAGAATATTTCATGAAGTGCTCCATCGCCGCGTAGTTCTCTCTGATCACCGCCGTATCCTGATACTGCTGGTAAACCTCCCATGTCACATGGAGTGGTGCGCTGTCGTAGGTATAGCCGCCAAAGCCTCCGCCTACCGGCGAAATATCCGTGTATCTGCCATCCGCCTCCTGAAGGTCACGCGTCATCTGCAGCCAGTTTGCATAGAACAGTCTGACATCCGCATTGAAGGTTGCCGTTCTGGCGAAAATGGAAGTATCTCCGTTCCATCCCATCCGTTCATTTCTCTGCGGGCAGTCGGTCGGTATTCCGATAAAATTAGAGCGCTGCGATCTCTGCACGTTTTCAAGAAAGAGATTTACCAGATCATCGGATACCCTTACCTTTCCGCTCATCCGCTCCACAGAGGACAGCAGAAGCATATGTACATCCGACAGCTCCGGCTTTTTGCTGACACCGCTGATTTCAATATAACGATAGCCGCGGAAGGTAAATACCGGTGTATATTCCTCTCCGTCCGGATTTCCTGCAAAGGTGTACAGATCCGTGCAGTCCGCGTCCCTGAGATTTTCCACCATCAGCGTTCCAGCCCGGCCTGCAAATTCGGGCAGATCAGGGCACAGTACCTCTGCAAATCGCAGCTGTGCTGTCATCCCCTTTTTTCCGAAGATTCTTACAGAAGGAACGCCTGCCATATTGGCACCCATATCATAAATATATACGCCCTTGCGAATCTCCGTCACAGAGACTGCCTGCACTTTTCCCCTTACCCCGATGGGCGGAACACTTTGTCCGACCAGAAGAGGCTCCTGCTGATTTACCGCAGGCCATGAGAATATGCCTGTGCCCTCTGCATCTTCCGCATCAATCGGTATCGGCATAATTTCAACCGGTCTGCTCCAAGGCGTATCATCAAATCCCGGAAGTTCATAACCTGCAATCTCCTCCATCCGACGTGCATCATAATGTTCCCCGTTGAAAAGCCCCGCGTAGGTCCATGGACCATGATCACAGTATTTCCAGGTCTGCGGATCCGTTACCACCTGCTGCATGGTTCCGTCCGTATATTCCGCCGTCAGCATTCCCAGAAATGACGTCCTGTCTCCGTAATAATTATAATTGGCAGTGACATAGGTCTGTGCATCACTCCACCAGCCGGAGGAAAGCACCACGGTAATGACATTCTCCCCGGGCTGCAAAAGATGCTCAATCCGGTAAGTCTGATACATCAGATGTCTGTCATATTGCGTAACACCGGGATTCAGCCGGGTATCCGTCACACTCTGCCCGTTTATGCGGCATTCATAAATGCCCCTTGCCGTAGCATAGAGTCTGGCCTTCTGAAGCTGCTTTTTCTTCAATGTAAATATTCTGCGCAGGATCGGCTCCGAAGTATGCGATGGATTGACCGTGCACAGCACATCATGATCATCTGCCTGCAGTTCCCGCACCTTCCCGTCTTCATAGATCACAGCGCCCGGTTTTCTGTTATTTCTGACCGTAATTCCATACAGGCAGGCACTCTGCCCGGCAGGAAGCGCATAACCGATTTCATTCAGTCTCGGCCAGGTATTCACATCATTACTGCCATACGGATTGAGCTGCCTTGGCAGTAATGCCGCTTCTCCCCACGGATAAGTTCCTTTTACCGCATCAATCCGGATTCCATCCATATATGTATATGCACAGTTTCCTGTTACTTTCACTGTAAGTGTATGCCGGCCGTACCGGTTATCTTCCGTAATGACCGGTCTGTGTGCTGCATCGTCAACGTCAGCGACAATAATTGTATAAAGAGGCTTCTTCCGTTTATTCCATGCATCCTCGTCTGTGATACCGACTCTGCTGATCAGGAGCTTTGCAGGAATCGTACTCACATCAGTATCAAACCTGAAATAATTGTCACGCCCCTGTATTCTTCTGTCATTTCTGCCAAAAACAAGTCCCATACAGGTACTGCCCTCATGTATGGCAAATTCCATTTCTATGGAAAACACACCCCGGACATCCGCACTGAGTGTGCATTCCGAAGGTCCGATCCATTCTGCCCCATTCCATGCACTGATTGAAGGATTCAGCAGTCCGGTTTCAAAAAAAGCATGCTCACTCGCTGCCCGGTCTCCGTCCTGTGTTACCACAGTCACCTGCCAGAAGTACTGTGTGCATGGCGTCAGCTCTTTTCCCTCATATTCAGTACCTGCAGAGATGCTGCTGATCACCTCACCGCTGTCCCAGAAGTCACTTCTCCCCGGCTTCGTACCAACAGTAATATGATAGGATTTTTGCCGTACATCCGTCCTTTTGCTGCTTAATTTCCATGAAAACCTCGGTTTTTTTATATCGATTCCAACCGGGTCTTTCATGTATTCCGTTCTGCAGTCATATAGCCTGAGCCCGTCCATACACTCATCTCCTGTTTTTTCATACTGCAGATCCCTCCTTTCCGCCCCTGCAGTATATGCAGTTGCAGTAAGGAGGGATCCGTATTATGTTTATATTCTTTTTATCTGTACATGTTTACTTTACTGTGTAAGCACACCGCTTACCGATTTGATCTTTTCAAGGTTGGAATCAGGTGTCTTTGCTGTTCCGTTGGTCTTGATCCATGCATCGAGCTGTTCCTGCTTTGCTTTCATGACATCATCAAGTCCTGCTGCCGTCAGCGCATCGTTGAGCTGCTTCAATGTGGACTCTACATTGGCAACGCCTTCGGAACCTGTTTCCAGTGCCGGTCTGTAGGTGGAAAGAGCATTGTTCAGTGCCGTGATCTGTGTCTGATAATTTGTGCTGTCCCACATAAAGCCGTATGCCGGTGAATACTGAGCCCAGTCATTGTGATGCTGAAGCTTATCCCAGTAATCTGCTGTCTTGGTACCGTTGTTCCATACATAGGAATTGAACTGATTTCCCATGCACCAGCCGGAGTTCTGATGATATTTATAATTGGTATCATCTGTTCCGTCTGCATAATATGCTGTACCGTCATCCTGTATCTTATAATCTGTTCCTTCAATACCATACTGCCACAGGTTCATGACCTTGGAATCAGAGTAAAGTGCTGCGATGAACTTGAACGCCATTTCCGGATCCTTGCTGTTGGAAGCAATACCTGTATCAAAGAAGCTGACATTTGTTGTGGAATAGCCGCCTTCCACATCGTTGCCGAAGTACATCGCATAGCACTTTGTGCCATTTGCAGCGTCTGCTTCAGCAAGGAATCCCGGCTTGATTGCTGAAGGATAACTGAAGGTATTTCCTGCCTTCATCATGGTTGCAGAACCCTGTGTATCGGTTGCCGCATCTTTATAGATATAGCCTGCATCATACCACTGTGCAAGACGTGTTACTGCATTCTTATAGGTGTCGGTTGCAAATTCATTAACTACGGTTGTGGAATCATGATCTGCTTCCCAGTCCAGTGTACCGAACTGGTCCGCCAGTTCATCGAAGAATGCAAATCTTCTCATGGCACTGGAATTGCCCTGCAGGTACAGCGGAATCATATCCGGATATTTATCCTTAACTTCCTTGAAGATCTCTGTTGCCACATCCCAGCTGTATACCTTTCCGGTATACTCATCGCCATCAGCGGTAAGGCCATACTTCTGTGTCAGCCCCAGCTCATCACAGATATCCGCTCTCATGCACAGACCGCCAAGTTCAACAGATTCCTTATTGGCAGGGAAGCCGAACAGTGTGTTTCCCATCTTGCCAACATATGCATTGGATTCGCCAAGCGCACTGATGATCTTCTTGCCATCATCCGTACTCATATAAGGCGTCATATCAACAATACCGTTCATTCCGATCCAGCTTGAAGCGTAGGTATAATAGATCGGCATGACATCCAGTGCATCGCCGCCGGAGATCATCAGCTGAATTGTGGACTGATACTCCGAATACTGCAGCGGCAGGAAATTCACCTTGATATGATAGGTCGGAATCATATATTTATTGAGTTCATCCTGAACTGCCTGACGCTCCGTATCATCCTGCTGATAGAATTCAATGTAGGCAAAAGTCAGTTCATACGGGTTTGCTTCTGTATACTCCCCGACAGAAGTCTTTGTCACCGATGCATCAGTTGCTGCTGCACCTGATGATGCTGATGCCGTGCTCTGTGCACTCGTTCCGGAAGCTGTCCCTGCGCTCCCGCATCCTGCGAGCATTCCTGCTGTAATGGACAGTGTCAGTCCCATTGCCAGTAATTTCCTCTTCATAAATACCCTCCTTATTGTGATTACCCTTTATTATATATCGCGCAGCACATGCTGCGGTATAACCTGCTTCTGTTATCAGTTTCCTGTCAGCCTTTGACTGCACCCATCGTGATTCCCTTTGCATAGTACTTGGAAAATAACGGGAAGATCAGCATGATCGGCAGGATCGCCACAAATGCGATTGCCATCTGAATTCCGGTGGTCGGGATGGCCGACATGGCAGAGGACATATTGGAATTGGAGCTCTGCGACAGATACTGAATGTTGGTCACCATATTGTTCAGAAGATTCTGAATATTGTACATATCCTTGTTTTTGACCACATAGTAAAGTCCGTTCGTCCAGTCATTCCAGTAGGACAGTCCTGCAAAGGTTCCCATGGTCACGAGAATCGGTTTGCCGAGCGGCAGTACGATTTTATGGAAAATCGTATACTGTGATGCCCCGTCGATCTCTGCTGCCTCATACAGTGAATCCGGTATGCTGGTCGAGAAATACGTCCGGATCATCATGACGTTCCATGCACTTAAGAGAAGATTCGGCAGAAGCTGTGCAAAAAATGTATCCTTGATATGGAAGATACCGCTCCACATCAGGTAGGAAGGAACAATTCCTCCGTTAAACAGCATGGTGAAAAATACGTAGAACATCATGATTCTTCTGCCCGGCAGGTTTTTTACCGCCAGCGGATATGCCATCAGTGCTGACAGAATCACATTGACAAGTGTACCGATCACGGTTACCAGAATACTGATCCCGTACGCCTTCAGGATCTGCTGTCCTGACTTGATAATGTAGGCATAGGATGCCAGTGAAAACTGTTTGGGCCAGAAGGAATAACCATCTGCCACCAGTACTTTCTCAGCTGTTATGGAAGACATGAACAGCAGTAGAAAGGGAAGTATGACACAAAGCGTGACCAGAAGCATCACTGCATTTGCAAGAATCTGATATGGTGTAAAAGCCTTTCTTTTCATGTTCCGTCCCCCCTTAGAATAATGCGCTCTCTTCGTTTGTCTTACGTACAATTGCATTCGCAATCAGTACAATGGCAAATCCGACGATTGACTGATAGAACCCTGCTGCTGCGCTCATTCCCACATTACCGGACTGCATCAGTCCGCGGTATACATAGGTATCAATTACATTAGTCGCAGAATACAGAAGACCGGAATTACGAGGTACCTGATAGAATAAACCAAAGTCTGAATAGAAGATTCTGCCGACGCTCATCAGTGTCAGTGTGATCACGGTTGTTTTCAGGAACGGTAAGGTAATGTATTTGATCTGCTGCCATTTGGTCGCGCTGTCAAGTTCTGCTGCTTCATAAAGTGACGGATCAATTCCGTTGATCGTTGATATGTAAATCAGACACCCGTATCCGACGCCCTTCCAGGTGTTGGCCAGAACCAGGATAAACGGCCAGTACTTTGCGTTCGAGTACCAGTCAACTGCTTCAATTCCAAGTGCCGGCAGAATAGATTTGTTCACAATACCGGTACTCTGGCTGAGGAATGCGAATACAATGTAGCCCAGGATAACCGCTGACATCAGATATGGAAACAGGATCGCACTCTGGTAGGTCTTCTTCAGCTTCTTGCTTACAGTATCACAGATGAAGATTGCAAAGATGATACCAAGCAGTGTATTCAAAATGATAAATACCAGATTGTAGAGAATGGTATTTCTCGTAATGACAAATGCATCCGGTGTGGCGAACAGAAACTGGAAGTTCTTAAGTCCTGCAAACGGGCTTCCCCAGATTCCCTGTCTGGCATTATAATTCTTGAATGCAACAATGATGCCTGCCATCGGTATGTAGTTATTGATGAAAAGATAAATGCCTCCCGGCAGAAACATCAGATAAAGCGGAAGATATCTTTTCAGCTTTGCCCCCGCGCTTCCCTTTCTATGCTCTCTGATCACGGCTGTTGATGCTGCCATGGCCTTACCTCCTTTTTTCTGCTTGAACTTTGTCACCGTTCGAACTTTCTTAACTGTTGTAATTGTATGCCATGAGCGATTTCTGAAAGTGAATTTTTATTCGGTGTTTATAAACAATTCTTAGATTGCTCAATTTTTCCTGTCAGTTTGTCCTTCATGTTCTTGCTTTTTACATATTCTTATGGCACAATGCACATAAATGCAATATCAATATGATGCATATTTATGTTTTAGCCTATGGAGTCCGATATGATGTTCAGATTAAAAAACAGGAATTATTCCTTTCGTAAACGTCTCAGCCAGATTCTGCGTCTGCTGCTTGTTTTTCAGATTGCCGGATTTATTCTGTATTCACTCTTTTTCAATTATTTCATCCGTAACCGTGCCTACAGTGAAATCCGGCAGACACTGGAACTGTATAATAATGAAATCAGCACCAACCTCAAAAGTGTTGATTACTATATTGTTGAAATCAATCACTACAGCAGTGACATCAGCCTTGTCGGTGCTGCCTCCAATGTACAGGACAAATATGACAGTATCGCCAGAATCAATCAGCTCTTTGAATATAACCTGCGTTCTTTCCCGAACATTCAGGGGCTCTATGCCTATTTTCCCCAAAATGACACCTGGATTGCCAACCGTAAGGACAGTTTTCAAAGCACCGATTTTGAAACCTATCTTCGAAATGAACTCTCCCATACCGATATGAATATTCTTGCGAAGAAATCGAGCATGTCCTGGATTCTTTACCGTTTTAACGGCAAAAGCTATTTTGTCAATTTCTTCAAACTCGGGGACAGTATCGTCGGCGCATGGACTGATGCGGACACGCTCTCTTCCACACTGACCGATCTTCTGAACCGCAACGGTAAGATTCTGTTCGTCGACAGATACGGCTCGCCTCTCCCCGGAACCGCTGATGCAGATATGCCAGACATTTCCGTTGACAAAACACTGAATGAATATGACATCATCGCTCATAACCATACGAAATATCTGACGGTATCTTCTGCACTGGACTACTGCAATGATTACATTACCGCCATGGTTCCCTTAAGTCAGGTGGATGTATCCCGAATGACCGTCCTGCGCGCCGTCGGCCTGATGATTATGATCACCCTCGGCATTTTCTTACTGATTGACCGGCTCATGAGCAGATTTCTGTCTGAATCTGTCTCCACGCTTGAGTCTGTCACCAACTCCATTGCAGACGGCCAGACCGAGAGCCGCATTGATACCTCCAGTCAGCGCTGTACCGAAATTCTGGAGATCTCAGAATCCTATAATCATATGATTGACACCGTCCAGAAACTCAAGATCGATGTGTATGAAGAGAACCTTCAGAAAAAGAATGTGGAAATGCAGTATCTGAAATCGCAGGTGGCACCGCACTTCCTGATCAACTGCCTCAATCTCATTTCCTACATGGCGGACGGCACAAGTGAACACACCGCATTAATTCGCAGAATGATCACAACGCTTTCCGACCATCTGCGCTATACTTTAAGTACCAATGACCGTGTCCCGCTGGAAAAAGAGCTGACCTATGTGGAAAACTATATTGAACTGACCAGGCTCCGCTTCCCGGACTGTATCACCTATCGGCCTGAAATAGATCCGCAGGCCAGAAATGCAGTGGTATTCCCTTTGATTCTTCTCATGATCACGGAAAATACCTTCAAACATAACCTGGTCATGGGTGAACCGCTGACCGTCATCATCCGTGCGCAGGTAACAGGGTCTGAGAACGCCAGAAGACTTCACCTGACACACATTGATTCGGGAGATGGATATCCGGAGGAAATTCTGCAGAGCTATCAGAATGAAGACTGTCACTCCGCCGATCTGTCTGCCGGAAAACGCATCGGAATATACAATCTGGTCAAACGGATCAAACTGTATTACGACGACAGCGCACGGCTGCAGCTCTCAAATACACCCGGCATGGGTGCCTGCACGGAAATTGATATTCCATACATTGCATACGAGCCTATACGTCCCATGGATAAACAGGCAGAATAACTGCCCGGAGGTTGATTATGCCCGCCATTTTAATTGTAGATGATGAATATTTTATTGCACAGGGAATCAGGAGTAATGTTGACTGGAATGCACTCGGCATTACACAGGTATATACTGCCTACAGTGCAGATCAGGCCAGAAAGGTCTTTGAAACTTCTCCTGTGGACATTCTGCTGTCCGATGTGGAGATGCCGCGTGAATCAGGGCTTGACCTGATCCGCTGGGTCAGGGATAACGGCTATGAATCCATCAATGTCCTGCTGACCGGTCATGCAAACTTCAGTTATGCACAGGATGCCATCGGCCTGCAGGTCTTCCGCTATGTCTTAAAACCCGCCGACACCGGCGAACTGACGCAGACCTTAAAGGATGCACTGCAGAAGGTCACTGACAGTAAAGCTTCTGCAGAAGCTGCCGCAAAACTTCGAATTCAGACGTTCTTCCGGGAACTCTTTCGCGGTGCGATCGAAGCGGACCAGGATGCAATTGCTGAGTATCTGAGTACACATGATATTCCCGATGATGCGCTTTCTGAATGCTATCATTACTGTTACTTAAGCGCTGCGCCGCTGAGCAGCACAGCTTCTTCAGCCGGAGCTGCAGAAGGCCTTCCCTTTGGCAGAATTTCCGGATTGTTTGCGCACTGTTTTCAGAATGCAGACCATTCTGCCATTGTGGATCTGAATGATTTGGGTTTCATGCTCTGTCTTGACCCTGCAGTTACAGAAGACACCGGTGCGGCAAATGCTTCTTTTACGCAGTTCGTACAGGCACTGTCTGCGGAGTTTCCTGCTTTCCGCTTCGTCCTGTACACATTTTCCGATGCCCCGCTCTATTCTGCGGCCTATGCCTATGAACTGTTAAAACGCTATTCCATGCAGATTCTGTCCGAAACCAGTACCGTAATCCCCGTGCTGACACAGTCGGTACCCGGCTCAGAATCCGGCGTGATCTTTGAGAACGACCTGCTCCGGAAATGGGGAGAATGGCTTGTACAGGGACGCCCGGATGATGTCATGCTGGAACTTCGTCACAAACTGGGTACCTCTTCCGTATATTCCTCCAGATATCTGATGATGTCTTATTATCAGCTGGTTCACATAATTTTCGCATTATTCTCGGAACGGATGATTCCGATTGATGAAGCGCTCTCTCTTTCTGATGTGCCGTCTTCACCGGCACAGATCACATCCTCTGCAGATAACTTCCTGCACTGGGCGGATCGTACCTTCCATGCCTTTTCGGCCCTGATCGAGCAGAAGTCCGCACCGGATTCAACGGTCTCAACCGTACGCAAATATATCGGCAGCCACCTTGCTGATCCGGATCTGGACCGGAACAGCATTGCAGCTGCCGTACATATGTCACCTGATTATCTGTCCTACCTGTACCACAAGGAAACAGGCGGAGTTCTCTCCTCCTATATCAATGAAGAGCGCATTGCCCTTGCCAGGAAACTCCTGTCCACCACAGATCAGCCACTGTCCGTCGTGGCATCCTCCTGCGGCTTTGCCAACGATACCTACTTCCATAAACAGTTCAAGAAGCTGACCGGCCAGACGCCGAATGCATACCGGAGTTCATTTCGGAAGGGATAAATCCTGCCCGGAATTTCCGGATACGGCCCGCTTTCTCTCCCGTCAGTCAAAGCAGAAGCCGGATCACTCTTTCATCAATACCTCATACACCTTATCTTCATCATAGTCAGGTGCACACTGCTCTGCTGCAGCAACAATCTTCTCAATCAACACCGGATCTTCTTCAAGCGCTTCGGCAATCTGCTTCGCGTTCCTGTGCTTCAACAGTTTACGACAGACCAGACTGATCAGCTTGCGGTTCTCGCCTTCGCTGCGACCTTCTTCGCCGCCTTTCCGGAGTGCATCATTATAAAACATCTGCATCATGATATATTCCTGCCTCCCTTCCCTGCTGACACGTTCCTTTAGAATCCTGCTGCGGATTCTGGCAAGGAGTGCATCTTCTCTTACTTCTGCTGTATTCATATTCTCTACGAACTTAAGGAATCTGAGCACGCCATCCGGGACATTCTGCAACGCCATAAACAGGCGCAGCACACGAATAAAGCTCATAAAAAGTTCATGCAATACGTCAGTTCTATAACGCTACAACAGCAGTGAAAATCCGGGCGAAATGCCCACACGAAAAGCAGTGCCCCAAAGGTCTGCTTTCAGAAAAACGGAGCAGATATGAAACCATACCTGCTCCATAGAAAGAGATATTACCGGATACCATACATTCTGTCAACGACTTTCATTCATCTTCCATCAGTTACATATTAATCGATTTCCGGCATTCACCTGAAGCTCAATTCCATCCAGTCCTTTTTCCTGCTTCAGCTCTCTGAGCATGTCAAAAACTGATGCCCGATTCCGCGACCTCTGTAGTTCTCATCCACAGTCATTGAATCCCCAAAAATCACTTCGCGGGTCACATGTGCCGGCGACTCTATGTGACGATACCGGATTTCAAGAATTCAGCAACCTGTAAAAAGTCCTCATGAGCTGCATTTCTGATTTCATATTTCATGACTTTTTCTCTCCCAAACTCGCTTTCTCCTGCGCGTTGATTTCAAGCCAGCGTTTTTTTGTCATGCAGTTTACATGACAGGTTCTGGTTTCGTGCATAAGCGGAACCAAAACATTATTGATGGTATGATGATATATAAAACCAATTTTTTCCTGTGTTCTCTTTGATTTGACGTTTCCATCATAATATGCGCACCAGATGGTCTGCATGTGCAGATCTTCAAATCCATAACGCAAAAGTTCTCCGGCAGCTTCAGGCATAATGCCCTGCCCCCAGAAATCCTGTCCCAGCCAGAACCCAAGTTCACATTCATCTTCCCGTTCTGTCATATCTGTGCGACCATTGAGAATCAGTTCAATACTTCCGATTGCCCTGCCATCTGTTTTAAGACAGACAGCATAGCACTGCTTTGCGCTGAGAACATTTCTGATTACATCACAGCTTTCCTGAACATTCTTATGCGCAGGCCATCCCGTAACAGGTCCTACATCAGGATCTTTTGCATACTGATATAGACTGTCTGCATCCGTTTCCTTCCAGTGGCGTAAAATCAGACGTTTCGTTGTTAATTCCATTTTGCTCTCTCCCTGATAAACGTTTTGCATCATATTATACCTTCTGAATCATTTTCTCAAGTCAAAAACAGGCAGCCACGAAACCGTGACTGCCTGTCATAAACCGGATAACCTTTTCATTTACTCCGCTTTGCGGAGCTGAATCGCCATGTATGCCCTGCCCGGCAGGTCGATCTTAAAGCGCCCGCTGCAGATCCCTCTGTCTTCAATCGTCATGTTCCAGGTATCAAGAACTCTGACCCGGAACTTTGTCGTATCATCAAAATAGAATTCTCTGAAACGCGGCCGCATGAAGCTGTAATAATACAGATAATAATCCTTGACGGGTGCAAAGCTCATCATCACATCTTCCGGAACTGCAACTGTCTCATCGAAGGAACACTTTTCATAAGGACGAAGTCCGATTCCGGGAGTCTCACACATGATCTGATGCAGGAACCCGAGTCTCTTATGGCTCTCGCCGTGCAGAACGCCGCCGTGAGACCACCACAGTACATCATCCGGGCTCATATAGGTCTCGCCGTGTCCTGCGTAGCCGCCTCTGCAGGTTGCTTCCCAGAATCTTCTGACCAGTTCTTCACCGCTGATGTTCCCCCAGCCATACTGGATATCGCCTTCATAGGCAATCTCATCCATGACCACCGGCTTGTGATAACGCATCCGGTATTCATTCACAAGCTCCGTTGTCTTGTACAGATCCTGCCGCTGGATGCTGCAGTGCGTAATCCATGGTCTCGTGTGATCATACATCGCCATACAGTTATGAATGGATCTCGGATGCTGATACGGATCCTTTTCGCAGATGATCCCTGCGATCCGCTCCCAGTCTGTAATCTTCTTGGCTGCCATCAGGTCGTATTCATTGGCAAGCGACCACCATACATTCCGGAAGGCTGCAAATCTTGCAATCACGTACTTCCAGTACAGATCATCCTGATCCGCCTGCATCTGTGAAAACCCCCATCTGTCATACGGATGCATGACGATCAGATCTGCCTCGATGCCCATCTGTTCAAGTTCTCCGATGCAGTATTCCAGATGCCGGAAATGTGCCGGATTGAAACGGTAGAAATCCCAGCTGTTCCCTTCTGTTTTCCCCGTATAGGCAAAAAAGTTCTCAGTATTCAGTACGCTTGAATCCATCGGTGTTCCTTCATACGGATAGGACCTCGGTTCGCCAAGGTTATACGCATAATGCTTGGGAAAAATGCAGAAACGGATTTTATTGAATGCGCTCTTTTTGAGCGTTTCGAGTGTCTGGCTGATCCGTTCATCAGACTGCAGTGCCCATACATAGCAGGTCGTTCCGATGGAATAATAAGGAGTTCCGTCCTCATAGGCAAAGTGATAGGTATTGACCGTTCTGACAGGTCCGTGATTTCCCTTCCCTGCAGGTATTACGGTAAAGTCACCTTCCGCAGCATCTTCTGCAAAGCTTCCTTCTGCCCTGAAATGGTACTCTCCTTCGAAGGAGGGCATGAATCTGACCTTATAAGTGCCGTCTCCGTCATAGAAACCGTCTGCTTCCACTGTCTCACTTTTCCCGGTAAAGACACCCCGGATCGTATAATCCGTGAAGGGATTCCCCTCTGTCTTCCCTTTCAGGGTAATTTCCTGTATTCCCCAGCGTTCCACCTGCGCTTTATAATCTGCTGTTCCCATAGATTCCTCTTCCTTCCTGAATTTACCTGTCACAGTTCCTGAAGCACACACACATCCCAGTCCTTCAGCTTCAGTTCATCTCCCTGCTGATACTCTGTACCTGTCACCAGGTCTTTTACATGTGCATACGGCATCCGGACCGCCATATCTTCCTCACTGTAGTTCATGACATAATGCAACTTATTCCCTTCTGCATTCACACCGCTTCGAAGAATCAGCGGAAACCCGAATTTCTCCTGCGCATCCTTCATCACCGGATTTGTATACTGCTCCGGGAGCGTCCGCATCTTCTGCGCTGCCTTTTTCAGAACCGGCTTCATTGCCGCCTTGTCCAGGTATGTTCCGATATAAAACGCAGTTCCGCTGCCAAAGGCATGCTGCGTGATACCGGCATAGCTGCCCCAGTATTTATGCTCATAAGAAACGAAAACAGTATCCGCTGCCGGATTTAAAAGTTCCAGCATGAACTGTGCCTTTGCACCATCAATCATGGTTTTTCCGGGAGCTGCAATTTCCTGATAGTACATTCCGAATACATCTGTCAGACCATGCGGCGCTCTGTCCGCATATACACTGAAATGGTCATCTGACACAAAGCTCCGGAGCGTACTGACAAGGACACCGCCTTTTTCCACAAACTGTTTCAGCTGACTGATGGTCTTCTCTGTTGCACTGTAAAGCGCCGGCGTAAGGATCATATCATAGCGGTCCGTCTGCAGCGCATTCACATCGACGATATCACATTCCAGATTCAGTTCATACAGACTGTCATACACGGTTCGCACGACGTCGTTATAGGTCGTCTTCTGATCGATTCCAAACCACTTGAGCGCAGTCAGGGAATGGTTGTCCGTCACAAGCGCGATCCTGTTCTGCTTCGTGATCTGCAGGCGTTCCTGTCCGATTTTTTTCCACTCGGCACCGATTTTCTCTGCCTCGTGATACACCGGATTTTCCTCCAGATCATGGCTCAGTACTCCCTTCCAGTAGGTTTCAAAGCTGTTATGAATGGAATGCCAGTTCCAGTACATAAGCCCTTTAGCACCGCTTGCAAGATGGCTGTATGCCTGCAGCCGGAGCTGTCCCGGATACGGCGTCCATTCCTTAAAAGCCTGCGCTTCAGTCTCCAGCGTCACATAGGGGGCCATCTTCAGACTCCTCGTGGAATCTCCGCCAAATGCGATCTCCGCACCGGTCAGTTCATCCTGCGACGGATGGTAGATATCACACCCGGCCAGCGTCACTGCCGCCGATGCCTCCTGATGATTGACATCCGTCTGCACACCATAGGAATAGCCTTTCCATTCAAAATCGAAGTTCTGCGTGATGAACTGATCCGGACGGCGATAGCCGGATACAATGTCCGCCTGCCACTGCAGATACTGCGTAACAAGATGCCTCCGGAATCTGTCATATTCACCGGCAATTCCCGCATTGATCGTCCCGTCCGGATCAGGGAAATCCTTCCAGTCAGAAATGGAATTACTCCAGTAGGCAAGACCGTAGGCCCTGTTCAGTGCATCCGTTGTCCCGAATTTCTGCTTCATATGTTCCGTAAATCTTCTGTGCAGTTCCGGAGACGAATTCTCATAATATTTGGTCTCATTGTCAATCTGATAGCCGATCACACAGGGGTGCTCCGCCACATGTGAGATCAGCGTACGGATGACACGCTCCGCATACTTTAGGAATACCGGATCCGTGATATCCATGATCTGACGTCTGCCATAGGTCTGTCTTCCCTGCGCCGTTGTCACCATGACCTCCGGATGCTCTTTTTCCATCCAGGAAGGAATCGCATAGGTCGGCGTTCCCACAATGACCTGCAGATCATACGCTGCCGCCTTCTCAAGAATCAGATCAATATAATGAAAATCAAAGGTGCCGTCTGATGGTTCAAGCGTACTCCAGGTGGATTCCGCGACACGGATGACATTCATCCCTGCCTTCTTCATCATGGCAAAATCAGTATCAATTCTGTCATACGGCATATATTCCGGATAATAAGCTGCGCCGAATAAAAGTTCTTCCTTCATGTGCGTTTCCCTCCGCTGAGTACCATTTTAACCGCGCGGTCCCATCCAATGAGCTTTTCCTTCCGTAGCGTTTCCTCCATCTGCGGATGATAGCAGCTCCGATGAATTCTGCCGGAAATTTCTTTCCTGTCATAGATTCCTGCCGCAATGCCGGCGCAGTATGCCGCGCCGATCCCGGAAAGTTCTTCCGCATCCGGGACGAGAACCTGCTTTGACAGAATATCCGCCTGGAACTGCATCAGATACGGATTCCCGGTGGGGCCTCCGTCAACCCGCAGCTCCCTGACCGGAATTCCCGCATCCTCTTCCATCAGCCGTACAATATCGGCAATCTGGTAGGCAATGCATTCCACTGCTGCCTTCACGATTTCATTTCTGCCGGTTGTTCTCGTCATGCCGATGATCGCTGCTGATGCCTTCGCATCCCAGTAAGGCGCTCCAAGTCCTGTAAATGCCGGAACAACATATGCGTGATCCTTCTGATTGGCCAGCTGTGAAAGCGTTGTTGCCTCCCCGGGCGAATGAATCAGCTGCAGATCATCCACAAGCCAGCTGATGACTGCGCCGGTATAATTGATATTACCTTCCAGCACATACTGCGCCCTGCCGTCCATGAACCACGCAAGTGACGATACCACGCCATGTGCCGACCGGACAGGCTGCCCGCCGACATTCATCATAATGGAGGAGCCGGTTCCATAGGTTGCCTTGATCATTCCGGGACTGAGACATCCCTGCCCAAACAGTGCTGCATGAGAGTCTCCCATTACACCGCAGATCGGAACTGTATGCGGCAGAAATCCATCAAAATCCGTGGTTCCATAATCTCCGTCAGAAGGTGTTACCTGCGGCAGTGCCTGCAGCGGCACCCCAAAAATCTGTGCGGCATCGCTGTCCCAGGAAAGCGTCTGGATATTAAAGAGCTGTGTTCTGCAGCTGTTGGAGTAATCAGACTGAAAACGTGTCCCTTTTGTCAGCCGGTACACCAGATAGCTGTCCATCGTACCAAGACAGAGATTTCCTTCTGCTGCAAGCTTCTTTGCTTCCGGTACATTTTCCATGATCCAGGCCATCTTGGCAGCCGAGAAATAGGGCGAGAGCGGAAGTCCTGTTTTCTCACGGATCATTTCACCGGCGCCGCTTTTTATTATGCGCTCAGCGATCTGCTCTCCTCTTGCACACTGCCACACAATTGCATTGCAGACAGGCACTCCTGTGACGCGGTTCCATGCAGCAACCGTTTCTCTCTGGTTGCTGATACCGACTGCACAGATTTTATCCATGTTAATATCTGCACGGTTTACCGCATTTTTCACCACCTGCAGCGTATTTTTCCAGATTTCTTCAGGGTCATGCTCCACCCAGCCGGCTTCGTTGATGATCTGGCGGTGCCGCAGGTCTTCTCTGCAGAGCATCCTGCCGTTTTCATCGAATACCATGGCCTTCGTTCCCTGTGTGCTCTGGTCGATTCCAATGATATACCTGTCCATACGTTTTCCTTTTATTCCGGTATTTTAACCCAGTATTTTTTTCGCTGTCTGTGCAATGCCTGCTGCATTCAGACCGTAATAATCAAATACTTCCTGTGAAGTACCCGTAATGACCGGTGCATCCGGAAGTGCCAGACATTTTACCGTCTTCGGGCAGTGTTCTCCTATAACCTGTGCCACCATCGAACCGAGTCCGCCGAACGGAGAATGCTCTTCCACCGTGATGACTGCCTTTGCGTTTCCTGCAACCTTCAGAAGTGTTTCGGTATCCAGCGGTTTGATACAGTACATATCTGTAACCGAAGCGTGAATTCCGCTTTCCTCCAGAAGCTCTGCAGCCTTCACCGCAGGATATACCATCTCCCCTGCTGCAACAATGGCGATATCGTCACCTTCCATCAGTACATTGGCTCTGTTCATGACAAACGGGCAGGCTTCATCACTTTCATAGACATCTTCCACCGCATTTCTGCCGGTTCTGACATAGGCACATTTCTGATCCTCCAGAAGTGCATTTATCAGGTGTCTCGTCAGATGCCTGTCGCTTGGCAGATAGACTCTCATGTTCGGAATGGCGGAAAGCGCCGCAATATCCTGTGCGCTGTGATGACTCATGCCGAGCGCACCGTAGCTGATGCCGCCACTGATCCCGATCAGTTTGACATTGGTATCGGAATAGGCACAATCAATTTTGCACTGCTCATAGCTTCTGGTGGAAAGGAAACATGCCGGTGAAAAAGCATAGGATTTCTTACCGCACTTTGCAAGCCCTGCTGCCATTCCGACAAGATCCTGCTCTGCAATTCCTGCTTCCACGAACTGCTCCGGGAACTTTTCCGTAAACGGCGTCATGGACGCACTGCCTCTTGAATCGGAGCAGAGTACCACAATATCCTTATCCTGCGCTGCGCGTTCCATCAGAACCTCGCAGATGACCTGTCTGTTGGTGATCTTATTCATGGCAGAAAACCTCCCTTCTGGCTTCCAGATCTTTCATGATCTGTTCATATTCCTCCTGCGTCGGCACCTTATGATGCCAGGAAGCTTTATTTTCCATGACTGAGGAACCGCATCCCTTTACTGTATTGGCGATCAGTACGGTCGGGCTGCCCTTGCAGAGTCTTGCCGCTGCAAATGCATCTTCCAGTTCCTGAATATTGTTGCCGTCCTTTACGTCGATCACGTTCCAGCCGAAAGCCTTCCAGCGTTCCACCTGACTGTCCTGCTTCATGACCTCTTCCGTTCCGCCGGAGATCTGCAGTCTGTTGCGGTCTACCACCGCGCACAGATTGTCCAGATTATAGTTATGCGCGCTCATCGCGCCTTCCCAGACAGATCCTTCTGCCAGCTCGCCGTCTCCCATAACCACATAGACACGGTAATTCTGATGATTCATCTTACCCGCCAGCGCCATGCCGACTGCAACAGGAAGACCATGCCCGAGTGATCCGGAATTCATTTCAATGCCCGGCAAATGATTGTTCGGATGACCGATAAATTCAGAACCGAACTGTGAGAATTTGGAAAGAACTTCCTCCAACGGAAAAAAGCCTTTTCCGGCAAGCACTGCATAAAGCGCCTCCACGGAATGTCCCTTGCTCATAATGAAGCGGTCTCTGCCTGCATCATCCATATTTTTCGGAGATATATTCATTTCATGGAAATACAGTGTCACAAGTGTATCCATGACTGACATATCACCGCCGATATGCCCGCCTTTTCCCGCCTTTATGATGTCCATCACATTTTTTCTGAGTTCATATGCAAGTGCATTTAATTCATTTGTTTTCATTTCTGCCTCACTCTCCTCTGAGATATGCCTTCACCTGTTCTTCGATCGGATCATAGAGATCCGGCTTCACACCGATGTATTTGCATGCTTCATACAGTACCGGAACAATGTCTCTGTGAATGCCGACACAGTGATGAATATATGGTCCTTCCACAATCTTTGCCTCCAGACGTTTCCAGTTCTCCACTTCCACCCAGAGATATGTTCCTTTGGTGTATGGGCCGTCAATTCCCTTCGCATGTCCCAGAAGAAGGGAATACTCTCCGTTATCACCATCGAATCTGCAAAGTGTCACATCACCGTGCTTTGCCTCGGCAGCAACTGCGCCCGGATGATCAAAGGCCAGCGGATAGGTGATTGTAGGCTTTTCTCCTGCAACGGAAATCGGCCACGGACCACAGTGCTGCAGGAGCTCACCGTTCTCATTATCCGGATGTCTAACCGTCCAGTCTGCAAAGAAGCTTCTCTGCTCGCCCATTGCTGCAGCTTCCGCCATCAGTGCGGTAATCGCACCGTGAATATCCGTCTCGCACACCGTCGGGATTCCCTCCTCATTCATCAGGGAGTTTGCCGCGCACGGCATAATGCCGAGTTCTGTCTGAAGTGCATTCCAGCACTGAATTGCAATCGCATTGCAGCCGTACTTTTTAACCAGCGCTTCCATGGCTTCCTTTAAGGCTGCCACATTTTCAAGCTGTTCTTCACTGATCTCCACATTCATGCAGTCTCTGCAGTAGCTGACTGTCTTCTGCACACCGGTCTTTTCCTTTTTGGCTGCCTTTACCGCCTCTGTCAGTTCCGTCATCGGAATGGGTGAGAGCTGAATATTGAATTTCTCCAGAAGTTCTCCTTCATTGCACATCGTGGACCAGAAATCGAACGGTCTTGGTGCGATCTGCAGAATGCGGATATGGCGGAACGTCTTTACCACGCTGCAGACTGCAACGAAGTCTCTGATACCGCGTGCAAACTCCGGGTCATCCAGCCTGCAGTTCGTCATATAGGTAAACGGTACCTGAAATCTCCTGAGCACCTTTCCTGTTGCAAAGAGTCCGCACTGGGAATCCCGCAGGCGTACGCCCTTCTCATCTGGTCTTTCATCCCTTGGCCCCCACAGCAGCACCGGCACACCGAGCTCCTTTGCCAGTCTTGCACATTCATATTCCGTTCCGAAGTTCTCATGTGCCAGGAACAAACCGTCTACCTTTTCTCTCCTGAATTTCTCTGCAATCTTTGCAAGTCCCTCGTCATCATAGAGCAGTCCTTCTTCGTTGCAGTCCCTGATATCCACGTATTCTATTCCGAGTTCATCCAGCTTTTTCCTCGTCAGATCCGCATATTTCAAAGCATCCGGTGCGGAAAAAATACTTCTTCTCGTTGGTGCAAATCCGATTTTAATCTGCTTTTTCATTCTGTCTTCTCCTTTTTCTGAACGGAATCCCGTTCTATAAACTCTGTACAGATTTCTGTTTTTGTCTTCGCCGGATGTTCCCCGTTTAATACTTCGATCAGGCATTTCGCAGCGGCGGCGCCCATCTCCTGCTTTGGCACCTTCAGGCTGGTCAGCCTCGGTGAGCAGATCTCGCTGTAGGGAAGATCATCAAATCCGATGGCGGAAACGTCCTCCGGAATCCGAATCCCGGCTTCCTGCATGGCCTTCATTGCGCCAAGAGCGATCATATCGTTATCAGAGAAAAAAGCTGTCGGCAGCTTTTTCTTTTCCGCAAGAAACTTCTTCATATCTGCATAGGCACCGTCCATGGTCGTGGACAGCTCCATCCGGTATTCCTCCTGCACAGGCGCCCCGGCAGCCGACATTGCCATACGGTATCCGGCTTCACGTTCCTGAAATGCCCTGATCCGGAAGTTTCCGCACAGATACCCGATCCGGTTATGTCCCATGCGGAGAAGATAGCCTGTTGCAGCCCTTGCCGAATCAATGTTGTTGATGACAATGCCGCTGAACTGCATCTCTTCATCAAAATAATCGAAGGTAATCATCGGACACCTTGCACTGCGGAACACCTCAAAATCATTCCCCGTCAGTTCGGAGCCCAGCAGTGCGATTCCCGTAGATGGATCAGAAATAAGTTCCTGCACCTGCTGCTCATAATCCTCTGAGCGTCTGTCCAGATAGACAATGGACATTTCAAATCCGGCCTGTCTGCATTCATTCTCAAAACCATCAATCAGCTGGGTGAAAAAAGGTGTTCCATCAATGATCATCCCGTTTCTGCGGTAGATCACAAGACGAATTTTGTGATTTTCTCCGGCACTGATATACCCCATTTCGCTGGCCGCCTTGAAAATTGCTTCCGCAGTTTCGCGGTTTACGCCTTTTTTATGATTCAGTGCATTGGATACCGTTGCGGGAGAAAAACCCGTTGCTTCACTGATCTGTCTGATATTAATCTTCATGACTGCTCCTCTTTGCCATATCCTTCTGGTGGTTCCGGTCTGTGTAAATTTATATAAATTTCCATGTAAATATTTTATATTATTGATTATAAATATTTTATTTCAATATGCAAGCAGAAAAGTACACAGAGATCCCTGCAAAATTCTGTGAAGAATTACTTTTTCATCCCTTTATTCTGTCATGACCGCATCTTTCTAATCCCACAAAAAAAGCTTATACTGAAAAAAGATGTATACATTTATGTCCTCACATCACAGGGAGGTTTCACCATGTCCGTCACCAGCTACATCAATGCATCTCTTGAATTATGGGGATCTGTCATGTCCATTTTTATTATCCTGTGTCTCTTTCTTGAAAAAAGGATCAGTGAAAAATGTGACAGATTTTTTCTGTATATGCTCATATGTAATACTGCAGCCTCACTCTCTGATGTCGCTGCTCTTTTTACCCGTGGACATTCCGGAGCCGGATACTGGTGGAGTGTGCGCCTGTTCAACTTCAGCTCCTTTTCCATCAATTACCTTCTTGTAATCTGTTTTACCTGTTATCTCACGCTCTATCTGTCAAAACAGTCAAAAGTATCGCTGATGCCCCTGCGTCTGAGCATTGTTTCCAGTCTGATTTCCGAAATACTGCTGATCATCAATCAGTTTATTCCGATCATATATTACATTGATTCACATAATATCTATCACCGTGCTGCGCTCTTCTGGCTTTCGCAGATCGGTCCGCTGCTTTGCCTTGTCTTCGACTCCATTCTGCTGATCCTTCACCGTAAAAGACTCGCTCCTCAGGAGATCTGTCCATTATGGGTTTATCTTCTCCTGCCTGTTTCCGCACTGACAATTCAAAGTTTTATCTACGGCCTTGTTCTGCAGTACTGCGCGGATACCATTGCGTTGATTCTGATCTTCCTGTTCCTGCAGATAGATCAGACCAGAGTCATGGCCGAACAGGAAAATAAACTGACTCAGGCAAAAGTCGCCATCATGATGAGCCAGATTCAGCCTCATTTTCTCTTCAATTCCCTCGCCGTCATTCAGGAGCTCTGCCATGGAAAAGCACCTGAAGCAGAAGCTGCAACAATCGAATTTGCTGAATATCTGCGTGGAAATCTTGATTCACTCACTACGAATGTCCCGATCCTTTTCCGGCGTGAGCTGGAACACACCGGAAATTATCTGGCTCTTGAAAAAAGGCGCTTTGGAGATAAACTGACTGTCCGCTATGATATTCATTCCGACAATTTCATGATTCCTGCGCTTACTTTGGAGCCGATTGCTGAAAATGCTGTGCGAAATGGTCTTATGAAAAAAGAAGCAGGCGGAACACTTTCTATTTCCACCTGCGAAGATTCTGAAAATATTATGATTATCATTGAAGATGACGGAATTGGTTTTGATCCGGATACCATCCCGCAGGACGGCCGCTCTCACATCGGCATTTCCAATGTGCGCTCCCGCCTTGCAGACATGTGCCACGGCAGTCTTACCATCACCAGCACTCCGGGTAAGGGAACCCGCGCGGTGATTACAATTCCAAAAGATCCTGCAACTGCGCCGCTCTGACATTAACCATACAGCTCAGACTCAGACATTTTCTGTGTACCTGCAGTCAGGAAAACCACTGCACCCGTAAAAAGCACCGAACTTTCCATTTCTGAGTTTCATGAGTTTTCCGCATTTCGGACATCTTCTGAGTTCTGCCGTACCCTTCTGCAGTTCTTTTCCCAGAAACTCATATACCTGCTGGTTCATAATACAGTCATTTAAGGCCCTGTGCGCACCCTGCGTCGCAATACCGTAATACGCCGCAAGATCCGTCAGTCTGTGATGATGCAGCGCCGGAAGGCATGCCTTTGCGAGACTGAATGTATCAACATAGTCATTGTCTGGTACCTGATGAAAAAAGTTCCTGCAGTCCCGGTAAATAAAGCCCATATCAAAAGTACGGATATTATGCCCTGCCAGGATACCATCTCCGGCAAATGCAAGAAATTCAGGCAAAACCTCTGCAAATTCCGGTGCATCCTCCACCATTTCATCCGTAATGTGATTGACCTGACTGGCACCAAAAGGAATCGGCCGGCCCGGATTGACAAGCGATGTAAACTCATCAATGATCTTCCCGCCCTTTACCTTCACCGCCGAGATTTCGATCACATTGTCCGTCGCTACGGATATTCCCGTCGTTTCCAGATCAAAGACACAATAATCCGGTACATATTCATCTATCTGTTTTCCCTGCTGATCTGATAACATATTTCTGCCTTACCCCTGAAATATTATTTTTGAATCCATGCAACCAGTTCTGCTGTCAGTCTGCGCGGATCCACCGGTTTGGCAATATGCCCGTTCATTCCGGCCTGCGCACATCTGCTGATATCCTCTGCATATACATCAGCGCTCATTGCAATAATCGGAACCCGCATGGCATCTTCCCGGTTCATTTTACGGATCTGTCTCGCCGCCTCATAACCGTCCATGACCGGCATTCTGATATCCATCAGCACGGCTGTATATTCACCCGGCATGCTCTCTGCAAAACGCTGCACGCCTTCCTGCCCGTTTTCTGCCATAACCGTTTCCATCCCGAGATTCTGCAACAATGTTTCTGCAATCTCCCGGTTCATCCGGTTATCTTCGCAGACCAGAATTTTCCTGCCTTTAAGTACCTCCGGATTCACCTCAGCACCTTCTTTTGCCGGTATTGCCTTCTCCTCCGACCGCTGCGCTGTCTCCTGAAGGCGAAGGTATACTTTAAATGTAGTTCCCTCACCCTCCCTGCTCTCTGCTGTGATTCTTCCGCCCATCAGTTCCACAATCTGCTTTACGATGGTCAACCCCAGACCTGTTCCTGTATTTTCATAGCCCTTTCGTCTCTCCTGTGCAAAAGGTTCAAACAAATGCGGCATGAATTCCGGGCTGATCCCGACTCCGGTATCGCTGATACTGACAGCCAGCTCCGGATCCCCGGATTCATTTGCTTCATCCCATATTCTGACAGTAACTGTTCCGCCCTGCGGCGTGAATTTTACCGCGTTATTCAGGATATTCAGAAAGATCTTCTGAAGATTCAGCTGATCGGCCATTACTGTCCTCGGCCGATACCCCGCTTTGTCAATAATGAGTGTGACGCCCTTCTGCTGAGCCAGTTCCTGAATGGGCGACAGAATTGTTCTTCCCAGTTCTGACGTCGATACCGGCTTCAGCTGCAATTGCAGCTTCCCGCTTTCTGCCTTGGATATAGTCAGTGTATCATTTACCAGATCGAGCATCAGCCTTCCTGCAGAATTGATCTGATCCAGATATTCGTCCTTCTGCGCAGCACTCACGCCGGGATTTCTCGCCAGCATGGAAAAACCGATTACAGCATTCAACGGAGTCCGCATGTCATGGCTGATATCGGAAAAGAATCTGTTCTTGGCCCTGATTGCCATATTTTTCTGCATCATGATACAATGCATGCGCCAGAGAATCAAAGACAGAAAAATACCAACCAGTTCCAGTACGCATGTCCGAATAAAATTCACCCATGGATAACGTTCTGTCAGCACCAGCGTCCATTCATGATGAGGGACCGTAATGGCTCTGCATATTGCATTCCCGGATTTCAGCTTTTTATCTCCCGCAATTACGATTCTCTCATTGTTCTCATTTATGCAGAACAGCTGATATCTGTACCCTGCATCATAGAGGCCGTCAAGTCCCGCCGGCTCTATCGCATCCGGCAGATCCAGCACAATTGCCGAAAACCCCCAGAAATATTCCTCTCCGTCCTCATCTGTCAGAAAGACCGGGTTTCTTGCAACAACACCAAGCCCTCCCTGAAGCAGATGATACGGACCGGAAAGGGCAATGCTTTTGGTATTGATCGCAAGTTCCACATCTTTTTTGCGTTCCGGAATCTGCAGGAAATTCTTACCTATCACTGCCTCATTCCCCCTCAAAGGATAGGAATAAGTCACAACAGCTCCAGGCATATACTGAATTCCACGAATTCCTGAATCTTTCTCATATACAATCCCGGCAATGTCATTGAAGGTGTTTTCCGTAATATTACCGTTTTCCAGTTTTACAACTGCTGCCAATACATCTGTTTTATGGAAAATCAGATTGATCAGATTTTCTGTTCGTTCTGCATACACCGCACTGACTTTTTCAATATTTCTGACAGACTGTCGCTTAAGCGAATCAAAATAAGCCCACGATACCAGTGTGGACACCGTAAGACAGAACACAAGTACCCATATGTTATTCTTCCACCATCTGGTACCTGATATCCGTATTTTTTTATTATCCCCTGGATTTTTAGCCTGACTTGCGTGAGATTTTTTTTTCATGCCAGGTTCCTCTCCGCCACAATCACGTGCCTACCATCTATAATTTCAGGTTCAGGTGCCCCTGCACCTGAAATTATTATATCACGTATTATGAACGGAACCATCTGAAAAATATCAGTTACCTGTTCCGTAAAGTACCTTGGCAATTTCTGAATCTTTATCCAGAATAATTGTTTTATTGGATCCCTTCATGGAATTTCTGAGCGCGTCCAGGCTTCTGGTATAGTTATAAAATGCTGCCTTATCCTCTGTATTATATGCGTCCTGAAGCGTCTTCATATATTCAGACTCGCCCTGTGCTTCCAGAATTGCTGCCTTTTTTCCGGCTTCTGCCTGCATGACAGTAACTTCCTTATCGGTTTCATTCTTTATCTTCTGGGCATCTGATTCACCCTTCGCCTGATAAGATGCTGCAATATTATTTCTTTCTGAAATCATTCGCTGATATACAGCCTCTTTATTATCATCCGGAAGGTCGAGCGACTTGATCTCCGTCATTACGATCGTAATGCCATATTCACCGATATTCCGATTTGTATCTGCCGTAATCATATCCGTAAGCTTTTCTCCACGGGCAGCAATGATATCGTCCTGAGACATGGAACTGATAATATTCTTGGTCGCATTATAGGCTGCTACGGAGCACCTGTCCTGTGCGCCAGAAATGGAACCGTTCAATGATTTTACAAACTTCGTCGGATCCGTTACTTCCCAGAGAATATAATCATCCGCAATCATCGATTTTTTATCCTTGGTAATGACATCTGATGGAGCAATATCATAAATCTGAACAGATTTTGGAATATAGGTCATACTCTGAATAAACGGTATCTTGGTCTTAAGCCCCGGTGTGGTATCTACTCTCACAATTTTGCCAAACTGCATGATTACTGCATACTGATTTGAAGGTACTGTATAAAAGGGTCCTGCCATAATAAAGATCAGGCCGATAACAACTATGGTCAGCAGAACCTTTGGTGCAAACGCTGTTATTTTTTTCATTCTGTTCTCCCTGTTATTTGGATTCTTCTGTTGCAGAAGATGCATTTCCTGCTGACTGAACCTGCGTCGAAAAGCTGTCAAGCGGATACATGGTCTGGGTATTTCCATCCGTAATAATTACTTTAAGATCCGGAAGTACATCCTCCATGGTCTCATAGAACATGCGCTGTTTGGTAATCAGCGGATATTTGGTGTATTCTGCATACATTTCATTAAACCGCTCTACCTGTCCCTGTGCTTCTGCAATTCTTGCTTCCTTTTTGGCCTCTGCGTCCTGTGTAATCTTATCTGCACTGGCTTCTGCCGCCGGAATCTTCTCATTTTTATACTGATTGGCATTATTTGCAGCTGTCTGTGCACCCTGTTTTGCAGTTTCTACCGCCTTGAAAGCCTGCATGACCTCATCTGTCGGAGGTTCTGCATCCTGCACGGATACATTCACGACCTGAATGCCAATATCATTTTCCGCAAGTGCAGCAATCAGCTTCTCTTTGACTTCTGCCTGAATCTGACTTTTCCCTGTCGTAATCACATCGTCTACAGTATAGTTTACAACGGTAGACCGTATAGATGCCTGCGCCTCATTTTTCAGCACGGAATCCGGATTAGAAGAAGCATACAGATATTTTACCGGATCACTTACTCTGTATTCCAGATAAAAATCTATGTTCACAAAATTAAAATCTGAGGTAATCATTGTGGATTCATTTGCAACAGTAGTCGTGGATGCACTCTCCTCATCGTCTCTGCCCGCATCCTGATCTACGGTATAACCAATCGGCATTCCGTGTGTTGTGGTATCTACCTTATGTACTCTCTGTATAAATGGAATCTTTGCATATAGACCTGCGCTTTTTACGCCCTGTACCTGGCCAAACATGGTAATAACCGCCTGTTCCTGCTCTCCTACATTGTAGAAAGAATTCATACACAAAATAAATATTGCCATAATGAGAATGACCAGGCTGATCACCCCGGCAATAGGATATTTGCTATGCGCATCGTCTGTCTGTTGTTTTCGTTTAAACATTTTCTTCACTCCGCTCTCCCTTTTTTGGTTACTTAAACATTTAAAAGTTAATTATATATGATTTTCAGCTTTATGGAAATCCGACCCTCAAACAGACGAATCTCATCTGAAATATGTTTTTATTATAACGGCTTCTCATCTTTCTCTCCACACATAAAAAGAGGAAACAG